>JAADJJ010000001.1:2659674-3324592 GCA_010092695.1 Enterobacteriaceae bacterium 4M9 | reverse complement strand
AGGAATTGCGCGACTGGCACGGTCTGGGAACGTCCGTTATGGAAATTAGCCACCGTGGTAAAGAATTTATTCAGGTGGCAGAAGAGGCGGAGCGCGACCTGCGCGACCTGATGCATATTCCGGCTAATTACCGGGTGCTGTTTTGCCACGGCGGTGGTCGCGGCCAGTTCTCGGCGCTGCCGTTGAACCTGCTGGGTGATAAAACCACCGCAGATTATGTCGATGGGGGCTACTGGGCGGCAAGCGCAGTTAAGGAAGCAAAAAAATACCTGACGCCTAACGTTATCGACGCCAAAATTACCGTTGACGGTAAGCGCGCGCTCAAGCCAATGCGCGACTGGCAACTTTCTGACAACGCGGCGTTTTTGCACTACTGCCCGAACGAAACCATTGATGGCATTGCTATTGATGAAACGCCGGAGTTTGGCAAAGACGTTATCGTCACCGCCGATTTCTCGTCCACCATTCTGTCAAGCCCCATTGACGTCAGCCGCTTTGGTGTTATCTACGCTGGCGCCCAGAAAAATATCGGCCCGGCGGGCCTGACGCTGGTTATCGTGCGTGACGACCTGCTCGGCAAAGCAAGCAAGGCGTGTCCATCCATCCTCGATTACACCGTCCTTAACGATAACGACTCCATGTTCAACACGCCGCCGACTTTTGCCTGGTATCTGGCAGGGCTGGTGTTCAAGTGGCTCAAACAGAACGGCGGCGTGGCCGCAATGGATAAAGTTAATCAACAGAAAGCGGACCTGCTGTACGGCACCATCGATCGCAGCGACTTCTATCGCAATGATGTGGCGAGTGCTAACCGTTCGCGCATGAACGTGCCGTTCCAGTTAGCCGACAGCAACCTCGATAAAGTCTTCCTTGAGGAGTCGTTCGCCGCCGGGTTGCATGCGCTGAAAGGCCACCGTGTGGTGGGGGGTATGCGCGCGTCTATTTATAACGCCATGCCGCTTGAAGGCGTGCAGGCGTTGACCGATTTTATGGTCGATTTTGAACGCCGCCACGGTTAATCACTGTTTTCTTCCCGCGCCGCAGGGCGCGGGTCTTCCCCGTTTTAGCGAGACTTTTGTTACATGCAGGAATCCCTGACTATTCAACCTGTCGCCCGTGTTGACGGCACTATCAATCTCCCTGGTTCCAAAAGCGTTTCCAACCGTGCGCTATTGTTAGCAGCCCTGGCCCACGGCACCACAGTGCTGACCAACCTGCTCGACAGCGACGACGTGCGCCATATGCTTAATGCGCTAAAGGCGCTCGGCGTGAGCTATACACTGTCTGGCGACCGTACTCGCTGTGAAGTGACCGGCGTGGGCGGTACGCTTGCGGCGAGCGGCGAGCTGGAACTGTTTTTAGGTAACGCTGGCACCGCCATGCGCCCGCTGGCAGCGGCACTGTGCCTGGGACACAACAATATTGTGCTCACCGGCGAGCCCCGCATGAAGGAGCGCCCCATCGGCCACCTGGTGGACGCACTGCGCCAGGGTGGCGCGCAAATTGATTACCTGGAACAGGAAAATTATCCGCCGCTGCGCCTGCGTGGTGGCTTTTGCGGTGGCAACGTTGAGGTAGACGGCAGCGTTTCCAGCCAGTTCCTGACGGCACTATTGATGACTGCGCCGCTGGCAGCGCAAGACACCGTGATTGCGATTAAGGGTGAACTGGTCTCGAAGCCGTACATTGACATCACGCTGCACCTGATGAAGACCTTTGGTGTAGCGGTAGAAAACCACGCGTACCAGCGCTTTGTGGTACGCGGCAACCAGCAGTATCGTTCACCGGGTGATTACCTGGTCGAAGGCGATGCGTCATCGGCATCCTATTTCCTCGCGGCGGCGGCCATCAAAGGTGGCACGGTGAAAGTTACTGGCATTGGCCGCAACAGCGTGCAGGGCGATATTCGCTTTGCCGACGTACTGGAGAAAATGGGCGCGACCGTGACCTGGGGTGACGATTTTATTGCCTGCACTCGCGGTGAGCTAAACGCGATTGATATGGATATGAACCATATCCCGGATGCGGCGATGACTATTGCCACTACCGCGCTGTTTGCCAAAGGCACCACCACGCTTCGCAACATCTATAACTGGCGCGTGAAAGAAACCGACCGTCTGTTTGCGATGGCGACCGAACTGCGTAAAGTGGGCGCAGAGGTGGAAGAAGGGCATGATTACATTCGCGTGACGCCGCCTGCGCACCTGACTCACGCGCAAATCGGTACCTACAACGATCACCGTATGGCAATGTGCTTCTCGCTGGTGGCACTGTCCGATACGCCGGTCACCATTCTCGACCCAAAATGCACCGCAAAAACCTTCCCGGATTATTTTGAGCAGCTGGCGCGCATTTCGACCTCTGCCTGATACGTTTTGCGGCGCGCCTGAAGTAAAAGGCGCGCCGCTTTCCTGACGCTTCCTTACACGCTTCACGGCGTGGGTCACCTACACTTATTCCACCATGCGGATATTTTCACTGAACAGTAACGGTTGTCGGCGTTGCGGCGTATAATGCGCGGCGTTTATGGCTACCCTCCAGGGAAGTCGCTTGCCTGAAAGGTATTAAGGAGAAGACGATGACAACAGCATCCGTTCCGGTGATTACGGTGGATGGCCCCGGCGGTGCAGGTAAAGGCACACTGTGCAAGGCGTTGGCCGAGGCGCTACAGTGGCATCTGCTGGACTCTGGTGCGATTTATCGCGTGCTGGCGCTGGCCGCGCTGCATCATCAGGTCAATCTGGATTCGGAAGATGCGCTGGCACCGCTTGCCGCTCACCTTGATGTGCGTTTTGTTGCCCGCGATGGCGAGCTTGAAGTCATCCTTGAAGGGGAAGATGTCAGCGGCGAAATCCGCACCCAGGACGTGGCAAATGCTGCCTCGCAGGTTGCCGCCTTTCCGCGCGTGCGCGAGGCGCTGCTGCGCCGCCAGCGCAACTTTCGCGAAGCGCCTGGTCTGATTGCCGATGGTCGCGATATGGGCACAGTGGTATTCCCTGATGCACCAGTGAAAATCTTCCTTGACGCCACTTCTGAAGAGCGTGCGCATCGGCGTATGCTACAGTTGCAGGAAAAGGGCATAAGTGTTAACTTTGAGCGCCTTTTAGCCGAGATAAAAGAGCGTGACGAGCGCGATCGTAACCGGCCTGTAGCGCCGCTGGTGGCAGCTCATGATGCACTAATTCTGGATTCAACCAGTATGAGCATTGAGCAAGTCATTGAAAAAGCGTTACACTATGCCCGTGAAAGGCTGGCGCTCGGCTAAATAATGAATTTGCGAGCCCGGGGGCACAGGCCCTCGGGCTTACTTTATGAGTAGTACCCCCTGCTGCAATGGATTGTAAGCAGGCATGTGAAACAACCCCATCCGGCATGAAGCCAGGTGGACGTTAAATTGAAGAATCCTGAAGATTATCAATATGACTGAATCTTTTGCTCAACTCTTTGAAGAGTCCCTGAAAGAAATCGAAACCCGTCCGGGTTCCATCGTTCGTGGTGTTGTTGTTGCTATCGACAAAGACATCGTTCTGGTTGATGCGGGTCTGAAATCTGAATCTGCAATCCCTGCAGAGCAGTTCAAAAACGCAGCCGGCGAACTGGAAATCCAGGTTGGTGACGAAGTTGACGTTGCTCTGGATGCAGTAGAAGACGGCTTCGGTGAAACCCTGCTGTCACGTGAGAAAGCTAAACGTCACGAAGCATGGATCACGCTGGAAAAAGCTTACGAAGACGCTGAAACTGTTACTGGTGTTATCAACGGCAAAGTCAAGGGCGGCTTCACTGTTGAGCTGAACGGTATTCGTGCGTTCCTGCCGGGTTCTCTGGTAGACGTGCGTCCGGTTCGCGACACCCTGCACCTGGAAGGCAAAGAGCTGGAATTCAAAGTAATCAAGCTCGACCAGAAGCGTAACAACGTTGTTGTTTCTCGCCGTGCTGTTATCGAATCTGAGAACAGTGCAGAGCGCGATCAGCTGCTCGAAAACCTGCAGGAAGGCATGGAAGTTAAAGGTATCGTTAAGAACCTCACTGACTACGGTGCATTCGTGGATCTGGGCGGCGTAGACGGCCTGCTGCACATCACTGACATGGCCTGGAAACGCGTTAAGCATCCGAGCGAAATCGTGAACGTTGGCGACGAAATCACTGTTAAAGTGCTGAAATTCGACCGCGAGCGTACCCGTGTTTCTCTGGGTCTGAAGCAGCTGGGCGAAGATCCGTGGGTCGCTATCGCTAAGCGCTACCCGGAAGGTACTCGTCTGACTGGCCGCGTGACCAACCTGACCGACTACGGCTGCTTCGTTGAAATCGAAGAAGGCGTTGAAGGCCTGGTGCACGTTTCCGAAATGGACTGGACCAACAAAAACATCCACCCGTCCAAAGTTGTTAACGTTGGCGATGTAGTGGAAGTGATGGTTCTGGACATCGACGAAGAACGTCGTCGTATCTCCCTGGGTCTGAAGCAGTGCAAATCCAACCCGTGGCAGCAGTTTGCTGAAACCCACAACAAAGGCGATCGCGTTGAAGGTAAAATCAAGTCAATCACTGACTTCGGTATCTTCATCGGCCTGGACGGTGGCATCGACGGTCTGGTTCACCTGTCCGACATCTCCTGGAACGTGGCTGGCGAAGAAGCCGTTCGCGAGTACAAGAAAGGTGATGAAATCGCGGCAGTGGTACTGCAGGTTGACGCAGAGCGTGAGCGCATCTCCCTGGGCGTTAAGCAGCTGGCTGAAGATCCGTTCAACAACTGGGTTGCGCTGAACAAGAAAGGCGTAATCGTGACCGGTAAAGTCACTGCAGTTGATGCGAAAGGTGCTACAGTTGAATTAGCAGACGGCGTTGAAGGTTACCTGCGCGCTTCTGAAGCTTCTCGCGACCGCATCGAAGACGCGACTCAGGTTCTGAGCGTTGGCGATGAAGTTGAAGCTAAGTTCACTGGCGTTGATCGCAAAAACCGCGCAATCAGCCTGTCTGTTCGTGCTAAAGACGAAGCTGACGAGAAAGACGCTATCGCTTCTGTGAACAACAAGCAGGAAGAAGGCAACTTCTCCAACGCAATGGCTGAAGCGTTCAAAGCAGCGAAAGGCGAGTAATCTCTACCTGGCGCATTACGAAGGGCGGCTGCGGCCGCCCTTGTTCGATAGTGATAAACACATTTCCTGAATGGAAACTGGAGGATTCATGACCAAGTCAGAATTGATCGAAAGACTTGCCAGCCAGCACTCTCACATTCCCGCCCGGACCGTTGAGGATGCGGTGAAAGAGATGCTGGAGCATATGGCCTCTACGCTTGCCCAGGGTGAGCGCATTGAAATCAGGGGATTTGGCAGTTTCTCCTTACACTATCGCGCGCCGCGCGTGGGCCGTAACCCGAAAACTGGCGATAAAGTGGAACTGGAAGGTAAATACGTTCCCCACTTTAAACCGGGTAAAGAGTTGCGCGACCGTGCAAATATCTACTCTTAAGCCATTGGTTTAAGAAAAAAGGGTGCCTCAGGGCGCCTTTTTTATTGCCTGTAAAACGGCATTCGGCGCACGCCACGGTTGACGAAAGGCGCAAAATCCGCGTTACGATGTTCAGCCACAGCCACAGCCACAGCCACAGCCACAGCCACAGCCACAGCCACAGCCACAGCCACAGCCACAGCCACAGCCACAGCCACAGCCACAGCCACAGCCACAGCCACAGCCACAGCCACAGCCACAGCCACAGCCACAGCCACAGCCACAGCCACAGCCACAGCCACAGCCACAGCCACAGCCACAGCCACAGCCACAGCCAGCATTTTCATGTCCACCGGTAACGGCGTTTCTGAAGCCCGCTTCAGAATGTGAGGGTAAGCAAAGTAAGTACGAGCGCTTTTTCTGAACCGCGCTCGCTGTTTGCGCATGACGGTAGTGCAGAGAAAACAAGGAAAACGCAGACTGCCTGAAACAGGGAGGCAACATGGTGTCTTTAACAGGGCTGTGTTTGAGCGTAATAGCAGGCATGCTGCCGTTACTGTGGCTGAGTAAGCTCCCGTCTGCAGGTGTTATCGGTCTGCTGATGGTGACCGCCGCGTTGGCATCCGTGCCAGCAAAGCGCGAATGCCGCTACATTGCGCTCACGTTGTGGATGCTGTGCTGGGGGCTTTTGGCGGCAAAGCAGGCGCTATGGCCGGTACAAGTGCTGGGTAGTCGCACAGTGAATGCGGATGTGGTTATCAGCGCGACAACTGATGATAAGGTCAGCGAATTACGTCTTCAGCGTATCGACGGGCGTTGGTTGTTTCCACAGCCTGGCGTCAGGGTTTATCAGGCGGCACTTTCAAAACCTGCGTGTTCCGGGCAGCGTTGGCGCATGACGCTGCGTTTAACGCCCGTGCACGGCAGGCTTAACCGCGGTGGTTTTGATGCACAGCGCTATGCGCTGGCACAGCAGATGACGTTGCGCGGCAATATTATCAGTGCACAGCCCATATCAACACGGTGCGACTTACGTAGCCGCTTTATTACGCGCATCACTGAGCAAAGTCAGTCTTTGCCCTGGCAAGGCGTGCTGTTGGCACTTGGCTTTGGTGAGCGGATGGGACTGAGTGAAGCAGACAGGGAGTTACTAAAAAACACCGGCACGGCACATTTAATGGCGATTTCCGGTCTGCATATCGGGTTGTCTGGCGCAGTGGGTTGGCTGCTGGTGCGCCTTGCACAACGCATGTTACCCGCTCGCTATATCGGCTGGCGCCTGCCGCTATGCGGTGGATTACTGATGGCCGTGGTTTATACCTGGCTTGCTGGCGCGCAACCACCTGCGGTACGCACAATGCTTTCTATGCTGGTTTTAGGTGCGCTACGGCTGAGCGGAATGCGCGTTAGCGGCTGGCAAATATGGCTCACGTGTGTGGCGGTGATGTTGTTTGCTGAACCGCTGGCGTTGCTCTCTGACAGCTTTTTGCTTTCAATATCTGCCGTGGCGGGACTGCTGTTCTGGTACCAGTGGTTGCCGTTTACCAAAAAGAAGCTGCCCATTGGCGTGAAACAGGTTCTGTCTCTGGCGCATCTCCAGGCGGGGATGATGCTACTGTTACTGCCAATGCAGGTGGCCATTTTTCACGGCACCAGTCTCAGTAACTGGCTGGCGAACCTGGTGGCAGTGCCGGCAGTGACCTTTATCACCGTACCGTTGATTCTGTTGGCAATGATGCTGACGCCGTTTGCTGATGTTGCACGCTCATTGCTGACGCTGGCAGATATGTCGCTGGAGTGGGTGTTTGCTTATCTGCGCGCGTTGCCGGACGGTTGGCTGGCACTGGATGAGCGCTATCTTTGGCTGAGCCTGGCTCCCTGGCTGCTGCTGATTGTATGGCGTTTTCGAAGCGTTCTGACGTGGGGCGCTTGTGTCGTGGTGCTGGCTGTTGCCATGTTTTATCCCTTCTGGCGCGAGAAGCCGCCCGCTGGATGGGCGTTGCATATGCTTGATATCGGCCACGGTCTGGCGCTGGTGGTTGAGCGTAACCAGCGCGCTATTTTATATGACAGTGGTGCCGCCTGGCAGGGCGGTGATAGCGGCAAACAGACCATTATTCCCTGGTTGCGCTGGCACCACTTAACGCCTGAGCGGCTGGTGCTGAGCCATGAGCATCTCGATCATCGCGGTGGGCTAAAAAGCCTGCAAAACGCCTGGCCTTTGATGGAGGTGCAAAGTCCGTCAGGTGAGGAAGGGCACGTACCGTGCTGGCAGGGAATGCACTGGCGCTGGCAAGGGCTACAGTTTTCTGTGCACTGGCCGCCGCGCGGCTGGCAGGGCGTGGGCAACAACCGCTCCTGTGTGGTGAAGATTGACGACGGCCACCACAGCGTATTGCTCACAGGCGACCTGGAGGCATCGGCAGAACTGGCTATGGTGCGCAGCCAGCGCGCACTTTTACAGGCAGATGTTTTGCAGGTCCCGCATCACGGCAGCCGAACCTCGTCGTCGCCTTTGCTGTTGCGCCAGGTGTCACCCTCTCTGGCGCTGGCGTCGGTTGCGCGCTACAGCGCCTGGCATTTACCGTCAACGGTTATCCTCAGGCGCTACCGCGAGCGGCACATCCGCTGGTACGACACGGCCCGCCATGGTCAGCTCACCGTGCGTTTTGGCGAAGGTGAGCCGCAGGTTCAGAGCTTCAGAGAACAGATTTTACCGCGCTGGTATCATCAGTGGTTTGGCGTCATCCCCGTTAACAGGTAGAATATGCGGCTATTTCAACTTTAGTTGGTTCGACAATGCACAATGATAAAGATCTCTCCACCTGGCAGACCTTCCGCCGTCTCTGGCCGGTAATTGCACCGTTCAAGCTGGGTCTGATTGTGGCTGGGGTTGCCTTAATCCTCAACGCAGCCAGCGATACCTTTATGCTATCGCTACTTAAACCGTTACTGGATGACGGCTTTGGCAAGACGGACCGTTCTGTACTCATTTGGATGCCGCTGGTGGTCATCGGTCTGATGATTCTGCGTGGCATCACAAGCTTTGTATCCAGCTACTGCATCTCCTGGGTGTCTGGCAAGGTGGTCATGACCATTCGTCGCCGCCTGTTTAGCCACATGATGGGAATGCCGGTCGCCTTCTTTGATAAACAGTCAACCGGTACGCTGCTCTCGCGTATTACCTATGACTCCGAGCAGGTGGCCTCTTCCTCTTCAAGTGCACTGATTACAGTCGTGCGCGAAGGGGCATCCATCATCGGCCTGTTTATTATGATGTTTTATTACAGCTGGCAGCTTTCTCTGATCCTGATTGTGCTGGCACCGATTGTGTCCTTTGCCATCCGTGTTGTTTCTAAGCGTTTTCGCAACATCAGTAAGAACATGCAAAACGCAATGGGGCAGGTCACAACCAGTGCGGAACAGATGCTGAAAGGGCATAAAGAAGTACTGATTTTTGGCGGCCAGCAGGTTGAAGCCGAGCGCTTTAACAAAGTCAGTAACCGCATGCGTCTGCAGGGCATGAAACTGGTCTCCGCGTCGTCGATTTCTGACCCGATTATTCAGCTGATTGCTTCTCTGGCGCTGGCCTTTGTGCTGTATGCGGCAAGCTTCCCGAGCGTGATGGAAAACCTGACGGCGGGGACTATCACCGTCGTTTTCTCCTCCATGATTGCGCTGATGCGCCCGCTGAAATCGCTAACAAACGTTAACGCCCAGTTCCAGCGCGGGATGGCCGCTTGCCAGACATTGTTCTCCATTCTGGATACCGAGCAGGAAAAAGACAGCGGTAGCCGTGAAATCAAACGCGCTCAGGGCGATATTGAGTTTCGCAACGTCACTTTCACCTATCCGGGTCGTGACGTGCCGGCACTGCGCAACATCAACCTCACCATTCCAGCAGGTAAAACGGTAGCGTTGGTGGGGCGTTCTGGCTCCGGTAAATCAACTATCGCCAGTTTGATTACCCGTTTTTATGATATCGATGAAGGCCAAATCCTGATGGATGGCCACGATATTCGTGAATACACGCTGGCATCCCTGCGTGGCCAGGTGGCGCTGGTGTCGCAAAACGTGCATTTATTTAACGACACCATTGCCAACAATATCGCTTACGCCCGTACTGAACAGTACACGCGTGAAGATGTGGAGAAGGCCTCACAGATGGCGTACGCCACGGACTTCATCAGCAAGATGGATAACGGGCTGGATACCGTGATTGGTGAAAACGGTGTTCTGCTGTCAGGTGGCCAGCGCCAGCGTATTGCGATTGCACGTGCGCTGCTGCGCGACAGCCCCATTCTGATTCTTGATGAAGCAACCTCGGCGCTGGATACCGAATCTGAGCGCGCGATTCAGGCCGCCCTCGACGAACTACAGAAAAACCGTACTTCGCTGGTGATTGCTCACCGTCTGTCTACCATTGAACAGGCAGATGAAATCGTGGTGGTGGAAGACGGCAATATTGTTGAGCGCGGCACGCACAGCGCTCTGCTGGAGCAAAAGGGTGTTTACGCCCAGCTACATAAGATGCAGTTCGGCGCATGATTGAACGCATCTGGTCTGGTCAGTCTGCACTCTGGCGGCTGTTGCTGCCGCTTTCCTGGCTGTATGGCCTGGTGAGCGGCGCTATTCGCCTGAGTTATAGGCTGGGCCTGCGTAAGGCCTGGCGTGCGCCAGTGCCGGTGGTAGTGGTGGGCAACCTGACCGCTGGCGGCAATGGTAAAACGCCGGTCGTCGTCTGGCTGGTTGAACAGCTGACTCGACGTGGCATTCGTGTGGGCGTGGTCTCGCGCGGTTATGGTGGTAAGGCAGAGCGTTATCCGCTGGTGCTCAATGGTGCGACAAGCACTGCACAGGCAGGTGATGAGCCGGTGTTGATTTATCAGCGCACTGGCGCGCCTGTGGCTGTTGCCCCGGTGCGCAGTGCAGCGGTACAGGCGTTACTTGCCGCTCATGATGTGCAGGTAGTGATTACCGATGATGGCTTGCAGCATTATGCGCTGGCGCGTGATAAAGAAATCGTGGTGGTTGATGGCGTGCGCCGCTTTGGCAACGGCTGGTGGCTGCCCGCAGGTCCCATGCGCGAACGTGCCGGACGATTGAAAACCGTTGATGCAGTAATTGCCACCGGCGGCGTTGCCAGGGCTGGTGAAATCGCGATGCGTTTGCGCCCGGGCCTTGCCGTCAATCTATTGAGCGGTGAAAAGTGTGCGGTTGCTGAACTTACGCATGTGGTCGCCATGGCCGGTATTGGTCATCCGCCACGTTTTTTCGCCACGCTTGATGAGTGCGGACTGACGCCTGAGAAAACTGTCGCGTTAGCCGATCACCAGGCGTTGAGCGAGGCGCAGGTTGTTGGCTATTACCAGCCGGGTCAAACGCTATTGATGACCGAGAAAGATGCGGTGAAATGCCGCAGTTTTGCCCGTGAAAACTGGTGGTATCTCCCGGTTGAGGCTGATATGCACGGCCCGCAGGCAGAAAATCTGCTCACCGAAATCATTGCGCTGACGCGCTAAGGCGCAGCTTCTTATCGTCTTGCTGGCCGACCGCGCATCGGCCTTCAGGAGATGCTGTGCCCATTCCTCAACTCTCACTGCGCGCTGCCCGCCATCTTCATCTCGCAGCCCAGGGGCTGCTGCAAAAACCGCGCCGCCGAGCGCGTGAGCAGGATGTACCGGCCGCTATTTCCCGCATGTCTTTGCTGCAAATCGACACCATTAACGTGGTGGCGCGCAGCCCTTATCTTGTGTTGTTCAGCCGTCTTGGTGACTACCCTCAGCTCTGGCTGGAGGAAGCGCTGGCGCGCGGTGATATTTTTGAGTACTGGGCGCATGAAGCCTGCTTTTTGCCACGTGATGATTTTGGCCTGGTGCGCCATAACATGCTGCAACCCGAAAATATGGGCTGGAAATATCGTACTGCCTGGATGCAGGAGCATGAGCAGGACATTGCACAGCTGCTTGAGCACGTGCGTCTCAACGGACCGGTGCGGTCTGCGGATTTTGAGCATCCGCGTAAAGGGGCGGGAGGCTGGTGGGAGTGGAAGCCGCACAAGCGCCATCTCGAAGGCCTGTTCACGGCGGGCAAGCTGATGGTTAAGGCTCGTCATAACTTCCAGCGTATCTACGATCTTACCGAGCGCGTGCAGCCGCAGTGGGACGACGTCCGCGATTTGCCATCACGCGAGGAAGCACAGCGCCAGATGTTACTCAACAGCGCGCGCAGTCTGGGGGTGTTTTTACCGGCCTGGCTTGCCGATTACTACCGCCTGCGCAACGTTGCACTGGCACCGCTGCTGGCGCAGTGGCAGGAGCAGGGGGAAATTATGGCTGTGGAAGTGGAGCGGCTTGGTGCCATGTGGCTACATCGTTCGCTTGAGCCGCTGCTGGCACGGGCACAGGCAGGTACGCTGAGTGCCACGCACAGCACGGTGCTGTCGCCATTTGATCCGGTGGTCTGGGACAGAAAACGCGCTGAGCAGTTTTTTGATTTCCGCTATCGGCTGGAGTGTTACACGCCAGCGCTAAAGCGCCAGTACGGCTATTTTGTGCTGCCATTACTGCATCGCGGCGCGCTGGTCGGGCGAATGGATGCCAAAATCCACCGCAAGGCGGGCTATCTTGAGGTCATTAATCTCTGGCTCGAAGAAGAGATAAAGCCGGGTACAGGTCTTGCCACCGGGCTTGGCACGGCGCTGGATGACTTTGCGCGCTGGCAGGGCGCGCGTGAGATTCGCTTTACATCCCTGCCTGATTTTCTGGCCCAGTGCTGGGGCAAACACCGGGAAATCCCCGGCGGCTCTGTGTTATTCTGAGCGCCTCTCGCTCCCCGGTCCATTCTGGAGGAATTATGGATCACCGCTTGCTTGAAATTATCGCCTGCCCGGTTTGCAACGGGAAACTCTGGTTCAACAAAGAGACGCAAGAACTCATTTGTAAGTCTGACGCGCTGGCTTTCCCGTTACGCGATGGCATTCCGGTATTACTGGAAAATGAAGCGCGTTCACTTAGCGTTGAAGAGAGCAAACCATGAGTTTTGTTGCCATTATCCCTGCGCGTTACGCGTCCACACGCCTGCCTGGTAAGCCGCTCAAAGACATTAACGGCAAGCCGATGATTGTTCACGTGCTGGAGCGCGCCCGCGAGGCTGGTGCTTCACGTATTATCGTGGCAACGGATCATGACGATGTGGCACGTGCGGTAGAGGCCGCTGGCGGCGAAGTATGCATGACGCGCGCGGATCATCAGTCTGGCACTGAGCGGCTGGCTGAAGTGGTGGAGAAGTGCGGCTTTGCGGACGATACGCCAATCGTTAACATTCAGGGTGACGAGCCCACGATCCCGCCGGTTATCGTGCGTCAGGTTGCCGAAAACCTGGTTGCCAGCAGTGCCGGTATGGCGACGCTGGCAGTACCCATTCACGATGCGCAGGAGGCTTTTAATCCCAATGCTGTGAAAGTCGTTCGCGACGCGCAGGGCTATGCGCTCTATTTTTCTCGCGCCACTATCCCGTGGGATCGCGACAGATTTGCTCAATCCCGCGACAATATCGGTGACACGCTGCTGCGCCACATCGGCATTTATGGCTATCGTGCGGGTTTTATCCGCCGCTACGTAAGTTGGGCGCCAAGCCCGCTTGAGCGCATTGAAATGCTCGAACAGCTGCGCGTGCTGTGGTACGGCGAAAAAATCCACGTAGATGTGGCAAAGCAGGTTCCCGGTACCGGCGTCGATACGCCTGAAGATCTTGAGCGCGTGCGCGCGGAAATGCGTTAAGTAGTCTTTCCAGAGAGAGCAGCCGCTCTCTCTGCCATTTTTGCTGAAAGTAAATCGTTCTTTCTTGCCATATCTCCTTGAGTACCGACGTCCTTAACGCGCACTGATATCACGTAACCGGAACCATCGCTTGCCCTTATTGCTACAGGATATCGTCAGACGATTTATGGCTATTTCTTGCGAAGGCGCCTCGCTTTTGATCTTGCCTGGTGACATTCGTCAGAGGCAGGCACATCATAAAGGCAGGTTTTTCATGAGGGATAGTGCGAATGGAGCGACTGCGTGCTGAACTGAGCCATTTGCTGGGCGAGCCATTGAGCCGGATGGAGTGCATCAGCAAGACACCGGAAAACTCATTGTGGTCGCTGTACGACGAGCGGGGGCAGCCGATGCCGCTGTTAGCAAAATGCTACACCTCACCGGATCTTGCTGCTCGCATCGCCTGGAAAATGTCGTTACTGGCGCGTCATGCAACAGTACGAGTGCCGGTCGTTTACGGTGTGGTTACGCATGATAATAGTGCCGCGCCGGACGTGCTGCTTATTGAGCGGCTGCGCGGAGTGTCGGTTGAGGCCCCCACGCGTACGCCGCAGCTCTGGGAGCAGCTTAAGGACGAGATTGTTGAAGCGCTTTTGAGCTGGCACCGGGTGGACAGCCATGGCTGCGTGGGTGATGTTGACAGCACGCAGGAAAACCTGTGGTCCGACTGGTATCGCCAGCGTGTCGAGGTGTTATGGAGCACGCTCAATCAGTTTCAGAGCAGCGGACTGAGCATGCAGGATAAGCGCATCCTTTTTCGCACTCGCGAAGCGCTGCCGCAATTGTTTGATAATTTCAGCGATGGCTGCGTGCTGGTACATGGCAACTTTACGCTGCGCAGCATGCTTAAAGATGCGCGCAGCGATCAGCTGACGGCAATAGTCAATCCAGGTGCGATTCTCTGGGCGCCTCGGGAATATGAACTGTTCCGTTTGCAGGAGCAGGGGCTACCGGAAAGTCTGCTATGGCACTATCTCCAGCGCGCACCGGTGGCCGAGTCGTTCATGTGGCGGCGCTGGTTGTATGTGCTGTGGAGTGAAATCGCGCGGCTGGTAAGCTGCGGGCGCATGAACCGGCCCGCGTTTGACGCTGCCGCGAAGGCGTTACTCCCCTGGCTGTGAGGCCGAGCCCTTCATTTTCTGCCAGATTCTCCCCAGCGTTTCATAGACCACTCGCTCGCTGTGCTGCAGCCAGAGCGGTGACGGAATGACTCGCTCAAAGGTTTGCAGCGGCGAGGTGATAGCCAACTGGTTCGCTGGGGCGGGAATCGGCTGCAAGCCCTGCTGCTGGAAAAAAACCATCGCTCTTGGGAGGTGCGAAGCGGACGTTACCAGAAGGAACGGTTGCTGACCGAGTGTTTTTGCCACAGCGGCGGCTTCTTCTTCGGTGTCTTTGGCATTATCCAGCGTAATGATATCCGCACGCGGCACGCCAAGGCTTTGCGCGACGCGTGCGCCTGCTTCTGCGGTGCTCACCGGGTTTGTGGGTGCGGCCGCACCGGTAAAAATCATTTTTGCACCGGGGTTAGCAAGCCACAGGCGTACGCCTTCGGTGACGCGTGGCAGACTATTGTTAGTCAGGTTAGAACTGGGTGCCCAGTCCGGGTTCCAGGTATAGCCACCGCCGAGCACCACGATGTAATTGACCTTCTCGCCGCCGCGCCAGGTTGGGTAACTATCTTCAATGGGTTTGAGCATTTTATCGGCTACGGGTTGCAGGCTAATGAGCAGCAGCGTGAGCCAGCTTAAGGTCAGCAGCGTGCGGGCACTTTTCTGCCAGCGGGTAAACCACAGCAGAGCAATGGCAACTCCCATCAGAAGCAACAGAAAAGGCAGTGGCAACAGCAGGCCGCCAACGTATTTCTTAAGCATAAAAAGCATCGTGCTTTGTTCCTTTTTTAGCCATCCAGAGGAGAAATCCCCGTGATATTACACCAGAAGGATTCATTCTCGCCTCGGGTATGACAAAATAGCGGTTTTGCATCATGGGCGCTTGTGTTCAGGGAGTTCAGGCGATGAACGATCGCAATTTCGACGACATTGCCGAAAAATTTGCGCGCAACATCTACGGCACGACAAAAGGACGATTGCGTCAGGCCATTTTATGGCAAGACCTGGAACCGCTGCTGGCGCAACGCGCCTCTCGCCGTTTGCACATTCTTGATGCAGGCGGCGGAGAAGGGCACAACGCTTGTCGCCTTGCAGAGCTGGGCCATCGCGTCACGCTGTGTGATTTATCTGCGGAAATGGTAGCGCGTGCGCGACTCAATGCGGATGAAAAAGGTGTGAGCGGGAACATGCATTTTGTACATTCTTCCGCCCAGAATGTTGGCGAGCATTTGGAAAGCCAGGTTGATCTGATATTGTTCCATGCGGTGCTGGAATGGGTTGCCGATCCCTGCGCTATGCTGGAAACACTGTGGTCATATCTGGCCCCCGGCGGCGCACTGTCGCTGATGTTCTACAATGCTAACGGTCTTCTGATGCACAACATGGTGGCGGGAAACTTCGACTATGTGCAGCAGGGGATGCAAAAAAAGAAAAAACGCACCCTTTCGCCCGATCATCCTTTAGCGCCGGAGCAGGTTTATCGCTGGCTGGAGCAAATTGGTTGGCGTATTGAGAGTAAAACCGGGGTTCGTGTGTTCCATGATTATCTGCGTGAAAAGCATCGGCAGCGCGACTGCTTTGACCAGCTTCTTGCGCTCGAAACGCAATACTGCCGACAGGAGCCCTGGATAAGCATGGGGCGTTATATTCATGTGATTGCGCAAAAGCCGGAGAATCAGGGATAAGCTATGAGTGATTTTTCCCAGACAGTACCTGAACTGGTTGCCTGGGCCAGAAAAAACGATTTCTCCATCTCGCTGCCGGGCGAAAGGCTGGCATTTTTGCTCGCTGTCGCCACGCTCAACGGCGAGCGGCTGGATGGTGAACTGACCGAAGGTGAACTGGTTGACGCCTTTCGCCATGTCAGCGACGTTTTTGAACAGAGCAGTGAAACTATTGCCCAGCGCGCCAACAACGCCATTAACGATATGGTGCGCCAGCGCCTGTTTAACCGCTTTACCAGCGAACTGACCGAAGGCAACGCCATTTATCGCCTGACGCCGCTGGGTATTGGCATTACCGACTACTATATTCGCCAGCGTGAATTTTCTACGCTGCGTCTGTCTATGCAGCTGTCGGTGGTGGCAGGTGAACTGAAAAGTGCTGCAGATTCGGCCGCCGAGGGCGGTGATGAATTTCACTGGCATCGCCACGTATTCGCGCCGCTCAAATATTCGGTTGCGGAGATTTTCGACAGCATCGATTTGACCCAGCGCGTAATGGACGAGCAGCAGCACCAGGTGAAAGAAGATATCGCCTCGCTGCTCAATAAAGACTGGCGCGCCGCCATTTCCAGTTGCGAACTGCTGCTGTCAGAAACCTCCGGTACACTGCGTGAGCTGCAGGATACGCTTGAAGCCGCAGGCGATAAACTTCAGGCCAATCTGCTGCGTATCCAGGAAGCGACGATGGGCATGGATGACCTGCATTTCATCGACCGGCTGGTGTTTGATTTGCAGAGCAAGCTGGACCGCATTACCAGCTGGGGCCAGCAGGCTATCGATTTGTGGATTGGCTATGACCGCCACGTGCATAAATTTATCCGTACCGCTATCGATATGGATAAAAATCGCGTCTTCGCCCAGCGCCTGCGCCAGTCGGTGCAAAACTACTTCGATGCGCCGTGGGCATTGACCTACGCCAATGCCGATCGCCTGCTGGATATGCGTGACGAAGAGATGTCGCTGCGTGATGAAGAAGTGACCGGCGAATTGCCGTCAGAGCTGGAGTTTGAAGAGTTTAACGAAATCCGCGAGCAGCTGGCAGCGATGATTGAAGCCGCGCTGGCGGTTTATAAAACCCAAAATGCGCCACTCGACCTCACGATTGTGATGCGCGAATATCTGGCGCAGTATCCTCGCGCCCGCCATTTTGATGTCGCGCGCATCGTCGTCGACCAGGCTGTACGCCTGGGCGTTGCCGAAGCCGATTTTATTGGACTGCCCGCGTCGTGGCAGCCGATTAATGATTACGGAGCCAGAGTACAGGCGAATGTCATTGACAAATATTGAACAATTAATGCCACTGAAGCTGGCACAAGCGTTGGTAAATCCACTCTTCCCCGCGCTGGACAGTCAGCTGCGCGCCGGTAAGCATATCGGGCTGGATGAGCTGGATAATCATGCCTTTTTAATGGATTTCCAGGAGCAGCTGGAAGAGTTCTACGGGCGCTACAACGTGGAGCTTATCCGCGCGCCGGAAGGGTTCTTCTATCTGCGCCCGCGCTCGACCACCATTATCCCGCGCTCGGTACTTTCCGAGCTCGATATGATGGTCGGCAAAATCCTCTGCTATCTCTACCTCAGCCCGGAACGTCTGGCCAATGAGGGGATTTTCACTCAGCAGGAGCTTTACGACGAGCTTCTGACGCTCGCCGATGAAAGCAAGCTGATGAAGCTTGTGAATAACCGCTCCACCGGTACCGATCTTGACCGCCAGAAATTGCAGGAGAAAATGCGCTCCTCGCTTGCGCGTCTGCGCCGCCTTGGCATGATCTGGTTTACCGGTCACGACAGCAGCAAGTTTCGCATCACCGAATCGGTGTTTCGTTTTGGTGCGGACGTGCGCAGCGGTGATGATGCCCGCGAAGCGCAAAAGCGCCTGATTCGCGACGGTGAGGCCATGCCGGTCGAAAACCATCTGCAACTGAACGATGACGAGAGCGAAGATACTCGTCAGGACGATGACAACGCCGGGGATGAACATGATTGAACGCGGTAAATTTCGCTCGCTGACCCTGATTAACTGGAACGGCTTTTTCGCGCGCACGTTCGATCTTGATGAGCTGGTGACCACGCTTTCGGGTGGTAACGGCGCGGGCAAATCCACCACCATGGCGGCCTTTGTCACGGCGCTCATTCCTGATTTGACGCTGCTGCACTTTCGTAACACCACCGAAGCCGGTGCCACCAGCGGCTCACGCGATAAAGGCCTGCACGGTAAGCTCAAGGCCGGCGTGTGTTATTCGATGCTCGACGTCATAAACTCGCGACACCAGCGTGTGCTGGTGGGCGTGCGCCTGCAACAGGTCGCCGGTCGCGACAGAAAGGTCGATATCAAACCGTTTGCCATCCAGGGCCTGCCGACTTCTATTCTGCCCACACAGCTGGTGACCGAAACCCTGGGCGATCGCCAGGCGCGCGTGCTGCCGCTGCATGAGCTTAAAGATAAAGTTGAAGCCATCGAAGGTGTGCAGTTTAAGCAGTTTAACTCCATCACCGACTATCACTCGCTGATGTTCGACCTGGGCGTGGTGGCGCGTCGCCTGCGCTCGGCCTCCGATCGCAGCAAATACTACAAACTGATTGAAGCCTCGCTCTACGGCGGGATTTCCAGCGCCATCACCCGTTCACTGCGCGACTACCTGCTGCCGGAAAACGGCGGCGTGCGTAAGGCGTTCCAGGATATGGAAGCCGCTCTGCGTGAAAACCGCATGACGCTTGAGGCCATCCGCGTCACTCAGTCCGACCGCGACCTGTTTAAGCATCTGATCTCTGAAGCGACCGATTACGTGGCGGCGGACTATATGCGCCATGCCAACGAGCGGCGCATTCATCTCGATCAGGCGCTGGAATTGCGCCGTGAATTAAACACCTGCCGCCAGCAGCTTAACGCTGAGCAGTTTAAGCACGTTGAAATGGCGCGTGAACTGGCAGAGCATGCAGGCTCTGAAGGCGATCTTGAAACCGATTATCAGGCGGCAAGCGATCACCTGAACCTGGTGCAGACCGCACTTCGTCAGCAGGAGAAAATTGAGCGCTACGAGGCAGACCTTGAAGAACTCCAGGTGCGCCTTGAAGAGCAAAATGAAGTGGTTGCCGAAGCGCAGGAGCAGCAGGAAGAAAACGAAGCCCGTGCTGAGTCCGCCGAGCTTGAGGTGGATGAACTGAAAAGTCAGCTTGCTGATTACCAGCAAGCGCTCGACGTGCAGCAAACGCGCGCGATTCAGTATCAACAAGCGCTTCAGGCGCTTGAGCGCGCTCGCGAGCTGTGCCACTTGCCAGATTTGACGGCGGAAAGCGCCGACGAGTGGCTGGAAACCTTCCAGGCGAAAGAGCAGGAAGCGACGGAAAAGCTGCTGTCGCTTGACCAGAAGATGAGCGTTTCGCGTGCTGCGCACGCGCAGTTTGAGCAGGCTTATCAGTTGGTCAGCGCGATTAACGGCCCGGTCAGCCGTAGCGAAGCCTGGAATGTTGCGCGTGATTTGCTGCGCGAAGCGTCCGAGCAGCGCCACCAGGCGCAGCAGGCACAGGGGCTGCGTTCACGTCTTAATGAACTGGAGCAGCGCCTGCGCGAGCAGCAGGAAGCGGAACGTCTGCTGGGTGAGTTCTGCAAACGTCAGGGACGCAGCGTTGAACCAGATGAACTGGAAGCGCTGGCCGCAGAGCTGGAAGAGCGTATTGTCACGCTGCAGGACAGCGTGGCGGCAGCGAGCGAGCAGCGCATGTCGTTGCGCCAGGAGCATGAGCAAATTCAGGGGCGCGTTCGCCTGTTGACCCAGCGTGCGCCGGTATGGCTGGCGGCCCAGAATGGCCTTAACCAGTTGTGTGAGCAGAGCGGGGCTGAACTTGAAAGCGCCGCAGACGTCACCGAATACCTCCAGCAGATGCTGGAGCGCGAGCGCGAAGCAACCGTTGAGCGTGATGAAGTCGGTGCACGCAAAAACACGGTAGATGATGAAATCGAACGTTTGAGCCAGCCGGGCGGTGCGGAAGACGCGCGCCTGAATGCGCTGGCCGAGCGCTTTGGCGGCGTGCTGCTGTCTGAGATCTATGACGATGTCAGCCTTGAAGACGCGCCGTACTTCTCCGCACTGTATGGGCCGTCTCGTCACGCCATTGTGGTGGCGGATCTGTCGCTGGTGCGCGAACAGCTCGACGGCCTTGAAGATTGTCCGGAAGATTTGTATCTCATTGAGGGCGATCCGCAGTCGTTTGACGACAGCGTGTTCAGCGCCGAAGAGCTGGAAAAAGCGGTCGTTGTCAAAGTTGCCGATCGCCAGTGGCGCTACTCGCGCTTCCCGACGCTGCCGCTGTTTGGCCGCGCGGCGCGTGAAAGCCGCATTGAGGCGCTGCACGCTGAGCGCGAAAATCTGGCCGAACGTTACGCCACGCTTTCCTTTGATGTACAGAAAACGCAGCGCCTGCACCAGGCCTTCAGCCGTTTTATCGGCCAGCATCTGTCTGTAGCGTTTGAAGACGATCCGGAAGCGGAAATTCGTCAGTTAAACAGCCGCCGCAGCGAAATCGAGCGCGAAATCAGCGCCCACGAGAACGACAACCAGCAACAGCGTAGCCAGTTTGAGCAAGCAAAAGAGGGCGTCGCCCAGCTTAACCGCCTGCTGCCACGCCTGAATCTGCTGGAAGATGACACGCTGGCCGACCGTCGCGATGAAATCCAGGAGCGGCTGGATGAAGCGCAGGAAGCCACACACTTTATCCAGCAGCACGGCAATCAGCTTACTAAACTTGAGCAGGTTGCTTCGGTGCTGCAAAACGACCCTGAGCAGTTTGAACAACTCAAGCAGGATTACGAGTACGCGCAGCAAACCCAGCGCGAGGCGCGCCAGCAGGCGTTTGCGCTGACCGAAGTGGTGCAGCGTCGGGCGCACTTTAGCTACAGCGATTCGGCAGAAATGCTCAGCGGCAACAGTGATCTTAACGAGAAGCTGCGCCAGCGCCTGGAGCAGGCAGAAACGGAACGTACTCGCGCCCGTGAAGCGTTGCGTGGCCACGCTGCCCAGCTTGGGCAATACAGCCAGTTGCTGGCGTCGCTCAAAAGTTCCTATGACACCAAGCGTGAACTGCTTGCCGATTTGTACAAAGAACTCAAGGATATCGGTGTACGTGCCGATTCCGGGGCTGAAGAGCGCGCCAGAGCGCGTCGCGATGAACTGCACACGGCACTCAGTAATAACCGTTCGCGCAGAAGCCAGCTTGAGAAGCAGATAACCTACTGCGAAGCTGAAATGGAGAACCTGACCCGCCGAATTAAACGCCATGAGCGCGATTACTTTGAAAAGCGCGAGCAGGTGGTCACCTCGAAGGCGGGCTGGTGCGCGGTCATGCGCATGGTGAAAGAGAATGGCGTTGAGCGTCGTCTGCACCGCCGTGAGCTGGCCTATGAGTCCGGCGACGATCTGCGTTCTATGTCGGATAAGGCGCTCGGTGCACTGCGCCTGGCGGTGGCCGATAACGAACACCTGCGTGACGTGCTGCGCCTGTCTGAAGACCCGAAACGCCCTGAGCGTAAGATTCAGTTCTTTGTGGCGGTGTATCAGCATCTGCGTGAGCGCATCCGCCAGGATATTATCCGCACCGACGACCCGGTTGAAGCCATTGAGCAGATGGAAATTGAGCTCAGTCGCCTGACCGAAGAGTTAACCGCCCGCGAGCAGAAGCTGGCTATTAGCTCACGCAGCGTGGCTAATATTATTCGCAAAACCATTCAGCGCGAGCAAAACCGTATTCGTATGCTCAACCAGGGACTACAAAGCGTTTCCTTTGGTCAGGTCAACAGCGTGCGCCTGAACGTCAACGTGCGCGAAACCCACTCTACGCTGCTGGATGTGCTCTCTGAAGAGCACGGTCAGCATCAGGACTTGTTTAACAGCAACCGTCTGACGTTCTCTGAAGCGCTGGCGAAGTTGTGGCAGCGTCTGAACCCGCAAATTGAGATGGGCAACCGCACACCGCAAACCATGGGTGAAGAACTGCTGGATTACCGCAACTATCTGGAAATGGAAGTTGAGGTTAACCGTGGCTCCGACGGCTGGTTGCGCGCTGAAAGTGGCGCGCTGTCGACCGGTGAGGCTATCGGTACCGGTATGTCCATCCTTGTGATGGTGGTGCAGTCCTGGGAAGAAGAGTCGCGTCGTCTGCGTGGAAAAGATATTTCACCTTGTCGTCTGCTGTTCCTTGATGAAGCCGCGCGTCTGGATGCGCGCTCGATCAACACGCTTTTCGAGCTGTGCGAGCGTCTGGAAATGCAGTTGATTATCGCGGCACCCGAAAACATCAGCCCGGAAAAAGGCACGACCTACAAGCTGGTGCGTAAGGTGATTCAGAACCACGAACACGTACACGTAGTGGGATTGCGCGGGTTTGCCGCACCGCTGCCGCAAACCTTGCCGGAAGACGCCGCAGACGCGTCCTGAGGTAAGCGCTTTGTTTCACGGCCCTTCTGCTGATACAGGCGAAGGGCTCTGTTTTTTGTAACCTGCGGGTAAATTTTGTTTTTTGATTTTTATCGGCGTTAAATTTCTTTACACTATGGCAGGTACGAAGGATTTTGCTCTTTTATATACTGAGAGTAATCCTGCCGATAAGGCAATGATTAACCAGGAGGCAAGGGATGTTGCTTACGAAATTAAGTCGTTTTCGAAGGTCAGCCGTCGCTGCTGGCCTGGTCCTTAGCCTGTCGTCGCTGGCTGTACAGGCCGATGAGCCGGAAATTGTTCCGGTTGACGCTTCCGCAGCGGCGCCTGAACAACCTTTCAACCTGAATCAACAGTCTGTACCTTCACCGGCGATGGCTGCTCTGATGGGCACGTCACCGGCAAACGAAGGTATGGCAGCTGCGCAGAGTCAGACTCAGCTTGCGTCTCTGCTCCCCTCCGGCTATACCCCTGTTCACCTGAGCGCGCTGTCGCTGCTTTACGCAGCGCGAGATATGAAACCGATGTGGGACAGTGCGGATGCGGTGCAGGCGTTTCAGCAGCAACTTGCCGAAGTCGCCATTGCGGGTTTTCAACCTCAGTTTACGGCCTGGGTTGAGCTGCTGACTGACCCGGCAGTGAACGGCATGGCCCGCGACGTCGTCCTGTCTGATGCGATGATGGGTTACCTGCAGTTTGTCTCATCTATTCCCACCCAGGGTAACCGCTGGCTTTACAGCAGCACACCGTACAAAGCACAAACGCCACCGCTGGCGGTTATCAACCAATGGCAGCTTGCGGTGGACCGCGGTACGGTCGCAAACTTTGTTGCGACGCTGGCACCGCACCATCCTCAGTATGCGGTGATGCATGATGCGTTGCTTAAGTTGGTGGCAGATAACCGCCCGTGGCCACAGATGAAGGCGAATGCGTCGCTGCGCCCGGGACAGAGCAGCGCCGACATCCCTGCATTACGTGAAATACTGGTACGTACCGGCATGCTGGACGGCGGCCCGGAGATTGCGTTGCCGGATGATAACACCGCTTCAGCAAAACCGGCGAAAGGTGCTCAGGTTTACGATAGCAAGCTGGTGGCTGCGGTGAAGCGCTTTCAGACCTGGCAGGGGCTGGGTGCTGACGGTGTGATTGGTAAGACGACGCGTGATGCACTCAACATGACGCCGCAGGTACGCGCGGGCGTGCTGGCGCTCAATATCCAGCGTCTGCGCCTGCTGCCGGGCAAACCGGATACCGGCATCATGGTAAACATTCCCGATTATTCGCTGGTCTACTGGCTCAACGGTAATCAGGCACTGGCTTCACGCGTGATTGTGGGCCGCCCAGATCGCAAAACGCCAATGATGAGCAGTGCGCTAAACAATGTTGTGCTTAATCCGCCGTGGAACGTGCCACCGACGCTGGCGCGCAACGATATTTTGCCAAAATTGCGCAACGACCCGGGTTATATTGAGCGTCATAATTACAAAGTACTGCGTGGCTGGAGTAGCAATGCAGAAGCTGTAAATCCATGGATGGTGGACTGGTCTACTATTACCCCCTCCAACCTGCCGTTTCGCTTCCAGCAGGCGCCTGGTCCGACTAACTCGCTTGGACGTTACAAGTTCAATATGCCGAGTTCGGACGCCATCTATCTGCATGACACACCCAACCATAATTTATTCCAGCGTGGCGCGCGGGCGTTGAGTTCCGGTTGCGTCAGGGTGAATAAAGCGTCTGATTTAGCCAATATGCTATTGCAGGATGCTGGCTGGAATGATGCGCGTATCTCTTCCACGCTCAAGGAAGGGAAGACGCGTTATGTGAATATTCGTCAAAGTATTCCCGTTAATCTTTATTATTTGACGGCCTTTGTTGGTGAAGATGGAAAGACACAATATCGAACAGATATTTACAATTACGATCTGACTGCCCAAACCGGCGGCAAGGTATTATCGAAAGCGGGACAATTGATCCGTTAATTACTGAAATTTTAATAGATTAACAGACGTAATTTTGTGTCAATAACGGTCCACAGGTACCTGTGGACCCGCCTCCTGCGCGACCTGGGGTCCTTGACGCATGGAATTTAGCCAGTTAAGGTTCTCTCAGTGCGCCAGAAGTGCATATATACCCAAAATAGTTCGGACAGCAGTGATGTTACCGGAAATATTGCGGCAGACTTAACAGAAATACTGGAAGTTTGTTTCTAATATTGCGGATTATTTTTATTCTGTTCTCCGAAATATTCATGGGATAACGATCATTTTATCTTGTAGACCTGAGTATCATGGAAAAATTAGACGCTAATCGCCGCAAACTGCTGGCGCTGGGCGGTGCCGCTTTAGGTGCTGCTCTTTTGCCGACGTCAGCGTTTGCCACTCTCTCCACGCCGCGTCCGCGTATTCTGACTCTGAATAATCTGAATACCGGCGAAATGATTAAAGCTGAATTCTTTGATGGCAGAGGTTACATTCAGGATGAATTGGCCCGCCTCAATCACTTCTTCCGCGATTATCGCGCTAATAAAGTAAAAACCATCGATCCCCAGCTGTTCGATCAGCTGTTCCGTCTGCAAGGGTTGCTTGGCACGCGTAAACAGGTGCAACTGATTTCCGGTTACCGTTCCCCGGTGACAAACACCAACCTGCGTGCACATAGCCGTGGTGTGGCTAAAAACAGCTATCACACCAAAGGCCAGGCGATGGATTTCCATATTGAAGGTATTGCGTTAAGCAATGTTCGTAAAGCTGCGTTAGCAATGGGTGCAGGCGGTGTGGGATACTACCCACGCAGTAACTTTGTGCACATTGATACTGGTCCTGTCAGGAACTGGTAATTAACGGAGGTCTGGCTTCGGCCAGAAAAGCAGCATGAACTATCATATCATTCCGGTCACGGCGTTTGCCCAGAACTGTTCTCTCATCTGGTGCCCCGAGACCCGGTTGGCCGCACTGGTCGACCCTGGTGGCGACGCCGCACGCATTAAGCAGGAAATTGACGCCCAGGGCGTGAGTGTGACGCAGATCCTGCTGACGCATGGTCATCTTGATCACGTTGGTGCAGCCGCTGAACTGGCGCAGCATTACGGCGTGCCGGTGATTGGGCCGCAGAAGGAAGATGAGTTCTGGCTGCAGGGGCTTCCTCAGCAAAGTAAAATGTTTGGGCTGGAAGAATGCCAGCCGCTGACGCCCGATCGCTGGCTTGAAGAGGGCGATACGGTGAGTGTAGGTAAAATAACGCTACAGGTGCTGCACTGCCCGGGCCATACGCCAGGGCATATTGTATTTTTTGATACGGCCTCACGCCTGCTGATTTCTGGCGATGTCATTTTTAAAGGCGGAGTAGGGCGCAGCGACTTCCCGCGCGGTGACCATACACAGCTTATTACCTCAATTAAAACAAAGCTGCTGCCGCTGGGTGATGAGGTGAAATTTATCCCCGGACATGGGCCAATGTCTACGCTGGGTGATGAACGTTTGCATAACCCTTTCCTGCAGGATGAGTTACCGGTCTGGTAATCTCCACTCACAAGGCCTCCGTAATGGAGGCCTTGTCGTTTCTGGCATGATTTTCTTGATACTGCTGTGCAAAGGGCTGCGTGACACCCGCGCTGAGTCTGTGGCTGCGTGGGTGTGCAGGTACTACCTTCACCGCCAATAGCATTGCATGCATGTCGCTTGAATGTCTTCTCGAATCTTGCAGACTCCGCTATTACATAATCAATCCAGACCCCAGGGCAGAGCTAAAATCTATTACTGGCTCAGTAGGTGCCACAGCTCATAATAAAAAGAGCCGCATATGCGGCTCTTTTTGTCGTTCAGACAATGCGTTTAAAGCACAGCAACGATGGCTTCACACAGCGGGGCCATGTTATCTGGTGTCATACCGGCAACGTTTACGCGACCAGAGGCGACAGCGTACACGCCGAACTCCTCACGCAGGCGCAGCACCTGCTCTTTGGTCAGGCCGCTGAAAGAGAACATGCCGTTCTGGTTAATGATGAAGCTGAAGTCGCGATTAGCGCCTTTTTCCTGCAGCGTATTCACAAACAGCTGGCGCATGCGCTGAATGCGCTGGCGCATATCGGTCAGCTCCTGTTCCCAGAGCGCACGCAGGGCGTCGTTACTGAGAATGGTGGCAACAACCGCAGCACCGTGTGCAGGCGGGTTTGAATAGTTAGCGCGAATGCAGGACTTCATTTGACTGAAGGCACGGTTGGCGTCATCTTCTGATGCGCCAACCAGCGTACAGGCACCTACGCGCTCGTTGTACAGGCCAAAGTTTTTAGAGAAGGAACTGGCAACAATCAACTCTTTGTGGGTCGCGGCAAACACGCGCAGCCCTTCTGCATCTTCTTCCAGTCCGCGGGCAAAACCCTGGTAAGCAAAGTCAAACAGCGGTAGCCAGCCCTTTTCCTGCGACATTTTTGCAAGCTGTTGCCACTGCTTCAGCGTTGGGTCAATACCGGTTGGGTTGTGGCAGCAGCCGTGAAACAGCACCACATCTCCAGCCTGAGCGCCTTGCAGGCTCGCGACCAGCGCATCGAAATCCAGTGTATGGTTGGCGGCATCGTAGTAGTTGTATTCGCACACTTCCAGACCGGCAGAGCCAAAGACGCTCTTGTGATTCGGCCAGCTTGGGTTGCTTACCCAGACGCGTTTTACCGAAGTGTTTTTTGCCAGAAAATCTGCAGCAACGCGCAGGGCGCCAGTACCACCCGGTGTCTGGGCCGTTTGTGCACGTTTTTCTTCAATAATGGCGCTGCCTTTGCCAAACAGCAGCTCGCGGGTGCAACGGCCAAATTCAGGGATACCGTCGATTCCGAGATAATTTTTGGTGGTTTCATTTTCCAGCAGATATTGTTCAGCTTTTTTTACGCTGGTCAGAACAGGAGTTTTGCCCGTTTCGTCCTTGTAAACCCCGATGCCGAGGTTAATTTTGGTCGGGCGTTCGTCGGCGCGAAACAGATCGGCCAGTCCAAGAATAGGATCGGCAGGGGCAGCGGTAATGTTTTCAAACATGACGAGGTTCCATTGGTATCAGAAGAAGATGTTCACCCTCAGGTTACCGCTTGCTCAATCAATTGCCAACCGTTTGCTTTAAAAAGAGCGCCTGGCATCAAAAACGGCTAACCGATTGTCTCCAGACATAAAAAAACAGGGCCTAAGCCCTGTTTTTTAAGCGGTTATGCTTGTGCCAGATTAGAACTGGTAAGCAACACCCAGCATGGCCTGGTCGTCAGTACCAACGAAGCTGCCGTAAGTACGAGTGAATTCGTTCTCGTTGAGCAGGTTGATACGGTAGTCACCGTACACGCTGAAGTTTTTGTTGAAGTAGAAGGAGGTACCTACAGTCACGTAGTTCGCCACGGTAGCGTCGCTGTAGCCATTGGCGCCAACCGGCAGGTCTTTGCCCTTGCTCTTCACGTAAGAGATGGACGGACGCAGACCGAAGTCGAACTGGTACTGAGCAATTGCTTCGAAGTTCTGCGTTTTGTTCAGGCTCTGTGAACCGATGTAGGTCATGTTACGGGTTTCAGTGTAAACCGTCGCCAGGTAGATGTTGTTGGCATCGTACTTCAGGCCCATTGACCATGCTTCAGCGTTGCTGCCTTCACCATCGGCTGACTGCAGATCTGAACGGTCAGATTTGCTGTAAGCACCGATGATGCCGAAGCCTTCGTAGTCGTAACCCAGGGAAACACCGAAGCCGTCACCATTCTGAGTGTGAACTGCGCCGCTTTCGTTTTTACCCTGGTACTGAGCACCGAAGTGCAGGCCGTCAACCAGGCCGAAGAAATCGCTGTTACGGTAGGTCAGAACACCCACGGTACGGCCAGTCATGTAGTTATCAGCGTTGCCCGCCCAGGTCTCACCTGAGAAGGACGGTGCCATATCGGTCCAGGACTCTACATCGTAAACGATACCGTAGTTACGACCGTAGTCCAGAGAGCCAACGTCAGCAATTTTCAGGCCGGCGTAAGCCAGACGAGTACGCTGTCTCTGAGAACCACGGCCCTCGTCAGCATCCGCGTATGCACGGTATTCCCACTGGCCGTAACCGGTCAGCTGATCGGAGATCTGAGTTTCACCTTTGAAGCCGATCTGCGCGTAGGTGCCATCGTTGTTATTGGTATTATTACCGTTGGTGGTCCAGTAGTGCTCAGCAGCTACTTTACCGTACAGGTCCAGTTTGTTAGCGTTTTTGTTATAGATCTCTGCTGCGTTAACTGACCCTGCTGCCAGCAGGGCCGGAATGGCCACTGCCAGGAAATTGCGCTTCATCATTATTTATTACCCTCATTGGTTTTTTTGGACACCTGCCACTGCCGTAAATAATTCCTTACGCAACTATCTCGGAAAGTTTGGTGTCTTTCTGTGTCTGACGGCATCTTTCCATCCGAGTTGCCGTTTCGCTAGCCGTAAAATGATACAAATATCGATAAAGAGTATCAATAAGAAAATAGATGTAACATTTTGTGTATTTTAGGGAACTTTGTGAACCATCTCAAACTTCGCGCATTCGGAGGGGGATTTTATTGGGTTGTTTGTTAGATATATGAATTTATTATAGTTAATTGCAATATTGTCACATACGTGAGGACAGTCAGCGCCTTTATGACGTTTTATCGGCATATTTTATCCATCTACGCAGTATGTATCGCGTTAAGCTATTTGTGCTGTTGAAATGTTGCAATATTGATTGCTTTTGTCTTTGTTGTGTATCAAATATGTTTGTTTTTGCGAAATATCTGGTCATAAATGCTGAAACAAATAAATGTATACGCCCTGAAAGTCTGCGGTCTTTTTACAAAACTTGAATGTCAGAGCAGGGAAGCACGGAAGTGATGAGGGGAATAACAGACAGGCATAAAAAAGGCCGACAATGTGTCGGCCTGGAAAGGTAAATATTTCTCTTAGAAGCTGGCGTTGCGTGGTGTACGCGGGAAGGGGATAACGTCACGCACGTTTTGTACACCCGTCACGTAGGCAATCAGACGCTCAAAGCCCAGCCCGAAGCCTGAGTGCGGTACGGTGCCGTAACGACGCAGGTCGCGATACCACCAGTAGTCTTCTTTATTTAGGCCCATTTCCACCATACGGGCATCCAGAACGTCCAGACGCTCTTCACGCTGTGAGCCGCCGATGATTTCGCCGATGCCCGGTGCCAGCACGTCCATTGCCGCGACGGTTTTACCGTCTTCGTTAAGGCGCATATAGAAGGCTTTAATGTCTTTCGGGTAGTTTTTTACAACCACCGGTGCCTTAAAGTGTTTCTCGGCCAGGTAGCGCTCATGCTCAGACGCGAGATCCACGCCCCAGTAAACCGGGTTTTCAAATTTCTCGCCGCACTTCTCAAGGATGGCGACCGCATCGGTATAGTCTACCTGCGCAAAATCAGCGGCAACAAAACGCTCCAGGCGCTCAATGGCTTCTTTATCAACGCGCTCGGCAAAGAACTGCATGTCGTCACGGCGCTCGTCGAGTACCGCTTTGAAGACATATTTGAGCATCGCTTCTGCCAGTGAGGCAACGTCGTTGAGGTCAGCAAACGCCACTTCCGGCTCCAGCATCCAGAATTCTGCCAGGTGGCGACTGGTGTTGGAGTTTTCCGCGCGAAAGGTTGGACCAAAGGTATAAATCTTTGACAGCGCACAGGCATAGGTTTCGCCATTGAGCTGGCCGGAGACCGTCAGGAACGCTTCTTTGCCGAAGAAATCCTGCTCATAGTCCACTTTACCCTGGTCGTTACGCGGCAGGTTTTCCATGTCCAGCGTTGAGACGCGGAACATTTCACCCGCACCTTCGGTATCCGAGGCGGTAATCAGCGGGGTAGAGACCCAGAAGAAGCCCTGCTCGTCAAAGAAACGATGCAGCGCCTGTGCCAGCGTGTGGCGCACGCGCGCAACGGCACCAATCATATTGGTACGCGGGCGCAGGTGTGCTACTTCACGCAGGTACTCAATGCTGTGGCGTTTAGCGGCCATCGGATAGGTATCTGGATCCTCGACCCAGCCAGCGACTTCAACCTGAGTGGCCTGAATTTCGAAGCTCTGGCCCTGCCCCGGAGAAGCGACAACGGTGCCGGTCACAATCACGGAGCAACCGGTGGTCAGACGCAGTACGTCTTCATTGTAATTTGGCAGAGAATTATTAATGACGGCCTGTACGGGATCAAAGCAGGAACCGTCATAAACGGCGAGGAAGGAGATACCGGCTTTAGAATCTCTACGTGTGCGTACCCATCCGCGCACGGTGACTTCACTGTCAACGGCGACGCGGCCCTGGAGTACGTCAGCTACAGGCACAACGCTCATATTTTTCTCTCTTAAAAGGTCTGTGATGACATTCCGGTACGCCTGCATGTTACGGCGCCACACGTGTTTAGCACGCGGGGCCGCCTGCGGATCCCGGAAATAAAAAGTTTACCCTGCAACAGGGGGATACCTATGTTACCTGCCAAATGCGCTCGGGCAAGCAGAATTCGCATCAGATAAACAGAAAAGGGACAGGAAGGAAGGGCGCAACGCGTGCGCCCGGAGGTCAACTTGCCCGGCGCACCTGCGGCAGGTCAAAGGCTTTACGCAGTGCGCGCACAAAAGCTTTGTCTTCACAGATGGTTTTGCCGGGGCTGTCGGAGAGTTTTGCCACCGGCTTGCCGTTACATTCAACGAGCTTAATCACAATATTCAGCGGCTTAACACCGGGAATATCGCAGGTCAGGCGTGTACCAATACCAAAACCAAGCTGGATGCGTGAAGCAAAGTGGCGATACAAATCGACCGCTTTCTGGAAATCGAGGTTATCGGAGAAAATCAGCGTCTTGCTGTGGGGATCAATACCGAGCTTCTCGTAATGGGCAACGGCTTTTTCGCCCCACTGAACCGGGTCGCCGGAGTCGTGGCGCAGCCCCTGATAGCGGGTGGCGAACTCGCGGCCAAAATCACGCAGGAACGCGTCCATGGTGATGCAGTCAGTCAGCGCGATACCGAGTTGGTCAGGGTATTCTGCAAGCCAGGCTTCCAGCGCTGCACGCTGGCTGTTGGCCAGCACAGGGCTGATTTGCTGGTGCGCCTGGAACCACTCGTGTGCCTGGGTACCCATCGGCGTCAGGTTCAGGCGGCGCGCCAGATCGTAGTTGCTGGTGCCGATGAACCACGGCTCCTGTTGCAGGCGCTCGACAATGGCCTGCTGCACCTCGCGCGAGAAGCGGCGGCGGGTGCCGAAATCCATCAGACGGAACTGGCTCATGTCGAGTTTGGCAGTGATTCTGCTGAAATCCTGCAATTTGCTTTCAAGTGACGCCAGCGCCATGTCGACACTCGCTTCTGGCGAGCGGAAGCGGTGCACCACTTCGCTGATGACGGCGAGCAGCGGCACTTCCCACATAATGACTTCACGCCACGGGCCGGTCAGGCGAATATCCAGCTTGCCGTGCTGGTTGCTGATTTTGACCTGCTCAGGGTTATAACGGAACTGACGCAGCCAGTTCAGATAATCGTCCTTAAAGAATGGCAGGACAGAAAGCCAGCTGAATTCGCTGTCCGTCAGGGCGAGGTGGCGCATCTCTTCGACCTGTTCGCGGATAGCGTCAGCGTAGATACCCAGCAGATCGTCACCACGGCAGCGAAACTCCGCCGCGACATTCACATCATCATAGTGGTGAAAAACCGCCTGCTGCATATGGAGCTTGTAGGCGTCCGTATCGAGCAGGGTTTGCAGTATCGGGGAAGCGTATCGTGTCATAGCGCGTTGCGGCATCCTCTCACAGGAGCGTTTCCATCAGTCAGTGCTAATACAGATAAAGACGCGGGAGTATACCCTGATTATCGGTTTATTAAACCAGAATCACAACACAAGCGCCGCTGTGGGTCGAGGGCAATTCGTGCCGCCTGTTGCAGGAATGTAGCAGGCGCAGGGCCGCATTGCGCAAGCAGACGATTCGCCGTGGCAACATGGCGGCAACAGGAATAGACTGTCAGACGTGACTTACGGACGATACAGAAGGCTTTTTTATGACACAGCAGCCACAAGCGAAATACCGCCGCGATTACACAGCGCCGGAATATACGATTACAGATATAGACCTGGCCTTTGAGCTGGATGCGGCCAAAACCACGGTGACTGCGGTGAGCCGGGTGCAGCGCCAGGGTAACCATACCGCGGCGCTGCGCCTGGACGGCGAGGATTTAACGCTTATCGCTGTGGAGGTCGATGGCACGCCCTGGCAAAGCTACCGCCTGGAAGAGGGCGCGCTGGTTCTTGATAACCTGCCTGACCGCTTCACGCTGACGGTGGTTAATGAAATCAGCCCGGCGGCAAATACCGCGCTGGAAGGGTTGTACCAGTCTGGCGAGGCGCTATGTACCCAGTGCGAAGCGGAAGGCTTTCGTCATATTACCTGGTATCTGGACCGCCCGGACGTGCTGGCGCGTTTTACCACCAAAATCACCGCCGACAAAGCGCGTTACCCTTATTTACTGTCTAACGGCAACCGCGTGGCACAGGGCGAGTTGGACGATGGCCGTCACTGGATGCAGTGGCAGGACCCGTTCCCGAAGCCAGGCTACCTGTTTGCGCTGGTGGCCGGTGATTTTGACGTGCTGCGCGATACCTTCACCACCCGCTCCGGGCGTGACGTGGCGCTGGAACTGTACGTTGACCGTGGCAACCTCGATCGCGCTGACTGGGCGATGACGTCGCTGAAAAACTCCATGAAGTGGGACGAGACCCGCTTTGGTCTGGAGTATGACCTCGACATTTATATGATTGTCGCCGTGGATTTCTTCAACATGGGGGCAATGGAGAACAAAGGCCTTAACGTCTTTAACTCCAAATTTGTGCTGGCGCGTACCGATACCGCCACGGATAAGGATTATCTGAATATTGAGCGGGTGATTGGCCACGAATATTTTCACAACTGGACCGGCAACCGCGTCACCTGCCGTGACTGGTTCCAGTTGAGTCTCAAAGAAGGGCTGACAGTATTTCGCGACCAGGAGTTCAGCTCCGATCTTGGTTCGCGTGCGGTTAACCGCATCAGCAACGTGCGTACCATGCGCGGTATGCAGTTTGCTGAAGACGCAAGCCCAATGGCGCACCCGATTCGCCCGGAAATGGTCATTGAGATGAACAACTTCTACACCCTGACAGTGTATGAAAAGGGCGCAGAAGTGATTCGTATGCTGCATACGCTGCTGGGCGAGGCAAACTTCCAGAAAGGGATGCAGCTTTACTTTGAGCGCCATGACGGCAGCGCCGCCACCTGCGACGATTTTGTGCAGGCCATGGAGGATGCGTCCAATATCGACTTGTCCCATTTCCGCCGCTGGTACAGCCAGTCCGGTACGCCAGTTGTGACGGTGCAGGATGATTATGACCCGCAGACCGAGCAGTACACGCTCACTGTCAGCCAGCACACACCGCCAACAGCAGACGGTTCAGAAAAACTGCCGCTGCATATTCCGTTTGATATCGAGCTTTACGACAACGACGGCAAGGTTATTCCGTTGCAGCATAACGGTCATCCTGTCCACAACGTGCTGAATGTTACCCAGGCCGAGCAGACGTTTGTTTTTGACAACGTTTACTTCCAGCCGGTGCCGTCACTGCTGCGTGAGTTCTCAGCACCGGTGAAGCTTGAATACAACTGGAGTGACGCACAGCTTACGTTCCTGATGCGCCATGCGCGTAATGACTTCTCCCGCTGGGATGCCGCGCAGAGTCTGCTTGCGACCGCCATTAAGCTTAACGTCGCGCGCCAGCAGGCAGGGCAGCCGCTAGCGCTTCCTCAGCACGTTGCAGATGCGTTTCGCGCTGTGCTGCTGGATGAGCATATCGACCCGGCGCTGGCGGCCGAAATCATGACATTGCCGTCGCAAAGTGAAATTGCCGAGCTGTTTGAGATTATCGATCCGCTGGCGATTGCCGCTGTGTACAACGCGCTGACCCGCGCGCTGGCGCATGAACTCGCTGATGAACTGCTGGCGGTATATAACGCGATGGCGCTGGATGCCTACCGTGTCGATCACGGCGACATCGGTAAGCGCGCGCTGCGTAACGTCTGCCTGCGCTATCTGGCCTTTGATGAACCGAAACTGGCCGAAACCCTGGTGACGGCGCAATATCGCGATGCGGACAACATGACGGACGCGATAGCGGCGCTCTCAGCGGCGGTTGCCGCAGAACTGCCGTGCGCTGATGCGCTGATGGCGCAGTACGATGAAAAATGGCATCAGGATGGTCTGGTGATGGACAAATGGCTGATGTTGCAGGCCACCAGCCCGGCAGACGACGTGCTGGTGAATGTGCGCAAGCTGCTCAACCATCGCTCCTTCTCCATGAGTAACCCCAACCGCGTGCGTTCACTGATTGGCGCATTTGTCAGCGCCAATCCGGCGGCGTTCCACGCGCTCGATGGCAGCGGCTATCAGTTCCTGGTAGAAATGCTGACTGAGCTTAACAGCCGCAACCCGCAGGTGGCTTCACGCCTGATTGAGCCGTTGATTCGCCTTAAACGTTATGATGAGAAGCGTCAGCAGCTGATGCGTGCGGCGCTGGAGCAGCTTAAGGCGCTGCCAAATCTGTCTGGCGATCTGTTTGAGAAAGTGACCAAAGCACTGGCATAATTTGTCAGTCACCAGGGCGAGTCTCGATGAATTGAGGCTCGCCTTTTTTATTGCTGTGGCAAAATGTGGTCATCCCGCCCGCGTTTTTTGCTCCCGGTCTTCGCTTTTGCCGCGCTGCATCACGCGAGCCAACACCTGGCCTTCAAGCTCAGCGAGTCGTGCCGACCCTATGCGCCGCGGGCGCGGCAGGTCAACCGTTAAATCCAGCCCGATTTTACCGTCTTCAATTAGCAGCACCCGGTCGGCCATGGCCACCGCTTCACTCACATCGTGCGTGACCAGCAGCACGGTGAAAGCGTGCTCCTGCCACAGTGAGACAATAAGCTCCTGCATCTCAATGCGCGTGAGCGCATCCAGCGCGCCAAGCGGTTCATCAAGCAGCAGCAGGGCAGGGCGATGGATTAACGCCCGCGCCAGCGCCACGCGTTGCTTCTGGCCGCCCGAAAGCGCGGCGGGCCATTCGCTGGCGCGGTTTGACAGGCCAACGGCCTCAAGCGCCTGCGTTGCTGCGCCCTTCCAGTTGCCTTTAAGCCCAAGGCCGACATTGTCGATAACGGATTTCCACGGGAGCAGCCGCGCTTCCTGGAACATCAGGCGTGTTTCTTCCTGTGCGGTTGCCAGAGGTGCATTGCCCGCCAGAATTTCGCCGCCGCTGGCAGGTTCAAGCCCGGCCAGCAGGCGCAGCAGCGTGCTTTTACCACCGCCGCTGCGGCCCACCACCGCAACAAACTGCCCGGCGGGAATATGCAAATCCAGTTCATTAAGGATAGTTTTTTCACCGTAGCGTTTGCTTATATGGTTGAGCAACAGCGGCAGTCCTGGCGTCAGTCGCGCGGTATTCATAGCGCCTCCTGTTGAAAATAGGCTGGGTTCCAGCGCAACCAGCGCCGTTCCAGCAACTGGGCGCTCACATCTGCAAGCTTGCCGAGCAGGGCATAAAGCAGAATGGCGACGACCACGATATCGGTCTGCAAAAACTCACGTGCGTTCATGGCCAGATAACCAATACCGGCGTTAGCCGAAATGGTTTCGGCCACAATCAGCGTTAGCCACATTAGCCCCAGCGCAAAGCGCACGCCGACCATAATTGACGGCAGCGCGCCGGGCAGAATCACCTGTGCAAACAGGCTAAAGCCTGAGAGCCCATAGCTGCGCGCCATTTCCAGCAGCCCCGGGTCGATATTGCGAATGCCGTGCCAGGTGTTGATATAAATGGGAAATAGCGTCCCCAGCGCTACCAGAAAGATTTTGGCGGTCTCGTCGATGCCAAACCACAAAATCACCAGCGGAATTAGCGCCAGATGCGGCACATTGCGCAGCATCTGGACCGAGGTATCCAGCAGCCTTTCGCCGAGGCGTGACAGCCCACTGATTAGCCCGAGCGCCAGACCAATGGAGCCGCCAATGGCAAAGCCGAGCAGGGCGCGCCAGCTGCTGATAGCCAGGTGGTGCCACAGGTCGCCGCTGACACACAGTGTCCAGAAGGCGCGCGCAACGCCCTGCGGTGAGGGGAACACCCGGTTAGCAATCCAGCCCTGCGACGCGGCAAGTTGCCAGAGTGCGAGCAGCGCCAGCGGTAGCAGCCAGGGCGTGAGGCGGTTTAGCCACGATTGTGAATGTTGTTTCATCCAGCCTCCTCAACGCAGTGCGATGTGACGTGGGATAAAAGCGTTGGCGAGCGTTGTGCTTTGTGGCTGGCGTACCGGTGGGCGCGGGATGCTGGAAACCGCCACATTGCATTGTGCTAATAACGGCTCACCTTCGTGCCAGGCGTTTTCGGGACAAGTGTTGTCGCAGCAAATAGCGTTGCTGAAACCCGGCGACGCGAAGGGGTAAACAGGCAGGCCGTTACCGTGCACGAGCAGAAACCAGAATCGACTCAGACTCATGATTTTTCTCCTTGCTGCGTGGCGGGCTGCCAGATGCGTTGGCGAATATCGATTTTTTTCGGCAACAGACGGTTGCTGTAAAACAGATCCGCCGTTTGTTGTTGGCGCGCGGCAATGTCGGCACTAACGGGTTTGATGGTCATTTCCGGGCGGTGTTGCAGGTAGCGGCTAATCACACTCTCCGGCAGGCCAATAGTCTGCGACAGCAGTTTAATACTTTGCGGTTTATCGCTGCGGGTAAGGCCATCAGCCTCGCTGAACGTCGCCAGCACCTGTTGTAAAAATGCGGCATTCTTTTCGGTCCAGCGGCGCTCCGCCAGATAAAACGAACCAGTGAGGTTCAGTGTGCGCCCGTCGGTCAATACGCGCACGCCGCCCTGCTCAAGGGCTGCGGAGTAATACGGATCCCAGATGGCCCAGGCATCGACGTTATGTTGTTGAAAGGCGGCGCGGGCATCGGCGGGCGTCAGATAGACCGGCTGGATATCGCTAAAGCGCAGCCCGGCCTGCTGTAGCGCACGTAGCAGCAGGTTATGAGAGCTGGAACCTTTCTGGAACGCCACTTTTTTCCCTTTGAGGTCGGCCACGCGTTTAATGGGGCTTTCCTGTGCTACCAGAATCACTTCTGCGAGCGGTTTAGCAGGTTCAGCGCCCACGTACAGCAAATCCGCACCTGCCGCCTGTGCAAAGATAGGCGGAATATCGCCGGTGCCGCCTACATCAATGCTGCCAACGTTAAGTGCCTCCAGCAGTTGCGGACCCGCCGGAAATTCCACCCAGGTCACGCGCGTGTCTGGCCACTTTTGCTCCAGCAGGCGGTGGCTTTTGGCCAGTACCATACCCACAGCGCCTTTCTGATAGCCAATGCGCAGTTCCGATGGCGCTGCCGGAGTTGTGGCGTGGGCGCTTAAGCTGAGTGCGCCCAGGAGCGCAAACCCGGTAACATGCCGTCTAAGGCCATTAAGCATGCGCGACCCCCGAAATGCTGTGGTTACGGTTGCCGTGGCGCTGTAGCGCTTGCAAGAAAACCTCAAGCGCTGCATCAAGCCGCTGTTGCAGCAGCGGTGAGAAGCGTGCGCGATGCTGGTAGTCTTCAATCTGGCTGTCGTCTGCAAAAACGCCGTGCAGCACTTCCTGGGCTTTCAGCGCGTTCAGCACGGGTTTGAGCGCGTAGTCCACTGCCAGCATGTGGCCGATGCTGCCGCCGGTGGCGAATGGCAGCACCACTTTATTGTCCAGTGCGCGCTCGGGCAGCAGGTCCAGCAGCGTTTTCAGCACACCGGAAAATGACGCCTTATAAATAGGTGTGGCGACAATCAGCCCGTCGGCTTCCCGCAGTTGTTCACTCAGTGCCAACAGCGCCGGGCTGTCAAAGCGCGCGTAGAGCAGGTCTTCAGGGACAAAATTCTGTACATGCCAGTGACACACCTCAATTTTCTGCGCGTTTAACTTTTCACGGGCATATTCCAGCAGGGTGCTGGAGCGGGAAGGGTAGCGCGGGCTTCCGGCAAGAGTAATCACTCGCATGGTGGCTCCTTATAACCATTTATATGATTTTTTGTTACATTGATAACGGTTTGATAGTGGCAGAGCAGTGACGCGGGATTAAATGCTTTTTTCGCAGGAGGTTTGCCGCTTTACGCATAATTAAGAACGTCGGAAGCGGGCTCTGACGCTTTTTTGCGACATGTCAATTCACTTTCGGCGCACATTGCTGAATAATACGGCCCCGGTTTACCCACCGGAATCCAGGGAGAGTTCATGTACTATCCGTTCGTTCGCAAAGCCCTTTTTCAGCTCGATCCCGAGCGCGCCCATGAAATGACCTTTCAGCAACTACGCCGCGTGGCGGGCACTCCGCTGGAGTGGCTGGTGCGCCAGAATGTGCCGGACAAACCGGTGACCTGCATGGGGCTGACCTTCAAGAACCCACTTGGACTGGCGGCAGGCCTGGATAAAGACGGCGAGTGTATTGATGCGTTTGGCGCAATGGGGTTTGGTGCCATTGAGATTGGCACCGTGACACCGCGTGCGCAGCCCGGTAATGACAAACCGCGCCTGTTTCGCCTGGTGGAGGCCGAAGGGCTCATCAACCGTATGGGCTTTAATAATCTTGGCGTGGATAACCTGGTCGAGAACGTTAAAAAGGCGCATTTCAACGGTATTCTCGGCATTAATATAGGCAAGAACAAAGATACGCCGGTCGAGCAGGGGAAAGATGACTACCTGATTTGTATGGAAAAAGTCTATCCCTACGCTGGTTATATCGCGATTAACATCTCCTCACCGAATACGCCAGGCCTGCGTTCATTGCAGTATGGTGAGGCGCTTGATGACCTGCTGAGTGCGTTAAAAAATAAGCAGCAGGAGTTGCAGCAGACACACCATAAATATGTTCCGCTGGCCGTTAAGATTGCGCCGGATTTGAGTGTGGAAGAATTGATTCAGGTTGCCGACAGTCTGGTTCGCCATAATATTGACGGTGTCATTGCAACCAACACCACTCTGGATCGCGCTCTTGTGAGTGGCATGAAATATAGCAATGAAACAGGGGGACTGAGTGGTCGTCCTTTACAGCTTAAAAGTACCGAAATTATTCGTAAGCTTGCCCAGGAATTAAATGGTCGTTTGCCGATTATAGGCGTGGGCGGCATTGATTCTGTCATGGCGGCACGTGAGAAACTTGCCGCAGGCGCCACGCTGATTCAGATTTATTCCGGCTTTATTTATAAAGGTCCGCCATTAATTAAAGAGATCGTTACTCATATCTGATTGCTCCCCGCCAGGGCTTTATTTTTGGCCCTGGTTACATTATATTCCCTCTATTGTTGCTTATTTACCCATTATGGTCTTCTCTTCTAATGGGACATTTAAAAGCGAAGCATGAATTCGCACAGAATTAAGTTGGCGTAGAAGCAGGGGGCGAAATTATGCGGATAAAACCGGACGATAACTGGCGTTGGTATTTTGATGAAGAGCACGACCGTATGATGCTCGATCTGGCCAATGGAATGGTATTTCGTTCACGTTTTCCCGGCAAAATGCTGACACCGGATGCCTTTAGCCACTGCGGATTTTGTGTTGATGATGCCGCACTCTATTTCTCCTTCGACGAACGCGCGCGCGAGCTGGAATTACGTCCTGAACAGCGCGCTGAACTGGTGCTTAACGCGCTGGTTTCCATTCGCTTTCTTAAGCCGCAAATGCCCAAAAGCTGGCACTTTATCTCTTATGGTGAAAGCTGGCAGCCCGCACCGGGTGATGCCGTCAGCGTCTGGCTCAGTGATGACGAACAGCAGGTCAATCTGCTGGTAGCCGAGGCGGGTGAGAGTGCCTCACTGTGTCTGCTGGCGCAGCCAGCGCTGTGCCTTGCCGGGCGCACAATGCAGCTTGGTGACGCCATTAAAGTCATGAATGACAGACTGCGCCCGATGCCGGTACAGCAGGCATTCGAGCGCGAGGCGGTTTAACACTCGCTCAGGCGCAACGGCCCGGCAGGGATACAGCTACAGCACAAAATCGTGCCGTCCTCAGCGACGGCGCTTTTCTTTAACGCCTTCACTTCACCTTCCAGCAGCCGAATGCGACAGCAGCCGCATACCCCGGCGCGGCATGACCAGGATACGCGTATCCCCTGATTTTCAAGCTGTTCCAGCAGCGGTTGCTGATTGTTGCCTGGGAACTGCTGGTCGTTCCATTGCAGGCTGAATTGTGCGCCAGGTTCGGATGGCGGCGTGAGCGTCTCTTCGACGATGCCTGCGCCATACACTGGCGCGTCGCCAGTTTCGAGCACCTCGAACTCATCCCCCACACGCACCAGCCCGCTATTACGGGCAATCAGGTTTTGTCCAAAGTTGACGTTACCGTCTTGCGAAGCACGAAAGCGCTGTAGTGTTGCCAGCGGCTCGCCAGCACCATGCTTGCGGCCCTGCTCCGGGTTGACGGTCGTCAGCACGCAGCGGGTACAGGGTTTTACCACGTCAAAAATCACGCTACCGATGCGTACCACACGCCAGCGGTCCTCGTCCCAGGGCTCTGCACCGGCAACGACCAGATTTGGACGAAACTGCTCCATGCGCACGCCCGCCGGGCAGCGCTTTTGCAGGTCGCGCAGTGAAGCCTCACTGGTGAGTAAATACGGGAAGCCGTCGGCAAAGCCGAGCGGGACAGCGTCATGGGCTTTCACGCGCCGGGTAAGGGTGGGGCCAACCCAGCGCAGCTGCACATCGCACTTAAAAAAAGTGCTCAGCCACTGGTTAATGGCGGGCGGCGCTATAAGGGCGGTGAAATGGTTGCCCCAGACTTCGGTTGCGGCAGCAATGGTGGAGAAATCGGCAAAGCGCACGCTGGCCTCGCTGCCATCCGGGGCGCCAAGCCACAGGCCGTCTTCCAGCATGACTGGCGTAAAGAGCACCATCTCCGGGTGTTGGCGGGCAGTAACGAAGGTACCGTCGGTTTCCGTCAGCATAAAAACGCGGTCGAAATTCAGGCCGCTGACATCGGCTCTGGCATGAGAAATACGCAGGCCGCGCATTGACTTAACGGGATGAATGTACAGCCGGGAAAGAGAAAGCACGCGCCCTCCGCAGGCAATAAATAAAGGCCAACTTTATGACATGCGCCCGGGATTAGCTATAATGCGCGACAATTTTCCTTATCAGTAAGTGACACTATGAATTCTCTGTTTGCCAGCACGGCGCGCGGGCTCGAAGAGCTGCTTAAAAGCGAACTTGAAAACCTGGGCGCCCAGGACTGCCAGGTCGTCCAGGGTGGGGTACATTTCCAGGGCGACACGCGTCTGCTGTATCAGAGTCTGATGTGGAGCCGCCTGGCCTCACGCATTCTGCTGCCGCTAAGCGAGTGCAAAGTGTTCAGCGACCTTGACCTGTACCTTGGCGTGCAGGCGCTGGACTGGCCGTCAATCCTGGCACCAGGCGCCACGTTCTCCGTGCACTTTAGCGGTGTTAATGAAGAAATTCGCAACAGCCAGTACGGCGCGCTGAAGGTGAAAGACGCGATTGTCGATTCCTTCACCCGCAAAAATCTGGCGCGCCCGAACGTTGACAAGGAAGCGCCGGATCTACGTATTAATGTGTGGCTCAATAAAGAGGTCGCCAGCATCGCGCTGGATCTGAGCGGTGAAGGTCTGCACCAGCGCGGCTATCGTGACCGCACTGGCGCGGCGCCGCTGAAAGAAAACCTGGCGGCGGCCATTGTGCAGCGCTCAGGCTGGCAGCCAGGCACGCCCTTGCTGGACCCGATGTGCGGTTCCGGTACGCTGTTGATTGAAGCGGCGATGCTGGCAACCGACCGTGCTCCGGGATTGCACCGTACCCGCTGGGGTTTCCACGGCTGGCAAAATCACGATGAAACGCTGTGGAAAGAGGTGGCAGCAGAAGCCAACGTGCGTGCTCGCCGTGGCTTGTCTGATTATGACTCACGCTTTTACGGCTCTGACAGCGACGCGCGCGTGGTGGAACTTGCGCGCGTGAACGCCCGCCGTGCAGGCCTTGCCGATTTAATTCGCTTTGACGTGCGCGACGTAGCCCAGCTTGATAATCCGCAGCCTGAAGGGCCGCACGGTGCCGTTATCAGCAACCCGCCCTATGGTGAGCGCCTTGAGAGCGAACCGGCGCTGATTGCGCTGCACAGTCTGCTTGGGCGTATCATGAAAGCGAAGTTTGGCGGCTGGAACCTGTCGCTGTTCAGTGCGTCACCGGAGTTGTTAAGCTGCCTGCAATTGCGCGCTGACCGTCAGTTTAAGGCCAAAAACGGCCCGCTCGACTGCGTGCAGAAAAACTATCGCCTGGCCGAAAACCCGGCGGGCGCGCAGCCGGTGGAGATTGCCGCCGATTTTGCCAACCGCCTGCGTAAGAACCAGAAAAAGCTGGAGAAATGGGCGCGCCAGGAAGGTATTGAATGCTACCGCCTGTATGACGCCGATTTGCCGGAATATAACGTGGCGGTGGACCGTTACGCCGACTGGGTGGTGATTCAGGAATACGCGCCACCGAAAAGCGTTGATCCGCAAAAGGCGCGCCAGCGTCTGTTTGATGTCATTGCCGCAACGTTGTCGGTGCTGGGCTGCGCCACCAACAAGCTGGTGCTGAAAACCCGCGAACGCCAGAAAGGCAAAAATCAGTATCAGAAGATGGCCGAAAAGGGCGATTTCATGGAAGTGCGCGAATATAACGCACGCCTGTGGGTCAACCTGACCGATTATCTGGATACCGGCCTGTTCCTCGATCACCGCATTGCACGCCGCATGCTCGGTGAAATGAGCAAAGGCAAAGACTTCCTCAACCTGTTCTCATACACCGGCAGCGCCAGCGTGCACGCCGGGCTTGGCGGTGCGCGCTCTACCACCACGGTGGATATGTCACGCACCTATCTGGAATGGGCCGAGCGCAACCTGCGCCTTAACGGCCTGAGCGGTCGCGCCCACCGCCTGATTCAGGCCGATTGCCTGGGCTGGCTGCGCGACAGCGACGAAAAGTTCGATCTGATCTTTATCGATCCGCCGACGTTCTCCAATTCCAAACGTATGGAGGCCGAGTTCGATGTGCAGCGCGATCATATCCAGCTGATGCGCGACCTGAAGCGCCTGCTGCGCGCCGGTGGCACGATTATGTTTTCCAATAATAAGCGTGGGTTCCGCATGGATCTCGACGAGCTGGCAAAGCTTGGACTGAGCGCGCGAGAAATCACCCAGAAAACCCTGTCTCAGGACTTTGCCCGCAACCGCCAGATCCACAACTGCTGGCTCATTACCCACGCCGGGAAGGAATAAACGTATGTCTTTAATCAGTATGCATGGCGCCTGGCTGTCGTTTAGCGATGCGCCGCTTCTTGATAACGCGGAACTTCATATCGAAGACAACGAGCGTGTGTGCCTGGTCGGGCGCAACGGGGCCGGTAAATCGACCCTGATGAAAATCCTCAACCGCGAACTGCCGCTCGATGACGGCAAAATCATCTATGAACAGGATTTGATTGTGGCGCGCCTGCAACAGGATCCGCCGCGTAATGTGGCGGGTAGCGTCTATGACTTTGTGGCCGAAGGCGTGGAAGAGCAGGCGGAATATCTGAAGACCTACCATCAGCTATCGCACAAGGTCATGAGCGATCCGAGCGAGAAAAACCTCAACGCGCTGGCGAAAATTCAGGAGACGCTGGAGCACCAAGGGCTGTGGCAGCTGGAAAACCGTATCAGTGAAGTGCTGGCGCAGCTTGGGCTGGACGCCGATGCGCCGCTGTCATCGCTCTCCGGTGGCTGGCTGCGTAAGGCCGCACTCGGGCGTGCGCTGGTCAGTTCCCCGCGCGTGCTGCTGCTTGATGAGCCGACTAACCACCTTGATATCGAAACTATCGACTGGCTGGAAGGGTTCCTGAAGTCGTTTGGCGGCACGATTGTGTTTATCTCCCACGACCGTTCGTTTATCCGCAATATGGCGACGCGTATTGTTGACCTCGATCGCGGTAAGCTGGTGTCTTACCCTGGCGATTATGACCGCTATCTGGTGGACAAAGAAGAAGCGCTGCGTGTGGAAGAACTGCAAAACGCTGAGTTCGACCGCAAGCTGGCGCAGGAAGAAGTGTGGATTCGCCAGGGTATCAAGGCGCGCCGTACCCGTAACGAAGGCCGCGTGCGCGCCCTTAAAGCGATGCGCCGCGAGCGTAACGAACGCCGCGAAGTGATGGGCACTGCGCAAATGCAGGTCGGTGAAGCCAGCCGCTCGGGCAAAATTGTCTTTGAACTTGAAGAGGTCAGCTATGCGCTCGGCGAGCGCCCGCTGGTGAAGGGCTTTAGCGCCCAGGTACAGCGCGGTGACAAAATTGCGCTGGTTGGCCCTAACGGTTGCGGTAAAACCACATTGCTCAGACTGATGCTGGGCGATTTAAAGTCAGACAGCGGTCGCGTTCACATTGGCACCAAACTGGAAGTGGCTTATTTCGACCAGCATCGTGCGGCGCTGGACCCGGATCGCACGGTGATGGATAACCTGGCTGAAGGGAAGCAGGAAGTGATGGTTAACGGCAAGCCGCGCCATGTGCTCGGCTATTTGCAGGACTTCCTGTTCCATCCTAAACGCGCCATGACGCCAGTGCGTGCGCTCTCCGGTGGAGAACGCAACCGCCTACTGCTGGCGCGGCTGTTCCTTAAGCCCAGCAACCTGCTTATTCTCGACGAACCGACCAACGATCTTGACGTGGAAACGCTTGAACTGCTTGAAGAACTGATCGAAAGCTACCAGGGCACTGTGCTGCTGGTGAGCCACGACAGGCAGTTTGTGGACAACACCGTCACCGAATGCTGGATTTTTGAAGGCGATGGCCGTATTGGCCAGTATGTAGGTGGCTACCACGACGCACGAGACCAGCAGGCTCACGTGCAGCCACTGCGACAGAGTGTGGCGCCTAAAGCTGAAGAGAAAAAGCCAGATGCAAAAGCTGACGCGCCGAAACGTAGCGCGCCAGCCGCAAAGCTGAGCTACAACTTACAGCGTGAGCTGGAGGCGTTGCCGCAAAAGCTGGAAGCGCTTGAAGCTGCTCTGGAGACGTTACAGACGCAGGTCAGCGATGCGGATTTCTTTAACCAGCCCCATGAAACGACGCAAAAGGTGCTTTCCGACCTGGCGGGTGCAGAGCAGGCGCTTGAAAGCGCATTCGAACGCTGGGAATATCTTGAGTCGCTGAAAAACGGCGCATAACGGAGAGGCTCAGCATGTGTGAACAGCACCACGCATCAAGGCATATTTTATGCCCACAGTGTGATTTGCTGGTAGCGTTGCCGCCGTTGGCAGCAGGTGAAAAAGCCTGCTGCCCGCGTTGTGGCACCACGCTTACCACGCAATGGCGCGCACCGCGCCAGCGTCCTACCGCCTATGCACTGGCGGCGTTGTTCATGCTGCTGCTTGCCAATCTGTTCCCGTTTGTCAGTATGAAAGTGGCGGGCGTCACCAGCGAGATCACGCTACAGGCTATTCCTGGCGTGATGTTTTCTGAAGATTATGCCAGCCTCGGCACTTTCTTTCTGCTGTTTGTCCAACTGGTCCCTGCGTTTTGCCTGGTCAGCATTCTGCTGCTGGTTAACCGCGTGCGTATGGATTTCCGGCTGGCGCGCCTGCTTGCCCGGGTGCTGTTTCAACTTAAAACCTGGGGCATGGCGGAGATTTTCCTGGCTGGCGTGCTGGTAAGCTTTGTGAAGCTTATGGCCTATGGTGATATTGGCGTTGGGCCGAGCTTTCTGCCGTGGTGCCTGTTCTGTCTGTTACAGCTGCGCGCGTTTCAGTGCGTTGACCGACGCTGGTTGTGGGATGACATCGCCCCCATGCCTGCGTTGGCACAGCCGCTTAAAGTGGGTACCACCGGTATTCATCAGGGGCTGCGCTCCTGTGCCTGCTGCACTGCCATTGTGCCTGCCGGGGAGCCGATTTGCCCACGTTGCCATGTCAAAGGCCACGTGCGCCGCCACAACAGCTTAGAGTGGACCGTGGCGCTGCTGATAACCTCCATCATTCTGTATCTGCCCGCCAACTTGCTGCCCATCATGATTACCGATCTGTTGGGTGACAAAATGCCTTCCACCATTCTTGCTGGCGTGGTGCTGCTGTGGAGCGAGGGTTCCTACCCGGTGGCGATGGTGATTTTTATCGCCAGTATTATGGTGCCGACGCTGAAAATGATTGCCATTGCCTGGCTGTGCCTGGATGCCAAAGGCTACGGCAGGCGCGACAGCGAGCGGATGCACAAAATTTATGAAGTCGTCGAATTCGTTGGCCGCTGGTCGATGATTGACGTATTTGTGATTGCGGTACTCTCAGCGCTGGTGCGCATGGGAGCGCTGATGAATATCTATCCCGCTATGGGAGCGCTGATGTTCGCTCTGGTGGTGATTGTGACAATGTTTGCCGCCATGATGTTTGACCCACGCCTGTCGTGGGACAGGGCGCCAGAATCAAACCATGAGGAGTCGACTGAGCATGGAAAATAACCACGGGGAAGCGCAGGTGCGTAAGGTCAAAAGCTGGTCGCCGGTATGGATTTTCCCGATTATCACCGCGCTGATTGGCGCGTGGATCCTGTTTTATCATTACAGCCATCAGGGTCCGGAGGTGACGCTGATTACCACTAACGCAGAAGGCATTGTGGGCGGTAAAACCGCGATTAAAAGCCGCAGCGTGGACGTGGGCGTGGTAGAAAGCGCGGTGCTGTCTGATGATTTGCATCATGTGGAAATCAAAGCGCGCCTGAATGCAGGCATGGAAAAACTGCTGCATAAAGACTCGGTGTTCTGGGTGGTGAAGCCGCAAATTGGGCGTGAAGGTGTGACCGGGCTCGGTACGCTGCTGTCGGGTGCGTATATTGAGCTTCAGCCGGGCACCAAAGGCAACCAGCCTGAAAGCTACGAACTGCTGGATTCACCGCCGCTGGCCTCGCCAGATGCCAAAGGCATTCGCATTATTCTCGACAGCGACAAGGCCGGGCAGCTCTCAGCAGGCGATCCGGTGCTGTTCCGTGGTTATCGCGTGGGTTCGGTGGAAACCAGCAACTTTGATGCCAGCAAGCGCAGCATGCAGTATCAACTGTTTATCAGTGCGCCGAATGACAGGCTGGTCACCAGCAATGTACGCTTCTGGAAAGACAGCGGGATTGCCGTGGATATGTCCTCCTCAGGGATGCGCGTGGAGATGGGCTCGCTGACAACGCTTTTCAGCGGCGGCGTAAGCTTTGATGTGCCGGAGGGCACTGCACTGGGTGAGCCGGTGGCTAACCAGACTGAATTTAAACTCTATGACGATAAGCGCAGCACCCAGGACTCGCTGTTTACGCGCCGTATCGACTATCTGATGTTCTTTAAAGATTCTATTCGTGGCCTGCAGCCGGGTGCGCCGGTTGAGTTCCGCGGCATCCGCCTGGGGACAGTGTCGCAGGTTCCGTTCTCAGTGCCGGGTATGAACCAGAAACTTAACTCTGACTACCGTATTCCGGTGCTGATTCGCATTGAACCTGAGCGTTTAGAAACTCAGCTTGGTAACGACCCGGATATACAGGGGCATCTGACGGAACTGCTTAAAAACGGCCTGCGTGGCTCGCTTAAGACTGGCAACATCGTGACCGGTGCGCTGTACGTGGATCTCGATTTCTATCCGAAAGCGCCGGAAGTTAAAGATATGCGCAGTTTCAGTGGCTATCCGGTTATCCCAACCGTGTCCGGTGGTCTTGCACAGATTCAGCAGAAGCTGATGGATACGCTGGATAAGATTAATAATCTGCCGCTGAACCCGATGATAGACCAGGCGACGAACACGCTGAACGAAAGCCAGCGTACGATGCGCGAGCTACAGAAGACGCTGGATAATCTCAATAAGATTACCGGTAGCGCTTCAATGCAAAAACTGCCGGAAGATATGCAGCAAACGTTGATTGAGCTAAACCGCAGCATGAAAGGCTTCCAGCCAGGCTCGGCGGCCTATAACAAGATGGTGGCCGATATGCAGCGCCTGGACCAGGTGTTGCGCGAGTTGCAGCCAGTGCTGCGTACGCTCAATGATAAGAGCAACGCGCTGGTGTTTGAAGCGAAGGACAAAAAAGATCCCCAGCCGAAGAGGGCGAAAGAATGAAAAAGTGGCTAGCACTCGCAATGGCGGTTGCGCTGAGCGCCTGTAGCAGCAGCGACGACGGTAAAACGTACTATCAGCTGCCGGTAGTTTCACAGCCGGTGGTGCAAAACCAGATTCAGAGCGGTACGCACCAGTTGTGGGTTGACCAGGTCACGGTGCCGGATTTCCTTGCCGGTAACGGTGTTGCCTATCAGACCACGGATGTACAGTACGTTATAGCCACCAGTAACCTGTGGGCCAGCCCGTTGGATCAGCAGTTGCGTAATACGCTGGTGGCGAATCTGAGCGCTCAGCTACCGGGCTGGGTGGTCTCCTCACAGCCGCTGGGTAGCACTCAGAATGTGGTGAGCGCCAACGTCACGGGCTTTCACGGTCGCTATGACGGACGTGTGATTGTCAGCGGCGAATGGCTACTTAATTATCAGGGGAAAATCAGTAAGCGCCCGTTCTGGATTGAGCTAAAGCAGCAGCAGGACGGCTACGATGCAATGGTGCAGACGCTGGCCCAGGCCTGGCAGCAGGCATCGCAGGGTTTAAGCAGCCAGATTGCGCTGTTGCCCTGAAATCAGCATAGAAAATAAAAAAAAGCCGCGTGCATCGACATCGATGGGCGCGGCTTTTTCGTTATTCTAATCGCTTAATATGACACTCATTTTGCAAAAAAATGACCGAAATGATTAAAAAGTGTCAATCTGGCGCGAAATTTGCGCATTGACGGTTCAGTCTAATCAGGGTATTCGTTATATGTGGCTGCACGTTTTGTAGTCACTGTTTTCTTTTTCCACAGATCAAAAATGAGGGAAACGAGGCATGAAGAGACAAAAACGAGACCGTCTGGATCGGGCCCATCAACGTGGTTATCAGGCTGGCATTGCCGGTCGTTCCAAAGAAATGTGTCCGTATCAGGCACTGAATCAGCGGTCATACTGGCTGGGAGGCTGGCGAGCTGCCATGGAGGACAGGGCAGTCATTGCCTGACTGTGTCTCTTTAAAAAAGAAACCTCCGCATTGCGGAGGTTTCGCCTTTCAGGGAAGCGTTAAGTGGGCAATCAGAATGCTGACGTGTCTTTAAACAGACCCACTTTCAAATCGGCTGCGGTATAAATCACGCGACCATCGACCAGCACTTCGCCGTCGGCCAGGCCCATAATCAGGCGGCGGTTCACAACGCGCTTAAAGTGAATACGGTAAGTCACCTTTTTAGCACTCGGCAGTACCTGACCGGTGAACTTCACTTCGCCTACACCCAGCGCACGGCCTTTGCCTTCACCACCGAGCCAGCCGAGGTAGAAACCCACCAGTTGCCACATCGCATCAAGCCCGAGGCAGCCCGGCATAACCGGATCGCCGATAAAATGGCAGCCAAAAAACCAGAGGTCCGGATTAATATCCAGCTCGGCTTCAACGTAACCTTTGTCGAAGTTACCGCCGGTTTCAGTCATTTTTACTACGCGGTCCATCATAAGCATGTTGGGAGCCGGCAGCTGCGGGCCTTCCGCGCCAAATAATTCGCCACGTCCGGAGGCAAGAAGGTCTTCTTTTGTATAGGATTCGCGTTTATCAACCATTTCTGAGGTAAGCCTTATTCTAGTGAAGGACGCAGATTAGCTAACACGTGTACGCTGAACAAGTCCGATCAGTTGTGGTTGAACCAGTTGAGCCAGCGTAATGGCCACGGATAACGGTGGCGAGACTCCTGATGATTGGCCTGGGCGATGCGCTCCTGAATAATCTGCAAAAGCGTATTCTCACCCGCGCCGTCCCAGGGCTGGGCAGTAAGCAGCGTAATTGCTTCAATCGCATGCTCCACCGACCAGATGTTGAAACTACCTTGTTCAACCGCATCCAGCACGTCCTGATGTAAAGACAAGTGACGCACGTTAGCCGCAGGGATAATAACGCCCTGTTTGCCGGTGAGTTCACGTTGCTCGCAGATGCGAAAGAAACCCTCTACTTTTTCATTGAGGCCGCCAATGGGCTGGATACGCCCGAACTGATCGACTGAGCCGGTTATCGCAATGCTTTGATTAATAGGTGCGCCAGACAGGGCGCTTATCAGTGCGCACAGTTCAGCGGCTGAGGCGCTGTCGCCATCGACCTCGCTGTAAGACTGCTCAAAAGTCAGTGAGGCAGAGAACGGCAATTGCTGGTCAAGTTCCAGCTCTGACATCAGGAAGGCCTGCATGATCATCATGCCCTTGGCGTGAATATTGCCGCCAAGTTCAGCCTTGCGCTCAATATCCATAAACTCGCCATCACCGAAGTGCACTACACAGCTAATGCGTGACGGCTCGCCAAAGGCTCGTGGATGACCCGGGAATTCAATAACCGACAGGGCGTTAACCTGGCCTTCCTGTTCGCCTTCGGTCTCAATCAGAATTTGATCGAGCAGAATTTCATCCTGCATACGTTCGGCGAGGAAGCCTTCACGCCACGCACGCTGTTCCAGCATCTCTGAAAACTGCGCAGCGCTAAATGTGTCTTCGCACAGCGCGGCGACTTCGCGAAGCTGGCGCATAAGCCAGTCCGGACACAGCGGTAGCGTTTCTTTGTCGCCTGTGTAGCGTACTGCTTCACGCACCATTGGTGTCCAGGCATCGGCTTCGGGGCTGGGAAGACTGTGCGATTGGGCAACGTTTTGCACCCAGTTACACCACGCTACAAGCTGCTCTGGTTCGTCAACCTGCAGGTTTTCTTCGTATTCGCTGTAAATCGCGAACTCAGCCAGTTCCGGCTCGGTTTCCTGAAAGTCGGCCAGGGCGTCACGGTCGCCGCACAGCACGACTTTAACCTCCAGCGGCAACGAGGGGACGCTGACAGGAAGCGGGTGCGCTTCATCTGCCGGGAGCCAGTCAAAGCGCTTTTGCGTAACCATCTGGCGCAAACGCAGCCACAGCAGCGGTTGCAGCAGTACACTGCGCAGTGACAGCACCAGCACGCCACCGTTAGCACGGTGCAGCAAACCGGGCTGTAGCTCAATCTCATCACCGTAGCGGCGAACGCTACCAAACAACTGCTCATGCTCAACCCAGTCAGCAACAACGGTTTCACCCTGCGCGGCGAAGTTATCCTGTGCAGAGGTTGCGGGTTGCAGCGTCACGCGGCCGTTTTCAGTCAGATACCGACCACCGTGCAGTGCGGTTGCGGGCGGCAGCATTTCTTTGACCGTTTCGCCAAGCAGTGACAGATAGCCAGGTGTCGCCGGACTTTTTACCAGCATGAAATCAGACGGGCTAAAAGGCGTTAAAAGCTGCGCCAGGCCGTAGCAGAGCCGGGCCTGGAGGCGCTGGAAAAGATCCGTATCGGATGACGTGGGCTGCGTGACCAGCGTCTGAAGCATTTGCGTTTCAGGCACCAGGGCTTGCCAGGGGAGTCGATTTATTGTCAAAGTCTTCTGCGTTTGGTTGAAGGCTAAAGGCACGATTATACAGGATACGCGTGAGCTTCACACGGATAAGCGCCTGCTGCGCCTCATTTTAGGCTAGCCGTCACACAGTGATTTCCCCTCAGCAAAGCGCTGAAAAACTGTTATCCTGAAAGAGTTACACGGTCACCCTGAGATCAGCATGAAATATCAGCAACTGGAAAATCTCGAAAGCGGCTGGAAATGGAAATATCTGGTGAAAAAACATCGGGAAGGAGAACCTGTTACCCGTTATCTGGAAGCCAGTGCGGCAAAGGAGGCGGTAGACATTCTTCTTGGCATGGAAAATAAGCCCGTGCAGGTTCACAGCTGGATAGATAAGCATATGAATCCGGCTCTTGTTAACCGCATGAAGCAGACGATTCGGGCACGCCGCAAACGCCATTTCAACGCCGAGCATCAGCACACGCGTAAGAAATCAATCGACCTCGAATACCTGGTGTGGCAGCGCCTGGCCGCACTGGCACAGCGGCGGGGTATCACGCTGTCTGAAACCATTGTGCAGCTGATTGAAGATGCAGAGCGCAAAGAGCAATACGCCTCGCAGATGTCTACGCTTAAAGAAGACTTGCAGGCATTGCTGAAGAAAAAGTAGGGCGACTCAGGTTGTCTTGGCGGGCTGTATTGTCGTTACGCTACCTTGCTTGCAGTAATCTATCAGTAGCAAACCCGAGCTATAACCGGGTTGCGCCAGCTGCGAGAGAGCAGTAATAAATTTGGCCTAACCTGCCACAGCCATACCTATTCAGAGACAATAAAAAACCCCGCCTAAGCGGGGTTTTTTGCATCAGTTGATAACTTAAGCCTGCGGCTGAGTTACAACGTCTTTGATGCCTTTAACTTCGATTTCTACGCGACGATCCGGAGCCAGGCAGTCGATCAGAGCTGCGCGAGCTTTAACGTTGTCACAAGTGCTGCCGGTAACCGGGTTAGATTCGCCCATGCCACGTGCAGAGATCTTGTTAGACGGGATGCCTTTAGAGATCAGGTAGTCAACAACAGACTGAGCACGTTTCTCAGACAGCTTCTGGTTGTAAGCGTCAGAACCGATGCGGTCAGTGAAGCCCAGAACAACTACGGAACCGTCTTTCGGATCCAGGTTGCTCAGCTGGGTGTACATCTGATCCAGCGCCTGCTGGCCTTCCGGCTTCAGGGTAGCTTTGTTGAAGTTGAACAGAACGTCAGACTTCAGAGTGAAGTGCTTGGTCTGTACTTCTGGAGCCGGAGCCGGTACCGGAGCAACTACCGGTGCCGGAGCGTCCTGACCGAAACGGTAAGAAACACCCAGGCTCAGCATGCCGTTGTCCGGACGGGTACCAACGGTATGTGCATCACCGATGTTGTTAACCCACTGGTATTCCAGACGGGTAGCGACATCTTTGGTTACAGCCCACTCTAAACCAGCAGCGTACAGCGGAGAAACGCCGGTGTCGTGGTCTTTCAGACGGTCACCCAGTGCGTTTTTCGCAGAAGAGTCTGCACGCCATACCATACCACCCAGACGGGTGTAGATGTCCAGATCGTCAAGGATCGGGTAGCTAAGTTTAGCGGTAGCCTGAATGCCCTGTGCTTTGAAAGCACCGTTTTCAGTGTTACCAGTGTATTCCATGCGGCCCAGCCAGTCGTAACCCAGTTCGAAACCAACATACGGGTTAACCTGGTAGCCACCGAAAGCACCTGCGCCCAGCTGGCTTTCGTGAGTAGAACCGTTGCCAATGCCGCGGTCATAGCCATTGCCGTAGAAGCCAGTGTCGTGGTACTGAGACCAGCCCAGTTTTGCACCTGCGTACCAGGTATTATCTTTCGGAGCGGCCTGCGCTACGGTAGCGAAGCCAGCCAGTGCCACTGCAATCGCGATAGCTGTCTTTTTCATTTTTGCGCCTCGTTATCATCCAAAAATTCCACGGGCTTTAAATTCGTGTTTTCAAAGCCCACGGTTAAATCCTTTGCCTGGGTTAATGCTCAGTTATAACTTTACCGCTCATAGCGGTTTTTCAATGAGCAACCCCGGCGACGTAAAGTCTACAACGTAGTTGGAAACTTACAAGTGTGAAGACTGTCAAAAGCCCAGGAAAAGTCGGTGGAAATAAACACTTCCTTACACTTTAGTTTAAAAAATAGACAGCGCACGCTCCGGCGAATAGCTGCGAAAGCCCAGTGGGCAGCGCTTTTGCCCGTTTTGTCAGTAACCTGGAGAGTTGTCAAAAAAAATACCAGGAATAATCCTAAATTTACTTAATGATACAAATTGGAGTGAATTTTTAGGCCGTTTCGTGGTCTGCAGCCTGAAGTCTGACTGTAATTCGGGCGCATAATTAACCCAATTGCGCATCCTTCCTCTGCAGATCTTGAGAGCAAATTGTGCTCTTCATCCGTCAGCGGCTGCGTCAGCCAGCCAATCACCACGCTGTAATTCCCGGTACGTAACGCTTTTGCCATTGCCTCTACTGACATAACCGGCAGCTGCATCATTTTATTGAGCGGAAGCCCCGCTGAGCGAGCCCACTCGCGGCTTAACCTGCTTTGTGGCGTGAGCCATAGCTGCCAGCGCGACTGCTGACCGAGCTGCTGTAATAAAGGAAGCAGCATCTGGGTCAACAAAGGACTTGCTTCGTTATAGCTGACTTCGCTTATCAGACCCTGAATATTGTCTGATTTAGCGCAAGCGCCAACGGCACTGGCAGTATAGCCCGCATTTGTAGAAATGGTGTTATAAGCAGGTAGGTACATAGTGTCTCCACTCCCGTGGGTTACTGTATGTATATACAGTAATGCCTGATCGGGTAAAGATCAACCAGAATTTTTTGAAAGCATCTCGCATTTTCATCCTGGTCTCGGTGAATACGTATTGCCCTTCAGCAATAAGTTGCCTATTTTGCGGTGAAGCAGAACGGCTAACGAATATCGGTTTTTACTCTTTGATTTTTAAGGTTGAAAAATGAAGGACGAGAGCTATGTGAAGATAAGTGAGGCTCGCGCTTATCTCTCCATATTGGGTGAAATTCGTAGCCGGGCATTATTTGGGGGCTACAGCTTATCGGTTGATAACACCATCTTTGCGATGGTGGCTGAAGGAGAGCTTTATCTAAGGGCCAGTGAGCAGAGCGTTGATTATTTCCGAAAGGAAAATTCACCGCTGCTGACGTATTTTAAACGCGGGCGTCAGGTTAGCCTGAATTACTATAAAGTTGATAAGACGCTGTGGCAGAACCCTTCGCGGCTTATTGAATTGTCATCACAGGCCCTGGAAGGGGCGAGAGTTGAAAAAGCGCAGCGCGCCTGTGAACGCAGGCTCAAAGACCTGCCTAATATCAGCACAGGCATTGAAAATATGCTGTTGATGGTAGGTATTTATAGCGTTGAGGCACTGTACCGCGTTGGTGCGAAGCGGGTCTGGATAAAGGTGCGTAAGGTCAACAGGAGAGCGGGGACCCGACTGCTGCTTGCGCTCGCCGGTGCGATTTCAGGCCAGCATGAAGCCGCGCTCCCAAAGCAAATGCGTCGGGAGCTACTGGCCTGGGCTGCAGAACACATTGCCAGAGAAGAGCGACGTTCAGGTAGTTAATGAATCTGCTGCTGCAGACGAGATAGCTCAGGCAGCAGGGCTATCAGCAACGTAATTTGCTGAACAACCAGTTGTTCTTTGCTACCCGGTTCGGGGACAAATTTTTCCAGGCGCGACAGGATGTCGCCCTGCATTTGCGCCAGTCGGGTCTTATCCACATCCTGGTGATATAGCGCACCGTCAACGTAAGACACCGCATCCGTCAGTAAGGCCAGCGTTTGCGGATTGGTAATTTTGTCTCTGTGTGCACCCAGCGTAGAAATATAACTATTAAAGGTATGATTCAGGCAAAGCAACCTGAATGCGGTTTCACGTTTCTCTGGCGTGGCATCGGGTTCTGACGACATATTTGAGACCACAGAGGCCAGTTCGGCATCGCGTCCATAGGCGTCGCGGCGGGCAACGCGGTAGGCCAGACGGTTATCCCTTCCCTGATGATATTGTTCCAGCACGGCATCCAGATAACGGCAGTTGGCGTTAAACGCGCGCGAAACCACCTGTGGCAGGCGGCGAAAGCGCCAGTCTGGCCAGATAAAGCTGACGGCGGCCCAGGCAATAGCACAACCCAACAGGGTGTCGAAAATGCGCGGTATCGCCACTTCAAAGCCTTCGCCGAGCAGGTTGAAGCACAACAGCACCAGCAGCGTAATGAACATAGTGGCATGTGCGTACTGCACGTTACGGAAGGCAAAAAATAGCACACCGGTAATAACAATGAGCGCCAGCTGACCTGCTACCGATGGCACCAGCAGCAGCACCGGCAGGCCAACAGCAACGCCAATCAGCGTGCCGATGATGCGCAACGCCAGACGGCGACGCGTGGCATTGTAGTTCGGCTGGCAGACAAACAGGCTGGTCAGCAAAATCCAGTAGCCGTGCTGTAGGCCGGTAAGCTGAATAAAGGCATAACCCACACACAGCACCACCGACATGCGAACCGCGTGGCGAAACAGCGCTGATTCGGGTGTCAGGTTACTACGCAGGCGCAGCCAGATATCGCTCACACCGTGAAGTCCATCATCAGAAAGGCGGTTGTCGGAGGTCGGCTTTTCCATCGCCTGTTCAGATTCAATGGTGGCAAGCTGGGCATCAATGGCGCGCAGGTTGTTAATCAGAAAGTGGATCGCTTCACGGTCAGTGTCGTGCTGCTCAAAAGGCAGGCGCTCAATGGCGGCATCCAGATGAGTAAACGCACGCTCAAAACGCGGGTCATGCTGATAGGGTTCACGCAAAAGAATAGAGCGGGCCAGCTGCTGGCAGGCCAGACCCTGCATAGAAAGCAGGCGCTGGAAACGAAACATCACATCGCTGTGGCGAAACTTATCGCGCAGGATCTGATACTGAACGTGAGACGAACTGGCGCGTTCATGAATATCCTGCGCCACAAAATAATAATGCAGCGTCCGGCGTGTGCCGCGCTGGCCCCGGTCACCGCGCAGGCGGGTTAATAAGGTCGCTTTAGTTTGATTGAGTATGTCGACAAGCTGTCCGTTTGCCATCGCAAGGGAGACCAGCGGAGCCTGGCTTTCATCTTCCAGGTCGGGATCAAACAGACGCGATTTAAGCTCCAGATAATAGGCCAGTTGCTCATAGCAACGCGCCAGGCTGTCCTGAAGTGGCCGCACCGGGAAAATCAGATGTCCGGTCAGGGTCAGCAGGTTGTACCACACCGCCCCGGTGAGCAGCAGCAGTGGCTGAACATACCATTGCTCAAAAAGCGTAATACCCAGCATGGTATAAATCGCAATCAGCAGCGCGCCAAACGCAATGGTGGCGTAACGCTGTCCAAGCCCACCGAGCAGAATAAAGCCACTGGTTGAGACCATCAGGCCCAGCGCAAACAGCCACGGCCAGGGAAACAGCAGCTCTACTGAGGCTGAGGCAACGAAAAAACACACCAGCGTAATCACCAGATTGCGCAGGCGGCCGGTCAGCCTGTCGTCAAGATCGGCCAGCGCCGCAGCAACCACGCCGAGCGTGAGCGGAATAGTGAGCTTTACTTCGTCTAACCACCAGGGCAGCGCCGCCGCGCCGCTCAGTGCGATAAAAATGCGTAAGTTATAAAGCCAGGCGCTGCTCCATGTGTAACGGCGCAGCAAAGGACTCAATTTAGGCACGTGGGTTCCTTTATTCACCAAAACGACGACGTGCGTTGGCATCACGTGCAGCGCGCGCCGTTTCTACAGAAACAACGCGACGTCCCACTGGCCACAGGGCAATGGCAGCAATTTTAAAATTAGCGATGCCGACAGGAATGCCGATGATGCTCAGGCATTGCGCAATGCCTGCGGTGATGTGCAACAGGCACAGCCACCAGCCGAAAAAAACCACCCAAAAAATATTCAGCAGCGTGCCGCCTGCGTTCATTACGCTACTCTTGCTGTCGGGGGTTAGCACATCAACGTGCACGGCCTCGTTACCAAACGGCAGCAGAGACAATTTGGTAATTTCCCAGCAGGAGCGGGTCAGCGGCAGGGTAAAAATCAGTACAATGCTGACGAGGGTTGCCAGCAGCCATGAGAGTGTGGTCAAAAAGCCACCCAGTACAAAATTGAGAATATTAAGAACGGTACGCATAATCTCCCCTGATTGACCGTATGTCGGTATAAAATCGGTAATTGTGCTAATTGTATCGTGTTTTTGCCTGGAGCGGGATTTCTCTGACGGGTAAACTGGCGGCCTCCTGAGCAACTGAACGAGCGGGAACAGAAGCAGCATGGAACTCAAAGCAACAGCCCTGGGTAAACACCTGGCGCAACATCCCTACAACCGCGTGCGGCTTCTCACTGCAGGCGTGGAAGTGTCAGGCGAGCGCCATCAGTATCTTATTCCCTTTAATCAGCTTATGGCTGTCAACTGTAAACGCGGCATGGTTTGGGGCGAGCTGGAGTTTCTGCTTGCACACGAGCAGGTTGTACGCCTGCATGGCACGGAATGGGCTGCCACGCAGCGCTTTTATCATCATCTGCATGACATCTGGCAGCGCTGGAGCGTAGAGATGAGTGACGTAGCAGCACAGGTGCTTAACACACAGCTTGAGCAGGTGAGAAGCATCGCCACGGGTGACAAATGGCTGCGGCGTGCCGATGTGGCTAAATTGCAGCAGGGCATCCGTGGGCTGTCTGCCGCGCTGCCGCTGCCAACCGGGCGTCTGAAGGAGTTTGATAACTGCCGTGACGCCTGGCGCGAATGCCAGGCCTGGCTTGAGCACGGGGACACACGACGTGCGGCGTTCAACGATGCCTGGACGGCAAGGATGCTCGACGAGTACGCGGATTTTTTTGCACACATCGAAAGCTCGCCGCTTAACCGTTCCCAGGCGCGGGCTGTGGTAAACGGCGAGTCGTCGCTGCTGGTGCTGGCCGGAGCTGGCAGCGGCAAAACGTCTGTGCTGGTTGCGCGTGCAGGTTGGCTGCTGGCGCGCGGCGAGGCCTCGGCCGACCAAATCTTGCTGTTGGCGTTTGGTCGCAAGGCGGCGCTGGAGATGGATGAGCGCATCAGCCAGCGCCTGCATACCGATGAGATTAGCGCCCGCACGTTCCATGCGCTGGCGTTACATATCATTGCGCAGGGTGGGCGCAAAGTGCCGCGCGTGAGCGAGCTTGAAAGCGACACCGTGGCGCGTCACCAGCTTCTGACTGAGTGCTGGCGCGAGCAGTGCCGCGAGAAGAAAGCGCAGGCGAAAGGCTGGCGTCAGTGGCTGGAAGACGAACTTGAGTGGACCGTGCCTGAAGGCGACTTCTGGCACGATGAACGTCTCACCAGGCGACTTGCTGGCCGGCTGGACCGTTGGTTGGGGCTTATGCGCATGCACGGCGGTTCGCAGGCGCAGATGATAGCGAGCTGCCCTGAAGACATCCGCGATATTTTTCAAAAACGCATCAAGCTCATGGCGCCGCTGCTCAAAGCCTGGAAAACGGCGCTTAAGGCCGAAGAGGCGGTGGATTTCTCCGGCTTGATTCATCAGGCCATCAATGTGCTGGAGAAAGGACGCTTCATCAGCTCATGGAAGCATATTCTGGTGGACGAATTTCAGGACATTTCGCCGCAACGCGCCGCGCTGCTTGAGGCATTACGCCGCCAGAACAGTCACAGTACGCTGTACGCGGTGGGCGATGACTGGCAGGCAATTTACCGCTTCAGTGGTGCAGAGTTGTCGCTGACGACGGCGTTTGGACAGCACTTTGGCGAAGGCGACAGCTGCGCGCTGGATACCACTTACCGCTTCAACGACCGCATTGGTGAGATAGCGAATCGCTTTGTCCAGCAGAACCCGCACCAGTTGGCCAAGCCGCTCAACAGCCTGACGCGCGGCGATAGCAAAGCGGTTACGCTGCTGGCAGACGACCAGCTTGAAGCGCTGTTTGATAAAATGAGCGGCTACGTAAAACCCGAGCAGCGGGTGCTGGTGCTGGCGCGCTATCACCATCTGCGCCCGGCGGCGCTGGAAAGGGCGAAAACACGCTGGCCGAAACTGTCCATTGATTTTATGACTATCCACGCCAGTAAGGGGCAGCAGGCCGATTATGTTGTGATTGTGGGGCTACAGGATGGGCATGACGGCTTCCCGGCACCAGCGCGGGAGTCAATTATGGAGCAGGCGCTGCTACCGCAGCCGGAGGACTATCCGGATGCCGAAGAGCGTCGCCTGCTGTATGTTGCGCTAACGCGCGCGCGTCACCGGGTGTGGCTGCTCTATAACAAACAGCAGCCGTCGGTATTTGTCGATGTGCTTAAGCGTCTCGACGTGCCGGTGGTGCGCAAACCGTAATTACTTCAGGCGCTCCGCCAGATAACGCGGATAGTCAGGGATAAGGATCTCCACGCTTTCACCGAAGTGTGGGGATTCAATCAGAAAATCAGCAGTCGAGACGTTAGTTGCCACCGGGATGTTCCACACCGTCGCCAGGCGCAGCAGTGCTTTCACATCCGGGTCGTGAGGCACGGCGTTGAGCGGGTCCCAGAAGAAAATCAGAATATCGATTTTACCCTCTGAAATCAGCGCACCCACCTGCTGATCGCCACCCATTGGGCCACTAAGCATCGCATTTACATGCATACCGCTGGTACGCTGCACGAGGTTGCCGGTGGTGCCCGTGGCGTAAAGCACGTGTTTTTCCAGCAGCGCTTTGTGGCGCTCAACCCATTTAAGCAGCATATCCTTGCAGTGATCGTGGGCGACCAGAGCGATATGTTTTTGTGCCGCCAGCGTTCGGGTGGTCAGTTCCATATTTTTTCCTGTTAACGAGAAATCTGGCTACAGCTTACTGAATGTGGGCGTTGCTGCAAGTGACGCCGGGCAAAACAACGGTGAATCACGCTGGAGCCTGCCTGGTAACTGGCTTAAACTTGTCTGAAAAGGCATCCGGAGGACGACATGAACGACAACGATATTGCCCACATCCTCAAACAAACCCGCACCATTGCGCTGGTGGGCGCCAGCGATAATCCCGACAGACCGAGCTATCGTGTGATGGACTACCTGCTCAAACAGGGTTATCACGTTATTCCGGTGTCACCAAAGGTGGCAGGCAAAACGCTGCTGGGGCAGCAGGGCTATGCCACGCTGGAAGAGGTGCCGGAAAAAATTGATATGGTGGATGTATTTCGCAATTCTGAGGCGGCCTGGCGGGTGGCAAAAGACGCTATCGCAGTGGGCGCCAGCACCTTGTGGTTACAGCTTGGCGTGATTAATGAGCCAGCCGCCGCACTGGCACGCGAGGCGGGACTCAGTGTGGTGATGGACCGCTGTCCGGCCATTGAAATACCGCGTCTGGGTCTGGCGAAATAATAAAAACCCGGCACAGGCCGGGTTTTTTATATCAGTTACGCAGGCGCGGAGCCTGTAGCTGGCGGCGGATGGTGGCCGCCAGTTCATCGAGCGTTGGCTGCTCCGGATGCTCGCCCTCATTTTCACCGCTGAGTTGTGCTTCGGCAAGATAGGTATGCACCGGGCGCCCGTCACCGTCTTCCATCACCACGTGATACCAGGGGGCCGCGCGCAGCTCATCATTAACCGCCAGTTCATCTGCCGATGGCTCGTCCAGTGAGTACTCCGGGTCAATATCGACCACAACACCCAGATAGCCCAGCAAGGAATGACGCACCTGCTGACCAATACCGAATTTGCTGGCAATCATAATCACCTCCCAAAAACGCGACTTCTGCCACCGATATGGAGGCAAAAATCACTGTTTTCAAGTTCTGCGCGTCCCCATGCTCTCATCGAGAGGCGGTTACATCACGCGGCAGGCGAAGCCTTTCAGATACAGCCCTTCCGGATAAGAGGCGATAACCGGATGGTCGGCTGCCTGACGGAACTGTTCTATAAATTGTACATCACGACCGGCATCAACGGCGGCATCGGCCACAATTTTCTGGAATAAATCGTTGGTCATCAACCCGGAGCAGGAAAAGGTTAGCAGCACGCCGCCGGGGTTAAGTAGCTGTATTGCCAGCATGTTAATATCTTTGTAGCCGCGACAGGCTCCCATCAGCTGACTTTTATTCTCAACGAATTTGGGCGGGTCCATTACGATAACATCAAACTTCTCGCCCTGGTCACGGTAGCGGCGCAGCAGCTTGAAGACGTCGTCGCGTACAAACTCAGCCTTGCTGATATCAAGTTTGTTCAGTTCGATGTTCTGGCGCGCTACATCCAGCGCTTCGGCAGAGGTATCGACGCTGATAACCTGGCGGCAGTTGCCCATTAATGCCGAAACGGCGAAGCCACCGGTGTAGGAAAAGCAGTTCAGTACGCGCTTATCTTCTACGTAGCGGCGCGTGGCGAGGCGGCTGTCGCGCTGATCAAGGTAGTAACCGGTTTTATGGCCGCCTTTGATATCAACCAGCAGCTTCATGCCGTGCTCTTCAATAGCCAGAAGCGCGGGCGGCAGTTCGCCGCTGACCGGTCCTTGCGCCAGTTCCAGTCCCTCTTTTTTACGTACCGCGACATCTGAACGGTCATAAATGCTGCACTGTGGATAGCACTGCTGTAGCGCATTAAGCAGCGCCGGGCGTTGGTACTCAGCACCGGCAGAGAGCAGCTGGAGGACAAGAAAGTGACCAAAGCGGTCAATTGTGACGCCAGGCAGCCCGTCGGATTCCCCGGCAATCAGGCGATAGCTGTCAAGCCCGTCGCGCTGGGCCAGCCAGTCGCGCCATTGCTGCGCACGCTGTAAGCGGCGGACAAAGAAATCGATATCGATATTCTCGCCAGCATCGAACGTCCAGACGCGAGCGCGAATCTGCGAGTTGGGGGACCAGGCGGCGCGTGCCAGCCAGTTTCCTTTACTGTCGACAACGTCCACGGTTTCGCCGCTGTTGGCTTTGCCTTCCACGTGCGCAATTGCGCCGGAAAAGACCCAGGGATGGCGGCGCAGTAACGATTTCTCGCGCCCTTTGGCTAATACTAAACGTACGCTCATAATTTGCTATGCTGCGAAGAGATGATAAAGGGGCGCTATTTTCCCGACTTAGCGGGGCAATTGCAATGTAAGGTGCACAACACGGAGGCTGAAATAAATGTCCATATGTACTATCGCCTGGGTTTACGGAATGGTCCAGGGTGTGGGGTTTCGCTACAACACGCAGCATGAGGCGCGCCGTTTAGGCTTATGCGGTTATGCCCGTAATCTTGACGACGGCAGTGTGGAAGTGTTGGCCTGCGGTGAACAGGCACAGGTTGATGCGCTCATTGCCTGGTTGAAAGAGGGCGGCCCGCGCAGTGCCAGAGTTGAAAAGGTGCTGACTGAGCCGCATCAGCCACAAAATCCGTTAACGGGTTTTGATATCCGCTATTAAATGCATTTTACTGGTTTAGGCAGGCCGGCAATTTTTGTCGCCTGTTTGGCCGGGCCTTTGGGGAACAGGCGGTAAAGATAGCGGCTGTTTCCTTTCTCTTCGCCAAACTTGTTCGCCATGGCTTTGACCAGCATACGGATGGCCGGAGAGGTATTGAATTCCAGGTAAAAGTCGCGCACAAAGCGCACTACTTCCCAGTGCTCAGGCGAGAGAATAATCGCTTCTTTTTCGGCGATTTGCACTGCCAGTGCTTCGCTCCACTCATGGCTGTTTTTCAGATAGCCGTCGCCATCTGTCTCAATTTCTTTGCCTTCAAACATCAACATTGCAATCTGCCCGTTACCAGAAACGCCGCGCAGTGTAGCAAATTTTCGCACGCCATAAAAACAAAGCCCCGCATAGTGCGGGGCTTGTACAGGTATAGCGAAAATCAGTCGCGGCTGGTGAAACCCAGGATGCTGAGCAGACTCACGAAGATGTTGTACAGCGACACATACAGGCTCACGGTGGCGCGAATATAGTTCGTTTCGCCGCCGTGAATGATGTTGCTGGTTTCATACAGAATAGCGCCGGAGGAAATCAGGATAAACAGCGCGCTGATTGCCAGGTGCAGCCCCGGGATTTGCAGGAATATGTTCGCCACCATGCCAATCAGCACCACAACGATGCCTGCCATCAGCATACCGCCGAGGAAGGACATGTCCTTGCGGGTGGTCAGCACATAGGCCGAGCAGCAGAAGAACACCAGCGCGGTGCCGCCGAGCGCAAGCGCGATAACATCGCCCATGCCCGCAGACAGGAAGCTATTAAGCATTGGGCCGAGGATATAGCCCAGGAAACCGGTAAAGGCGAAGGCGGCCAGAATTCCGCTCGGCTTGTCAGCAAGGCGATAGGTCAGGAACATCAACCCGTACATACCAACCAGCGTCAGAATCAGGCCCGGAGAAGGCAGCATAAGTACCGTGCTTGCCGTCGCCGTGATAGCAGAGAAGGCCAGCGTCAGGCCCAGCAGAAAATAGGTATTGCGCAGCACCTTATTGGTGCTTAGCAGCGATGTGCGGTCGTGCGAAGAGGTAATGATGCGATCCATTAGTCACTCTCTTAAGTAAAAAGGACAGGTGAAATCAATTTTTGAGCATAATAAGGGGCGTGCGGACGGGGAAGGGGGTTTACCCATCTTTACGCTGTAATTCGCGGAGTTACGGCATGTGGTGTGCAGGCACGTTTGCGTAGAGCAACATGATTTGCGATTTTTGCATCCTCTTGTTCTTCTATATACGTCACTCTAGCCCTGTTAGTGATGAAAGCCTGTACAAATTGGCGTTATTTCAGGCAAATAAATCGCGTTTGCTGTTTTTTCAGGCGATTGAATTAATTCATGCTTTACAGGAGGCAACGGGATGTTTATAGTTCGCGGCATTGGAAGTGTGGCCGAGCGGTTGAAGGCACCGGTCTTGAAAACCGGCGAGGGGAAACCCTCCCAGAGTTCGAATCTCTGCGCTTCCGCCATATAAAAGAAGGGGTTAGCTTAGGCTAACCCCTTCTTGCTTTTGGTTCATAGAACGTTCGTAGAATATCATCATAGAATATCTTTCTTGATGACTGGCGCGTCGAGCGTGGGAGTCACCTTCACTTTTCTGTCGAATACCAGAACTAGCCCTCAGTTTTGCGGCCGCTGAATAGCTGTTTGTCTCTGCTGCTCCCCTCATAATCTGAAATCGATTTAGCCTTCAAATCATGAAAAGTGCTGGAGATATCGCATCCCAACGGTTGGTTTGCCGTACGTTTCGTGCCCACCGCAGATTGCCCTCCTTACAGCGCTTGCGCTGCCAATACTGGTGTCTGTTGTGGCGTTGTTTCGCTATATAAGGTGGGGACAAAAAGACCGGGTATATCATTCCCGGTCTGAGCGGTGGCAGGATGAATGCTAATACCTTTAACATAGGGTGGATGGACTTGCCGACGTGTTTGCAGGAACTGTTGAAATCAATCAAGAAGCTGGCCGTCGATGAATAGCGGGTCTGGACTGTGAGCATGCATTCGAAAGTATAATTGTGAATAAATACTATATGTTGTGTTTTGTTTTTACTCATATAACTGCGGTCCGCAAAGCCTCAAGTGCGGACCGCAGCGCTTTATTTAACTTCATGATTTATATGATAAAATTTAGTAAATAAATTTATTTTGACTATGCCTTTAGTCCCCTGTTTTTTGTATTCTGTTCATCCCGGTTTATTGGGCGATAAAAACAGGAGATATAAATATGCAAATTTCAGATATCAATGATCTTTTTACCTCGATTACGCGTGTTTCAGGCAACGGGTTACGAATTGCACTGCATCCTGATGTAATTGATAACCCGAGTATGTATGGTTATAAAATTGGGTTCGCTATTAGCGATAGTCAGGATAATGCATGGCCAGCACCATTTCGTAACTTAAATAATACAGGGAAGTTGCTGGTGCCAAACTATGGCTTTCCCAAACTTCCAGAAACTATTGGTGAATTTGTTCAACGCATTGAACTTGAAGGTGATGTGGAAACGAACTCAATAACCTTTAATATTCCTGGGGTTGATGATAGTGCATCAATTGGCACCATGCATGTATGCGTTATTGATACAGAGGATTATGAATTAAAAGAGCCGACATTTATGGCCTATGTTTTTATTGATTAATATCAGCGTTATTTGATTTGTAAAGCTAAGGTCGCCAGGGCGGCCTTTTTTCACACCGAATTGGTGGCCAGGTATTGAGTAGAAAACCTCTATGCAAATCCCCGGGTAACTATAAGTTTGGCAAACGCCGCAGTCGTTTCCGTATTTATTTTTATATGACCTCTCTGGTCTGATGAATAGTTTTTGTTCGACAACAACGTCGCGATGGGACGCACTATCCCTGTGTGAATGGTTTCCTATTCAACCCATCCGGCAAGCTTATATGGAACACAACCAGATGCGGTACTTTCAGGTATCCTGGCGAATGATTAGTGCGTAACGTGCAAAAAACCGGTTCAGTTGTACCTCATGAGAAATCACATAATCACACCCGGTCAATGAGCCGGGTTTTTTTATCATCGACAGAAAATTAAATGACAGTAACAGCCCAAACTCGCTCAGGGGACCTTTCAACGCATCGCGTTTAGCAAATAGCGCTGCTTTGTTGATAGTGGTCTCTGGCGCAGTTCACGTACAGACTTAACATCCTGGCCATAGAGCATATATTTACGGTCGCTACGCGTCGCGACAGTGCCGCTATGATGTGGGCTGAGCCGTGCCAGACGGCATTTTTCCTGGCTTAGCAAGCGGGATTAGCTCAGGCAAAACGCGGGTGCATGTGCTTTTCTTGTTGCGAGTCTAAGTGGCTTTCAAATCCCAGCCATAGCTCGACGACTTGAGTGGCTCCGCCCAAAGCTCTCCTCGCTGCGGCACCGATAAGGCATTGCTAACGCTTACTGTAGTAGTCTGTGGAATCGATATGGACATTATCATTATTTAAATTAATTAATTTTGGTTGTATTAGTTTTTTCACCTCACTGTTATTGTGTGATCTGGTTATCTTTTCTGCTATGTCAGGCCATTTGGTCTACCTGCTAACATAATAACCCGCGGTGGTTCATTAAATGGTTTTAAATTCTGATTGTTTTGATTTTAACGAATTTAAATAATGAAAATTGATTTAAAATTGATGTGTTAAGCTGTTTATCTTTTCCTGTAAAACATAATCACTCATTTTTATTTTTTTTAAAAATCAATTAAAATCAGTTAATTGCAATGATGTTGCTAAATTGTTTTAAATGTAAAATTGAATTGAAAAATTAAGTGTGGTTAATTCTCTTAATCGTTCAACGGGGCATGGAATGATTAAGAATGTTAAAGTTTATTGTTACAGCAACCCCTCCTACGCCAAATGGCGATCTTCACCTGGGGCATCTTTCCGGACCGTTTCTCGCCGCTGACGTTATGCAACGGCGGCTTAAGTACCTGGGTCACGATGTGCTTTTTGTGACCTACAGCGATGATTATCAAAGCTATTTACCCAGAAAAACGCAGGCGTTACGCAGAAAGCCTTTCGCTTATGCCCGGCTGATGCAAAAGGCAATGACGCTGTCTCTGGAGTTGGTCAATATTCGTTTTGACACCTTCATGCAGGCCGCTGACACCCCAGCTTATCAGCATGCAGGTGAGCATTATGCCCGTTTGGTAGCAGGACAAACGCAATGTAAAGCGCATAAAACCTTCTACTGTGCTGACTGCAATCTGTATGGCTACGAGGGGTTTGGCAGAACGCAGTGTAACTGGTGTGGAACCTCTTCAGATACCAGCCAGTGTGAACACTGTGCCCGCGTCCCGGATGTCGAACAAATCAACGCGATGACCTGCATGTCCTGCCAGGGACCGATGCAACCAGTTCAGGTCAAACAGCATATCTGGAAGATTGGTCAAAACTATCCTGCCGTCAGGCAGGCTTTGGCGCGCCGCCCAATGCGAAACTGCCTGAGCGATTACCTGGCTGAGGTGTTGAGCAACGAGAATGAATGCTGGTCGTTGACTCGCCCGGGTGATGCCGGAGTGCCGGTTGCGGCACTGGATAACTACCCTGTGCATACCTGGTTTTTAGGCCTGGCAGGCTACAGAAGTTGCGTTGAGAGCTATCTGGCCGCTCACCCTGAGCGTGGTGAATTTGCTCAGTGGTGGACGCCCGATACCGAACTGGTGCATTTGCTGGGCTTCGATTGTTCCTACAGCCATGCGGTGGGTTACAGCAGCCTGCTGCTGGCCGACCAGAGCGGACCTCGCCCTGGAACTTTTATTACCAACCGTTTCCTTAAGCTCGATGGCGAGGATTTCTCGACCAGCCGTGGGCATGCCGTGTGGATTAAAGATTTGGCCGGGCAATATCCTGCTGATGCGATTCGTTTATTTTGCGCACTCACCGCGCCTGAAACCGCAGTCAGTAATTTTAGCCGCGAGCAGTTCCAGGACTGGTATCGCCAGACCTTCCTGCCGCTGGCTAAGCGGGCTGAACAGATAACGGATGTAACCTCTCTGAATGCAGAGCACGTTGAGTCGTTGCGCAGCCACGCGGCTTACCTGCGCTGGCAGACGTTTGCTTCTCTTGAGGCGTTTTCGATTGCCGGCATGGCGCAGGCGGCACTGGATTTTGCTGCGGTCATTCAGGCTGATGAGACGTTGTCTGGCGCACCGCAGGCCTGGCAGTTGCTGGCTGAGTTGATGCAGCCTCTTTGCCCTGATCTGGCCGACACACTCTTTACGCTCACCGCCTGCGACGAGCAGCCTGCAAAGGTGCTGCATGAATCCGCTTGATTATCAGAAACGTGAGGTGAGTTTTCTCGGCACGCAGACGGTCGGAACCACGCAGCTGAAAATTTATTACCTCACCAGCGATAAGCGCAAGTCGCAGCCGGTCCCTGAAACTGAACGTCAGCGTCAGTGGTTGGCGCAGGGGCTGGATGAAGCTGACTTCACCGGTGAGCATCACATCGGTTTTGCCATTATTCATGCGGCTGATGACGGAGATTATCTGCTTATCAGCACATGGTGTGATGCCAATATGCTGCGCCACCGGGTGTTCACGATAGGTGACGATGGCCGCTTACAGTCGTTAGAAAAAACAAAAATCATCGCCTGCGTGTGGGAGCTGGCCGTGATGTTCTATGAGCGTAACTGCTGGATAGAGCAGGTGATGATAAGCGAGACACTCAACGAGGCGAATGTGCAGCGTTATTTGCAAAAGGGGTACAGCGGGTGGATTTAACTATTCGGCCAGTCAGACCTGATGAACTTGTCCAGTTAGTGGCGCTGTGTGCGGAACATGCTGAATACGAAAAGCTATGCTATCACGCTAACGGCCAGCAGCAGCGTTTGCAGACTGCCCTGTTCAGTCAGCCCGCCCGGTTGTTTAGCTGGGTGGTGGCGGATGATAACGGTGTTCTGCGTGGCTATGTCGCCGCCACTATCGATTATTCAACCTGGTCTGCGGCACCGTTTGTGTATATGGATTGCCTGTATTTAACCGCCAGCCTGCGCGGCCACGGCATTGGACAACAGTTGATGAAGACCCTGATTGATTTTGCTGAGCAAAATGAGTGTTCAGAGATCCAGTGGCAGACGCCGCCGGATAACCAGCTGGGTATCGGTTTTTATCAGCATATTGGCGCAAACCGCCTGCCGAAAGCGCGCTTTACGCTAAACCGCACCAGTCGCTTGTGGCAACGTAACGCCGCTTGAAGCCGCGTCGCTGGAAAACAGTTAACAGGATATTGAGATGACTTCATACCCACGCTGGGCTTATCAGGCCGATGGCGAGCAAACACAAGATTATGAACTGGGTGAGTTGTTTGCATTCGGCAGACAACACAGCCCGCAAAAGCTGGCGATAAGCGACGGCAAGCGCAGTTACACCTTTGCGCAACTGGAGGAGATGGCGATAAGCCTGGCACAATGGCTGTCTGCAAAGGGCGTTAATGCGGCGACCTGTGTGCCGGTGCTGGCCGAAAAGAGCGCCATCATGCCGGTTATTGCGGCTGCCTGTTGGAAAATAGGCGCAGTCTATGTGCCGCTCGACGGCCAGTTGCCAGAAGCCCGTATTCGTAAGTTGCTGGCCAGGCTTGCATCGCCAGTGGTACTGGCTGTCTCGCACCCGCAGCTGGATAACACCGCCAACTGGCTGAGCGGCGAGGCGTTAGTGGACGCATGCAGTCAGCCGGTGGCGGCTGAAGACAGCCGCGCCAGTTATCAGCACGCGCCTGATGATACGGCCTATATCATTTTTACTTCAGGCTCTACAGGGGAACCCAAAGGGGTAGAAATCAGCGCTCACAGCCTGAAAACCTATTTTGCTGCGCACAATCAGTGGTTGCGATTTACGCCTGATTCACGCGTGTTCAGCCTGTCACCGTTTCATTTTGATGTGTCTATTGAAGACACCTTGCTGCCGCTGTCTCTGGGTGCTTTTGTCTGGCAATTTGCCAGCGTGCATGCGGGCGCCATTATGCGCGGCATTATTATCCGCGAAAAAATCACGCACCTTATCGCCGTTTCCACACTGCTTTCGCTGATTACCGAAAATGGTGGCCAGATTCAGGCAGAAAACTTCCCGTCCCTTGAAATGGTGATGACCGGCGCAGAAGTATGCGATCCGAAAATCATCAACCTGTGGAAGCAGAAGCTGCCCCAGGTGCGCCTGATTAATGCCTACGGCCCAACAGAAACCACGATTGTCTGCTGCTGCTATGAGATTACGCAGCCGGACGAGCAGCGCACTTTAAGTTGGCCAATTGGTGTGCCGCTTGAGCACGTTTCTTACCTGCTTGTGGACGAAAATCAGCAGATTCAGCAGGGCGCCGACATCACCGGTGAGTTGTGCATCGGTGGCGAGCTGGTGATGAAGGGTTACCTGGGGCAACCACAGGAAACCGAAAAGGTCATTTTTGAGCATCAGGGCGTGCGCTATTACCGTACCGGTGACATCTGCCTGCGCCAGAAAGACGGCAATATTCTCTACGTGGGCCGCCGCGATGATGAGGTCAAGATTGCAGGCCGGCGTATTCATCTTGGTGAGATTCGCCAGAAATGCCTCGCAACCAGCGGTGCGCAGCGTGTGGCTATCCGCAAGGTGCAGCTGGCGGGCAAAGATCATATCGCGATGGTGATAACGGGCGAAGAAAGCCGTGAACTGGTCAATATCGAGGCCTCACTGGCCGCCGAGTTGCCGCGCTATATGCTGCCAACGCTATGGGGCTGGGCAGAAGAGGTCAATCTGAGCGCCAACGGAAAAACAGATGAAAGACTTTTGTTAGACCAGTTGGTGGAAGCGGCGAGTCAGCAGCCGTCACGTTATTTCATCCGCCGTCAGGGCGGCAGCTTTACTCCAATGAATCGAGGTGATGCGTGAGTCATCAGGCTTATTTAGCGCGCGTAGAAAACGTGATTCGTGCAACCGTGACCTTCCAGCAGGACGTGACGTTGCAGGAAGAGACCGAACTGTACACATTAGGGATCGACTCTCTGTCTACCATTAATGTGCTGCTGGCACTGGCCGCGGATTACCAGATAGAGCTGGAAAATTTCATCAGCGAAATCGACGGGCTGAAAACCGTGGGCGACCTCTGTGCGCTGGCGGCAAAATTCAGCGCCGCCGCCGAGCCTGACAGCGCTGCACCGGCGAATATCAAATTCTTCTCTCAGCAGGCGTTGCACTACGAGTATGGCCTGGATGGGCTCCGCACTTTCCCCTGGGACAATGTCAATACGCCGATCGGTTCGGGCTACTGCATTGTTCGTCCCTTTACCGAAACACTCCCGCATATCAACCAGCCGGATGATGAAGATGAGCTCTTTGTTGGTATCCAGGGGCAGGCTCTGGTGGTGATTGATGGAAAGGAGTATCCGTTTACCCAGGGCGATCAGGTATTTATCCCACGGGGTAGCCATCACTATGTGCGCAATAACAGTGATGAATCTTTCCATTTTTTCACCGTCTGGTGGAATCAGGCTGGTGCCCGGGCTTATCTGGCACAGGAAGAAAAGGCGCAGTAATAATGGAAAATCAATGGGATATCATCATTATCGGTGCCGGTCTTGCGGGCAGTGCGCTGGCTGAAAACATCAGCCGCAGCGGTTTGCGCACCCTGCTGGTGGATGCAACAGAGCCGGGTAGTGGTGGTGCCAGCGCGCGTTCGCGCGGTATGGTGCGGGTGTACGATCCTGATCCTACATTGATGCAATATAACGTGGAGGGCGTGCGCGAATGGCGGCGGCTCAATCAGCGCTGGCCAGGGCTTTTCTGCCAGTGTGGGCTTATCTACCTGCTTAAAGAAGCGAATATTGCTGGCGCGCAGGCGTTGTTACCGACGTTCTCCTCACCTGATTATCCCATTGAATTGATTTCCCGTGAGCAGGCTCTGCGGTTGATGCCGGGACTGAATATCCCGGCACAGGCCGGTATTCTTTATGAGCCGCACGGGGGATATGTTAATCCCCGGCTGGCCTGTCAGTTGCTGGCGCATCAGGCACAAGAGCAGGGGGCAGAAGTCCTTGCAGGTGTGCAGGTTACCGGCGTTGAATCTCAGACTGACGGTGTCAGGGTACATACCGCGCAGCAAATCTTAACGGCCCGGCTGGCGGTGGTCGCCGCCGGGGCGCATAGTCGCACCTTGCTTGCTGATATCCCCGTGTTTAGCCGTTCCATTGCGCTGGCTAACCTCTACAGCGTGCAGGCGCAGGCACCACAAACCTGCCTGATAGATGAATACAGCGGCAGCTATCTGCGCCCAGGTTCTGCCTCATTTGTTTTTGCAGGCGGCGCGCCACAACACGACGCCGACGAGCCGGAACAACTGCAACACCACCAGAGTGCGCATAGCGTTAATCTTCATCTGGCGCAAAAGATGCTTCCCGATACGCCATTTCAGCTCAGTCATGGCTGGGATGGCTATGATGGTTACACCACCAATTTCCTGCCGCAGGTGCAACTCATGAAGGAACGCCATCTCGCGCTGTTTTGCGGTTTCTCTGGCCGTGGGGCGAAATACATTCCTGCGACAGCACGCCAGTTCAGCCAACAGCTTCAGGAGTTTTTGCAATGATAAGGCTCGCTTGCGTGGCATGCATGGATGCAAACCGGTCTGTCCATACCCTCACCTGGCTGCGCGCTATTGAGCTGGCCCAGGCATTTTTGCTGCCCGGCCAGGTCACGCTGAAGCTTTTTGATGATAAAGCTAATGCGCAGGGCGGTGCCGAGGCTGCCCGGCAGATAGTGGACTGGTCTGCGGATGCGGTGGTCGGGCATTTTGCGTCTGCGGCCGCAGAGGCTGCGGCACCGTGGTACGCGCAGCACAACGTGCCACTGTTTTTACCGGCAGCAACGGCGAAACATCTCACGGCAAATTCCACCACCTGGCGCTTGTGTGATAACGATGAAGATTATGTCACCTGGTTGGCACAGATGCCGCTTGCGCAGGAGCGCGGTACGCTGGCGATTGAGCACGATGGCTCCGTACACGGTAAAAGCGTGGCGCAGCAGCTGCGTGCTGCATTAAAACCCACAGCAGGCCCAGAGCAGGCGGCGACGACTTTTTTTGCCGGATGCTTTTCACAGGCGCTGGAGTGGGCCGTTAACTGGGCGCGTTGCGCACCGCCGCATGCCCATCTTATTTTGTCAGATGACGCGTTTTCGGCAGAGTTGGTGCCTGCGCTGCTGGCCCGCGGTATTGACGTTGATTCCCGCCAGATTTATGTGGCAGCCATATCGCCGCAGCCCGTGGGCGAGACCGCGTCTGTGCTGGCTTCTGCCTGGCAACAGCGCTGGAGTGCAACGCCTGGCTGTTACTTCTGGGAAACCTTGGCGGCGTTGCAGGTGGCTTGTCGGTACCCTGATTTTCCTGCCCACACGCTGCTGGGAACACTGCATTTTGATGCCCAACGTGAGAGCCGTCCCGGCAGTTTTATACTCTGCCAGGCTACGCGCCAGGGACTGCAACGGGTATTGACCATGGAGGAGAGCCTGTGAATACACAACCGCTGGCAACCGACTTTGCCAATCTGCTGGCTGCCCGGCGGCTCTTTGTGGGCAAAGGGGCGCAACAGGATGCCGATTATGGTCGCCAACGCGTGGCGCGGTGGATTGCTAATGTCTCGGCAGCGCAAAGCGCAAAGGTTGAAGTGAACGGCGCCGTGCGTCGTTTTATTCCCGAGACACTGCGTAGCGCAGAGCCCATTTTTTATCTGCATGGTGGTGGGCTGGTTTACTATTCTACTGAGGTTTTCAGTCCCTTTTTAAGCCTCCTTGCCAGCCTTAGCGGGCGGGAGATCCGCGCTTTTGATTATCCTAAAGCGCCAGAAACGCCCATGGTGGATATTGTGGGTCATCTTGAACAGCAGTTGGCCAGAGAGTTGGGTCGCGTTGACGCACCGCCTTGCCTGATGGGCGACAGCGTTGGTGGTCTGTTAGCGCTCTGGTTTGCGGGGTCATTTAACCAGGCTTTTTCCCGTCTCTGCCTGCTGTATCCGGTCCTGGCTAACCATCATGACTTTGACTCTTTCCAGCGTTACGGGGAAGGTTATCTTTTGGATGCGGCCATAATGCGCTGGTTTGCTGAACACTGGCTCCCCTGGTGTCGCCAGCAGCAGTTCAACCCGCTTGCCCCTGATTATGCGTTTAACAGGTTGCCTGCGGTTGTTCTGCACACTGCCGGATATGATGTCCTGGCCGATGAAGGCCTCGCTTTTGCTGCACAGGCCCGCCAGGCGGGAAGGGCGTTGCAGCATCACCATCATCCGGCGCTGCCCCACGATTTTTGTCTTTACGTTGGCAAACTTGCCAGTTCCCGTCAGGCCGTTGAACACATTGCCAGGACGTTGGATGCTGAGCACACATTTATCGGTAAACAGTGAGGTTATTATGTCATCAATTGAACAGCTGTCTTATTATCAAAAAAAATTAGCCTATGAGACCGACTCATGGGATTTGTATCTGGCGTTAAAAAATAACGACAATGTTGTTGTGGTTGATGGCCGCAGTAAAGAGGCTTATCAGCGAGAACATATTCCGGGTGCAATTAACCAGCCGCATAAAGAGATTTGTTTTAATAACACAGAGCATTTAGATAAAACGAAATTGTACATCTGCTACTGCGATGGAATTGGTTGCAATGCTTCAACCAAAACGGCGATGAAACTGATGACGTTAGGTTTTCAGGTCAAAGAGTTACTGGGCGGGCTGGACTGGTGGAAGCGTGATGGTTACTCCACAGAAGGTTTCGAGGGGAAAGAAGGAACGCCCATAGTCTGCGGTTGCTGAGTCACCGGATACCGACAATAAAATCCGCATTATTACTCCGGTAATAATGCGGATATAAAGTGTGTGTTTAATCTCTTATTCATATTTAAATAAAAATTATGCATTCAGATTATGATGAACGCGTCTGTGTCGTGCGCGATAAATTCCGCACGCTTGATATGGCGTTAATTGCCTCCTGTTTTACTGACGATGTGGAAGTGGCATATAACCAACTGGAAATTATTCGGGGTAAAGAGGCGCTGCTGTCATTTCTTACGCCACGCTATCAGGTATTAGCGGATTACCAGTTAGATAAACGCATTGTGCTTTCCCAGGGCAATACGGTGTGCGTTGAGGTGAGTGCGTGTTATCGCCATCGTGAAAACAATAAAGCATACCAGAGCCGAATTTTTGAGGTTTTAACCTTCAGGGGCGAGCTTATCTCGCGCTGGGATTATGTCGGCAATGCCGAAGAAATCGAGCAGTGACTTTTTGAATTGAGGGAAAGGAAATGTCTGTATCCATTGATAATGAAGCATTCAACAACGAGTTGTATGATGTGATTGGTATCGGCTTTGGCCCTGCCAATATTGCGCTTGCTATTGCGATGGAAGAATCACAATTTAACGGACGCTGTCTTTTCCTGGAACGTAATACCAAAACGCAGTGGCAGCCACAAATGCTGTTGTCGGGAAGCGACATCCAGAATAACCCAGGGCGTGATTTAGTGACGCCCCGTAATCCCCGCAGTCGCTATACCTTTATTAATTTCTTATTCGAACATAACCGCTTGTTCGAACACCTCAACCTGGGGCTGGAGTTTCCTTTACGTCGCGAGTTTGCTGAGTATGTGCAATGGGTGGCCCATTTCTTCTCCCACCAGGTTGCCTACGGCCGTAGCGTAAAAAAACTGACGCTGATAACCCATAACAACGAAAAGTATTATCGCGTTGAAACAGATAATAATGCGGTGTACTTCGCGCGCTCGGTGGTTGTGGCTCCGGGCCGCACGCCGATGATCCCAACGGTATTTGAAAAAGCCCATCCGTGGCGTATTTTTCATCTGACCCGCTATTTAACCTCGCTTCAACAGTTAAATGAGAAAAAACCGCTAACGCGCATTGCCGTTGTTGGGGGAAGCCAGAGTGCCGTGGAAATTATTTTGCACTTACGTCAAAACTACCCGGATGCAGAGATTATTAATGTCCAGCGTGGTTATGGATTCCGCCTTAAAGATACCAGTCCTTTTAGCGACCATGTCTATTTCCCGGAGTTCGTTGATTACTATTTCAATGCCTCTGAGAGCGGCAAAAAACGCCTGAACCAGCATCTGCATTTCACGAATTACTCGGCTGCCGATAAGGATGTGATTCATCAGCTCTATGTGGGCATGTATGAAGATAAATTGCAGGGAAAAACGCCGGTGAAAATCTGGTCCTGTCAGGAAATAGTGCATTACAGCGAGGATGAAAACCACTGCCAGTTACAGATTCGGGAAGTGAACACCGGCGAGGAAAATACGCTGGAGAACATCGATGGCATTGTGCTGGCAACCGGGTTTCGTAATTTTGGTAATGGCGAGAATGATGAACTGTGCCCGCCATTGCTCACCGACCTTTACCCGCTGCTGGCGAAAAATAATGACGGCGGCTTTCTTAAGCTGGAGCGCGATTACAGCCTGACGTCTGCCAGCGCGCACGAACAACTGCCCCCGTTATTTCTCAATGGGTTGTGTGAATCGTCACACGGTTACGGTGATGCGGGTTCTTTCAGCCTGCTGTCGTTGCGCTCACAAGAAATTTTGCAGTCCCTGGAACAACAGCTCTCTAAAAACGCGGCTCTGGCCTGAACCCATAAAGAGGAATTGCTATGACAGTATCTGAAAACAACCTGGCGCTTAACCTCTTTTCTGAGTATGAGTCGTCGGCCAGAAGCTATTGCCGTAATTTCCCGGCGGTATTTAACCGGGCGTCAGGATGCTATCTCTACGATCAGCATGACAACGCCTGGCTCGATTTTCTCAGCTGTGCGGGCGCGGTCAATTATGGTCATAACCCGGCGACCCTGAAAGAGGCGCTGATCGCCTATCTGGCGGCAGATGGCATCCAGGCTGCTCTGGATATGCATTCCGTTGCCAAAGCGGAATTTATCACGGCCTTTAACACCATCATTTTGCAACCGCGTAAGCTCGATTACAAAATGCAGTTTACGTCGCCGACCGGCACCAGCGTGGTGGAGTCCGCGATTAAACTGGCGCGCAAAGTGAAAGCCCGCACCAACGTGGTGGCGTTCACCAACGGTTTTCACGGCATGTCGAATACCGCACTGGGGCTGACGGGCAACCGGGACAACCGACAGAGCGCGGTTGACTCGCATGTATTCCGGCTGCCATATGACGGCTATCTCGACGGGCTGGACACCATTGCCTATTTCGAAAAGCTGTTAACGGATAACAGTTCAGGCATGGATATTCCTGCCGCCGTGATTCTGGAAACCGTACAGGGTGAAGGCGGCATTAATGTGGCATCAAAAGCCTGGTTGCAGCGTCTGCATGCGCTGCTACAGCGCCACGATATTTTGCTCATTATTGATGATATTCAGGCCGGATGCGGGCGTACTGGCCACTTCTTCAGCTTTGAATTTGCCGGTATTCAACCGGATATGGTGTGTCTGTCTAAATCCCTGAGCGGCTATGGTCTGCCTTTCTCGCTCCTGTTGTTTAAACCGCAGTGGGACCAGTGGAATCCCGGTGAGGATAATGGCACCTTCCGTGGCAATACCTCGGCCTTTGTGACCGCCAAAGCGGCGCTGGAACACTACTGGCGTGACGACAGCCTTAGCCAGCATATCTTTCGCCAGGAGCAGGTGGTTCAGCAGTGGCTTGAAGAGATAAAGCTGCGCTTTCCCCATTTCATCAAAGCGACTCGCGGTCGCGGCCTGTTTCAGGGCATTGAGCTTTATTCACCCGAGCTGGCTAAGAAAATCACCCAGCACTGCTTTGCCGAGAAGATGATTGTGGAGCGTGCTGGCGATCGCGATCAGGTCATTAAAATCATGCCGTCACTGACCATCCCGCAGGACACGCTGCTGGCAGGCTTAATGATTCTGGAGCGGGCAATGGGAGCCTGTTTTGGCGAGGCGCAGGCAACTTCTGCGGCGGTAGCTCAGGATGTGCTGTGCCACACGGGAGATGTGCAATGACCTACGATGTAGTGATTGTAGGGGGCAGCGCCAGTGGTGCTGCCTGCAGCATTCTGTTAGCGAAGCTGGGGCTGCGGGTCAGGGTCATTGAAAAACAGACGTCTGCGTCAGCCTATAAAAAGCTGTGTACCCACTTCATTCAGCCTTCTGCGGTGCCGGTATTAAGCCTGCTGGGAATGCCTCATTTAGCGCATGCAGCTTACAGTGTGCGCACCCGGGCTACCTTTATCACGCCTGCGGGGGTTATCGATCCTGACGGGTTTTACGGCGCACAGCGCGACCAATGCGCACTCAACCTGGAGCGTTCGGTACTGGACCCGGCTTTGCGTCAGCAGGCGCAGGAATGCGGTGTTGAAATTGGTTACGCGCAGAGTGTCACGCAGGTGCAACGCACCGCGCAAGGTTGGGTGTTAACCGTCGAAAGTGACGAGCAAACGTTTAATATTGAAGGACGTCTGCTGGTGGCGGCAGACGGCAGAATGTCCTCACTGGCACGTTTGCTCGGTAATGCGCAGCAGAGTTTTGAGAATCAACGTGCGACGTTTTTTGCCTATTGCAGCGGCATTGATGCACCTGCCGATAACCGCTCGCTTTTCGCTCACCATGAAAACGGCATGGCGTTTTTATATCCGTTGATTAATGGCCGTACCCTGTTGTCCGCTTACATCAGTAAAGAGACCGCAAAGCAGTGGCATGAGCAGGACGTCAGGCATAACCTGGTGGCGTTTTTTGCCGGAATTGCAGACATGCCTGCGATGGATAACGTGGTTTTCGAAACACCGGTAAGGGGATACCAGGATTACCCAAATCTCACGCGCCAGCCTGTCTGCCAGGAGGTTGCGTTTATTGGCGATGCGGTGCAGTCACTGGACCCGATGAGCGGAGTGGGGTGCAGTTTCGCGCTACAAACCGCTGCCATGCTGGGTGAGGCGGTGCAGGCGACAATGCAACACGGCGTTATCAATGTGGCGCAGGCGCTTGAGCACTATCAGCGTCAGTTTAATGACTATTTCCCTTTTCATGCCCGCGGCATTATTGCTGATGCACTGATAGCAAAAGATGAGGAAGGCCATAAATCGACCTTTCGCACCATACTTAACGACCCCGAATTACAGCGTCAGTATCGTGATTTGACGGGGCGCTTAATCTCGCCTGCGGCGTTTCAGAATAAATTTTTGGTTAGCAAAATTCGGCAAACGGCGTCTGAACGTAAGGTGCTGGCAAAACAATAATAACGTGATGTGTTTAATGATGACATGGCAAGGGACGATGAGGCGTGAACAGAGAAGGCTATCGGTTCACATCCGTTCGTCTGATAAACGGTTGATTATGGCGCTGAGAAATAGCATGGCCTCGCCGCTGTATTCGTATTTATGGTGTTATGAAAGAGAGTGTTGATATGAATTCTGGAAAGCTACTTGCGCCATTTTCTATTTTTATGTACTGCATCTGTACTGCACTTTCTGCGGTATGGATTTCTTTCTCGTTTACCGGTGTCAGCGGTTTTGTGGTGACGTTCTTTTCACTGTTTGTGGCATTTTGCGTCTTCGTTTTTTTGCAAAAAAGGTCCGGGGGGCCTGTATTTAAGCTCACCCGCGTCTTTTTTGGTGAGATGTTAATATTAAATGTGTTAACCCTGACCAGCTGGTTATTTGCCTTCCTTTCACTGTATAAAATTGAACCCTCGATTGAATGTGCGGTGTTTCAGGGTTCATTGCCAATTGGCGTGCTGCTGTGTGAGCTGTTCGCCGGACGAGTCAGCGTGTTCAGTAAGCGGGCGTTGGGTATTTTCCTGATTGCCATTAACCTGGCAGCCCTGGTGATTTTCCGCTTTTACACTGGCGACGGCGTGTTCCACTTTACCGCTGAAGAGTTACGGCTTGGCGTTTTCCTGGCGGTGACCGGGGGACTCACTGCGGGTATTTATGTTTTTCGCTCGGCAAAGCTGTACGACTACGGTGCCAGTACGCTTGAAATTCTGTGCAACCGCTTTTTCCTGCTGTTAATCGTTACCGGTGCTATTAGTGCAAGCGAACTGGTCGGCATTACCACCATGGATTCGTTTATGCTGCTCAAATTACTGCTGCTGGCGTTTATCTCGGTGGTGATTCCGGTCTTTGCATTGCAATATTCGGTTCAGAAACTGGGTGCGCCCAGGGTATCTATCATTACGCCTTTTATTCCCGCGATTGCACTGACTATCGAAATGTTCACTAAAGGCTGGCCGTCATTCTGGGTGCCGCTGTTTATTGTCACCACCTGCTTGTCTATTTTGCTGGCTAATTTCTGGATGCGGAAAAAGAAAGCGCCTGACATCGCGCCTGCCACCAGCGCGGAATATTCCGCCAGCAAAGTGTAACCCCCTCACGCTCACTTGCCCGCTGACCGGCGGGCAAGTCCTGAGTCTGGCGGCAGCCATGCCGGCCACTGTTACGACTCAACAGAGATAACCTCATCAGGAGCGAACATGACTGAGTTTGACTATGAACGCGATGTCTACAACCGAAATTTTCTCAACTGCTCCCAGCGCCAGGGCATTGTTGCGTTAGAATCGCTGGGCTATAAAACGGCAAACCTGTTTTATAACGCGCAGATCAGTACTGACGTTATCAGAGAGCAAATCTTTCTGAACAAAATACCGCGTTATGATTTCCTTTATGACGGCCTGCAACGCGACGATTATCTGCATATCGGGGTGAAATTCTCTGAAATTAACTATCATCGTTTTGAAGATATTATTGATACGCTGGTAGCCTGTATTAACCGGGACTCCTTTGTGCTGGTCTCCTGCGATGTTTTCTTAGTGCCTCATCGGCCGGAGTTTTATTATAAAAAGCACATTAATCATTTTGTGACGTTACTTTCCTATGACGCGCAAACTGAGCAGTGGCAGGCGATTGATGATGTCTCATCCGGACATCTGGCAACGTTTACCTTCACCACTGAATATCTGTGCGAAATTTGTAATGCCTCGAAAGAAAAGGTCATCCGGGTATTTGAAAAGCTGCCGGATGAAAAGAGTGAAGCGGCAGGTGTGGCTGTGGATTCGCAGTTTGCACAAAGCCGGGCTGCGCGCTGCGATAATTTCCTTATCCTCGACGATATTGCGGCAATGGAAAATGATAAATCCAGCATGGAAAGTATGGCGAATGTGTTTGCCATCATAATGGGTTCCCGACTCTGTTTTGCAAAATTTTTGCAGCAATATCCTGCTTTCACTGAGGCTGAAAAACTCAGTCAGGCTATTGCTACAGAGGCGAGAGCGCTGCGCGATATGCTGAATATCTATGCGGCGACCGGCAGCCTTAAACGCGAGAACCTGCTGCACAAAGTGGAGAACCTGGTAGGAATGGAAAAAAGACTTTCCGCGTTGCTTGAAGGCTAGCGCACTTTACCTGGATGGGCGCGATGGGTTTCTGTATCAGGTTTCCATCGCGTGACGGGAAGGCCGGGGGCGCACGAAGAATGGCTGCGAAAATAGGGGGAAGGCTTTTTGGCGTGCAGCGTATGTAGCTTACGCAAGGCGGTCAACGTTGCTGGCAACAACGTGGCGCGCAAAATTCACGCCGCCCATGCGTTAACGCCATCAGCCAAAAAGGGAGCGCGCGATATTGCGCCGCTCCCCGCCACAACATGCGGCGTTAACCTTCACCATTCGGGTGATTTTTACCTTCCTCAATAAACTCCTCGTCAATTTCATCTGTGTTGCCTTCATGATCTCTGCCTGACAGCAGATTCCAGCAGGAGATAAACAGTGCCGCAATCAGCGGGCCGATGACAAAGCCGTTCACGCCATAGATTTCCATGCCGCCAAGGGTTGTTATCAGAATCAGGTAATCAGGCATTTTGGTGTCTTTGCCCACCAGCAGAGGGCGTAAAATGTTATCCACCAGCCCGACCACAATGACAAAGAAGCCCACCAGAAAAAGTCCCTGCCACAGCTGCTGGGTGGCAAACAGGAAGATGGCTGCCGGCACCCAGATAATGGCAGAGCCAACAGCAGGCACCAGTGACAAAAACGCCATCAGCGCGCCCCACAACATACTGCCTTCAATGCCAACAATATAAAACGCGATACCGCCCAGCAGGCCCTGAACCAGCGCGACAACGACCGTGCCTTTTACCGTGGCGCGGGCTACGGCGGCGAATTTGGCGAACAGGTGGTGTTTCACAAAGCTAGTCAGCGGCAGTGACTCCATCACCAGGCGCACCAGATAAGGGCCGTCTTTAAGTAAAAAGAACAGCAGATACAGCATGATGCCAAAGCTTACCGTAAAGCCGAACGTGCCTTTACCAATCAGAAACGCGCTACCGGCAAGGTACTGACCGCCTTTTAGCGCAACGGCAGAAAGCTGACGCTGAATTTGCGCGGCGCTGTCCAGGTTATGCTCAGCCAGAAGTTGTTTCGCCCAGCCGGGAAGGTGGTTAATAAGGTTTGCTACTACCACCGGGAACTGGGTGTCATTGTGCTGTAGCTTGCTGTAGACAAGGTTAATTTCAAATGCCAGCGAGGAGAGGATAAGTGCCAGTGGCGTGAACACAATCAGACAGATGATAACCACGGTCAGCAGCGACGCCAGCCCGTTGCGCTCGCCCATGCGCGCCCGAAGTTTGTTCTTTAGCGGATGGAAAATCACAGCCAGAATGGCCGCCCATAAAATAGCGGAGTACCAGGGGGCCAGGATGTTAAAAAAAGCCAGTGAAACGATAACGACAATCAGTATGAAAAAAAACTTTGTCAGGCCTTTGATTTGCATATTGTAGCGTTCTCTGCATCAGTTGCGTAGTGTGAAATATAGAACCTTTTACGTATTTTATCCTTGTTGGCTGCGGCGATAACGCAGGCAGGTATTGCAATATGTAAGTGGCAACCTTTTTAGTCAGAAGAGAATATATTCTCCTGGTTATTAATTATACCGGTGTTACTTGTCTGGCAGCAGCTTATTTCCCGCTGCAGGTCATTTACAGTTTTTTCTTAACGTTTGGCGTGGCGCAATGTGCCATTATTAATACCGATAACAATGTATCTATGCCATATGAGGGAACTATGAAAAAAACAATTATCGCATTGTCTGCCCTGCTGATTGCTGCTCCGGTTTTTGCTGCAACGACCACGCATGCCAGTGACGACACAGTTGCCCAGGCGCGCAAAGGTGCAGATACCGCAAAAGAGAAACTGCACCAGGAGCAGAACCGCGGCAAGGAGCTCCAACTTAAATCTGAACATGCTGCGCAAGGCAAGAGCGATGACCTGAGCAGTAAAGTGAGCGAAGGCTCCCAGAAAACCTGGAACAAAACCAAAGAAGGTTCTGAGAAGGCCTGGGATAAAACAAAGCAGGGCTCTGAAAAGGCCTGGAATGCAACAAAAGAAGAGTCCGGGAAAGCCTGGGATAGCACCAAACAGGGTGCTCAGGACCTGAAGGCGAAAGTGACCGAGTAAGTTCACGCTGCTGTACAAATAAGCCGGGCAAAGCCCGGCTTAATTTTTTGTGCAACACGGTTTGACCGCTTTTTGTCTCTTTCTCAGCGACCACGTTAAATCGGGTTCAGTCAGGCCCTGTGGCAACGAGTATTTCATCAGGCTGCATAGGACGGTTTGACAAGGTCAACACGGAAAAGGGCGTTTATGATGGGGCAAAACGCAATCGACAGGCATGCACAAAAGCGTCAGCGCGCGCGTTTCGCTATGTGTTTTCTTTTTTGCGCTTTTGATACTTTTCCGGCAGCGGTGGTGCCGGGCGACGATCGTCAATCAGGTGATGCAGGGTCAGCAGCGGGTGTCGCCAGAGCATTCCTGGCCCTGCCCAACGCATGATGCTTTTCATCTCTTCACGCCTGGCGGGCTGGTAGCAGTGCACCGGGCAGCGTCGGCAGGCGGGTTTTTCCTCACCAAAAATACAGCGCTCAAGTCGTTTTTGCGCGTAGGCATTGAGCGCCTGATAGTGCGCAGGATCCGCCAGCGCGTGCGGGCAGCGTCGCGCGTAGAGCGCAATCATACGCTTGATGGTTTGCTTTTCACGCTCAATATGCTTACCCGACATGACGCTATCTTCTTTAAGTTGCAAGTTGAATGCGTATTTTACAGAACGTAGCCGACTGGCGCTACCCGAACGTGCCGGGCGCTCTGTTGCCCAGGGCAGCAGAATAAGCATAAGCCAGAACAAATAGCGCTCAGTGTAAACCCTGTTTATTTTCTGACACATTTGAGGAGGTACGCCGCAGATTTGCAAGCTTTATATATAAAGGGCATGATATTAAGGCGTAATTTATAAGGAGTAGTAATGCAGGAATTAAATGTCTTTGCTCAGAAATATGGAGTCACGTTAAACCAAACCACTTCACTTATTATCGTGCTGGGAATTATCCTGGTGACGGCGATTGTCGTCCATCTGGTTCTCCACGGACTGGTATTGCGCTTTTTTGAAAGGCGAGCGAAGGCCAGTAATAAGATTTGGTTACAGGTTATTACCGAAAATAAATTATTTCATCGCCTGGCGTTTATTCTCCAGGGGGTGATTGTGAACGCGCAGTCGCTGCTGTGGCTGCGCCGCAGCGAAGCCGGAGAAATCCTCTCCCTGTGCGCCCAGCTGTGGATAATGATTTACACGCTGCTGGCGCTGTTTTCCCTGCTGGATATTGCGCTCAAATTCGCACACCGCTTTTCTGCAACGGCGCAACTGCCGCTGCGCGGCATTTTCCAGGGCGTGAAACTGCTGGCTGCGATAGTGACTGGCATCCTGATTATTTCGCTGCTCATCGGCAAATCACCGGCCATTCTGATAAGCGGCCTTGGCGCGATGGCCGCCGTGCTGATGTTGGTGTTTAAAGACCCGATTCTTGGGCTGGTGGCCGGCATTCAGCTTTCTGCCAACAACATGCTCAAGCTCGGTGACTGGCTGGAAATGACCAAATACGGGGCCGACGGTGCGGTGATTGATATTGGTCTCACCACCGTTAAAGTGAAAAACTGGGATAACACCATCACCACCATTCCCACCTGGGCGCTGGTGTCCGATGCGTTTAAAAACTGGAGCGGTATGTCCCAGTCCGGTGGGCGACGCATCAAGCGCAGTATTCGTATTGATACCACCAGCGTGCATTTTTTGTCGGAAGATGACGAGGCTCGGTTGCGCAAAAGCCGTCTGTTGCGCCCGTATCTTGATGCCAAAAGCCAGGAGTTAGGCGAATGGAACAGCACAGCAGAAGAAGGCTCAGTGCTGAATGCGCGGCGTATGACTAACCTTGGCACCTTCCGCGCCTATCTGAATGCTTACCTCACGCATCACCCGCGCATTCGTAAAGACATGACGCTGATGGTGCGCCAGCTTGAGCCGACCGACACCGGGCTACCGCTGGAAATCTATGCCTTCACCAACACCGTTGTCTGGCTTGAGTACGAGTCTATCCAGGCTGATATCTTCGATCATATTTTTGCCGTGATTGATGAGTTTGGTCTGCGCATACATCAGTCGCCAAGCGGTAATGACGTGCGCGCCGTCGCCGCGCTGTTGCAACCACGCGCAGAATAACGCGATACAACGGGCCATCACGGCCCGTTTTCCTGCCACAATCGTCGTCTCTTCAGTAGGTTAATTCCCGTTTTTGCGAGATACAGCAAAAGCGCTTTGCGCTATTTCTGGCACACTTCCTTGCCTGAAAAAGCCGGTTAAGGAGACCGAGAGATGAAGATATTGCAAGTCGCCACGCTGATATCCGCTGCGTTGTTAAGCCCAACGCTGTTCGCCGCAGAGCAGGCGCAGGATGCGCCAGAAGGCTATGCGCTCCAGCAGGTTCTGTTAATGAGCCGCCACAACCTGCGCGCCCCGCTTGCCAACAACGGTAGCGTGCTTGAGCAGGCCACACCGCGTAGCTGGCCGCAGTGGGAAGTACCCGGCGGGCAGCTCACCACCAAAGGCGGCGTGCTGGAAGTTTACATGGGACGTTACATGCGCGAGTGGCTGGCACAGCAGGGGCTGGTGAAGGTAGGAGAGTGCCCGACGCCAGACGCCGTTTATGCCTACGCCAACAGTTTGCAACGCACGGTGGCAACCGCGCAGTTCTTCATTAACGGCGCATTCCCGGGCTGTGACATTCCGGTACACCATCAGGAAAAGATGGGGACAATGGACCCCACGTTTAACCCTTCTATTACCAATGGTGATGCGGCGTTCAGTCAGGCGGCCGTACAGGCAATGGAAAAACAGCGTCAGAGCGAGCAGCTTGATGAGAGCTATAAACTGCTCGAAGAAGTGGCGGACTACCAACAGGCACCGGTATGTAAAGACAAGCCGCAATGCGACCTGACCAGCGCTAAAGACACCTTTAGCGCTAACCTGAACGAAGAGCCGGGCGTAAAGGGACCGCTGAAGGTGGGGAACTCGCTGGTGGATGCGTTCACGCTTCAGTATTACGAAGGCTTCCCGCTTGACCAGGTTGCCTGGGGTGAAATCAAAAGTGATAAGCAGTGGCAGTTGCTGTCAAAGCTGAAAAACGGCTATCAGGACACGCTGTTCACCTCGCCAGAAGTGGCGCGCAACGTGGCGGCTCCGCTGGTGAAATACATCAATAATGCGCTGGTGGAACAGGGGATGAAAGGACCGAAGGTAACGTTGCTGGTGGGGCATGATTCCAACATTGCGTCACTGCTTACCGCGCTGGACTTTAAGCCCTACACATTACATAACCAGAACGAGCGCACGCCTATCGGCGGCAAAATTATGTTTGAGCGCTGGCACGATACTAAAGGTAACCGTGAGTTGATGAAGGTGGAATATCTTTATCAGAGCAGCGAGCAGCTGCGTAATGCCGATGTGCTGTCGCTGCAAACCCCGCCGCAGCGTGTGACGCTGGAGTTAGCGGGTTGCCCGACCGATGCGAACGGCTTCTGCCCGATGGATAAGTTTGAACAGGTGATGCGCGACGCGGTACGTTAAGCGCAAGTGGCGTCCCCGGTAAGCCGGGGACGCCGGGTGCGTCAGACGTTTTTACGCTCTATGGTCTGCTCGCCCCAGAACAGTTCATCTTTATCGGTTTTCTGAAAGGCGCGTTCGAGTACGTCATCGCTGCCATCTTCCCAGATTCGTTCGGCTTCTTTTTCGTCATAATTAGCCACTTCAAAAATGGCCTCGGCAATTTCCGGCGACGTATTGCGTAAAGACGCCCACTCACCGACGCGATGTGCCTTTGACTGTTGATTTGGCATCATTATTCTCCTGTAAATTTTAGCCTTTAAATTTTACTGCCAGCCCGGCGACGTATTCGCCCTGGTAGCGTGCAATGGCCAGCTCCTCTTCACTCGGCTGGCGCGAACCGTCGCCACCGGCAATGGTTGTTGCGCCGTAAGGCGTACCACCGCGCACGTGGGAAACGTCAAACAACTCTTTAGCGCCGTAGCCGATAGGCACGATTATCATGCCGTGGTGGGCAAGGGTGGTCCAGGTGGAGGAGATAGTGTGCTCCTGGCCGCCGCCGGTGCCGGTGGAACTGAAAACGCTCGCCAGCTTGCCATAGAGCGCACCGGAGGCCCACAGCCCACCGGTCTGGTCCAGGAAAGTACGCATCTGCCCGGCCATGTTGCCAAAACGAGTAGGTGTACCGAAGATGATGGCATCATAATCTGCCAGTTCCGCTGGTGTCGCCGTGGGGGTGTCCTGCTTCTTGCCTCCGGCTTTCTCAAACACCTCTGCGGGCATGGTTTCCGGGACGCGTTTAACCGTCACCTCCACGCCGCTCACCTTTTTTGCCCCTTCTGCTATGGCCTGCGCCATCGTTTCAATGTGTCCGTACATGGAATAATAGAGCACCAGTACCTTTGCCATATATCCATACTCCTCGTTTGAGTCATTGAGAACAGTTTTTTTGACTTCACTTACTTAAAGATACGCCGTAGCGGCGAGAGTGCAAACCTGAGCCGCGTTTCCATGATTTACCGCAAGCCGCTGCGTTAGACGGTATTTTGTCGCATCAGGACACATTTTTTTGCCACCGATTTTTGCCGGACATAAGAGAACGTTATGGCACTATCTGGAACAAAATATTGCTGAATCCGCTCAGAATGTTGCAAAGTGTTACTATTTTTTTGCCATATTGACGTGCTGATCTACGCTTAAGTCTACGCGGAAAACACCAGCATCAGTGCTGGCCGTGAACTGAGAGTATCTGCAGTTACTGAATAAGTGATGTTAAACAATTCTCGACTCTGGAGGTCAAGATGGCAAATCATCGTGGTGGTTCAGGTAATTTCGCAGAAGATCGTGAAAGAGCGTCATCAGCAGGGCGCAAAGGTGGTCAGCAAAGCGGCGGGAACTTTAAAAATGACCCGCAACGTGCGTCTGAAGCAGGTAAGAAAGGGGGCAAGAACAGCCACGGTTCACGCAGCGGTAGCTGATGAATTGTGACGGGAAGACGGGTTCGTGCGCGCAAGCGCTGTGACCGCTTCACTCCCTGCCGCCGGGATCTCCCGGCGGTTTTTTTATGTCTGCATCGCCCGCTGCCTTTAGCTGTGTAGCACCATTTGTTATCCTGCAATTCGGTGTGATACGGAGTGGACGCATAGTGGCAGGCGCAGTGACAGGCGGGCGGCGCGCGAAGACAGGCGCGGCAAAAAAGGCGGCAATACTCAGTGCGGGTCTGGATATTTTTTCTCGCGTTGGGCTGCATGGCGCGACCCTCGATAAGCTGGCTGAAAAGGCAGGCGTGTCTAAAACCAATCTGCTTTACTATTTTCCTTCCAAAGAGGCGCTGTATGTTGCGGTGTTGCAGGACCTGCTGGACATCTGGCTGGCTCCCCTGCGGGCATTTCGTCACGATCTGGAGCCGCTGGCGGCCATTGGCGATTATATTGGCCTTAAAATGGCGGTATCACGCGACTATCCGCAGGCATCGAGGCTGTTTTGCCTTGAAATGCTGCAAGGGGCTCCGTTGTTAAAAACGCTGCTCGAAGGGGATTTGCGTCAACTGGTGGAAGAAAAATCGGCCATTATCCGCAGCTGGGTTGCGGCGGGTAAACTTGCAGCAAGGGATCCGCATCACCTTATTTTCACTATCTGGGCGACGACGCAGCACTACGCCGATTTTTCAACGCAAATTGAGGCCGTTTGCGGCCAGACGTTACAGGACGAAGCCTTTTTCCATCAGGCCGTGGAAAATGTTCAGCGCATTATTCTTGAGGGCATACGCCCGCGTTAATTTTCCGGCGGTAACGGGCAGCTGAGGTCGCCTTCATCACATTGCTCAAGTGAGCTTAAAAAATTGCTACGTTCGCGGGTCTTATCGGTCAGGCACTGGCTGTGTACCAGCGTTTCAGCGCTCCCGCCTTCGGCACCGGAACTGACAAATTTGCAGTCGGCATCGCGCACTTTTATCCACGCCTGTTCAGCCTGAGTGAGTAATTCACGCTGCGCGGGGTTCGCTCGTTTGAGCATGGCCTGATAGGTTTCATTGAGTTGTTGGTCCGCTTTCTGGTATTCCGCAGCGGCGCAGGTGTTCATTTCCTGCTGGGTTTGGGCGTTGCTGCACTCAGCCGCCAGCGCAGTTTGCGTCAGCAGGAGGCCAGCAATAACAGGCAAGGTAAATTTCATAACGCTCCTTTGAAAAAAGGCTCCTGATGCAGGAGCCTTCTCACTGTAACGAAGCCTTAGCCGATTGTCATCAGGCTGGCGTTACCTCCTGCTGCTGCCGTGTTCACACTGAGCGATCGCTCAACATAAAGCCGTTCCAGCAACACGTTAGTTTCGCCATGGGCGAATCCCTGCACGGTGACAATCGCACCGTCACGCGCGGCCACGTTTTCACACAGTTCGCGCAGCTGATCCGAATGCCCGTGATAAATCACGGCATCGAAGGGTTGGTTGAACAGCGCGTCAGGTTTCACCAGCGCGATGTGCTGTTTCACCGCCTCAGGTAGTTTTTTCGCCAGCTCACGCTGCACGTCAGCATCTGGCCACAGCACGTGGCTGCCAACGGCGGTCACGGCGGCAAGCTGGGTCAGCGCGTCCTGCTCGTTGTCTGCCACGCACAGTACGCGCTCGCGGGGCATCAGGCTATAGCTGTTGCGCTCACCGGTAGGGCCAGGCAGCAGACGCAGCGTACCGCTCTGGGCGCGTTCGGCAAAGGCCTGGCACAAGGCATGCAACTCAGGACGGTTTTGCGCCCAGTCGCTCAGTGCCTGATGAGCGCTTTGCAGCGCCGTCTTCATCTGGGCATCCACCGGCTTCTCGGCGTCCTGGCGCGTCAGGGTGACCTGCACCGCGCCTTCCGGGCGATGGCTTAACAGGCGGTACAGATAAAGTGGGCCACCGGCCTTCGGCCCGGTTCCGGACAATCCCTCGCCGCCAAACGGCTGCACGCCAACCACGGCACCGACCATATTACGGTTCACGTAGAGGTTACCCACGTGCGCCTGACCGGTGACCTGAGCGATAGTTTCATCAATGCGGGTGTGTACGCCGAGCGTCAGACCATAGCCTGCGTCGTTAATCTGCTTAACCAGCGCGTTCAGGTTTTCACGGCGGTAGCGCACCACGTGCAGCACCGGGCCAAAGACCTCACGCTTAAGCTCGTCAAAGCATTCCAGCTCAATGAGTGTGGGAGCTACGAAAGTGCCGTTTTGCCAGTCGCGCGCATCAAGGCTGTTTTCCATTGCGGCCTGGAAGACGTGGCGACCCTTGGCGCGCAGTGTCTGAATGTGGCGCTCGATATTATCGCGGGCCTCAAGGTCAATGACCGGGCCGATATCGGTGGTCAGGCGGCCTGGGTTACCCATGCGGCACTCGGCCATGGCGCCTTTAAGCATCTTCAGCGTGTGTTCTGCGACTTCTTCCTGCACACACAGCACGCGCAGCGCCGAGCAGCGCTGGCCTGCGCTGTCAAACGCAGACGAGAGTACGTCAATTACCACCTGTTCGGTCAACGCGGAGGAATCGACAATCATGGCGTTCAGGCCACCGGTTTCAGCGATGAGCGGCGTTGGCCGGCCCTGGGCATCAAGACGGCTGGCGATATTGCGCTGTAACAGCGTAGCCACTTCGGTTGAGCCGGTGAACATCACGCCGCGCACGCGTTCGTCCCCGGTCAGGCGGGCGCCTACTGTTTCACCGCGCCCAGGCAGCAGTTGCACCACGCCCGGCGGCACGCCTGCTTCCAGCAGAATAGAAATTCCCTGAGCGGCAATCAGCGGCGTCTGTTCGGCCGGTTTTGCCAGCACGCAGTTGCCTGCCGCCAGCGCAGCGGCAATCTGGCCGGTAAAGATGGCCAGCGGGAAGTTCCATGGGCTAATGCACACCACAGGGCCGAGCGGGCGATGGGTTTCGTTAGCAAAATCATGGCGTACCTGGCAGGCGTAATAGCGCAGGAAATCCACGGCCTCGCGCACTTCGGCAATGGCGTTGCTGAAGGTTTTGCCCGCTTCGCGCACCAGAATGCCGATAAGGGTTTGAGTCTGGTCTTCCATGAGCACCGCAGCGCGGTCCAGCACGGCGGCACGCTCGGCAGGCGGCGTGGCAAACCAGATAGGTGCCTGATTGACGGCGCTGTCCAGCGCGCGGGTGATTTCCGCTTCGCTGGCTTCACGCACAAAGCCAACAATATCCGTCGGATCGGCAGGGTTAACTACCGGTTCCATGTTGCCTTCGCTTACCGCCTCCTCAAGCTGCGGCAGTGCCAGCCATTTCTGGCTTGCGCTGTTCAGTAGTGCGGAAGAGAGCGAGGCAAGGCGATGTTCGTTAGCCAGATCAAGCCCTGCTGAGTTGGCTCTGTCGCTGCCGTACAGCTCGCGCGGCAGCGGGATTTTCGGGTGCGGCAGGCCGAGCATACCTTCGCGTGCCGCCATTTTCTCAACGGCTTCAACGGGGTCGGCTACCAGTTCGTCAATGGGCAGCGTAGCGTCGGCAATACGGTTTACAAACGAGGTGTTAGCACCGTTTTCCAGCAGACGACGTACCAGATAGGCCAGCAGTGTTTCATGGGTGCCGACCGGCGCGTAAATGCGGCACGGGCGGTTCAGTTTACCATCGGCGATTTTGCCCACCACCTGCTCATACAGTGGTTCTCCCATGCCGTGCAGGCACTGGAACTCATACTGACCCGGATAGTAGTTCTGCCCGGCAAGTTGATAAATGGCGGCCAGCGAATGGGCGTTGTGGGTGGCAAACTGCGGGTAAATCAGGTTCGGCACGGACAGCAGCTTTTTGGCGCAGGCAAGATAGGAGATGTCGGTATACACCTTGCGGGTATAAACCGGATAGCCTTCCAGGCCTTCGACCTGCGCGCGCTTGATTTCGCTGTCCCAGTAGGCGCCTTTCACCAGACGAATCATCAGGCGACGGCGGCTGCGGGTAGCAAGGTCAATTAGCGAGTCAATGACAAACGGACAGCGCTTCATGTAGGCCTGGATAACAAAGCCAATACCGTTCCAACCCGCGAGTTCTGGCTCAAAGCACAGCTTCTCCAGCAGGTCGAGGGAGATTTCTAAGCGGTCAGCTTCTTCGGCGTCGATATTAATGCCCACATCGTACTGGCGCGCCAGCAGGGTGAGCGACTTCAGGCGCGGATACAGCTCATCCATCACGCGGTCATACTGGGCACGGCTGTAGCGCGGGTGCAGGGCAGACAGTTTAATCGAAATGCCTGGCCCTTCATAAATGCCGCGGCCATTGGAGGCTTTGCCGATGGCGTGAATTGCCTGCTGGTAGGACACCATGTAGGCCTGGGCATCGGCAGCGGTGAGGGCAGCTTCGCCAAGCATGTCGTAAGAGTAGCGAAAGCCTTTGTCTTCGAGTTTACGGGCGTTAGCCAGCGCTTCGGCAATGGTTTCGCCGGTCACGAACTGTTCGCCCATCAGGCGCATTGCCATATCAACGCCTTTACGAATCAGCGGCTCGCCGCTTTTACCGATAATGCGGTTGAGCGAGCGCGACAGGTTGGCCTCGTTATGGGTAGAGACCAGGCGGCCGGTGAACAGCAGCCCCCAGGTGGCGGCATTAACAAACAGCGATGGGCTGCGACCAATGTGCGACTGCCAGTTGCCATTGCTGATTTTGTCGCGAATGAGCGCATCGCGCGTGGCTTTATCCGGAATACGCAGCAGGGCTTCGGCAAGGCACATCAGCGCCACGCCTTCCTGAGAAGACAGCGAGAACTCCTGCAACAGCCCCTGCACCATACCGGCACGGCCGCTGGCGGTTTTCTGGTTGCGCAGCTTATCGGCCAACTGGTGCGCCAGCTTGTGTGTGCGCTCGGCGACATCGGCAGGCAGGCGCGCCTGCTCGAGGATCATCGGTACGGCGTCGGTTTCGGCTCGACGCCAGGCGGCGGTAATGGCTGCACGGCTGACTGACTGAGGCAGAATCTGCTCGGCAAAGTCGAGGAACGGCTGCGCAGTTTCTTCTGTAAGCGGCGCGGATTCGTCGCTTTCATTAGCCGCACCGCTCAACAGCGCTGGCAGTTCCGGCAGGGTTTCGTTATTCTCCAGCCGCTCCAGGTAGTTGAAAATCGCCTGTTTAATCAGCCAGTGTGGCGTGCGGTCAATGCGCGATGCCGCGGTTTTAATGCGCTCGCGGGTCGCTTCGTCCAGCTTTACCCCCATGGTCGTCGTCCCCATGCCGTCAGCTCCTGTTTTCATTTTGTGTAGTGTGTTTGACACGAAATATCCATCATGTTGCAACTTTGTGCAACCGTGTTAAATGTGACCGTGTCTGCAACACTGAAAATGAATGAGAAGCGCTATGCCGCAGACGGGATGTTTTTCCCATCAGTTCTCAGAGAAGGGCAATTTTTCTGCGCTGGTTAACGGTTTTTGACGGTGCAACTGCGAAAAGCGTGAGCAAGTGCAACCTGGTGGAAAATAAAACTGTTCCGCTACGGCATTATATGTAAATGATCTGTTACGTTTATTGTTAATAAAAAAGGCTTGCGGCAGGATGGTTATACCGCAAACGACAACAAGAAAGGCTGCCTCGTTCCGGCGGTTTTTACCGGGTGACACCTGCCCGGACACATTAAGTGGAGAAGACGAATGACAGCAAGTACGCCGATGCTGGTGACCTTCCTGATTTACATCTTTGGCATGATTCTTATTGGGTTTATCGCCTGGCGGTCGACCAAAAACTTTGACGATTACATCCTCGGCGGGCGCAGTCTTGGTAGCTTCGTCACCGCATTGTCTGCGGGGGCCTCAGACATGAGCGGCTGGCTGTTGATGGGGCTGCCGGGGGCGATTTTTATCGCCGGCATCTCTGAAAGCTGGATTGCTATCGGCCTGACGGTCGGTGCCTACATCAACTGGAAGCTGGTAGCGGGCCGTCTGCGCGTTCACACTGAGGTGAACAACAATGCGCTGACGCTGCCGGACTATTTCACCGGGCGTTTTGAAGATAAAAGCCGCGTGTTGCGCATTATCTCTGCGCTGGTCATTCTGGTGTTCTTCACCATTTACTGCGCCTCTGGCGTGGTGGCCGGTGCGCGTCTGTTTGAAAGCACCTTTGGGATGAGCTACGAAACCGCGCTGTGGGCCGGTGCGGCGGCAACGATTCTTTATACCTTCATCGGTGGCTTCCTGGCCGTAAGCTGGACCGATACCGTTCAGGCAAGCCTGATGATTTTTGCGCTGATCCTGACGCCGGTGATGGTGATTCTGGCCGTGGGCGGCCTGGGGGATTCACTCGAGGTGATTAAGCAAAAGAGCATTGAAAACATTGATATGCTCAAAGGGCTTAACGTTGTCGCCATTATCTCGTTGATGGGATGGGGCCTGGGTTATTTTGGCCAGCCGCATATTCTGGCGCGCTTTATGGCTGCTGACTCTCATCACACCATTGTGCACGCCCGGCGCATCAGTATGACCTGGATGGTGCTGTGCCTGGCAGGCGCAGTCGCGGTGGGTTTCTTTGGCATTGCTTACTTCACTAACCACCCGCAACTGGCGGCCGCCGTTAACCAGAACAGCGAGCGCGTATTTATTGAACTGGCGCAGATTCTGTTTAACCCGTGGATTGCCGGTGTGCTGTTGTCCGCCATCCTTGCGGCGGTGATGTCAACGTTGAGCTGCCAGCTTCTGGTGTGCTCCAGCGCCATTACCGAAGATTTGTATAAAGCCTTCCTGCGTAAAAATGCCTCACAGAAAGAGCTGGTGTGGGTGGGCCGCGCGATGGTGCTGGTTGTTGCGCTGGTGGCCATTGCGCTGGCGGCTAACCCAGAAAACCGCGTGCTGGGCCTGGTGAGTTATGCCTGGGCAGGCTTTGGTGCCGCGTTTGGTCCGGTGGTGCTGTTCTCGGTGCTGTGGTCACGCATGACCCGCAACGGCGCGCTGGCCGGGATGATTATTGGTGCTGTCACCGTGATTGTCTGGAAGCACTTTGGCTGGCTGGACCTGTATGAAATTATTCCAGGCTTTATCTTTGGCAGCATCGGCATTGTGGTGTTCAGCCTGCTGGGTAAAGCGCCAACGCGTGAGATGATGCAGCGCTTTAACGAGGCTAACGATCATTATCACTCTGCGCCGCCGTCTAAATTACAGACCGACTAACCGTATTGTGCAGTCACTTCTCAGGCCCGCGTTGCGGGCCTGAGTCGTTTTGGCTGATCGCTATGGCACCGGCTTTTGTTAACGCAATCGCGTAACAACACCGAGGCACCTCGCATTTGCGCATTAACCTGTCTGCGCCACGCAGATTTTCCTTGTTTTTTCTTTTCTGCTAATGATAATCGCTATCATTAAAATTTACATTTCTTTTCATCGGTTGACGTTAGTTCAGCTTCGGGGGCATCACCGTGTTTGTTCCTTTTCTCATTATGTTGCGCGAAGGGCTGGAAGCCGCGCTCATCGTCAGCCTGATTGCCAGCTATCTCAAACGTACCGGCTACGCTAAATGGCTGGGCGCGATGTGGGCCGGTGTTTTTCTGGCCATCGCGCTGTGCCTGGGGCTGGGCATCTTCATCAATGAAACCACCGGCGAATTTCCGCAAAAAGAGCAGGAGTTGTTTGAGGGCATCGTGGCCGTGATTGCCGTCATCATTCTTACGTACATGGTGTTCTGGATGCGCAAAGTGTCACGCAACGTGCGCGGCGAGCTGGAGCAGGCGGTGGATAAAGCCATGCACCACCGTACCGGCCAGGGCTGGGCGCTGGTGCTGATGGTGTTTTTTGCGGTCGCGCGCGAAGGGCTGGAGTCCGTATTCTTTCTGTTGGCGGCGTTTGGGCAGGACGTGGGAATCTGGCCGCCGGTGGGTGCAGTACTGGGGCTGGCAACGGCCGTGGTGCTGGGTTTTCTGCTTTATTACGGCGGGGTTCGCCTGAACCTGAGCACTTTTTTCAAATGGAGCAGCCTGTTTATTTTGCTGGTGGCCGCCGGGCTGGCTGCGGGGGCTATCCGCGCATTTCACGAGGCGGGGCTGTGGAATCACTTCCAGCAGATAGCGTTTAACTTCAGTGAGGTGCTCTCAACGCACTCGCTGACCGGCACGCTGCTGGAGGGCATTTTTGGCTACCAGGAAAGCCCGAGCGTCAGCGAAGTGGCCGTGTACTTCCTGTATTTAATTCCGGCTCTGGTGCTGTTTATGCTGCCAGCGCGAACGCCGGCTGCGGTTTCTGGCAGCCGCTGATTTCGGCGGCGCACCGTCGCCGCCTGCTTATCTCATTGACCAATCAGGACTGATATCTATGACCACTTTTCGCCGCAGCGCGCTGCACTTGACTGTTGCCTCTTTGCTCGCCAGCGCTTTTAGCGTGCAGGCCGCCGATATTGCACAGGTCAAGGTCACCGTAAATGATAAACAGTGTGAGCCAATGGTGCTTACGGTTAACGCGGGCAAAACGCAGTTTATTATTCAGAACCACAGTCAGAAGGCGCTGGAATGGGAAATCCTCAAAGGCGTGATGGTTGTTGAAGAACGCGAAAACATCGCGCCGGGATTTACTCAGAAAATGACCGCAAACCTGGAAGCCGGTGAGTACGACATGACCTGCGGCCTGCTCACCAACCCGAAAGGCAAGCTGATTGTGAAAGCGCTGGCAGGGCAGGCGCCCGCAGCGAAGAACGACCTGGCGGCGCTGTCTGCGACCATTACCGAGTACAAAGCCTATGTCAGCGCTGAAACGGCAGCGCTGGTCGCGGGCACTAAAGCATTTACCGATGCGGTTAAAGCCGGTGAGCTTGAAAAAGCCAAATCGCTCTACGCACCGACGCGCCAGCACTACGAGCGCATAGAGCCGATTGCTGAGTTGTTCTCTGACCTTGATGGCAGCATTGATGCCCGTGAAGATGACTACGAGCAGAAAGCGGCTGACCCGCAGTTCACCGGTTTCCACCGTCTGGAAAAGGCGCTGTTTGCCGATAACACCACCAAAGATATGGAAAAGTATGCCAGTCAACTCAACGACGACGTGCTGGACCTGCAAAAGCGCATTAGTGAGCTTGCCTTCCCGCCAGGCAAAGTTGTGGGTGGTGCGGCGGCGCTGATTGAAGAGGTGGCGGCCACGAAAATCAGCGGTGAAGAAGAGCGCTACAGCCGCACCGATCTATGGGACTTCCAGGCCAATATTGACGGCGCGAAAAAGATTGTCGACTTGCTGCGCCCGGAACTGACGAAAGATAACGCTGCGCTGCTGGCAAAAGTTGACGTCAATTTCAGCAAGGTTGAGACCATTCTTGCCAAATACCGCACCCAGAGCGGTTTTGAAAGCTATGACAAACTGACCGATGCTGACCGCAATGCACTCAAAGGGCCAATCACTGCGCTCGCTGAGGACCTGGCGCTGCTGCGTGGCGCGCTCGGGCTGGATTAATCGGTATGAATGACTCACTCACTCACGGCGTGGCGCAACCGGCACGCCGCCGTCTGCTCAAAGGATTAGGGGTACTGAGCGGCGCGCTCGCTGTTGCGGGGGGCTGCCCCATGGCGCATGCAGCGGGCGAATCATCGCCCGGCACGCTGGCTCCCGGCGCACGCGATGAAACGCAGCCATTTTATGGCCCGCATCAGGCGGGGATATTAACCCCGCAACAGGCGGCGATGATGGTGGTGGCGTTTGACGTACTGGCCGCAGACAAGCGTGAGCTTGAGCGCCTGTTTCGTCTGCTGACAACGCGTATTGCCTTTTTGACCGCTGGCGGCCCGGCACCTGAAACACCCAACCCACAGATGCCGCCGCTGGACTCCGGCATCCTCGGGCCAACGATTGCGCCCGATAACCTGACCATGACCGTTTCCGTTGGCCATTCGCTGTTTGATGAACGCTTTGGTCTTGCGGCACACCGGCCAAAAACGCTACAAAAAATGTCGCGTTTTCCTAACGACGCGCTGGATGCCGCGCAGTGTCACGGCGACTTGTTGATTCAGATTTGCGCCAATACGCAGGACACGGTGATTCACGCGCTGCGTGATGTTATCAAGCACACACCGGATTTACTGAGCGTGCGCTGGCAGCGCGAAGGTTTTATTTCCGATCACGCCGCGCGCAGTCGTGGCAAAGAAACGCCGGTTAACCTGCTGGGCTTTAAAGACGGCAGCGCAAATCCAGACAGCTGTGATAAGTCGCTGATGGATAATGTAATCTGGGTGACGCCTGACCAGCAGGAGCCTGCATGGGCCGCAGGCGGCAGCTATCAGGCGGTGCGTATTATTCGCTTTCGTGTCGAGTTCTGGGACCGCACACCGCTCAAAGAACAGGAAACCATCTTCGGGCGTAATAAGGCCAGCGGTGCGCCACTGGGCATGGAACATGAGCACGATGAGCCGGACTTTAGCACCGATCCCGAAGGCGAGGTGATTGCGCTCGACAGCCATATGCGGTTGGCTAACCCGCGCACGCCGCAAACGCAGTCGAGTTTGATGATGCGCCGGGGCTACAGCTACTCACGCGGTGCGACCCAATCTGGTCAGCTGGATATGGGACTGCTGTTTGTGTGTTACCAGCATGACCTGGAAAAAGGCTTTATCGCGGTACAAACACGTTTAAATGGCGAAGCGCTGGAAGAATATGTGAAGCCAGTTGGCGGAGGATATTTCTTTGTGCTGCCAGGCGTGCCTGATGCATCGCGCTATCTGGCTCAGGGATTGCTGGAAGCCTGATTCACCGATATTTATCCGGGTTTGAGTGGTTAATAAATAGCCACTCAAACTTTCTTGAGCGTGGTAGCGCGTTATTTAGTTTTTTTCTATCTTACTGATTTATTTCTGTAATATTGTTGTGTGATAACGCTGTGGCAGGCGAGTGCGTTATTTTGGTTACGTTTTGGTGAAAAATTTGTTGTCAAAATGATTTCTTCTGATGTAATTAATAACGAGCGGTAGTTCTCAATTGTGAATAAAGTTTCACCTGTGGAGATCGCGGATGCCGAAGTGCTGTATTCGACAGCAAGTTAAAAAGATAACCCGTACCAACCAGCCGGGTAGCTCCTCTACCGGCAATACTTTCTTCACCGCTACATTTCCTTCTTTCACGACATCCCATTATCAAACCGACGCCTGCGGCCATGCCGTATGCAGCTCGCATGCGTTAAAAAAACCGGCAGTTAATGGCTTAAAAGGAAGCCAACCCTCATCTGTTTGTGCGCATCAACGCGCGCCTGTAGGCGCTGCGTGTCATGTAAACCAACTCATCAAGGTGCCATCCATGGGAAGACAGAAAGCAGTGATCAAAGCTCGTCGCGAAGCGAAACGTCTGCTGAGGCGAGACTCACGCAGCCACAAGCAGCGTGAGGAAGAATCGGTCACCTCGCTTGTGCAAATGAGCGGCGTAGAAGCTATCGGTATGGCCAGGGATTGCCGTGATAACTCGCCTGTCGAGGCGCGCAATGAAGCTCAGGAGCGCTATCTGCAGGCAATAGAGCGTAAGAAATTGATTTTTGCTACGGGGGAAGCAGGCTGTGGCAAAACGTTTATCAGCGCGGCAAAAGCCGCCGATGCGCTGATTCATAAGGACGTTGACAGGATTATTGTGACGCGCCCGGTGCTCCAGGCCGATGAAGACCTCGGCTTTTTGCCCGGTGATATTTCGGAAAAATTCGCGCCGTATTTCCGCCCGGTCTACGACATTCTGGTGCGCAGGCTCGGAGCGTCGTTTATGCAGTACTGCTTACGCCCGGAAATTGGCAAGGTTGAAATTGCGCCGTTCGCTTATATGCGCGGACGTACCTTTGAAAACGCGGTGGTGATTCTGGATGAGGCGCAGAACGTCACCGCGGCGCAGATGAAGATGTTCCTGACCCGCCTCGGGGAGAATGTCACCGTCATAGTCAACGGCGACATCACCCAGTGCGACCTGCCATCCGGAGTACTATCCGGGTTGGGTGACGCGCTGGCACGCTTTGATGATGACGATATGGTGAGCGTGGTCCGGTTTAGCAAAGAGGACTGCGTGCGCTCCGAACTGTGCCAGCGAGCGCTGATGGCGTACAGCTGAGTGCGTTGGCGCGATTAATGCGGTCATGAACCCGGGCGTAAGCCCGGGTTTTTTGTGGGGCAGGGGCTGAATATATTGAGAGGGCTGATGTAGTTAGTGTGAGCGCAGGGGATTGACTCGCGTTACTCGCCTTTCGGGAAACGGTCTTGCTGGCTCGGCGTCTGTCCAACAGGCTGCGCTTGTGGCCGAACCCGGGTTGAGGCTTCACACCTTTTCTTACTCAGGCCTCAGGCAATAAAAAAGCCCGCTTTGCAGCGAGCTTTTTTACTCAGAATATGGCGGTGAGGAAGGGATTGACTCGCTACGCTCGCCCTTCGGGCAGCCGCCTCACGGGCTCGGCGTCTGTCCTACAAGCTGCGCTTGTAGTCGAACCCTGGTCAAGGCTTCTCACCCTTCCTGTCCGTGTAATATGCAATAAAAAAGCCTGAACGTGAGTTCAGGCTCTCTTAAAAAGTATGGCGGTGAGGAAGGGATTGACTCGCTACGCTCGCCCTTCGGGCAGCCGCCTCGCGGGCTCGGCGTCTGTCCAACAAGCTGCGCTTGTAGTCGAACCCTGGTCAAGGCTTCTCACCCTTCCTGTCCGTGTAATATGCAATAAAAAAGCCTGAACGTGAGTTCAGGCTCTCTTAAAAAATATGGCGGTGAGGAAGGGATTCGAACCCTTGATACGTTGCCGTATACACACTTTCCAGGCGTGCTCCTTCAGCCTCTCGGACACCTCACCAAATTGTTTGTCACTCGCCTGAGGCGGGCAACGGGGCGCTACTATAGGGAGTCAGACCTTTCCGGTCAAGAATAATTTTCCTGGTAGAAGTGCGTTCGGTTACGCGGTGAGCAAAGGGAATAAAGTGCATGCATTTTGGGTAAAGAAGGGGAGTTTTGGGACTGTAACGAAGGGACTGACTCGTGGTACTCGCCCTTCGGGCAGCCGCCTCGCAGGCAGGCTCGGCGTCTGTCCAACAAGCTGCGCTTGTGGTCGTTCCCTGGTCAAGGCTTCTCACCCTTCCTCACCCAGGCCTCAGGCAATAAAAAAGCCCGCTTTGCAGCGAGCTTTTTTACTCAGAATATGGCGGTGAGGAAGGGATTGACTCGCTACGCTCGCCCTTCGGGCAGCCGCCTCGCAGGCTCGGCGTCTGTCCAACAGGCTGCGCCTGTTGTCGAACCCTGGTCAAGGCTTCTCACCCTTCCTCACCCAGGCCTCAGGCAATAAAAAAGCCCGCTTTGCAGCGAGCTTTTTTACTCAGAATATGGCGGTGAGGAAGGGATTGACTCGCTACGCTCGCCCTTCGGGCAGCCGCCTCGCAGGCTCGGCGTCTGTCCAACAGGCTGCGCCTGTTGTCGAACCCTGGTCAAGGCTTCTCACCCTTCCTCACCCAGGCCTCAGGCAATAAAAAAGCCCGCTTTGCAGCGAGCTTTTTTACTCAGAATATGGCGGTGAGGAAGGGATTGACTCGCTACGCTCGCCCTTCGGGCAGCCGCCTCGCAGGCTCGGCGTCTGTCCAACAGGCTGCGCCTGTTGTCGAACCCTGGTCAAGGCTTCTCACCCTTCTTCACCCAGGCCTCAGGCAATAAAAAAGCCCGCTTTGCAGCGAGCTTTTTTACTCAGAATATGGCGGTGAGGAAGGGATTGACTCGCTACGCTCGCCCTTCGGGCAGCCGCCTCGCAGGCTCGGCGTCTGTCCAACAGGCTGCGCCTGTTGTCGAACCCTGGTCAAGGCTTCTCACCCTTCCTCACCCAAGCCTCAGGCAATAAAAAAGCCCGCTTTTCAGCGAGCTTTTTTACTCAGAATATGGCGGTGAGGAAGGGATTCGAACCCTTGATACGTTGCCGTATACACACTTTCCAGGCGTGCTCCTTCAGCCTCTCGGACACCTCACCATATTGTCGCTCACACCGCAGTGAGAACGGGCGCTAATGTAGGGGAAAGCCCCGAAGCCGTCAACGCAAATTTATTATTGTTCAATGTGTTCAGCCAAACTTCACGCAATCTGGCGCTAAAAAACACAACTCAAGCGCTAAAAGTACGCGTCATGCGTAAAAATACAGCGGCACACTGATAGTGCGAGGGCAAAAAGCATCAGGAAAAAGTGGATCGCAGCGCACGCCGTTTGTACGCTTAACCATTAAGAGCAATGGCTTAGCGCCAATTAGACCTGGAGAGCACATGGAGATTTTGTTCTGGCATCCGTCCTTTGACGCCCGTGAATGGAGTGAACTGTTAGCGCACTCGCTGCCGCAGGCGCGGGTACGCGTCTGGCAACCGGGAGATGACGGTCACGCCGATTACGCGCTGGTGTGGCAACCGCCGGTGGAGATGCTACAGGGCCGCAAACTCAAGGGCGTATTTGTGCTGGGGGCGGGTGTCGACGCCATTCTCGAGCGCCTGCGTGCACACCCGGGCATGTTGCGTGAAGATGTCCCACTGTTTCGCCTTGAAGATACGGGCATGGCGCAGCAGATGCAGGAATATGCCGTAAGCCAGGTACTACGCTGGTTTCGCCGCTTTGATGATTATCAGGCGCTCCAGGCACAGGCGCAGTGGCAGCCGCTGGAAGAATACCCGCGAGAGACGTTTACCGTCGGCATCCTTGGTGCGGGCGTGCTGGGAGCAAAAGTGGCAGAAAGCCTACGGGCATGGGATTTTCCGGTGCGCTGCTGGAGCCGCTCGGTGAAAAACTATCCCGGTGTTAAGAGTTTTGCGGGTAATGATCAACTGCCAGCATTTCTAAGCGGTTGTCGGGTGCTGATTAACCTGTTGCCCAGCACGCCAGACACGGTTGGCATAATCAATGCCGCGCTGCTGTCGCAGTTACCGCAGGGCTCGTATGTGCTGAACGTGGCACGCGGTGCTCACGTGGTGGTGGATGACCTGCTGGCAGCACTCGACTGTGGTAAACTCAGCCGCGCAACGCTGGATGTTTTTTCTCCGGAGCCGTTAGCGCCAGACAGCCCGCTCTGGGCGCATCCGCGAGTGGCCATCACGCCACATATTGGCGCCGTAACGCGCCCGCCACAGGCGGTGGAGTGGATTGCCGCCGCCATCGCTAAACTGGAGCAGGGGATGTCCCCCGGCGGCCTGGTAGACAGACAGCGCGGTTACTGAACCGCAGCTTCGCGCACGAAAAGCCTTTGAGGAGAACAATGATGTACCCCGTTGATTTGCATATGCACACCGTCGCCAGTACCCATGCTTACAGTACGCTTCATGACTATATTGCGGTTGCCAAAGAGAAAGGGATCTCGCTTTTTGCTATCACCGATCACGGTCCGGATATGGCAGATGCGCCGCACTACTGGCACTTCATCAATATGCGAATCTGGCCGCGAATGGTCGATGGCGTAGGTATTTTGCGCGGCATTGAGGCCAACATTAAAAATACCAAAGGCGAAATTGACTGCACAGGTCCCATGCTGGATGCCCTGGATCTCATTATTGCAGGCTTTCACGAGCCGGTTTTCCCGCCGCAGGATAAAGCGAGCCATACCGAGGCGATGATTGCCACAATGGCCAACGGCGACGTGCACATTATAAGTCACCCCGGCAATCCGAAATTCCCGGTAGATATTCCCGCCATTGCCGCAGCGGCGGCGCAATATCAGGTCGCGCTTGAACTTAACAACTCCTCTTTTACTCACTCGCGCGTCGGCAGTGCGCCGAACTGTCGCGCTATTGCCGAGGCCGTGCGCGATGCCGGCGGCTGGCTGGCGCTTGGCTCGGACTCCCACACGGCGTTTACGCTGGGTGAGTTCAACGCGTGCCGTAAAATTCTTGATGAAGTAGAATTCCCCGAAGATCGTATTCTTAACGTCTCGCCGCGCCGCCTGCTGAACTTCCTGGAAGCGCGCGGCAAAGCGCCGATCCTTGAACTGTCGGCACTCTGAACTGAAACGGAAATTTTTTGATGAACGAGTTTTCTATTATCTGCCGCATCCTCGGCTCGCTTTATCACCGCCAGCCGCAGGATCCTCTGCTGGAGCCGCTGTATACCCTCATTCGCGAAGGTAAACTCGCGCAACACTGGCCACTTGAGCAAGATGACCTGCTGGCTCGTTTGCAGAAAAACTGTGATGTACGCGAGCTGGCGGCAGATTACAATGCGCTGTTTATCGGTGACGCATGCAGCGTGCCGCCGTACCGCTCGGCGTGGGTTGAAGGCAGCCATGAAGGCGACGTAAGGCAGTTTCTTAACGCGCTCGGTATGCCGCTCGGCGAAGGCCCGACAGACAGCTTTGGTGCGCTACTGCTTGCAGCGTCCTGGCTTGAAGATCAGCGTAAAGAGGAGGAAAGCGAGGCGCTGGAGCAGCTCTTTGCTGAGTTTATTCTGCCGTGGCATGAAACTTTTCTCGGTAAAGTTGAAGCCCACGCGACTTCGGCATTCTGGCGCACCTTCGCTCAACTGAGCCGCGAGGCGGTCAACGCGATGTGGGAAGAGTTGCAGGAAGAGGCAGAGCAGGACGAGCAAGCGCAAGATGAATAAGCATTATGCTGGCCTGTGGCTAATGCTTCGACATCGATAGATTTCTGACGAGCCTTTCCCCCGGACGCCCTGCTTTGCAGGGCGTTTTACTTTTTGCGGTGCAGACTATGCTAAAGAAAGGGTAAAGGAGGAATCATGCAAGAGCGAATCAGCATTATCGAAGGGGATATTACCCAGATGCGAGTGGATGTCATCGTCAACGCCGCCAACAGTACGCTAATGGGCGGCGGTGGCGTTGATGGCGCCATTCACCGGGCGGCGGGTGCTGCGCTGGTGGCTGAGTGTCGGGAAGTGTATCAACGACAAGGGGAGTGTCCACCCGGACAGGCGGTAATCACCGGAGCAGGCAATTTACCCGCGAAGGCGGTCGTCCATGCCGTTGGCCCGGTGTGGCGCGGAGGGAGCGAAGGCGAAGAGATGCTACTGGCGAGCGCCTATCGCAACAGTCTGCAACTGGCGAGCGATAACGACTTTCACAGCGTGGCGTTGCCGGCTATCAGCACGGGAGCGTATGGCTACCCACGCCCCGCAGCGGCAGAAATCGCCCTGAATACCGTGGCGCATTTTCTGCGGACACACCGTCAACCGGAGCACGTATACTTCGTTTGCTATGACGAAGAAAACGCCCGACTTTACAGACGCCTGCTGGCGCAGCCCACTGAAGAGTAACGACCATGCCACGCGCCTGGGGCGCGCCATTGCGCCCGAGGCGGCACGCCATGATGGGCTGTGTGGCATTCATCCGCTCGACGACAGCCTGGACGCCTTTGCTGCCCGCTATCAGCTGGCCGGTATGGCAGAGCGTACCCTGGATGTGCAGTATTACATCTGGGAAGACGATATGTCCGGGCGGCTACTGTTTGGTGCGCTGCTTGCCGCCGCCAGACGTGGCGTGAAGGTTCGCCTGTTGCTTGATGATAATAACACCGTTGGCATGGACAATATTCTGCGCCTACTGGATGCCCATCCTAATATTGAAGTCCGCCTGTTTAACCCCTTTTCCTTTCGCTCGTTGCGTATGCTGGGTTATCTCACCGATTTCGCCCGCCTGAACCGGCGCATGCACAATAAAAGTTTCACCGTTGATGGTGAAGCCACCATTGTCGGCGGGCGCAACGTGGGGGATGCCTATTTTGGCACCGGCGAGCAACCGTTATTTACCGACCTGGATGTGCTGGCGATTGGCCCGGTGGTGGCCGACGTGTGTGAAGATTTTGAGCGCTACTGGCAGTCTGGCTCAGTAGCCGCACTCGCCCAGGTGCTGGATATCAGTGAAGATGAACTGACCCGGCGTGTGGAGTTGCCGCATGACGTGCGTTCTACCCCGATGGCGCAGCGCTATCTTGAGCGCCTGCGCACGTCGCGTTTTGTGAACCAGCTTGAGTCCGGGCAACTCGACACTATCTGGGCGCGCACGCGTCTTTTGAGTGACGATCCGCGTAAAGGGGAGGGCAAAGCGCGTCTACGTTCGCTGCTGGGGCTACGCCTGATTAAAGTAATTGGTGAGCCAACCTCTCAGTTCGATATTATCTCCGCATATTTTGTGCCTACGCGCTCCGGCGTGGCGCAATTGTTGATGCTGGCGCGGCGCGGGGTCAAAATCGCTATCCTCACCAACTCCCTGGCGGCGAACGATGTCTCTGTGGTGCACGCCGGTTACGCCCGCTGGCGCAAAAGGCTGCTGCGCGGCGGTGTGGCGTTGTTTGAGCTAAAACCACAGCACAGTAATGACGCTCCCCATGACCGCGGCCTTACCGGTAACTCCGGCTCCAGCCTGCATGCGAAAACCTTCAGTGTCGATGGTGATAAAGTCTTTATCGGCTCGTTTAATTTTGACCCACGCTCGGCCATGCTCAACACCGAAATGGGGTTTGTGATTGAGAGCCGCGAGTTGGCGCAGACCATTCACCAACATTTCACCCACAGCCGCGCGGCAGCGGCGTGGGAGCTACGGCTGGATAAATGGCGGCGTATAAACTGGATTGAGCGCCACGGTGAGCAAGAGGTGGTGCTAAAAAAGGAACCGCAGACGCGCTTCTGGCAGCGGCTGGTGGTGCGTATTGCCGCGCGTCTGCCGGTGGAGTGGCTGCTGTAGGGCGCGGGCGTTATCCGCCAGCGCCGCGGTTACCAGACGCGATACACCTTGCCGCTTTCCACTCCCATCAGGCTTCTACGATACGCCAGCGCGACGCGGCGCGCAGGGGCGCTTTCAAAACCGGGGAAAAACGCGCCGTATTTATCCAGTGCTTCGGTGAGCACCGTCGGGCTTACGGCATTAATGCGTTGACCGTGCTGTAGCTCATTGGCCGCGGCCATCACAAACCCTTCCAGCGCGGCATTTACCGTGGTGGCGTTCACGCCAGTGCGAATTGGCTGCTGCGTCAGGATCCCAGTGGTAAGGGTAAAGGCGCCGCCGGGCTTAAGGTAGCGCTGACCGGTCAACACCAGCCGCACCTGCCCCAGCAGCTTGTCCTGTAGCCCCAATGCGAACTGAGCGTCACTCATCTCCTCCAGAGTGCCAAAATACACGTTGCCGGTAGCGGCAATTATCCCGTCAACGCTGCCGCTGCGGGCAAACAGCGCGTTTACGCTTGCGGAGTCGGTTAAATCGACCCGCAGATCGCCCTGTGTTTTGCCTACGCGAATAATATCGCAGTCGTGGGATAGCTCATCAACAATGCCGCGCCCAATGGTGCCGCTGGCGCCAATAACCATCACTTTCATATGTCGTCTCCGCTCATGGTGTCAGATTCCATCCTGAAGGATTGCAATTGCCGGATAAACGGCCAAACTGTTGCGAGATCCCTAATCAAAAGTTTGCAATCATGAATACGCTACGTGGAATGGAAGTGTTTATCGCCGTGGTGGAAAGCGGCAGTTTTGCTGGCGCGGCGAAACGGCTGGATATCTCATCGGTGATGGTCGGCAAGCTGGTGGCGCAAATGGAGGCGCAGTTGCAAACCACGCTGCTGCAACGCAACACCCGGCGTCAGCATCTGACCGAAAGCGGCAAGGTCTGGTATGAAGAAAGTCTGAATGTACTGGCGACCCTGCGTGCGGCGCATAACCGCATTGATAGCCAGCGTCGCTTCCCGGCCGGGAGCCTGCACATCAGCGCGCCCTCCACGTTGGGTAGCTGCGTTATTGCCGGTTTATGCAGCGAATTTCAAGGCCACTTTCCCGACGTCAATATCACGCTCTCCTTGAGCGACCGGTTTGTGGATATTGTGGCCGAAGGCTTCGACTTTGCGATTCGTATCGGTGAGCCTGCGCCGGACAGCCCGCTGGTGGCGCACAAGCTCGGCGAATACCAGATGGTGATAGCCGGTTCGCCGGAGTATCTGGCACAGACGGGCGTCCCGCAAGATATTGCCGCGCTGTCGGCCCACCGCTGTCTGCGCTACGCAGGCTGGAATAAGCACAACGTCTGGCGCAGTGGCGATGTGCCGCTGTGGCCGGATAACGCCACGTTTACCTGTAATGATGGGCAGGCGCTGCGCCGTGCTGCACTGGCAGGGGCCGGTCTCATTTTGCAGCCACGGCTGCTGCTGGCCGACGATTTGCGTGAAGGGCGACTGGTGGCGTTACTGGAACAGAGCCTGCCTGCGCCGCGCCCGGTATATCTGCTATGGCGACAAAATCTGCATATGAGCGCCAGGCAGCGCAGCTTTATCGACTGGATGCGCAGCAGGGCAGGGGATGCCCTGCGCGCGTAGCCGTCTGGCTACTGGCCTGATACCGGGGCGCTGACGCGTTTTGTCTGCGGTTTGCCAGAAAACAGAAAGCGCAGCAGCGGCACGCGCAGGTGTAGTTCATAAAGAACGACAGCGATACCGATGACAAACACCAGGCCTGCGAAAAAGCCCAACGTGTTAGACGTAATGTGAGGCGTAATATAAGCGCCAAAAATCAGCGTCAGCGGATGGTGCACCAGATAAATAAACAGCGAGGCGTTAACAAAGTAGGTCACTCGCGGCGAATGGAAGTTCAGGAATTTGTGGCCCAGTGAGAAAACCACGTTAGTCATCCACAGTCCCATCAGCATGAGAATCAGGCATTCTGTTTCGTACATCCAGCCGTCGCCGCTGCCAAAACGATGGTTGAGCAGATAGGCGGTAAACGCCAGCGCTGAACCAATGTAGCAACCGACAGAAGGGGTAATGAAACGCTGTCTGAGAGCGGGGTATTTAAACGCAACCGCACCCAGCATAAAGAAGGGCAAATAAAGCAGTGTCTGCATTACGGTAAAATTAAACAACCCGTCGCTGAGGATGGCCGGATAAGCAATGAGAAGAAGGCGACGCAGGGCGGACCAGATTATGCCAAACCCCAGAAAAAGTACCGATAATTTTATCAGTGAGAAGGTTTTATCTGCCGAGGCGGCGCGCTGTTTTAAATGTTTAAACAGAATTAAACCGAGGCTGGTTAAAATAACCAGAACCAGTAAAAACCACAGATGGGACACCAGATCCCACACCAGCGTATTATATTTTTCATACAGGCTGAGCTGCGGCCATTTTTCCGCTTTACCAGTAACAAATTGCAACATAAGAAATTGCGGTAGCGTCAGCAGAGGAATAGCGGTCAGCATGGGAATACCGACACGTTCTACGCGCACTTTCCACCAGTGACTTTGGGTATAGCGCAGGTACAACATATAAGAAAAATAGCCGGAAATAACAAAGAAAACCTGCATCCGGAAGGAGTGAATGAAATCGTTAAAAAATGTTAGCCACCAGCTGGGATCGACGCTATTCACGTGCCAGCGGTGGCTGGAGTAAATCAGCGACATGTGGAAGGGTATGCCCAGTAACATGAGCCAGGCCCTTATCGAATCAAGGAAAAATTCGCGCGCTACCGGTGCTTTACTCATCTCATTCCACCAGAATATCGGACAAATCGTCTTACCCTTAAGACGGGTAAGGTCTACATTGGGTGGCTAACCCTACACTAACCCAGGCAAACTGTCTCCAGGATATTCGCATAAAGCGTATTCTTCAAAGTTTGAGTCGTTTAGCGCTGTCGCCAACAGAGTGAACCTGCCCGCTATATGGTTGTCGGAAAGCTGAAGTATCCATTAGAATGGATCGGATTGACCTTAGCACACAAAGGGGGATGTGCTGATTTTTATGAAACATAAACCAGAAATGAAAAAAATGCGCTGGTTAGGTGCTGCGGTATTGCTGTCCCTTTATACCACCTCGGTTTGGGCCTTCTCTATTGATGATGTTGCAAAGAAGGCAAAAACGATGGCGGGTAAAAGCTACGAAGCGCCAAAAAGCAACCTTCCTTCCGTTTTCCGCGATATGAAGTATGCGGATTACCAGCAGATCCAGTTTAATCATGACAAAGCATACTGGAATAAACAGAATACCCCTTTTAAGCTCGAATTTTATCATCAGGGGATGTACTTCGACACGCCGGTTGCCATTAACGAAGTGACGGCCGACAGTGTTAACCGAATTAAATATAGCCCTGACTTTTTCAATTTTGGCAACGTGAAGCACGATAAAGATGCCGTTAAGGGGCTTGGCTTCGCGGGCTTTAAAGTGCTCTACCCCATCAATAAAAAAGGCAAGAATGACGAAATAGTCAGCATGCTGGGGGCTAGCTACTTCCGGGTGATTGGCGCAGGTCAGGTGTACGGTCTGTCCGCGCGCGGCCTGGCTATTGATACCGCGCTGCCGTCTGGCGAAGAATTCCCGCGTTTTCGTGAGTTCTGGATTGAGCGTCCGCAGCCAAAAGCCAACTGGCTGGTGGTGTATGCTCTGCTCGATTCGCCGCGTGCAACCGGAGCTTACCGCTTTATTATCCGTCCTGGGCGCGACAGCGTCGTGGATGTCGAATCCAAAGTGTACCTGCGCGACAAGGTGGGTAAGCTTGGCGTGGCACCGCTGACCAGTATGTTCCTGTTTGGACCAAACCAGCCGTCGCCGACGGTGAACTACCGTCCTGAAATGCACGACTCCAACGGTCTGTCTATCCAGGCGGGTAACGGTGAGTGGATCTGGCGCCCGCTGAATAACCCGAAACACCTCGCTGTCAGCACCTTCTCCACTGAAAACCCGAAAGGTTTTGGTCTGCTTCAGCGCGGGCGCGATTTCTCTCGCTATGAGGATCTCGACGACCGCTACGATCTGCGTCCGAGCGCCTGGGTGACGCCAAAAGGCAACTGGGGCAAGGGCCGCGTGGAGCTGGTGGAAATACCGACTAACGATGAAACCAACGACAACATCGTTGCGTTCTGGACGCCGGATGAACTGCCTGCGGCGGGCAAAGAGATGAACTTTAAATACTCGATTCTCTTTACCCGCGATGAAGATAAGCTTCATGGCAAAGACAGCGCCTGGGTGCAGCAGACTCGCCGCTCTACCGGTGATGTGAAGCAGGCAAACCTGATTCGCCAGCCAGACGGTACCACAGCATTCATTGTGGACTTTGCCGGGACGGAAATGAGCAAGCTTGCAGCCGATACGCCAGTTACGGCCCAGGCCAGCATCGGTGATAACGGCGAAATCGTTGAAAACAGCGTGCGCTACAATCCGGTGACTAAAGGCTGGCGTCTGACGCTGCGCGTGAAGGTCAAAGACGAGAAGAAAACCACCGAAATGCGCGCTGCACTGGTTAACGGCGACAAAACCCTGAGTGAGACCTGGAGCTATCAGCTACCTGCAAATGAGTAAATCAATGAATCAGGATTACGTTAAGGCACTTGGGCTGCCCGCACAGCGGGCGGCGGGACTGCCGGATACGGATATCGGCGGCGTCCACCGGGCGCTTGACGGCGAAGGACATCGCTATTCCCGTGAGGATGACACACCGCTGGGCTCGGTAAAGCAACGCCTGGAACACAGCTGGCCGGACTCGCTTGGTGGTGATCAGCTGATAACCGATGCTGAAGGTCGCACCCAGTTACAGGCCATGCCGAAAATTCATCGCTCCTCAATGGTGCCGGACCCGTGGCGTACCAACCCCATTGGTCGCTTCTGGGACCGTCTGCGCGGGCGCAATTTGTCGCCGCGCCATCATGCGATGTCAAAAGAAGAGCAGGTAAATGAGCAAAAGTGGCGTACGGTGGGGTCAATCCGTCGCTATATTTTGCTTATCCTGACGCTGGCGCAGACGGCCGTCGCCACCTGGTACATGAAAACTATTCTGCCGTACCAGGGCTGGGCGCTGATTAACCCGACGGATATGTGGGGCCAGGATCTATGGGTGTCGTTTATGCAGCTGCTGCCCTATATTCTGCAAAGCGGCATCCTGATTCTGTTCGCCATTTTATTCTGTTGGGTCTCCGCAGGCTTCTGGACTGCGCTGATGGGCTTCTTGCAGCTACTGATTGGCCGCGATAAATACAGTATTTCAGCCTCAACGGTCGGCGATGAACCGCTTAACCCCGAGCACCGCACCGCGCTCATCATGCCTATCTGTAATGAGGACGTTAGCCGCGTTTTCGCTGGCCTGCGTGCCACCTGGGAGTCGGTTAAAGCCACCGGTCAGCATAAGCATTTTGACGTTTACATCCTGAGCGACAGCTACGACCCGGATATTTGCGTGGCTGAACAAAAGGCCTGGATGGAGTTGATTGCTGAAGTACAGGGCGAAGGGCAAATCTTCTATCGCCGCCGTCGCCGCCGTATGAAGCGTAAAAGCGGCAACATCGACGACTTCTGCCGCCGCTGGGGTAGCCAGTACAGCTACATGGTGGTGCTGGATGCCGACTCGGTGATGACCGGTGAGTGTCTGACTCAGCTGGTGCGCCTGATGGAGGCCAACCCGAACGCGGGGATTATCCAGTCCTCACCGCGTGCCTCAGGCATGGACACGCTGTATGCACGTTGCCAGCAGTTTGCGACCCGCGTCTATGGTCCGCTGTTCACCGCGGGCCTGCATTTCTGGCAGCTGGGTGAGTCGCACTACTGGGGCCACAACGCCATTATTCGCGTCAAACCGTTTATTGAGCACTGTGCGCTGGCGCCGCTGCCCGGAGAAGGTTCTTTTGCCGGTTCGATTCTGTCGCACGACTTTGTCGAGGCGGCATTGATGCGCCGTGCAGGGTGGGGCGTGTGGATTGCCTACGACCTGCCTGGCTCTTATGAAGAACTGCCGCCGAACCTGCTCGATGAGCTTAAGCGTGACCGTCGCTGGTGCCACGGCAACCTGATGAACTTCCGGTTGTTCCTGGTAAAAGGTATGCACCCGGTACACCGTGCGGTGTTCCTGACCGGCGTGATGTCTTACCTGTCAGCGCCGCTGTGGTTTATGTTCCTTGCGCTGTCCACTGCGTTACAGGTGGTGCACGCCCTGACTGAACCACAGTACTTCCTGCAACCACGCCAGCTGTTCCCGGTGTGGCCGCAGTGGCGACCGGAGCTTGCGATTGCGCTTTTTGCTTCCACGATGGTGCTGCTGTTCCTGCCGAAGCTGTTGAGCATCATCCTTATCTGGTGCAAAGGTACCAAAGAGTACGGTGGCTTCCTGCGCGTGACGCTCTCATTGCTGCTTGAAGTGCTGTTCTCTGTGCTGCTGGCACCGGTGCGTATGCTGTTCCATACGGTGTTTGTGGTGAGTGCGTTTCTCGGTTGGGAAGTGGTATGGAACTCGCCGCAGCGCGACGATGACTCCACGCCGTGGAGCGAGGCGTTTATGCGCCACGGTTCGCAGCTATTGCTCGGCCTGGTATGGGCGGCAGGCATGGCGGTACTGGATTTACGCTTCCTGTTCTGGCTGGCGCCGATTGTGTTCTCGCTGATTCTGTCGCCGTTTGTGTCTGTGATTTCGAGCCGCTCCACTACCGGATTGCGTGCCAGACGCTGGAAGCTGTTCCTTATCCCGGAAGAGTATTCGCCGCCGCAGGTGCTGGTTGATACTGACAAGTATCTGGCACTTAACCGCGCACGTGCGCTGGATGATGGCTTTATCCAGGCGGTGTTTAACCCGGCATTAAACGCGCTGGCAACGGCAATGGCCACCGCACGTCACCGCGCAAGCCATGTGCTGGAGATAGCCCGCGACCGTCACGTTGAGCAGGCGCTGAACGAAACGCCCGATAAGCTGACGCGCGACCGCCGTCTGGTGCTGTTGAGCGACCCGGTTACGATGTCTCGCCTGCATTACCGCGTGTGGGCAAGCCCGGAGAAATATTCCTCCTGGTTGCAGCAGTATAAGGCGGCGAGCAGCCCTGCCGCCTGAGGCTTGAGTCAATCTGAAACGCCGACATGATGTCGGCGTTTTTTTATGCCTGTATGAACACCACCTTCTGGAGAAGAGGCCAGCAACAGGTTTTGGCGTTGGCTTGTTGTCTTTGGATTTTAATCGTTCAGAACAGGCGGAGGCTTCGGTTTAGGGTAAGTACGCTCTGGTGGAGCGAAATCAAGGCCACCTGCCAGACAGGTGGTTTTTTACGCCTGATTTACCCGGCTGCTTTTCAACAGCATAAGGAAAAGACGTACAGGCGGTGAATCATCTTGCCTGATAGCGTAGATAACACCTGATTGAGCGTATGTCGCATAGTGACGGCAGGCAGGAAAGCGGTACAATCTGCCGCATGGCCGGGTGGTGTTTTTTCGCCCGTACTTCACAACTTAATAACGGCAGGAAAAACGGTGAAAGCAATTCTGGTGGTCGTGATGGCGTTAATGCTCAGCGGTTGCGGCAGCATTATCAGCCGTACTATTCCTGGGCAGGGGCACGGCAATCAATATTATCCGGGTGTGCAGTGGGCGCTGCGTGACACACCGTGGCGCTATGTGACGGTGCTTGATTTGCCATTGTCACTGGTATTTGACACGTTGCTTCTGCCCATTGATGCACACCACGGTCCGTACGAATAGACTACTCAGGTCTCATCCCACTCATCTGCGGCAGTCTGGCCCTCTTCAGTATCGAGCGGTGGCTCCAACTGAAATTCGCCTTCGTCCCACTCGTGTAGCGTGTTCTCTTCCTGCCATTCCGCAAGCAGTTCGATGTCATCAAAATCGCCATCAAACACGCTCTGGGCAGCCTCACCGGTCAACATGGTCAGGCATTCTCCGCTTTCTTCATCGTTATCGATAAATTCAGCCTGCCACATAATGTCGCCATCCTGCAGGATGTATTTTTGCAGGCCGAGTTGTTCCACAACGGCTTCGTCACCGTTATCGGCAATAAACGCTTCACGCGCGGCATCAATAGCTTCTTCAAGCGTGGTAAACATTGGCATAACGTTCTCCCTGAGCGGAACCACAAGTTGATTATTCTGAAAAGGATAGACGAATATTGAAAAGACAACGCCGCACAGGGAATTTTTTTGTTAAAGATATATAACAGCGCCCCGGATGGGGCGTGCAGAGGTTAATAACGTGAAGGCACCCCTTCCGGACGTGTTTTAAAACGACGATGCAGCCACATGTACTGCTCCGGTGCCATCATGATGCAGCGCTCGACTATCTGGTTCATCCACGTTGCGGTGACTTCGGCGCTTTCCAGCGGTGGCTCAGATTCCGGTTTCATCATAATCAGCTCGTAGCCCGTGCCATCCGCTTTGCGGCGCGGTACAAACGGAACGATGTTCGCTTTTGAAAGCCGGGCTAACGTCCAGGTGCCGGAGGTTGTCGCGGCATCGTCAACGGCGAAAAATGGTACAAACACACTGGTGCGTGGGCCGTAATCGTGGTCGGGGGCATACCAGATGATTTCGCCATTTTTAAGCGACCTGATCATCCCTTTGAGATCTTTGCGATCGAGCATGTCTTTATTAGAGCGCAGGCGTCCCCAGGTCTGGAGCCAGTCGATAACAGCGTTATCATTAGGACGGTAAACGCCAATGCCAGGGTACACCTCAAGTCCAAAAATACGTGCGCCAAGCTCAAGCGTCAGAAAATGCACGCCAATAAGCAAAATGCCTTTTTTCTGGCGATGCAGTTCTTTGATTTCTTCGACACCGGAACTCTGGGTCCAGCGCCTGATGCGCCAGTCCGGCCAGAACCAGGCCATGCCGGTCTCCAGCACGCCCATACCAACAGATTCGAAGTTTTTATCAACCAGCTTCTGACGTTCAGCGTCGCTCATTTGCGGAAAGCAAAGCTCAAGGTTGCGGTGCGCCACGCTAACCCGGCGCTTCATCAAACGTTTTGCAAGATGGCCCAGCAGGCGGCCCAGACGGAAAATAACCGGATAGGGTAATAATACCACCAGATAGAGCAGGCCGATGCCAAACCACACTGGCCAGTAGCGCGGGTGAAGCAGCGCACGTGAAAATTGAGGTAAATGCGTCATGAGAATCCTGTCTTCAGTGCAAAACGCGGTAAACCGCTATTGTGACATTTTTTACTGCATAGCCAAAACGGCTTGCTGGTAAGTGGTTTATCTTCCACCATCTACGTGAAAAAAATGTAGTGTAAAATGTGTGGATGTAAATTTCCGGCGGCTGTTTTATCATGTTGCGCAAATTTTTTCTTTACCGAAAGCAGGGAATGAACACCATGCCAGTGTTACACAACCGCATTTCGAACGAGGAACTCAAGGCGCGCATGTTGGCTGAAGCCGAGCCGCGCACCACTATCTCGTTCTATAAGTATTTTACGATTGATTCTCCCCAGACCACTCGCGACGCGCTCTATCAGCTGTTTATGGCGCTGAACGTGTTCGGTCGCGTCTATCTGGCGCATGAAGGAATTAACGCACAGATAAGCGTGCCGCAAAGCCGCGTAGACGCATTGCGTGAGGCACTCTATAGCTTTCACCCGGCACTGAATGGGCTGCGTTTAAATATCGCGCTTGAGGACGATGGTAAGTCGTTCTGGGTATTGCGCATGAAGGTGCGCGAGCGGATTGTTGCCGACGGTATTGAGGATCCGACCTTTAACGCCGCCGACGTGGGAGAATACCTGAGTGCTGCACAAGTGAACGCCATGCTCGACGACCCGGATGCGGTGTTTATCGACATGCGTAATCACTACGAGTATGAAGTCGGGCGTTTTGAACAGGCGCAGGAAATCCCGGCAGATACATTTCGGGAGCAGTTGCCTAAAGCGGTTGAGATGATGCAAACCCACCGTGATAAAAAAATTGTCATGTACTGCACCGGTGGTATTCGCTGTGAGAAAGCCAGTGCCTGGATGCGCCACAACGGTTTTAAAAATGTGTACCACATTGAAGGTGGCATTATCGAATACGCCCGTCGGGCGCGTGAGCAGGGGCTACCGGTACGTTTTGTTGGTAAAAACTTTGTGTTTGACGAGCGCATGGGCGAGCGTATTAGTGAGGATGTTATCGCGCACTGCCACCAGTGCGGTACACCGTGCGACAGCCATATCAACTGTAAAAACGACGGTTGCCATCTGCTGTTTATTCAGTGCCCGACGTGCGCCGTAAAATTTCAGGGCTGCTGTAGTGAACGTTGTCGCGATGAGCTGGCGCTGGCACCAGAGGAGCAGCGTCGCCGCCGTGCAGGGCGCGAAAACGGAATGAAGATTTTTAATAAATCGCGTGGGATGCTCAATACCCGGCTCGGCATCCCGGACCCGGAATAAGCAACCGCCCCGCCGCAGCGGCGGGGCGGAGTATTACTGACGAATACCTTCAACAGAGATAATCAGGTCCACTTCCTGCGAAGACGGGCCCAGATCTTTGTCGATGTTGAAGTCTTTCAGGCGGATTTTACCTTCAGCTTCAAAACCCACGCGCTCACCACCCCACGGATCTTTACCCTGACCGGTCAGCTTCGCTTCCAGTTTCACCGGCTTGGTTACGCCGTTGAGTGTCAGGTTGCCGGTGATGCCCAGTTCGTCGCCTTCCTTTTTCACTTCCGTAGAGGCGAAAGTGGCCTGCGGGTATTTGCCGCTATTCAGGAAGTCTTTGCTACGCAGGTGCTTATCGCGCTCAGCGTGGTTGGTATCTACGCTGGTGGTGTTGATGGTGACATTCACTTTGTCCGCAGCAGGGTTGCTTTCGTCAAAGGTGAAGGTGCCATCGAAGTCTTTGAACGTGCCGTACAGCCAGCTATAGCCCAGATGCTGAATGCGGAAGTTAACGAAGGCGTGCTGGCCTTCTTTATCGATTTTATAGTCAGCGGCAACGGCAGAGCCGGTAGTCAATAACAGGGCACTCAAAGTAATTCCCAGCAGGCTTTTTTTCATTATTTCGCTCCATGGTTAGATGATGACTTCCCCAGCATGCGCTTGAGGGTACTGTCTTTATTGATAAAATGGTGCTTCAGTGCGGCCAGTGCGTGTGCTGCTGAAAGCAGTACAACACTCCAGGCAAGCCACAGATGAACCTCACCGGCCAGATCGGCCTGCTCGCCCGCATCACTGAACGTGGCAGGCACGTCAAACCAGCCAAATACGCTGATGGGCTTGCCGTCGGCAGTAGAAATCAGGTAGCCGGTGAAAATAATCGCAAAGATAATCAGATACAGCAGAACGTGTGCTGCACTGGCGCTGAGGCGGGTAAAGCGTGACCAGCCCTTGAGAGCCGGCGGCGGCGGTGATATCCAGCGCCAGATAACGCGTGCCAGCATAACCAGCAGCAGCAAAATGCCGATGCTTTTATGCAGTTCAGGGGCTTTGTGATACCAGCCGTCGTAATAGCCGAGAGTGACCATCCACAGGCCGAGGCCAAACATGCCATAGATGGTTAACGCAACCAGCCAGTGAAAAATAACTGCGAGATGTCCATACCTGTCTTTTGAATTACGCCATTGCATAAATTTGCGCCTTAAAAGAATCCATGCGGCTTAATCTGGCGTGAGATAATAATAAATGCAACAAAAATTAACCGTTGAAATAATATTTAAAACCATGATCAATAAAATTGAACAAAACTCGCATGTTACTTTCAGTGTTTCAGTTTTAATGTTGTCTTATGGCGTTGCTGTAGGATGTAGATACCCTTTTTTACTTTCTGAATCTTTCGAATTATTTGCCCAAAAATTGTTATTTGTGTTTTTTGGCTCTTTAGCCGCTGAGGTGAAAATAACTATTTCTGACTTTGCGACAGCCAGTGCCTTGTTCTTAATAAAACAAAAAGGAATAAATATATAACCTGAAGTCCGATAGTTCTTATTTTTATGGTTTGCCATGTCTTGTTATTGCTTTAACTTTAGCGATGTATGCTTTGTTTTTTTAATTTTTGTCGCCATTTAATTTAGTGTGATAAGTTGTTTTAAGTGATTGATGCTGGTTTTTTGAAGAATTATGAGTTTTTGTGCAGGTTAAGGTTCGGTAAATTTTTGTCTGGTGATGTCATTGATTACCGGTGAGGGCAGCTATCTCGGATGTGATGCTCCTCCTTCTAACCGATAAAACCCGGGGCTGACATCAGGTAAAGCCAGACTTTGTACCTGGCTTTACCAGGCAATATCACCCTGTGCCCAGAGTGTGAAGATGAGTTGGGAACTGCTGCACAGAGTGAGGCGACTACAAGAACAAAAGTAACGCCTGAGGCGGGAGATAGCGCCTGGCTGGTGAGTGCCTGAAGCTGAATGGGCTTATTAAATTGAGATGCCGCGCCTGAGCCGCTACCCATTGCCGGGCGCAAGCGATAGCGCCTGAATGCCAGGCGCTGGTTAGACTCATATATAACAGGCGTACGTCAGTGGCTTAGCGTGAAGCGTGAGAGGCGAAAAGCAGTAAGATCAAAGCCGCTGTCTTTTCCCTGGGCAAACTGGCAGGCGATTTCACCCAGCACTGTGGCAAATTTAAAACCGTGGCCGCTCAGTCCGGTAATCACCAGTGCGTCAGGCATTTGCGTCAGGGTGTCGATAATAAAATCCTCATCCGGTGAATTATCGTAAGTACAGGATGCGCCATGCAGACAGACGCCAACACCGGGCAGAATCTGGCGTAAAAAGCTGAACACTTCGCTGCCGTCGCTGGCAACCTGGCCGAAAGCGCGACGCTGTTGCGGTGTACTGATAGCCTGTCCGCCATTGTGTTTGCCTATTTTCAGCTCATTGTTCTCAGCAGGGAAGCCATAAAACTGGTCACCGTTGGGCAGTTCACCGGTAAAGGCGGGAAAGCGGTTATTTTCGCTGTAGCGGCCATCGGCCTGGTGCCAGGCAAAAATTTTGCGTACGGGGGTGATGGGCAGGGCAGGAAACAATGTGGTAACCCAGGTTCCCGCGCTCACCAGCACTTTCTTGCCCTGATAAATGCCGTCGGTGGTTTCCACTTCGATGCCGTCTGAAAGCTGGCGCACGGCTTTAACCGGCGTATTGAACTGCTGAGAGCAGCCCGCTTCACGCGCCAGGCGTAGCAATGTCGCGATGGCCGTTTCACTGTGTAGTACGCCAGAGTCAGGTTCATACAGGCCGATGTAATTATCAGGGACGCTGATTTGCGGCCAGCGTGCCATCAGCGCGGCAGCGTCGAACTCCTCAAGCGGCAGCTGCCATTCGCGGGCGCTGGTTTTGACGTTGTGCAAAAAGGGGGAATCCTCAGGCCCAATATTAATGACGCCGCTGCGCTGGAACAGACGCTCACCGCTTACCTGCTGTAATTCATCCCACAGCGTTTGTGCACGCAAGACCAGCGGAACATAGTTTGCGCCTTCGCCGTAGGCATGGCGCATCAGGCGGGTGTCGCCGTGGTGGCTGCCCTGCTGATGAGGAGGATGCGCTGCGTCAATGGCCAGCACCTTAAGCCCGGCCTGAGTGGCATACCAGGCGGCGGCGGCGCCGACCGAACCGCTACCCACAATAATTAAGTCGTAACGCATAGATTTCTCCGGTTGTTGCAGATTATTAGCAGGGTAATTAACCGGTGAATAACACACAAGCCTGAAAAATAAAAAAAGGCGCCGTACATTGGCGCCGTTTTCTGGTGCTTAACTTGTATGTAAAATTAATGTTTTCGTAGGTCGTCTCCAGGATATTCCCCGGATTCAATTTTAGCGATACCTGCTTCCAGAATTGAAATAAACTGCCTGGCGACATCGGTGGTTAACCACAGGGTCTGACCGATTTCAGTTTCTTCCGGTTGCGCTTTATTGGCGGTTAGATAGTGCAGGCGCAACATCAGCGCGTCGTAGCTATCAACTGTACTGATGTCCCATCCAACAAGGGGATGCGTCTGAATGACTTCGTTATTCTTTTCCATCCTAACCTCCTTATATACGTGTTTATGACAACGGACAATGAGGTTAATACGTACTTTTTCTTAATGAAGCAGATTAATTATATCAAAAAATTGAAAAATAAGCAGTGGGAATTTAATTTATCGCGCCGTTGCGCTTTTTTTGTCGAAACTGGACAAGAAAAAAGCACTACAGGCAGAAAGGTTTTAAAAATGAGGAATAATCTGTAAAGCTACGCTGTTCATTAATTAAAAAACCGGGCGGCGAAACCCGGCACAGGCACAAAAAACCAACCCTGAGGCTCAGGTATGAAACCAGTCGTCAGCGCTTTCCCAGGTTTCCTGCAGAATTTCGCTGATGCGCTCTTTGTCTTCCTTTGTGGCGCCAATCACCGAGAGGTTATTGCTGGCAGCATAGCGGACCAGCACTTCACTCGGATAATCCGGAAACGCGCTTTCAATACGTCGCGCAAGCTCGCCATTGAGCGCATCAATAGCGCCGCCTGGCAGCGTAGTGGTTTTAGCAATAGTAACTTCAATACGCATGGTGACCCCCTGTCTTTAATGCTGTATATATATACAGTTAATATTCAGGTCTTGCAACAGGGGGAGCGAAAAAGGGCGTTATATTTTAACCGACCAGGCTAAGGTTTCACCAGCCAGGAAGGGAACGAGTGTGTCATCACTGAGCGCAATACTTTCGACAACCGTCTGCGGCTGGCGTACCAGCTCAATATAATCCGTATTCGCTTCAAGGCCATAGAAGCGCGGGCCGTTCAGGGAGCAAAAGGCTTCCAGCAGTGGCAGCGCATCCAGCTCTTCAAATACCGTGGCGTATGCCGCAAGCGCCGTCAGTGCGTTAAAGCAACCAGCGCAACCGCAGCACGCTTCTTTACGGTGGCGCGCGTGAGGCGCAGAGTCGGTGCCCAGGAACACGCGATCGCAACCGCTGGCAACCAGTTCGCGCAGCGCCTGCTGGTGTACGTTGCGCTTGAGGATGGGCAGGCAGTAAAGATGAGGGCGAATGCCGCCCACCAGCATGTGATTGCGGTTAAACATCAGATGCTGTGGCGTGATAGTGGCGGCCAGCTGTGAGTTGCCATCGCGTACGTACCATGCCGCTTCGCGGGTGGTGATGTGCTCGAACACCACTTTTAACCCCGGCAGACGCTGGCGCAGCGGCTCCATGACGGTTTCAATAAAGCGCGCTTCACGGTCAAAAATATCAATATCGGCGTGCGTGACTTCGCCGTGTACCAACAGCGGCATGCCGATTTTTTCCATACGCTCCAGCACCGGCATAATCGCATCAACGCTGGTTACGCCGTGGCTGGAATTGGTGGTGGCATTAGCCGGATACAGTTTAGCGGCGGTAAACACGCCTTCATGAAAGCCGCGCTCCAGCTCCTGTGGGTCAAGCGTATCGGTCAGATAGCAGGTCATCAGCGGCGTAAAATGGTGGCCCTGAGGTACTGCATCAAGAATGCGCTGACGATAGTCGCGAGCGGCTTCCACGCTGGTGACAGGTGGAACCAGATTCGGCATCACAATCGCGCGGCCAAAGGTTGAGCTGGTGTAAGGTACGACGGTTTGCAGCATCTCGCCATCGCGCAGATGGAGGTGCCAGTCGTCGGGGCGGCGGATTTTTAATACCTGGGTCTGGTCGGTCATGAATGTGCTCCGGCTTGAGGGAAATCAGTCAACAATGGGCTGTTTTACGCCGGGCACTAAGGATAAGCGGAAACGTTTTCGTTTGCACCCTTTGGTGAAAAAATAGTGCCCGGGGCGAGGGGGATTTAACGCAGTGAGTGACGCAATCAGTTCTCTGGCAGCGTGTGACTTATGCCGCTGGCTGCCAGAGAAAAGCGATTAGTCTGTAAACGGAATCAGGATTTGACCAGGTTTTACTTCAATCCCTTTAGCCAGTTTCTTCGCGAGAGCTTCGCCTTTGCTGCGGTCTTCGCTCAACACATAGGCCGGTTTTTGATTGAAATAGCCACGTAGCGACTGGTTCAGGTACGGCACAATCGTTTGCAACACGGACTGCATTTTTTGCGGCTCAACTGTTGCATTGACGACTTCCATTTCCTGTAGGTAAATCGCGCCTTCCTGCTGATTAAAGACGGGCAGTGCCTTGAGCGTCAGCTTCATGGTGGCTTTCTGGTTACCAAAAAGCGAGCTCATATCGAGCTGGGCATCACCATTAAGAGTGACTTTATTCGGTTCTTCACGGCCAATCTGACTGGTGAGATTGGTCAGTACAATGTGTGCCTGGGCAACGCCCGGTAGTCCAATATCTTTTTCAAAATTGCTGCGTTTTGCCAGCGCCTGGTTAATTTCTTGTTCATTGATGGTATACGAAGTCAGTTGGTTACATCCTGTCAGCAGGCCAGCGACGATAAGCGTCACGGCCATAAGCACTCTTTTCATAGCAATCCTCTTTTGCATGCCGATCGGACGATCGTGACACAAAGCAGCATCCGGCACCAGCCGAGAATATACCAGCGGAAAAAGCTGAAAACGGCCCCGTCTGGCGGGGCCTGAGGTTATAGCGCGCGGGAAGTCAGCAGGGTAATCTGCGTTTGCTTCGCCATATTGTCACGATAGTCTGCCACGCGGCTGGGATATTCCACCCCGGCGACCAGCGTCAGGCTGCGCAGCAGCGGGAAGAGGTGAATGTCATCGTCAGAGAGCTCACCGTTTACGGCATTAGGCTGCTGAATGAGCTTATCCAGCGCGCGCAGGTCGCTGCTGATGTTCTTTATCAGCCCGCTGGAATGCGCAAGGTGCTCGGCAAAGCTGCCGATAGCGGCTTCTTTTTTACGTGTGAAATACGCTCGTGCTTCGGGCGTGGCGAACTCGTCAAACGGCGCTTTCGCGATGCGTGGCAGCAGCAGGTGGTTGATATAGCCGTTCACTTTACGCAGCCACTCTTCGAGTTGCGGGCTTCGCGTGCCAGTGAGCAGCGGTTTGCCATCAAGCTTGTCCACGTAGTGCACAATATCCATGCTCTCGGTCATATAACGACTGTCGTCCTTTTGCAGAATTGGCACTATTTTTTTGCCAACCATGCGCGTGGGGGTCTGTTCGTCGTCATTGAGCAGGATGTTAACGTCAACGGGGATATTCTTGAGGCCGAAAATCATGCGGGCTTTTACGCAAAAAGGGCAGTGGTCGTAAATATAGAGCTTCACGCTTCTCCTCCTGTTTTGTGTTGCGCAGCGCTCAGTATGGTTGAAAACCCCGCTTGAGGGCAAACTGACCCACTAATAACGGGGCTGGAGTTATGCGTTCTCTCACCGATTTAAGAAAAAACAGGGAAAACGCATGTTACTGTTTTCACAGACGAGTGTGGCGCGTTTATAGTAACCCAGAGACATCTTTATGACTGATTAAGGAGACGGGAGAGATGTTTGGCTACCGCAGCAATGTGCCGAAGGTACGGCTGACGACGGACCGGCTGGTTGTGCGCCTGGTATATGACCGGGATGCCTGGCGTCTGGCCGATTATTACGCCGAAAACCGCCTGTTTCTGAAACCCTGGGAGCCGGTACGCGATGACAGCCACTGTTATCCCTCAGGCTGGCAGGCGCGGCTGGCACTGATAGACGACATGCACCGCCAGGGGAACGCGTACTATTTTGCACTGCTGGACCCGAATGAAACCGAAATTCGCGGTGTGGCAAATTTTTCTAACGTGGTTCGTGGCTCCTTTCACGCCTGCTATCTCGGCTATTCGCTGGGGGAGAAATGGCAGGGCCAGGGACTGATGTTTGAAGCACTCACCAGTGCAATTCGCTATATGCAACGCACCCAACATATGCACCGCATTATGGCAAATTACATGCCGCACAATCGCCGTAGTGGTGATTTGCTCGCACGGCTCGGATTTGAAAAAGAAGGCTACGCAAAAGACTATCTGATGATTGATGGAGTCTGGCGCGATCACGTACTTACGGCGCTGACAGCCCCGGGCTGGATCGCCGGTCGTTAAGGAGATGAGATGAAATATCAGCTAAGTCCGACACAGGCGCGGGTGATTGGCAGTCTGCTGGAAAAGCAGGTCACAACACCGGAGCAGTATCCCATGTCGCTTAATAGCGTGGTTGCGGCCTGTAATCAGAAAACTAACCGCGAACCGGTGATGAGCCTTGGCGAACACCAGGTGCAGGAAACGCTTGATGAACTGGTGAAAAGCCATTATCTGCGCACCGTGAGCGGTTTTGGCAACCGCGTGACGAAATATGAACAGCGCTTTTGTAACTCTGAATTTGGCGACCTGAAACTGTCTGCGGCGCAAGTGGCTATTGTCGCAACACTGCTGCTGCGTGGACCGCAGACGCCCGGCGAGCTACGCGTGCGTGCGGCCCGTATGTATGAATTTAGCGATATGGCGGAAGTAGAGGCGGTGCTCGAGAACCTGCTTGAGCGCGAGGGCGGTCCTTATGTCGCCCGCCTGCCGCGTGAGCCGGGCAAGCGTGAAAGCCGCTATATGCATCTGTTTAGCGGTGCGCTCGAAACGCTGGTTTCTGTTGTGGAGTCGGCAAGCGTACCGGCAGAGGACCTGGCGATAAGGGTGGAGCGTCTCGAGCAGGAAGTGGAAGAACTTAAGCAGCGTCTGAGTTCGTTGCTGGGACACCTGGGAGAGTAACGGTGGCAAAATTACGTATTGGCGTAGTCGGACTGGGCGGGATTGCGCAGAAAGCGTGGCTGCCGGTGCTCAGTGTTGCACGCGACTGGGAGCTGGTGGGGGCATTCTCGCCCTCGCGAGAAAAGGCGCAAGCCGTGTGCGCAATGTACCGCATCCCTTATGTCTCCTCGCTAAATGAGCTGGCTGCCCGCTGTGATGCGGTTTTTGTCCACAGTGCGACAGAAAGCCATTATGCAGTGGTCAGTGAGCTGCTGCGGGCTGGTGTTCACGTTTGTGTGGACAAACCGCTGGCGGCAAAACTGGGGGATGCCGAGAAGTTGGTGGCGCTGGCGGCACGCCAGAACCTGACGCTCATGGTTGCCTTTAACCGCCGCTTTGCACCGCTTTATCGTAACCTGAAGGCGCAGATGGACAGCGCTGCGTCACTGCGGATGGATAAACACCGCACCGATAGCGTGGGGCCTGGCGACCTGCGCTTTACGCTGCTGGACGATTATTTGCACGTAGTGGACACCGCGCTGTGGCTGGCAGGCGGCGATGCGCGCCTGGAGAGCGGGCGCCTGCAAACGAACGAACACGGACAAATGCTCTATGCGGAGCACCATTTCGCACGCAGTGGGGTGCAGATTACCACCAGCATGCACCGGCATGCGGGCAGCCAGCGCGAGTGGTTACAGGCAGTAACCGACGGTGCGCTGATTGATATCACTGATATGCGTGAATGGCGCGAGGAGCGAGGTGCAGGGCTTGCGATCGCACCGGTTGCAGGCTGGCAAAGCACGTTGGAACAGCGGGGATTTGTCGGTTGTGCGCACCATTTTATCGACTGTGTGATGAATCAGACGGTTCCTGAAACCGCAGGTGAAGAGGCACTGCGCGCCCAGCGTGTGGTGGAAGCGCTGTGGCGTGAGGCGATGAGCGAGTGACCTGGCTGAATAACTCTCGGTAGTATTTCCCCAGCGCTTAGGTAGACTAAGCGCTTCGCATGACACAGTACGCCAGCAAGGCTGGCGTTATACCCCACCAGTGCGCCGTACAGCTTCGGGGTATACAGGAATACAACCACAGATGAATCTTTTGAAATCGCTGGCTGCGGTCAGTTCAATGACGATGTTTTCGCGCGTTCTTGGGTTTGCGCGCGATGCCATAGTGGCGCGTGTGTTCGGTGCCGGTATGGCAACCGATGCCTTCTTTACCGCCTTTAAGCTACCGAACCTGTTAAGGCGTATTTTTGCTGAGGGGGCATTCTCTCAGGCTTTTGTGCCGATTCTTGCTGAATATAAGAGTAAAGAAGGCGAGGAGGCGACCCAGGTCTTCGTTGCGTACGTTTCCGGCCTGCTGACGCTGGCGCTGGCAGTGATTACCGTACTGGGGATGTTGGCCGCCCCCTGGGTTATTATGGTGACAGCGCCAGGCTTTGCCGACACGCCTGAGAAATTCCAGCTGACCTCACAGCTTCTGCGTATTACATTTCCCTATATTTTTCTGATATCGCTTGCCTCGCTGGCAGGCGCGATACTTAACACCTGGAACCGGTTTTCGGTACCGGCGTTTGCGCCTACGCTTCTCAATATCAGCATGATCCTGTTTGCGCTTTTCGCCGCACCGTATTTTAACCCGCCTGTGCTGGCGCTGGCATGGGCGGTGACGGTGGGAGGCGTGTTGCAGCTTTTCTACCAGCTACCGCATCTGAAAAAAATCGGCATGCTGGTACTGCCGCGTATTAGCTTTAAAAACGCGGGCGCCATCCGCGTGGTTAAACAAATGGGACCTGCGATCCTCGGTGTTTCCGTCAGCCAGATTTCGCTTATCATCAATACCATTTTCGCCTCGTTTCTGGTGTCTGGCTCCGTGTCCTGGATCTATTACGCTGACAGGCTGATGGAGTTTCCCTCCGGTGTGCTGGGTGTTGCGCTCGGTACCATTCTGCTGCCTTCACTGTCGCGCAGCTTCGCCAGCGGTAATCATGAGGAATATAACCGCCTGATGGACTGGGGGCTGCGCCTGTGTTTTTTGCTGGCACTGCCAAGTGCGGTGGCGCTGGGGCTGCTGGCACAGCCGCTGACGGTGTCGTTATTTCAGTACGGTAAATTCACGGCATTCGATGCGGCCATGACCCAGCGCGCGCTGGTTGCCTATTCTGTTGGCCTGATTGGTTTAATTCTGGTGAAAGTGCTGGCGCCTGGCTTTTATTCGCGCCAGGACATCAAAACGCCAGTAAGAATCGCCATTGTTACGCTTATTGCCACACAGTTGATGAACCTGGCGTTTATTGGCCCGCTGAAACATGCCGGTTTGTCGCTGTCTATCGGTCTCGCCTCCTGCCTGAACGCCGGACTGCTGTTCTGGCAGCTGCGCAAGCGTAATATTTTCCAGCCGCAGGCAGGTTGGGGCGGTTTTCTGATGCGCCTGGTGATTGCCGTGCTGGTCATGTCCGCAGCGCTGTTTGGTATGATGCAGGTTATGCCGGCCTGGGATGTAGGCACCATGCCGTATCGTCTGCTGCGCCTGGTGGCGGTTGTGGTGGTGGGTGTTGTCGCCTACTTTGCCACGCTGGCCTTGCTTGGCTTTCGGCCACGCGATTTTGCCCGCCGCACGGCATAACGCCAGTCTGTAGCTTCATATGCACGCCGGGGTATCAAGCCCCGGCTTTTTTATGGCTGAGGCGAAACGCCAGCCGATCTGTTTCTAAACTCCCCCCTTTGATGCGCTCCGTTTGTTCTAGCGCCCGGCATTTGCTACCCCAGGCGTCAGCGCAGGCTTTTACGGCGTTATGCCAGGTAACATACGCCCTTGAATGCCTGCATGCCGGGCGGTGGGAAATGCTGGCTTTCCCTCTTATTGCAAAAGCGGCTTTATCTTCGTACTGCTCTGCACGGTTTTATTATGAAACAGCACCAGATAAGCCATTGCTCATAGACAGGGAGAAGCAGCAGGCCCGGTTGGGTTTTGTCAGCTATACGTTGCAGGTGCTGCCTGAGTCAGTGACCAACAGGATGGATATGGTGAGAGGAGGTGGGTGGGTTGGGTAACACCGAGCAATAAAAAAGCCGGTCAGAGACCGGCTTTTTCGTCAGGGCAGTAGATTACTCTACGGCGCTCGGTTTGGTTGCTGGCGCGGTAGCCTGGTGCGTTGCACTGTGACCACCTGCAGAACCTTTGCCCGCAAAATCAAACGTCGGGCGTACCCAGTCGCTGTGACGCGGCGCTTCCGGGATGTAGGCCGGAGCCGGTGCGCGAGTCATCGGTGCGCTGGCGTGTGAAGGTTCAGTAATTACAGTCTGTGCTTTCACCGCAGAAGTGGTTTTCACCACGCTCTCCTGAACAACTGGCGGTGCTTCGGCTACCGCTGGCTGCGTGGCAATCTCAATAACGCTGCTTTCTGCGCCGGCGAGTTGGGTCTCGGCGTCGCCCGGCTGCTCTGCTATTTCATTGCCTTCAACCTCAACCGGCGCTTCAACAGACGGCTGCGCGTTGTGTTCTACGTCAGCTGCTGGCTGCTCAACCGGGGCTGCACTCTGCTCCTGCGGCATTGCCTCATCCACACCGGCAGTTACCTGCGGTTGTGTCGTCTCTGGCTCAGGCTGTGCAACTTCCGCAGTCGTTTCTGCCGATACCGCTTCTGCACTGACGCGCTCGGCGGTCTGTTCGTCACGCGCAGAAACGATCTGCGGAGCTTCGTCTATCGGTGTGGCAATCACTTGCGGATGCGTGGTTTCTACCACCGGCTCCTGCGGCTCGACGGCGGCTGCTGCAACAGGTTGAACAACCTGGACAGCACCCAGCGCCTGTGCCAGTTCGGCAACGCTGAGTTCCTGCTGTGGTGCTTTTTCTGTTTCAACCGCTTCCACAACGTCCTGCTCTTGTGCACGCGCAACCGGATAGCTCACCCACACTTTACCGGACGCCATTTCCGGGGAGGCGAAGCCTCCGGCCAGCGGCATCGGTGATTGTGTCGGGTAACGCTCATCGCGGTAGCGACGACGACGCTGGCCGCTGACGCGCAGGTGGCGCGGTGAACGGCGTGAGCGGCGCGGCATACCCGCGTTATCGCCACGGCCTTCGCCATTGTCATCGGCTTCACCTGACTCGCTGTCAGTAGCAGGCTCTTGCGCAACAACCGCAGGCAGCGGACGCGTAGCCAGTTCCGTGGATGGCGCTTTTACCGGTTCAGTCGGCTGCTGCTCTACCTGAGCCTGTTCAACCTCAACTGGCGGCTCGCAGGAGGCAGCTTCAACACGCACCGACTGCGCAAGCTGGCGCTGTTTGCGGCGCGGCATCTTCTGAACATTTTCTTCCTGGGCGCTGTCGTCCACCAGTTCTTCTGGCTGGGTTTGCAGTGCTTTGACTTCCTGCTGGGCCTGGCGTTTATCTTCCGTGCGGCGACGGTTGCGATCGCGACGCGGCTCGCGGGCTTTGTTTTCTGTCTCTTCTACCGCTTGCTGAACCTGCGGTGCCTGACGTGCAGCCTGTCCGTCAGCAGTCTGCTGCTGGCGGCGGTTGCGACGGTTGTCGTCGCGGCCTTCGTTACGGCTGTCGCGGTTATCACGATTGTTGTCACGGGCTTCGCGGTTGTCACGGTTATCGCCGCGCGCGTTGCGATCGCCACGCTCGTTGCGGTCACGACGGTTGTTCTGGCGACGGTTATTATTCTGGCGACGGTCCTGACGGTTATCCGACTTCTTCTGCGCTTTATCATCCGTCTGGGGCTGCTCTTGCTGCGCAGTCTCTTCACCGGCAAACACTTTCTTCAGTGCATTGAAGAAACGGCTTACCAGGCCAGGGCTCTGAGCGGTTGCAGCAGGTTTCTGCTCGCCTGCAGATGCGGCAGGTTTAGCTGCGCTCTCCTGCGGAACCGGCGGGACATCCGGCATGACGAAGGTCGCCAGTGCTGGCTGCTCAGGGCGGCGGCGCTCGGCGTGTTCGTCGTCAGACGGCATTGTCATCGCTTCTTCATGGATCTTCGGCAGCATGTAGCTCAACGTATGGGTTTCTTCACCCTTACGCACGCGCAGTACGGAGTAGTGCGGCGTCTGCATCTGGTCATTAGGAACGATGACGCAACGCACGCCTTCCTGGCGGGTTTCAATGGCGTTAACGGCTTCACGTTTTTCGTTAAGCAGATAGGAAGCCACCTGAACCGGCACAATGGCGTGCACTTCTTTGGTGTTTTCTTTCAGCGCTTCTTCTTCAATCAGACGCAGAATGGACAGCGCCAGCGATTCGTTGTCACGAATGGTGCCAGTACCGCTACAGCGCGGACACACGTGGTGGCTGGATTCACCAAGCGACGGGCTAAGACGCTGACGCGACATTTCCAGCAGACCGAAGCGAGAAATGTGGCTTATCTGGATACGTGCTCTGTCCTGACGCACAGCGTCACGCAGGCGGTTTTCTACCGCGCGCTGGTGGCGAACCGGGGTCATGTCGATAAAGTCGATAACAATCAAACCGCCCAGGTCGCGCAGACGTAGCTGGCGGGCAATCTCATCGGCGGCTTCCAGGTTGGTGTTGAAGGCCGTTTCTTCGATATCACCGCCGCGGGTGGCGCGTGCGGAGTTGATGTCGATGGCAGTCAACGCTTCAGTGGTGTCGATAACGATAGAGCCGCCGGAAGGCAGGCGCACTTCGCGCTGGAAGGCAGATTCAATCTGGGATTCAATCTGATAGTGGCTGAACAGCGGAATTTCGCCGCTATAAAGCTTAATTTTGCTGCTGAAATCCGGACGGCCCAGCGCGGAAATGTGCTGGCGCGCCAGCTCCAGCACCTTCGGGTTATCGATAAGGATTTCACCGATGTCCTGGCGCAGATAGTCACGGAAAGCACGCACGATAACGTTGCTTTCCTGGTGAATCAGGAACGGGGCAGGGCGGCTTTCGGCGGCTTTCTGGATAGCTTCCCAGTGCTTAAGGCGAAAACCGAGGTCCCATTGCAGCGCTTCGGCAGATTTGCCCACGCCCGCGGTACGAACAATCAGGCCCATGCCGTCTGGCACTTCCAGTGAGGACAGTGCTTCTTTCAGCTCGGTACGATCGTCGCCTTCAATACGGCGAGAGATGCCACCCGCTCGCGGGTTATTCGGCATCAGCACCAGGTAGCTGCCTGCAAGGCTGATAAAGGTCGTTAGCGCAGCCCCTTTGTTGCCACGCTCTTCTTTATCAATCTGGACAATGACTTCCTGGCCTTCACGCAGCACGTCTTTAATGTTAGGGCGACCGTGTGCGGAGTAGTTGCTGGGGAAGTATTCGCGGGCGATTTCTTTGAGAGGGAGAAAACCATGGCGTTCAGCGCCATAATCAACGAACGCGGCTTCCAGGCTCGGTTCGATGCGGGTAATTTTGCCTTTATAGATGTTTGCTTTTTTCTGTTCGTGGCCTGGGCTTTCAATATCCAGGTCGTACAGACGCTGCCCATCCACAAGGGCGACACGCAACTCTTCCTGTTGAGTTGCGTTTATTAACATTCTTTTCATCGTAACTGACTCATTATTCTTACATTGGCGACAGAGCGGCGGGCATGGTACGTCTTACCGGGTGTGAGCCGATGGCCTCGTGACTGTTCGCAGAGTCGTCAACCTCCCGGTTGTCGCTTGCATAGAGGCGCAAAGTATCGGCAGCCTGTTTTTCAACCGGAAAAACAGCGCATTTAATCCTGGGAACAGCCTGGATTGATTGTGCCAGAGAAGATTCCGTATGCCGGTAAGGTCTGCAACCCGCAGCCCGCTAACTGCCTGAAAGTTCACAGCGTCTTACGCCATTGCTGCGCGCGTCAACGTCCAGGCAAAATTGGTCATTCCGCAAAAGCCTTGTTTTAACAAGTGTAAACACGGAAAACCGCAACATTATTCCACTGCTAACCTTGTTATAGCAAGAAGGCTTTTGCCTTTTATCACCCGGTTGCTCACAGTTTTTCAACTGCACCATTCTTATCGCTGTAATAACAGGCAATAACACGGACAAAACTGTGAAAAGGGGTGTTCAACGCTAAGTATATACATAAAATCCCGTTTGTAGCCTGGACGTGAAATATTCAGGTCATAATCCTGCTGACAGTGTGGATGGTGACGTAAAAATCAGTGGCGCGAAGCCGGTGGCCTCTTTAGAATCGCCGACCATGAAAACAGAGACTCCCAGTGTAAAAATCGTCGCTATCTCTTCAGATGAAGCCGGACAGCGTATTGATAACTTTTTGCGTACTCAGCTCAAGGGCGTACCCAAGAGTATGATTTATCGCATTTTGCGTAAGGGCGAAGTGCGTGTGAATAAAAAGCGCATCAAGCCGGAATATAAACTCATGGCCGGTGATGAAGTGCGTATTCCGCCTGTGCGTGTGGCTGAGCGTGAAGAGGCGCCAGTTTCACCACATTTGCAAAAAGTCTCAGCGCTCAACGACGCCATCATTTATGAAGATGAGCACATCCTGGTACTCAATAAGCCCTCCGGCACGGCGGTGCACGGCGGCAGCGGCCTGAGCTTTGGTGTGATAGAAGCGCTGCGTGCGCTGCGCCCGGAGGCCCGTTTTCTGGAACTGGTGCATCGCCTTGACCGCGACACCTCAGGCGTACTTCTGGTGGCTAAAAAGCGCTCGGCGCTGCGTTCGCTGCATGAGCAGTTGCGTGAAAAGGGCATGCAAAAAGACTACCTGGCGCTGGTGCGCGGCCAGTGGCAGTCGCATGTCAAAGTGGTACAGGCACCGCTTTTGAAAAATATTTTGCAAAGCGGTGAGCGCATTGTGCGCGTCAACAGCGAAGGCAAACCGTCAGAAACGCGCTTTAAGGTTGAAGAACGCTATGCCTTCGCAACCCTGGTGCGCTGTAGCCCGGTAACAGGGCGTACTCATCAGATTCGTGTGCACACCCAGCATGCAGGCCATCCCATTGCTTTTGATGACCGCTACGGTGACCGCGATTTCGACAGCCAGTTGGCTGGCACCGGCCTGAGCCGCCTGTTCCTGCATGCGGCGGCACTGCGCTTTATTCACCCTAAAACCGGTGAAGAGATGCGCGTGGAAGCACCGCTGGATGATGAGCTGCGCAACTGTCTCAAGGTGCTGCGCAGCAATAAATAAAGTATGGCAGGGCGTTATTCCAGAGGATTACGTCCTTCATTTCGTAACATTCCACACAGCGCAATCAGCGGCAGGCCGACCAGCGTATTGGGGTCGCGCCCGTCAAGGCGTTCAAACAGCGCAATACCCAACCCTTCACTTTTAAAACTGCCCGCACACTGCAGCGGCTTTTCTGTCTGCACGTAATGACGAATCTCTTGCTCTGTCAGATGGCGAAAATGCACGTCGAAAGGCTCGCATTCGGTTTGCAGTTCACCGTTGTAGCTGTTGTAAAGCGCAAGACCGGTATAAAAAGAAATAATATTGCCGCGGGCCTGCATTAACTGGGCAACGGCATTATCTTCGGTGTGCGGTTTGCCGGTAATCTGCCCGTTAAGAACGCAAACCTGATCGGAACCTATAATAAGGTGTGCAGGGTAGCGCTGTGCCAGCGCCTGCGCTTTGGCTGTTGCCAGGCGCATAACCAGCCTGCGTGCGCTTTCGCCCGGCAGCGGCGTTTCGTCGACCTCAGGCGCGGCAACAATAAAAGGCAGGCCGAGCTTTTTCAGCAGGCTTTGGCGAAAGGGTGAGGTTGAGGCAAGGACGAGAGGAAGCATAGTAAAGGAGTCCATTTGGGGCGATATTATTGCCCTATAGTAAACGCCACGCGTGCTGGTGTGTGAATAAATGACAAACGGAAGGTGGTGCTTGCCTTTTCCTTTGACTCTGTCTCGTTACGAAGTTAATATGCGCGCCCTATGCAAAAGGTTAAATTACCCCTGACACTGGACCCGGTCCGTACCGCTCAAAAGCGCCTTGATTATCTTGGCGTGTACCTGCCTGAGCAGGTTGAACGTGTCGCTGAGTCTGTTGTCAGCGTGGACAGTGATGTAGAATGCGCGCTGTCGTTCGCAATCGACAACCAGCGTCTCGCGGTAATTACCGGTGAGGCGCGGGTGAGCGTAACGCTGATGTGTCAGCGCTGCGGTCAGCCGTTCTCGCACGATGTTCACGCAACGTATTGTTTTAGCCCGGTCGTCACTGACGAACAGGCCGAAGCACTGCCGGAAGCGTATGAGCCGATTCAGGTTAACGAATTCGGCGAAATCGATCTGCTGGCAATGGTTGAGGATGAAATCATCCTTTCCCTGCCGGTAGTTCCGGTGCACGATTCTGAACACTGTGAAGTGTCCGACGCGGACATGGTCTTTGGCGAACTGCCCGATGAGGCACAAAAACCAAACCCATTTGCCGTATTAGCCAGTTTAAAGCGTAAGTAATTGAGGAGTAAGGTCCATGGCCGTACAACAGAATAAACCAACCCGTTCCAAACGTGGCATGCGTCGTTCTCACGATGCGCTGACCACTTCCAGCCTGTCTGTAGACAAAGCGTCTGGTGAAACTCACCTGCGTCACCATATCACTGCCGACGGTTTCTACCGCGGTCGCAAGGTCATCGCTAAGTAATCTGGCGATATCTTGATACGTCTAACCCTTGCGTTAGATGCTATGGGCGGGGACTATGGCCCCGCCGTGACAGTGCCTGCTGCTTTGCAGGCACTGGACGCTAATTCCCATCTTCATCTTCTTCTTGTCGGCTCCCCCGACGCCATTTCGCCATTTCTTGCCAAAGCTGATTTTGAGCAGCGTTCGCGTCTGCAAATTATTCCTGCTGAATCGGTTGTTGCAAGTGATGCTCGTCCTGCGCAGGCTATTCGTAATAGCCGTGGAACTTCGATGCGCATGGCGCTGGAACTGGTAAAAGAAGGGCGGGCCGAAGCCTGTATCAGCGCAGGCAATACCGGTGCGCTGATGGGGCTGGCAAAAATGTTGCTTAAGCCCATAGATAATATTGAGCGCCCGGCGCTGGTGACCGTGCTGCCAAATCAGCAGCGCGGCAAAACCGTGGTGCTGGATCTTGGCGCGAACGTGGAGTGCGACAGCCGCATGCTCGCCGAGTTTGCGATTATGGGGTCTGTCATGGCTGAAGAAGTACTCGGCATTGAACGCCCACGCGTGGCGCTACTCAATATTGGCGAAGAAGAAACCAAAGGGCTCGACAGTATTCGCGATGCCTCTGTATTACTGAAAACTGTGCCTTCCGTGAACTATATTGGCTATCTTGAAGCTAATGAGCTGTTGACGGGCAAGACGGACGTACTGGTATGCGACGGCTTTGTCGGCAACGTCACGCTGAAGACGATGGAAGGGGTAGTCAGAATGTTCCTCTCTGTTTTAAAAGGGCAAGGGGAGAGCAAAAAAAGTGCCTGGTGGCTTATTTTGCTCAAGCGCTGGTTACAAAACAGACTGACGCGGCGATTCAGTCACCTGAACCCCGACCAGTATAACGGCGCCTGTCTGTTAGGATTACGCGGCACCGTGATCAAGAGTCACGGTGCGGCCAATCAGCGAGCATTTGCGGTCGCGATTGAACAGGCAGTGCAGGCGGTGCAACGGCAGGTTCCACAGCGGATAGCCGCGCGCCTGGAATCTGTATTACCCAAAAGTGACTGAGCGTACATGTATACAAAGATTATAGGTACGGGCAGCTGGCTGCCCGAACGCGTAAGGACTAACGCGGATCTCGAGAAAATGGTCGAGACTACTGATGAGTGGATAGTGACGCGTACCGGGATTCGTGAACGTCGTATCGCAGGCCCTGATGAGACGGTCGCGACGATGGGCTACCAGGCAAGCCTCAGGGCGCTGGAGATGGCGGGCGTCGCAAAGGAAGAGATCGATCTTATCATTGTTGCCACCACATCAGCCACTCACGCTTTCCCAAGTGCGGCCTGTCAGGTTCAGGCAATGCTGGGTATTAAAGGCTGCCCGGCGTTTGACGTTGCCGCAGCCTGCGCAGGCTTTACCTATGCGCTGAGCATTGCCGATCAGTATGTGAAAAATGGCGCGGCGAAACGTGCGCTGGTGATCGGTGCTGATGTGCTGGCGCGTACGCTTGACCCTGAGGACAGGGGCACGATTATTCTGTTTGGCGACGGCGCTGGCGCTGTGGTGCTGGGCGCATCTGAAGAGCCGGGCATTATCTCAACCCATATTCATGCTGACGGTAGCTATGGCGCGCTGTTAACACTGCCAAACCTGGACCGGGTTAATCCGGACAGCCCGGCTTATCTGACGATGGCGGGCAATGAAGTTTTCAAAGTGGCTGTGACCGAGCTTGCTCATATTGTTGACGAGACGCTGGCGGCCAATAATCTCGACCGTTCGGCGCTCGACTGGCTGGTGCCACACCAGGCGAATCTGCGTATTATCAGCGCGACGGCCAAAAAGCTGGGTATGTCCATGGATAACGTGGTCGTCACGCTTGACCGTCACGGCAATACCTCGGCGGCTTCCGTCCCGGCAGCGCTGGATGAAGCGGTGCGCGATGGTCGTATCCAGAAAGGCCAACTGGTGTTGCTGGAAGCCTTCGGCGGCGGCTTTACCTGGGGTTCTGCGCTGGTTCGTTTTTAAAAGAAAAGGGTGACTCAAATGTCGAAATTTGCGTTTGTCTTTCCGGGGCAGGGTTCTCAGGCGGTCGGCATGCTGGCCGATATGGCTGCTGCATATCCGATTATCGAAGAAACCTTCCGTGAAGCGTCTGCGGCGCTGGGCTATGACCTGTGGGCGCTGACCCAGCAGGGTCCGGCGGAAGAACTGAATAAAACCTGGCAGACTCAGCCTGCGCTGTTGACCGCCTCTGTTGCGCTGTGGCGCGCATGGCAGCAGCAGGGCGGTAAAGCGCCTGCACTGATGGCCGGCCACAGCCTGGGGGAATATTCCGCCCTGGTGTGCGCGGGTGTGCTGGATTTTACTGATGCAGTAAAACTGGTTGAGCTGCGCGGCAAGCTGATGCAGGACGCGGTGCCGGAAGGCACGGGCGCGATGTCAGCCATTATCGGTCTTGATGATGCGGCCATTGCCAAAGCCTGTGAAGATGCAGCTGAAGGCCAGGTTGTCTCACCAGTAAACTATAACTCGCCGGGTCAGGTGGTGATTGCGGGTCATAAAGACGCCGTCGAACGTGCCGGTGCTGCCTGTAAAGCGGCCGGTGCCAAGCGTGCATTGCCGCTGCCGGTGAGTGTGCCTTCCCACTGTGCGCTGATGAAGCCTGCTGCGGATAAACTTGCCGTTGAAATGGAAAAACTGACATTCAACGCACCGCAAATCCCCGTGGTTAACAACGTCGACGTTAAATGCGAAACCGACGCTGCGGCTATCCGCGATGCGCTGGTGCGCCAGCTATACAGCCCGGTGCAGTGGACAAAGAGCGTCGAGTTTATGGCGTCAACGGGTATTGAACATCTCTATGAAGTTGGACCGGGCAAAGTACTGACCGGGCTGACGAAACGTATTGTTGACACCCTGACTGCCTCTGCGCTCAACGAGCCAGCGGCAATGTCAGCGGCGATTGAGCAATAACACGAGGAAAACCATGAGCTTTGAAGGAAAAATTGCGCTGGTGACCGGCGCAAGCCGCGGGATCGGGCGCGCTATCGCTGAAATGCTGGCATCACGCGGCGCGAAAGTTGTCGGCACAGCTACCAGTGAAAGCGGTGCACAGGCCATCAGTGACTATCTTGGTGCTAACGGCAAAGGCCTGATGCTGAACGTGACTGATGCGGCATCGGTAGAATCCGTGCTGGAAAACATTCGCGCAGAGTTTGGCGAAGTGGATATTCTGGTCAATAACGCCGGGATCACTCGCGACAACCTGCTGATGCGCATGAAAGATGACGAGTGGAACGACATTATCGACACCAATTTGTCGTCGGTATTCCGTCTGTCAAAAGCGGTAATGCGCGCTATGATGAAAAAGCGTCACGGTCGTATTATCACCATCGGTTCTGTTGTAGGTACGATGGGCAATGCTGGTCAGGCCAACTACGCTGCGGCGAAGGCGGGACTGATTGGTTTCAGTAAGTCGCTGGCGCGGGAAGTTGCCTCGCGCGGCATTACTGTTAACGTTGTGGCTCCGGGCTTTATTGAAACGGACATGACGCGCGCGCTGTCAGACGACCAGCGGGCAGGCATTCTGGCGCAGGTTCCGGCGGGTCGCCTCGGTGACGCAAAGGAAATCGCCAATGCAGTAGCATTCCTGGCTTCTGATGAGGCCGGTTACATTACAGGTGAAACGCTGCACGTAAACGGCGGGATGTATATGGTTTAACCACGAAAAATTAATTTGCGTTATTTGGGCAATAGCCCGCAAAATAGCGTAAAATCGTGGTTTGGACTGCCGGTTTTTTGTTGCAACTTTTTCAACATTTTATACACTACGAAAACCATCGCGAAAGCGAGTTTTGATAGGAAATTTAAGAGTATGAGCACTATCGAAGAACGCGTTAAGAAAATCATTGGCGAACAGCTGGGCGTTAAGCAGGAAGAAGTTGTTAACACCGCTTCTTTCGTTGAAGATCTGGGCGCTGATTCTCTTGACACCGTTGAGCTGGTAATGGCTCTGGAAGAAGAGTTTGATACCGAGATTCCGGACGAAGAAGCAGAGAAAATCACCACCGTTCAGGCTGCCATTGATTACATCAACGGTCACCAGGCGTAAGTGAACATCTCCAGGCGGTCACTCGACCGCCTGAGTTTTTTCATGATATATCCCCACTCGTATTAACTTTACTTCCCTCCCTGGAGGACAAACGTGTCTAAGCGTCGTGTAGTTGTGACCGGACTTGGCATGTTGTCTCCTGTCGGCAACACCGTAGAGTCAAACTGGAAAACTCTCCTTGCCGGTCAGAGCGGCATCAGCCTAATCGACCATTTCGATACTAGTGCCTATGCAACAAAATTTGCGGGCTTAGTGCGAGATTTTAATTGTGATGAATTCATCTCGCGCAAAGATCAGCGCAAGATGGACAGCTTCATTCAGTACGGAATTGCAGCCGGTGTTCAGGCTATGCGAGATTCTGGTCTTGAAGTGACAGAAGAAAACGCTCCGCGCATGGGCGCTGCAATCGGTTCTGGTATCGGTGGCCTCGGCCTTATCGAAGAAAACCACACGGCATTGATGAACGGCGGTCCGCGTAAAATCAGCCCGTTCTTCGTTCCCTCCACGATTGTCAACATGGTGGCAGGTCACCTGACCATTATGTTCGGCCTGCGTGGCCCCAGCATTTCTATTGCGACGGCCTGTACTTCTGGCGTGCACAACATCGGCCATGCGGCGCGTATTATCGCCTACGGCGATGCGGACGTGATGATGGCAGGCGGTGCCGAAAAAGGCAGCACCCAGCTGGGCGTTGGCGGTTTTGGCGCAGCACGCGCACTTTCCACGCGTAACGACAACCCTCAGGCAGCAAGCCGTCCGTGGGATAAAGACCGCGATGGTTTTGTACTGGGTGATGGCGCCGGTATCCTGATTCTTGAAGAATATGAGCACGCTAAAAAGCGTGGTGCAAAAATCTACTGTGAAGTGGTGGGTTTTGGCATGAGCAGCGATGCTTACCATATGACGTCACCGCCGGAAAACGGCGCAGGTGCGGCACTGGCAATGGAAAACGCGCTGCGTGACGCAGGCGTGACACCGAGCCAGATTGGCTATGTGAACGCACACGGCACTTCAACGAATGCAGGTGACCGTGCTGAAGCACAGGCCGTGAAATCCGTGTTTGGCGCTGATGCCAGCCGTGTGCTGGTCAGCTCAACCAAGTCGATGACCGGACACCTGCTGGGTGCGGCGGGCGCGGTGGAGTCTATCTACTCCATTCTGGCGCTGCGCGACCAGGCTGTACCACCGACCATTAACCTGGACAATCCCGATGAGGATTGTGACCTCGACTTCGTCCCGCACGAAGCGCGACAGGTGACAGGTATGGAGTATACGCTGTGTAACTCCTTCGGTTTTGGCGGCACCAACGGTTCGCTTATCTTCAAAAAGATCTGATGACCGCCTCTGACGGGCCCGCACAGCGGGCCCGTTTTGCATCATTCTCCCGCTTGCTCTGCCTTTCTCTCCCTGCGACACTGTTTCCCCTACAATGAACAGGAGCATCTATGTGGCTCATTAACGGCGCTGAACAGACGACCCTGGCGGCGGACGATCGTGCCATACAGTTTGGCGATGGGTGTTTTACCACTGCGCGGGTGGTTGATGGCGCAGTGCGCTTTATTGACGACCATCTCGACAGACTGGAGGAGGGCTGCAGGCGGCTGGGATTTTCTGCTCCCCCGCGTGAATTGCTGCGTGCGGAATGCGAGCAGCTTGCGACAGGCAACGCCCGCGCAACGCTCAAAGTGATTATCAGCCGGGGCGCAGGCGGGCGTGGCTACGCCCCGGGTCATCCTGCCCCGACGCGTATGCTCCGTGTGAGCGCCTATCCTTCGCATTATGATGCATTACGCGAACGCGGAGCCGTGCTGGCGCTTTCTCCTGTTCCCCTGGCTCGTAATCCCTGGCTTGCGGGCATCAAACATCTCAATCGCCTTGAGCAGGTTCTTATCCGGGCACAGCTTGAGCAGACAAACGCCGACGAGGCGCTGGTGCTTGACACCGAAGGGTGGCTTACGGAATGCTGTGCGGCTAATTTATTCTGGCGTAAAGGGAATCAGGTTTTTACTCCGCAACTCGACAGCGCTGGCGTGGACGGGACGATGCGCCGACATATTTTGCGGCTGCTCGCGGCGTCACACTGGCAAGTCCATGAAGTGCGGGCACGGTCGCAGGTGCTGCTGCAGGCTGACGAAGTCATTATCTGCAACGCATTGATGCCGGTACTACCGGTGTGCCAGGCGCAGGAAAAGGGTTTTTCATCGCGCGAACTGTATCGCTTTTTAGCCTCAGGATGTGAGTAGACCGAATTGTTATGAAAAAAATCGCAGGCGTTATTTTGATTTTGTTGATTGTTCTGGGGCTTGCCGCAGGCGCGGGGTTCTGGAAGATACGACAGCTGGCGCACAGTCATCTGCTGATAAAAGAAGAGACCATTTTCACCCTCAAGCCAGGCACTGGCCGCGTGGTGTTGGGAAAGCAACTCTATGACGCAAAGGTTATTAACCGCCCGCGAGTGTTTCAGTGGCTGCTCTATCTCAAGCCTGAACTGGCAAAAGTGAAAGCCGGAACCTACCGCTTTACGCCACAGATGACGGTAAGCGATATGCTTAAGCTGCTGGTCAGCGGGAAAGAAGCACAATTCCCGCTGCGTCTGGTTGAAGGCCAGCGTTTGAGCGACTGGCTGCAGGTGATTCAGGCTTCACCGTGGATTAAGCATACGCTCAAGGATAATGATTACGCGACGGTTGCCGCCGCGCTGGGCATTGAGAATGCGCAGCAGGTTGAAGGCTGGTTTTATCCGGATACCTGGCTTTACACCGCAGGTACCAGTGACGTTGCGCTGCTCAAGCGTGCGCATCAGCGCATGGTTAATGTGCTCGACAAAGTCTGGGAAGGGCGAATGGAGGGCCTGCCTTACAAAGACAAAGCTGAACTGGTGACAATGGCCTCCATTATTGAAAAAGAAACAGCCGTGGCACAAGAGCGCGACCGGGTGGCATCGGTGTTTATCAACCGTCTGCGCATTGGCATGCGCCTGCAAACTGACCCTACTGTGATTTATGGCATGGGGGAGAGCTATAATGGCAAGTTGACGCGTCGTGACCTGGAAACGCCTACGGCTTATAACACTTATGTCATCAGCGGTATGCCGCCGGGTGCAATCGCAATGCCAGGCGAAGCGTCGCTCAACGCGGCGGCGCATCCGGCTAAAACACCTTATCTCTATTTTGTGGCCGATGGTAAAGGCGGGCACACTTTTAATACCAATCTGCGTGACCATAATCAGTCGGTGCGCAGCTATCTGAACGTACTCAGGAACAAAGATGGGCAGTAAATACATAGTTATCGAAGGGCTGGAGGGCGCTGGAAAAACCAGTGCACGTGACGCAGTAGTGGAAACACTGCGTGAACTGGGCGTTAGCGATCTGCTCTTTACTCGTGAGCCTGGCGGTACGCCGCTTGCAGAAAAGCTGCGTGCGCTGACGCTCGATCTTAAAGCCGTGGGTGACGAAGTCGTTACTGACAAGGCCGAAGTGCTGATGTTCTACGCCGCCCGCGTTCAGCTGGTGGAAACCGTGATCAAACCGGCGCTGGCGCGCGGAGCGTGGGTTATTGGGGACAGACACGATCTCTCAACCCAGGCTTATCAGGGCGGCGGGCGTGGTATTGACCGCCACTTACTGCAAACCCTGCGCGATGTCGTGCTGGGTGATTTTGCGCCTGACCTTACATTGTATCTGGACGTGACGCCGGAAGTGGGGCTTGCGCGCGCGCGCGCGCGTGGCGAACTGGACCGCATTGAACAGGAGTCGCTGGATTTCTTTAACCGCACCCGCGCACGCTACCTTGAACTGGCTGACGCCTGCCCGCGTATTGTGGTGGTTGACGCTACGCAGTCGTTTGAAGCGGTGCAGCAGGATATCCGCGATATCATCACACGCTGGGTTAAGGAGCAAGACTGATGCGCTGGTATCCCTGGCTGCGACCGGCGTTTGACCAATTGATTGCCCGTTACCAGCAGGGGAAGGGGCATCATGCGCTACTGGTGCACGCGCTGCCGGGGATGGGGGATGATGCGCTGATTTACGCGCTGAGTCGTTGGCTTATGTGTAGTCAACCGGAAGGCACCAAAAGCTGCGGGCATTGCCATAGTTGCCAGCTGATGCAGGCAGGGACTCACCCTGATTACACCGTGCTGGAGCCTGAAAAGGGCAAAGTGACGTTAGGTATCGATGCGGTGCGTGATGTCAGTGAAAAGCTCTATGCGCATTCACGCATGGGTGGTGCCAAGGTGGTGTGGTTACCAGATGCCGGTCTTCTGACCGAGGCGGCGGCCAACGCACTCCTGAAAACGCTCGAAGAGCCGCCTGCTAACAGCTGGTTTTTTCTTGGCTGTCGCGAGCCGCAGCGCCTGCTGGCCACGCTTCGCAGCCGCTGCTTCTATTTTCACCTCACGCCTCCCGATGAAAGCTTTGCCGTGGGCTGGCTTGCCCGCGAGACGCAGGCCTCTGAAGATTCCCTTTGCGCCGCGCTGCGTCTGAGTGCCGGGGCGCCTGCGGCAGCGCTTGATCTGTTATCCCCTGAGCACTGGAGTGCTCGTCAATCTTTGTGTGAAAAATTACCCGCCGCCATTGTGAATAAAGACTGGATATCGCTCTTAAGCGTGCTGAATCATGAGCCAGTTGATGAGCGGTTGCGCTGGCTGGCAACGCTGCTGCTTGATGCCATGAAGTGGCGTCAGGGCATCCGTGGTGGCCAGAGCAATGCCGATATGATGACGCTGGTGGCGCAGCTGGCCGATGCGCTGGCGCTAAACGTGTTGCAGGCCATGGTGACCACGCTATTTCGCTGCCGTGAACAGTTGATTTCCGTGCCAGGCCTTAACCGCGAATTGTTGCTAACGGAGTTGCTGCTGGGTTGGGAACATTATGCTCAACCAGGCGTGCGGCTACCGACCCCTCATTTATAAGCGAGACGTTATGTTTTTAGTCGACTCCCACTGCCATCTCGATGGCCTGGATTATGAGAACCTGCACGCCGGTGTAGACGATGTGCTGGCGAAAGCTGCCGCGCAGGATGTGAAATTTTGCCTGGCTGTCGCCACGACTTTGCCGGGCTATCGCAAAATGCGTGAGCTGATTGGTGAGCGCGATAATGTGGCGTATTCCTGTGGTGTTCACCCACTTAACCAGGACGAAGAGTATGACGTAGAAGAGTTGCGTCGCTTGGCGGCCGATCCTGGTGTGGTAGCCATGGGGGAAACCGGGCTGGATTATTTTTATACCCCGGAAACAAAAGTGCGTCAGCAGGAATCGTTTCGCCATCATATTCGTATTGGCCGGGAGCTAAAAAAGCCGGTCATTGTTCATACCCGCGACGCGCGTGAAGATACGCTTGCCATCCTGCGCGAAGAACAAGTGACAGACTGCGGTGGAGTACTACACTGTTTCACTGAGGACAGGGAGACCGCAGGTAGATTGCTGGATCTGGGATTTTATATCTCGTTTTCCGGCATTGTGACGTTTCGTAATGCCGAACAGCTACGTGAAGCCGCACGTTATGTACCGCTGGACAGGCTATTAGTGGAAACCGACTCGCCGTATCTGGCACCTGTGCCACATCGCGGTAAAGAGAACCAGCCTGCGTACGTCAGAGATGTTGCGCAATACATGGCCGTGCTGAAAGGCGTATCCGTGGAAGAGCTGGCTGATATCACCACGCAAAACTTCGCCAGACTGTTCCCCGTAGACCCGTCCCGCCTGCGCTGCGCCTGACTTTGGCGTTATTTTATTGCTCGTAATTAATAGGCAAAGCGAGTAAAGTTCACCGCCTGTAAAAGGGCGGTGTAACGCTTTTTAGACACATCTGGAAACACGCAGTGTAAAATTGTGTCAGCCTTACAGGTAAGGCTTGCTGAAACGTGATAGTCATCAAACAAACTTTTCGCGATTTATTTTACTCTGCGTAATAAATAAAGGGCGCTCAGATGCCCGATATATGATCCGGTTCTCCCCCCGGATCGCACGCGCAAGCGAAGAAAAAGCACAAATACTCAGGAGCACTTCTAATTATGTTTAAAAACGCATTTGCTAACCTGCAAAAGGTGGGTAAATCGCTGATGCTGCCGGTATCCGTACTGCCTATCGCAGGTATCCTGCTTGGCGTCGGTTCTGCAAACTTCAGCTGGCTGCCTGCGGTAGTCTCTCATGTCATGGCGGAAGCGGGTGGCTCAGTATTTGCCAACATGCCGCTGATTTTCGCTATTGGTGTTGCTCTGGGCTTTACCAATAACGACGGCGTTGCGGGTCTGGCATCGGTCGTGGCTTACGGCATCATGGTGAAGACCATGGCTGTCGTTGCACCGCTGGTTCTGCATCTTCCTGCGGAAGAAATTGCAGCCAAGCACCTTGCCGATACGGGTGTGCTTGGGGGCATCATTGCAGGTGCCATCGCCGCTTATATGTTCAACCGCTTCTACCGTATCAAGCTCCCTGAGTACCTGGGCTTCTTCGCCGGTAAGCGTTTTGTACCGATTATCTCTGGTCTGACTGCTATCGCTTTCGGCGTGGTGCTGTCTTTCATCTGGCCTCCAATTGGTACTGCTATCCAGACCTTCTCCCAGTGGGCTGCCTACCAGAACCCGGTGCTGGCGTTTGGTATCTATGGCTTCATCGAACGTTGCCTGGTGCCGTTTGGTCTGCACCATATCTGGAACGTACCTTTCCAGATGCAGATTGGCGAGTATGTGAACGCAGCGGGCCAGGTGTTCCACGGCGATATTCCGCGCTACATGGCGGGCGACCCGACCGCAGGCAAACTGTCTGGTGGCTTCCTGTTCAAAATGTACGGCCTGCCGGCTGCGGCTATCGCAATCTGGCACTCTGCTAAGCCGGAAAACCGTGCGAAAGTGGGCGGCATCATGGTGTCCGCGGCGCTGACCTCGTTCCTGACCGGTATTACCGAGCCGATCGAGTTCTCTTTCATGTTCGTTGCGCCGATCCTGTACGTTATCCACGCCATTCTGGCGGGCCTGGCGTTCCCGATCTGTATCCTGTTGGGTATGCGTGACGGTACCAGCTTCTCGCATGGTCTGATTGACTTCATCGTACTGAGTGGTAACGGCAGCAAGCTGTGGCTGTTCCCGATTGTGGGTCTGTGCTACGCCGCGGTGTACTACACCGTGTTCCGTGTACTGATTAAAGTACTGGACCTGAAAACTCCGGGTCGTGAAGACGCGACGGCTGACAACGTCGCTGCGGCGACCGGCACGATGGCTCCGGCATTGATTGAAGCGTTCGGCGGTAAAGAAAACATCACCAACCTGGATGCCTGCATCACTCGTCTTCGCGTAAGCGTTGCCGACGTGGCGAAAGTAGACCAGGCGGGCCTGAAATCACTTGGCGCTGCTGGTGTGGTTGTTGCGGGTTCAGGCGTTCAGGCTATCTTCGGTACCAAGTCCGATAACCTGAAAACTGAAATGGATGAATATATCCGCAATAACTAATCCATAGCGGGGAGACGAAAAGGAGAGCTTAGGCTCTCCTTTTTTGTGTCTGCTTGATAGGGCTTTTAACACTTGTGCCTTGTGTTTGATGGGGTTTGTAACACTGTTTTCCAGGTCGGATATAGAGCAGTTATGACATTGGAGAAAAATGGCGAGTGGCTGGCCGCACGTTCGAACGCAGCGGTAAAATTAAGCACTATAAGCCGCATGGTTAAACGCGGTTGGTGGATGTGGATATCGATTTTTTATTTTCTTAAAAATCAAAAGGTTAATTTTCTTTAATTGTCTGTTTTTGCTGGTGGCTTTTAAGGGCTTAAATAAAGTGTTTTAATTCATGTGGTTATATTTAGAGTGTTCCCCGCGCGAGCGGGGATAAACCGTATGAGACGGGCATAATTTATTAATGACGCATGTGTTCCCCGCGCGAGCGGGGATAAACCGGAGGGCGCTACACCAGCTATTGCCGCATCCTCGTGTTCCCCGCGCGAGCGGGGATAAACCGCCATGCGCATACGGCTACAGCAGCGTCAACAGGTGTTCCCCGCGCGAGCGGGGATAAACCGACTTAATTCCGGAGATATGCCTTAATGCACGGGTGTTCCCCGCGCGAGCGGGGATAAACCGGCGTAGTCCACTGCTTCCAGGTCAGCTTGTACGTGTTCCCCGCGCGAGCGGGGATAAACCGGTATAATCAAGGCAAAAGCTGAAGGAAAATACGTGTTCCCCGCGCGAGCGGGGATAAACCGCAACAATTAATCAGGCAGCGACGCTGCGAGCGGTGTTCCCCGCGCGAGCGGGGATAGACCGGCTGGCAACCTGTTCGCACTCATCGTCAGTGAGTGTTCCCCGTGCGAGCGGGGATAAACCGGGGTGCAGCGTGTCGTGTTATTGGCCCCGGCCGTGTTCCCCGCGCGAGCGGGGGATTACAACTTATCCCACCAGTTCCTGAGCATACTGATACAGCGCTTTCACCAGAGCCAGCTTCTCGGCATCGTCCTGATACTGGTGATAGAGCATTTCCAGCTCCTGGGCATAAGCCTGGAGTTTCTCTGGGGTAAAGATCTCGCGGCGCTGCTGTAACCAGCGCTGCTGCTCTGCTTCGTCCAGGGTGCCAGGGAAATTACGTGCCCGGTAATTAAACAGCAGCTTCTCAATGCGCGTATCGGCGAAAGTAATATCCAGCGCAGGGAGGTTTTGCGGCGGGGTTTCCAGCACTATCTTCATCGCAGCGCGATCGGCATCGCTGAAAAAACCATTGTAAAGCTGGGCATCCACATTATCGGCAGCAACGAACGGCGCTGCCTGTGCATACAGTGCTACCGCTTTCTCACGCACCTGCGGGTGAGACTGCAGCAACTTAAGGTTGTCCACGCAATACTGGCGGTTTATACCCAGACGTTCAGCGTCCTGTGGGCGCAGCGTATTGGCCTGCGCCAGCACCGGGCATTTATTAAGATGCACCAGCTTAATCGGCACTGCCGCCGCCTCACCCAGCTCGGATTTCGGTGTATAAAGGCGCTCACGCAGTTCATCAACATCAAGTTCCAGCAACGGCGACATATCGCCTGCCAGATCAACCATAATCACCGCATTGCGGTTATCCGGGTGCCAGGCCAGCGGTGCAACCAGACTCGTGTTTCCCCGCCATGCGCCAAACATGCCGGAAACATGTACCAGCGGCTTCATCTGGGGAATATCGATAAGCGTGGCGAGTTTTTGCTTATTGCGGTGGCTGAGGAGATAGTCAAACAGCTTAGGCTGTCGCGCTTTCACCAGCTGGGCCATCGCGATAGTGGCATAGACATCTGCCATTGCGTCATGGGCATTGGCATGTTCGATGCCGTTGGCAGCCGTCAGGTGTTCAAGACGAAAGCTGGGAAGGCCTTCGTTATTCTCCGGCCAGTTAATGCCGTCCGGGCGCAGCGCATAGCATGCGCGCATGACATCAAGTAAATCCCAGCGCGAATTTCTGTTTTGCCAGCTCCAGGCATATGGGTCGTAAAAATTGCGATAGAAAATATTGCGCGTGACTTCATCATCAAAACGCACGTTGTTGTAGCCCAGAATACAGGTGCCTGGCACGGTGAACAGCGCGTGAATACGCTCGGCAAACTGCGCTTCGCTCTCACCTCGCGCCAGCGCCTGCTGTGGCGTAATGCCGGTAATCATCACCGCTTCGGGCTGAGGTAAGTAATCATCGGCCGGTTTGCAATAAAACACCTCTGGCTCACCGATAACGTTAAAGTCAACGTCAGTGCGGATAGCGGCGAACTGCGCGGGTCTGTCCAGTGACGGGCTGGTGCCAAACGTCTCGTAGTCGTGGAACAAAAAAGTGGGTTTTTGCTGTTCGTTTTGCATCATTTTCTATCCCGGCCAGGTAATTACATGCGTTGTCCTTTTCACGCATTTGCCTGAAAGACGTGAAAGCACTCAATGATAACGTCTGTGCGACCTGAACTAAAGCACAAAGCCTTATTACCAGGTAGGAGAGGGTGATATCAGAAGGGGTATGTCATATTTTAACAATATATTATGCACAAGGCAGTATTATGGCGAGAGCAAAATTACGCTATCGTAAATAATATTTTAAATGAGATTTTATTATCTACGATAGTGACGATTATTAAACGTTGTGCTTATTACATGTGGAGCCTTATCACCCTGCGTTTTCTCTATTCTCAGGGTCGATTTGTGCAGTCGTGTCATTAATTAACACAATGCGATAGTTATGTTTATCAAGGCTCCAGATTTTTTCTTTTTTATTCATATACGTCAGCACTTCCATTTCACCGTCATGCCAGGCCTTGTCTGGTTGGCCCATTTTGGAAACAATCTCTTGTTTTGACATGCCCACATCAATATCCGAAATTTTTCCCGTTGAGGAACAAGCAGAGAGGGCAATGACACAAAGTGCCAGAGCAGAATATTTAATCATAATTAACCTGTTTTTTATCTTTTCATTTGCTCGAGTGCAATATACCTGAAACCCAAAACGCTATTGTAGTAAATTGTGCACTTAATCGACGTTATCAGAACAATCCTTAGCATTATCTGTAGGTGCCCATTGCGCATTATTACGACTGCCTGGAAACATAGTCATATTAAAGGAGCATTCTTAACCCAATGTTAAGGGTATATTTAGTGGGAACCAGGGCGGTGATAAGCACAGGCGAGCTAACGCTGTACGCGCTCCACAAGCGCCTCTTTAAGCCTGTCGAATTGGTGAATCTGAGGTTTTGCTTATTTTATGTTGTGCCATGTGCGCCGTTACTGTCCGTGTTCTCCTTGCTTAGGTTATGAGCATGTCATCCCATGCTGGCCGTCCTGAAGTCTGTGGCTGGCAGGTGGCGTCATATATTGCTGCGGGGCAGGAAGAAAAGCACGACTGTAAATCCTGGCATGTTCGCTCATAAGCATGGAGAGTTTCTTATGCTTGTCGTTGCCTTGCCAGGACTTCTCTCTTTTTAAGATCATTATTATGGAACCTCGTTCGCAAAAAATAGTGCTTGTCGTTGTAGTCGCACGGGTACTCTGCTTTTATCTGTATAAATAAACAGGTAGGGGCTGATAAACAGGAGGTGTTATGGAATACCACATTCAGGTAGTACCAGGGCGCACGTTAGCTGGGTTTCACCTGGTCGGGCCGTGGGAGCGCACAGTGAAACAAGGTTTTGAGCAGCTTAGCCTGTGGGTGAACAGCCAGAAATACCCGGCACAAGAATGGATTGCGGTGTACTTTGACAACCCGGAAACCACGCCACCGGAGAAGCTGCGCTGTGACACAATGGTCACTGTACCGGTGGACTTCACGGTCCCGCCTGGCAGCGAAGGTGTAATTCGCACCCGGCTTGAGGGAGGGCTGTTTGCGGTTGCTCGCGCTCGGGTGGTTAACCAGGACTTCTCTACGCCCTGGCTGGACTTTTTTGCACTGCTGGAAGCCGACAAACATTATCAGCTCCGTGAATCCCCTTGCTTTGAAATCTACTTGTCGGATGGTTCAGACGGCGTATGGGATATCGACATGTATATCGGGGTGCAAGAAGTGCATGTGAGCGCGGCCTGACAATGTCAGACGTGTGCAGAGGGAACATTACCGTCAGAAACAGGCCATTTCAGGTAGGGTTAGTGAGCGTATACGTGTTTATGCCTTCGGCCTGGAAGAGGGCTGTCGCCAGCGCGTCTGATTAGAAAAGGGAGGCAAGCCTCCCTTATTATGAGCGGCGTTTAGCGTTAATCCTTGAGCTTCTCGCGCATTTTCTCAACTTCGCTTGTGCTGACTGCCGGCGCTGCATTGCCCCAGCTGTTGCGAATGTAAGTTAATACATCGGCAATCTGCTGGTCGGTCATGGTGGCGGCAAAAGACGGCATAGCGGGCGCGGTAGGGTGTGCTGGCGTATCCACGCCGCGGCTGCCTGCTAGCACCACACGCATGAGTGACACCGGCTCCTCGGCATTAATCAGCGCACTGTCGGCAAGCTGCGGGAAGATGTTCTTCTCGCCTTTGCCAGAAGAGGTATGGCAGGCCGAGCAGCGGTCAAAGTAAATGGCCTTACCGCTAACCATCTGCGGGTTGTCGGCCTTGAGGGCCTCAGGTGGTGCGTTGTCATCACCTTTAAGCGATTTCAGGTAGACGGCCACAGCCTGCAGATCGCTTTCGTTCCAGTGCTGAGACGAGTTTTTCACCTCTTCAGCCATGGGGCCGGAGGCTGAGTCATAGCGGTTCATGCCGTTGCGTAAATAGTCTTTAATTTCCTGTACGCTCCAGCGCCCGATGCCATCGTGATTTGCGCCGGTAATGTTCGGTGCCCACCAGTTTTCGACCTCAGCCCCTGTCAGGAACTGGCTGTTCTTATCACCGCCGAGGATATTTTTTGGCGTATGGCAGGTACCGCAGTGGCCAAGGCCCTGCACGATGTAAGCGCCACGGTTCCATTCGGCAGACTTTGTCGCGTCCGGCTGATATTCACCTTTATCAAAGTTCAACCAGTTCCAGCCAATCAGACTGGTACGCACGCTGAAGGGGAACGGCAGCAAGTTGGTTTCTACCTGCTGGTGCACCGGCGTCAGCGTTTGCAGATATGCCCAGATTGCACGGTTATCCTCGTCAGTGACTTTGGTATACGCGGTAAATGGCATCGCACCATATAGCCGCTTACCGTCGTGGCCAATGCCTTCGGACATGGCGCGCTTAAAGTCGTCATAAGTCCATTTACCAATCCCGGTTTCGTCATCTGGCGTAATATTGGCACCCACCAGCGTGCCAAACGGTGTTTTGATGGGCACACCGCCTGCAAACGGTTTTTGCGCATTGGCCGTGTGGCAGGCAGCACAGTCGCCAACTGTTGCCAGATAGCGCCCTTTTTCAACCTGATCAAATTCCGGCTGCGCCAGCGCCTGGGTAGATGCGGCAAGACAGGAGAGGGTGAGCAAAGAGAAAGCTAACTTTTTCATGCGTCGATCATCTCCCCTGGTTTTTTCAGGTAAAAATTGCGGATAGCGTGTGCGGCTTTGAACGCCAGTGCGCCCACGGTGCCAGTCGGGTTGTAGCCCGGGTTTTGTGGGAAGGCCGATGCGCCTACCACAAACAGATTCGGAACGTTCCATACCTGCAAATGTTTATTGACCGAGCTGGTGGAGGGGTCGGCACCCATAATAAATCCGCCAACCACGTGAGAGGACTGATACGGCACGCTGTTCCAGTGCCCGCTCATGGCTTTTGACACGATTTCGCGTGGGTTCATTGCCTTTGCGATATCTGCCACTTTGTCGGTGCAGTATTGCGCCATTTTCAGGTCGTTTTCCGGGAAATCGAACGTAATGCGCAGCAGCGGGCGTCCCAGGCGGTCCTTGTAATTCGGATCGAGTGAGAGATAGTTGGTGCGCGTAGTGTAGCTGCTGGCCTCACAGCCAATAGACATGGTGCTCTGGTAGTTTTTCACCATCGCTTCTTTCCAGCCTTTGCCCCATTTTGGGGTGCCGGGCGGGGTGGGATGATAGTTAATTGGTGCGCCACCAATGGGAGTCACACGGATGCTGCCACCGCCAAAAAAGCCCAGTCCACTGTGGTCAAAGTTGTCGTTGTTGAAGTCATCAATACCCATGCCGACCGCACCAGCACCAATGAATGGGTTGAACTTCTTGTCGTCAAAATAGAGCGTGACGCCGTTGGCGGTCTGGTAGGCGTAGTTACGCCCGGTAGTACCGGTATTGGTCACCGGGTCGTAGGCCTGGCCGATATTGGATAGCAGCATCAGGCGCACGTTTTCGAAGGTAAACGCAGCAACAATGACCAGCTTTGCGGGCTGGAACCACTCGTCACCGGAGGAGTCGATATACGTCACGCCGGTTGCTTTGCTGGCGCTGCTGTCGGTATTCACTTTAAGCACTTCACAGAAGGTGCGCGCTTCGAAATTGGGCTGGCGCATCAGCGCAGGCAGCACGGTAGTAATGGCGCTGGCCTTGGAGTAGTTGGCACAACCGTAGTTGGTGCAAAAACCACAAAACGTACACGGACCCATAGTCACGCCGTACGGGTTGGTATAAGACTCAGACACCAGAGACGACGGCACCGGGAACGGCGTATAGCCGAGGTTTTTGGCCGCATCAGCAAACAGCACCGGGCCATAAGGTTGCCTGAGCGGTGGTGTTGGGTACTCGCCTGAACGGGTGCCCTCAAACGGGTTACCGCCTTCCTGCACCTGGCCGTTCAGCACGCCCGCTTTGCCAGACGTACCGGCCACGCGCTCAAACGCCATGTAGTGCGGCTCCATCTCTTCCCAGCTGGTCCCCCAGTCCTGCAACACCAGTTCTTCAGGAATGCTGCCATATTTCTCGCTGAGGTAGCTTTTAAGTCGAAATTCGTTGGGCTGGAAGCGAAAGGTGATACCTGCCCAGTGGTTACCGGCACCACCCGTGCCGTTACCCGGGTGGAACGAACCCCAGCTACGCATGGGCAGGGCAGTCTGAGACGGATTATTACGCATCGTACAGGTGTTCTGGCGGGTGCGTAGCATCAGCTCCTGGCGCTGCACATAGCGCAGTTCGTCCGGGGCCGTGGCCACGTTAAAGTCGCGGGCGGTGTCGCGCCACGGACCGCGCTCAATACCGACTACCTGTAAGCCTTCATCAGCAAGCTCTTTAGCAATAATGGAGCCAGCCCAACCCAGGCCAATAACGACCACGTCGGTTTCACGAAGTTTTTTGACCATGGTTTATCCTTTTTTCATCCAGTCTGCGCTGCCGGTAATACTGACCGGCGTGAGGTTTAAATCCTCGTTATGACGTTCAATAAAATCGCGGTAGTCATAGCGCGCGCCGGGGAAACCAATCATTTTCCAGGAAGCCATGTCGCGGTTGCCGCCATAAATGGGGTCGGCAAAAAAACCTTCTGTGGTGTTGCTTAGTACCTGAGCAAAAAACAGCGTACTGTCGATACCGTCGAACTCAATATCACCTTTTTCCAGCCCCTGAAGCACCTTGTCTTGCTCGTCGCCGCGTAGCTCGTGAAAGCGTTTGTGGTGCTGCTTCTGGGCATACTTATCCAGCGCCGCCAGCCCAAGGCGGTAGCGATCGCGAGGTGTCAGCGACGACTGGTCGCCCTGTTCAGGCGTGCCTTCATGGAAGGGACCTTGCATATACAGACGTTCAAAATTGCCGTAAAAACCGTGTAGCTGACGGTCAATGAACACGGCGCAGCCGCAGGCTTTACCGCCGGGGCTAAGTTCGTCTTCGGGAATGAGTCTGTCGACTATGGCTTCGAGGGTTGCGGCTTCAGTATCAGTGAAGAATAGCCAACCTTGCTGGGTGAACGTTTCTGGGGGGTTATCGGCAAAAGGCTGCCAGCCGGGAGCGCCGGTGAGAGTCACCGCCTGCGCTTTACCGGTACCCAGAGCCAACGCCGCGCCCGACCATGCAAGAACCTGCCGACGCGTAATGCCCGGCAGCGTTTTCTGTGGTTTGCGCATGTTGCTTCCTTAAGAATCGAAAATTGCTACTGCGGGAAAGAGTTAACGCAGCAAATGATAGCGCTATAAGGGTAGAATGTTTTGTTTTGTAAATGAAAGGTTATAACGTGCTTTTAAATGCTTTAATTGTTAAGAAATATTAAATTAATACTATGAAATTGCGAAAAATTGCGACATAAATGACCGTATAAAGGCTATTGTTATAGTGGGTTGTATTCGCCGCAGGCCGCGGTTTCCAACGCTTAACAGGAAAACACGTTACAATAGCGCTTTGCCCTGATGTGAACGGAGAACGGGTGTGCGCCCCGATAAATCCTTAACCGCGTTTGACATCCGACTCTATCGCCACTACCGCGTGGTGCACGGTGTTCGTGTTGCCCTGGCCTTTGTGCTGACGTTTTTAATGGTGCGTTGGCTTGACGTGCCGGAAGGCAGCTGGCCGCTGATTACGTTGGTGGTTATCATGGGGCCCATCTCGTTTCTGGGAAACGTGGTGCCGCGTGCGTTTGACCGTATTGGTGGAACATTTTTTGGTGCACTGCTGGGGCTGGTGGCACTCAAGCTGGAATTGTGGTCACTGCCGCTAATGCTTATCTGGTGTGCCGCCGGGATTTTTATCTGCGGTTATCTGGCGCTGGGTAAAAAGCCGTATCAGGCGCTGCTGATTGGTATCACGCTGTCGGTGGTCGTCGGCGCGCCGACGGGGGATATTGAAACCGCACTCTGGCGCAGCGGCGATGTGATTTTAGGCTCGCTGCTGGCTATGTTATTCACCAGCATCTGGCCGCAGCGTGCGTTCATTCTCTGGCGTATGCAGATGGCCGATTTCTTCACCACCTTTAGCCGTCTGCACCAGGCGGGGATGTCACCTAATCTGGTGGAGCGTCCGCGCCTTGATAAACCGCTGCAAACCATGCTTAACGATGTTGTGAAACTGCGTGCACTCATCGGCCCTGCCAGTAAAGAAACCCATATTCAGAAGGCGGTGTTTGAGGGCATTCAGACCGTGAGCCGTAATATTGTTTGTACGCTGGAGATGCAAATCAACGCCTGGTGGGCCTCGCGTGAGAGCCATTTTGTGATGCTTAACGCCCATACGCTGCGCGATACGCAACAAATGACGCAGCGCACCCTGGAGGCGCTCGCCCAGGCGCTGCATGACGGCAACCCAAGACCGGTTAAGCGCAATAGCGAAGAGTTGGCCGGGATAGCCCGTGAGTTGCGTGCACTGATGCATGAGCGTGAGTCGAACATCACCGAAGCCACGCCCATTCACGGTTATGCGTGGTTAAGCCTGGAACTGGCGCGCCAGCTGGAATTATTGTCGCAACTGATGGCCAGAGCGTTGCGTAAATAAGCGCCTCGCACATCAGGTTGTTTCGATTCAGCGTGATTTAAGGTTATGATAAAAGAAATGTCTTAAGCGCGAAGACAACCAGTGTCATAGACAGTCGCTATCCTTTAAGTTTATGGGTAGCGGTTGTCTGAAAGAGAATCCGAGTCTCAAATAGCAGGGGTGTCAAAATGGAAAATACCAAGCAGTCTTTTCATGACGTACTGGAGTTTGTGCGTCTGTTTCGTCGCAAAACAAGCTCAAGCGTGAAATTCAGGACGTTGAGAAAAAAATTCGTGATAACCAGAAGCGCGTACTGCTGCTGGACAACCTGAGCGACTATATCAAGCCGGGCATGAGCGTTGAAGCTATCCAGGAAATCATTGCCAGCATGAAGACCGACTATGAAGACCGCGTGGATGATTACATCATCAAAAACGCAGAACTGTCGAAAGAGCGCCGCGAAATCTCCGATAAGCTCAAAACCATGGGCGAGCCGAAAAGCGCGTAAATCCCACAGGGTTGCTCTGAAGCATCATGCCAGTCAGTTACTGACTGGCATTTTTTTGCGCTGTGCGCCAGTGTTATCTGCGCTCGCTTATTAGCGTTGTAATAAACGGCGCATCATATTGCCAGCAGCCACCAAATCGCTGGCCCGCCTGAAGGGCAGGTGCAAGGGTTTGATTCAGTTCAAGCGTAAACACCCCGTCACCCACTGCAACCAGTGAAGCCGCATCAAAGCCAAAAAACGCCTGCACCTCTGGCCAGAGCGCCTTATAAAGACTCTCCTTGGCAGAAAACGCCAGCAAAATGCCAGGCGCAATGTCTTGCATGTATTGCTCAAGCAATGCTCTCTCATCTGCATCTGTCACCTCAGAGGCGGTTTCCAGCATCGTCTGGCGGTCAAAAAGCTCGGTATCCACGCCAATACGCCACGCCGCTGTGTCACACACGGCAACGGCCAGCGCCTGGTTTTCCGCGTGGCTAATGGAGCCAAAAACCCTGCCGGGCCAGCGTGGTGCGCCCTGAGGTGAGCGTTCAACCACGCCCGTTATCTGATGTGCCGTCAACAACTGTTGGCTGCACCAGCGCCCTGCCAGGTACTCCGCACGCCGTTTTATTACCGCGCCCGCCAGGTCGGCAGGAAAGGGGATATTGAGTTCTGAAAACAGCGCATCGTTGTAGTGTGCACGTTCAAACGTTGCGCGACAAAAACGTACCTGTGGCATGCCGGTAACAACACCTTCGGTAACCTGAGATAGAAAAGGCGCGAGCGATGAGTGGCTGAGGGTTTGCAACATGGGCTGCATCCGTGAAAAAAACGCATAATAACACGCGAGCGTGGTTGGGTTTTCCCGAGATGCGCCGTAAAAAACACGTCACTGTAAAACGGCACACTTTTCTTTTGTGAAAGTGGTCAACAGTTGCCACTGATTAGGTTTACGCCAGCAGCACGCGGCTCCATGATGGCTATCTTCGCCCACAACTGTGCGGTAAATCCATGTCCCAACTCGACCGTCAACCTCACTCTCCCACACTCGCTGAACTGCTGGCGCGCAGAGACTTTGAACATCCTGGCGTGACGCACATTAACCGGCTTGATATGCATCCTCCGTTTTCCGGCTGGCGCGATGGCGCAGCGGCCAGGGATGACAGCCCCAGCCCGTTCGTGCAAAGCCTGAACGGCGACTGGCAATTTTCATACTACCGCAGCCCGTTTGAGGTGCCTGAAGCGTGGGTGAACGAGGATTTACCTGGTGCAACCGCGCTCCCGGTGCCTGCCAACTGGCAGCTTTATGGTTACGATGCGCCAGTCTATACCAACATCAACTACCCGTTTACGGTGGCACCGCCACATGTGCCGCAACATAATCCCACCGGCTGTTACTCGCGCACCTTTTCACTGCCAGCGGGTTGGCGCGAAGCGGGGCACACCCGTATTGTGTTTGACGGTGTAAATTCGGCGTTTTATCTGTGGTGTAACGGCGCGTGGGTGGGTTACAGCCAGGACAGCCGTTTGCCTGCCGAGTTTGATCTCTCGGCTGTGCTGTGCGACGGGGAAAACCGCATTGCGGTTATGGTGCTGCGCTGGTGTGCGGGCTCATACCTGGAAGATCAGGATATGTGGCGTATGAGCGGGATTTTTCGCGATGTCTGGCTGCTTAACAAGGCAGCGACCAGCCTTGCGGACGCCCAACTGCGCGCGGAACTCAGCCCGGAAATGACGCACGGAACGCTAAGCGCGTCACTGCGTGTTGCCGGTCTAACCGCCGACTGCCGCCTGGTACTCCAGTTGTGGGACGGCGAACAACGGGTTGGGGAGGTCACTGGTGCGCCCGGTGGCAAGGTTGTGGACGAGCGAGGGGGATATGACGAGCGCGTTACGCTGCGCCTGAGTGTTGCGGCGGTAAAACCATGGAGCGCGGAAACGCCGAATCTCTACCGCGCCGTTGTGATGCTGCTTGATGGCGCTGGTAACGTACTGGATGCCGAAGCCTGGGACACAGGGTTTCGCAATATCGCCATTCAAAATGGCCTGCTCATGCTTAACGGCAAGCCGTTACTGTTGCGCGGGGTTAACCGTCATGAGCATCATCCGGTACGCGGGCAGGTGATGGACGAGGCGACGATGCTGCGCGATATCCGGCTTATGAAGCAGAACAACTTCAACGCGGTGCGCTGCTCGCATTATCCCAATCATTCACTCTGGTATCGCCTGTGCGATCGCTACGGGCTATACGTGGTGGACGAGGCCAATATTGAAACCCACGGTATGCAGCCCATGTCGCGGCTGGCGGATGACCCGCGTTGGCTACCGGCCATGAGCGAGCGCGTAATACGTATGGTGCAGCGTGATATTAACCATGCCAGCATTATCCTCTGGTCGCTCGGCAATGAGTCTGGGCATGGCGCCAACCACGACGCACTGTACCGCTGGGTGAAAACGGCTGACGCGTCACGGCCGGTGCAGTACGAGGGCGGCGGGGCCAACACGGCGGCAACGGATATTGTGTGTCCAATGTATGCGCGGGTTGACCAGGATCAGCCGTTCCCGGCTGTACCGAAGTGGTCAATTAAAAAATGGATTGGGATGCCTGGCGAAACGCGCCCGCTGGTGTTGTGTGAATATGCACATGCAATGGGCAACAGTCTGGGTGGGTTTGACAAATACTGGGCCGCCTTTCGCCAGCATCCTCGGTTACAAGGTGGCTTTGTCTGGGACTGGGTCGATCAGTCGTTAACGCGCACTGAGCACGATGGAACCCACTGGCAGGCCTACGGCGGTGATTTTGGCGATACGCCTAACGACAGGCAATTTTGCATGAACGGGTTGGTGTTTGCCGACCGCACGCCGCATCCGTCACTGTTTGAGGCGAAACACGCGCAGCGTTTTTTTGTCTTTACGCTGCGCCAGCTTTCTCCACTGCGCCTTGAGGTGGAAAGCGAATACCTGTTCCGCCATAGCGACAATGAGCAGTTGCACTGGCGACTCGAATTAGACGGAATTGAGGTAGCGCGTGGCGACATGGCGCTCAATTTGCCGCCGCAGGGCAAACGGACGCTGGCGCTTGATATCCCGGAAGTGGAGGGCGACGCTGGCCAGCAATTGTGGCTGTGTGTGGACGTGGTGCAACCTTGCGCCACGCCGTGGTCCTCAGCCGGGCACATCAGCGCGAGCGAGCAATGGCGGCTGGCGCTAAAAACACCGCCAGCGCAGGTCATCTCACCTGCCAGTGCGCCACAGTGTGCGCTAAGCGATGGGGCTTATGAGATTAGTGTCGCGCAGCAGCGCTGGCGCTTCTGTCGCCTGAGTGGGCAGTTGCTACAGTGGTGGCAGGGCGAGCAGCCGTTGTTTCTCACGCCCCTTCAGGACCAGTTCACGCGCGCAGCGCTGGATAACGACATCGGGATCAGTGAGGCACACAATATTGACCCCAACGCCTGGGTAGAACGCTGGACGGCGGCGGGTTATTACCATTTACAGTCGGTGCTGCTGTCGATGCAGGCCGACGAGCTTAGTCAGGGCGTGCAGGTGCGCACACGGCATGCCTGGCGGTTCGCGGGGCAGGAGCGTTTTATCAGCGAAAAATGCTGGCATATTGACGGCGATGGCACCATGACGCTTGATGTAGAGATTCAGGTAGCGTTCGGGCAACCGCCGCCTGCGCGCATTGGCCTGAGTTGCCAGCTGGCGGCGCTTAATGATGAAGTCAGTTGGCTGGGGCGTGGCCCACACGAGAACTATCCGGACAGGAAAAGTAGCGCGCATCAAGGGCTGTGGCGTCTACCGCTGTCAGCCCTGTACACGCCTTATGTACGACCCTGCGACAACGGATTACGTTGCGATACGCGCTTGCTTGAATACGGCTCACTCAGGCTGGAAGGCGATTTTCAGTTTGCACTGGGTCGTTACAGCCCACAGCAGCTCAACGAGGTCACGCACCGTCATCTGCTGCGTGAAGAACCCGGTACCTGGTTGAATATTGACGGCTTCCATATGGGTGTGGGGGGCGATGACTCCTGGAGCCCAAGCGTCAGCCAGGAATATCTGTTGCAGGCTGAGCGCTATCGCTACCAGTTGCGCTGGCGCTGTCTGTAAAGAACCGGTGTGGTCGCCACATGCATACCGTCTGATTACAGCACTGAAACAGCCCGGGTGTTCTGACAGGCCCGCCGCTACGCGCACGCATGGCGGCTATTTTCAGGTGCACGGGCGCTGTAAAGCCGTCAATATAAACCCCGCCAAACACAAAAGCCGCAGGGCAAATCGGCCAGATAGCGCAGTCATCAGGAAAAGTAGCCGGTCGCGTTTAAAGCGGCATCACCATTTCATGCCAGGCCATGCCGCCGTGGTCGGACTCGGAGGGGCACACGTAGCGATAGCCCATCTTTTGATACAGCGGCACGTGGCGCGCTTTGCACATTAAATGGATTTCCGTTTTGCCCAACTCGCGCATCTGACTGACAAACGTTGCCATCATCGGGCTTGCCAGTCCTTTTCCCTGCCAGGCCGGGTCGATAACAACGGACATAATCACCACCTTTGGTGCATCTGCATCATGGCCGACAAGCTCCTTGAACGCTTCGTCAGACATCACCACATCCCAGGCACAGCCGCTGTTAATGAACCCAATGACGGCGCCTGCCTGCTCCATCACCAGAAATCCCTGCGGATAGCCTGCGATACGCAGCGCAATTTTCTCACGTGTTGCCGCCTCATCACCTTCGTAGGCGGTGCGTTCAATCTCATAACAGCGCTGTGCATCCTCTTGCCTGGCCGTGCGCCATGTAACATTTGACAAAATTGTGTCCTCACAATGAAAGTGGCGCATAGTTTATCCTGCTTTCAGGCGGTATAACGTGCAATGTTTTCAGCATGGAATGATAGTTATGCATAGTGCTTTACGACGCCTCGATTTAAATCTACTGCTGGTTTTTGATGTACTGTTGCGCACCCGGAGCGTTACGCTGGCCGCACAGGAACTGTCACTGAGCCAGTCCGCATGCAGCCACGCGCTGGCCCGCTTGCGTGAAGCGCTGGACGACAGGTTATTTATACGCAATGGCGGGCTTATGCAGCCAACGCCGCTGGCACAGCGTCTGGCGCCTTCCATCAGTGCCACGCTGAATACGCTCTCCGGCTGCCTTGCCGAAACGCAGCATTTCGACCCGGCAACCAGCAGGCAAATTTTTACCTGTGCAGCGACTGATTACACCGGCTTTGCGTTATTGCCGCATTTCATCAGCCGTCTGCAACAGCAGGCGCCGTTAGTGCATATCAACATCGTGCAGTCGCGCTCGGCCGATTCGCTGGATGACCTGCGCGCAGGACGCATTGATTTTTCGCTGGGATTTGGTTGTGCGCAGGAGTCGCTACCGGATGACATCCGGGCGGTTGATGGTTTTACCGATGACTATGTGGTGATGGCTCGCACCCGGCATCCGGTGGTGGGCGCGCGTCTTACACTTGAGCGCTATCTGGCCTGTCGGCACATTGTGATACGGCCCTGGCACGATGAGCCAGGTATTATCGACAGCATTCTGGCGCGAGAGGGCCTGGAGCGCCAGATAGCGCTCCAGCTTCCGACAATGATGGGCACGCCGTTCATCGTGGCGGAATCCGACCTTTTAATCACTCTGCCGCGCCATGCAGCGCGTACCTTCACTAGCCTTGCCGGGCTGGATATTTTCCCCGTGCCATTCGCCACACCACAATACACACTGCGAGTCTGGTCGCATTGTTCCGCAGAAAGCAGCGGTGCCCATCGCTGGGTAGAGAAACGCCTGCTTGAGGCGATGAGCGGCAAGGGGGAAGAAGTATAAAGCCTGAGAAAATCAGAAACCAGAAAAGCAAAAAGCCCGCATAAAGCGGGCTTTTTAAATGTGGCTCCTCTGACTGGACTCGAACCAGTGACATACGGATTAACAGTCCGCCGTTCTACCGACTGAACTACAGAGGAATCGTGTGGAGGCTTATCTTAGCGGCGAAAAACATTTTGTCAAACGTTGTGCACTGTCGAATGTTTTAACTGCTGAATTCTTCGTCATTTAGCGCACCGCCGGGTGCATTCAGGTGCGGAAATTCTTTGCACGATGAGCCGGAGTGGCTCATTATTGAAAAGTCGTTTCACTTTCACAAGCAGGCTTAGCTTGAAACTCTTTGCCATTGTGCGCCACGCCATTGAGCGCACCCCCTGGTACCCGCGTCGTCGCAGTTATCGGACATTATTCTGGCGTGAAATCATGCCGTTGGCCGTGCCTATTTTCCTCGAAAACACCTGCGTAATGCTGATGGGCGTGCTGAGCACGTTTCTGGTGAGCTGGCTTGGCAAAGAGGCAATGGCGGGCGTCGGTATGGCCGACAGCTTCAACATGGTGATTCTGGCTTTTTTTGCTGCGGTCGACCTTGGGACCACGGTGGTGGTGGCCTTTAGCCTTGGCAAGCGCCAGGGCAAGCGAGCAAGGGCGGCGACGCGCCAGTCGCTGGTGCTGATGACGCTGGTGGCGGTTCTGCTTGTTGTGCTGATTCACGCCGTAGGCGAGCAGATTGTGGATTTTATCGCCGGAGCCGCCACGCCTGAGGTAAAAGCGCTGGCGCTCAACTACCTGCAGTTAACGGCCTGGAGTTATCCGGCGGCGGCCATTGCGCTCATTGGTAGCGGTGCGCTGCGCGGTGCGGGCAACACTCGCATACCGTTGCTTATCAACGGTGGTATGAATATCCTCAATATCATCATCAGCAGTGTGCTGATTTACGGCCTGTTTTCCTGGCCGGGGCTGGGGTTTGCCGGTGCCGGGCTTGGGATCACCATTTCCCGCTACATTGGCGCTATCGGTATTATATGGGTACTGATGAAAGGCTATAAATCGCTGCGCATTTCGCTGCGCAGTTATTTTCGCCCGCTTAATTTCTCCATTCTCTATGAAGTGTTGGGTATTGGCATCCCCGCGAGTATTGAGTCGGTGCTGTTTAACGGTGGCAAGCTGCTGACGCAGATGTTTGTGGCCGGCATGGGCACCAGCGTGATTGCGGGTAATTTTATTGCCTTTTCTATTGCCGGGTTGATAAACCTGCCGGGTAACGCGCTGGGTTCAGCCTCAACTATCATCACCGGGCGTCGGCTGGGTAAAGGGCAGCCAGGGCAGGCAGAGCGGCAGTTGCGCCATGTGTTCTGGCTCTCGACTATAGGCCTGACGGCCATCGCCTGGTTCAGCGCGCCGTTTGCCGGGCTTATGGCTTCGTTTTACACCCGCGACCCGGATGTGGCGCAGGTGGTGAAAGAGCTTATCTGGCTCAACGCGTTGTTTATGCCGATATGGGCCGCCTCCTGGGTGCTGCCTGCGGGCCTGAAAGGCGCGCGTGACGCGCGCTTTGCCATGTGGGTTTCCATGCTGGGCATGTGGGGTTGCCGCGTGGTAGCAGGTTACACGCTTGGCGTACTGCTTGGCTGGGGTGTTATCGGCGTCTGGCTTGGGATGTTCCTTGACTGGGCGGTACGTGCCGCACTCTTTTACTGGCGCATGGTCAGCGGCCGCTGGCTGTGGAAATATTCGCGCCGGGGGAAAAACACAGGCGAATAACAACGCTGTTGGCCCACATATGAGGTCTGTGGGCCGCCTCTTTGCGTAATCCACTGCATCACCATTACACTTTTCTAAAAAATAACAAACATAATTTAGCGTCTACAAACAGCGTGTTAGCCTGTTTTGTTAACTATTTGTGCGTTGTTGGCGCAGGCTTTTACATTGACGAACCAAAAGATTCGTCGCAATATCCTGCCACCTGTTTGTTGAATATATCCTCTCGTCACTCGCGACGGCGCCCGCCGTAGCCCGTGCCCGAAACGCAAACGGGCCAGCGCTGATTCACTTCTCAAAACGACAACATTTATTATTCAGGAGATGCTTTGCTATGGCTGATTCAGCTGCCGTATCCGGCACAAAGCTTAAGCTATGGTGTTACCTGCTGGCTGCAATATTGCTGCTGGTGGGTGGCTTTTTTACCCTCGGCGGTGCCAGACTGCTGATGCTGGGGGGAAGCGCCTGGTTTCTTATCGCCGGGATCATTACACTGCTTGCCGCCGTGCAGTTTGCACGCCAGCGCGCCTCAGCGGTGCCGCTGTTTCTGTTGATGTTCCTCGCCACCGTTATCTGGGCGTGGCTTGAAGTGCGCCTTGATTTCTGGCCGCTGGTGTCACGCCTGATGGTGCCTGCCGGGTTGATGCTGCTGGCATTCGCTACCTGGCCTGCATTACGTAAGCGTGAGGGTAAAACCCCGCTTGCTGCGCTCTCTTACGGGCTGTGTGCTGTGTTGCTTATTGGTATGGTTGCCACGTTCAGCCAGATGTTTGTTCCGCATCCAACGGTCGTGTTCAGCGGCGAGCCGTTGCCGCTGGTGCCGGTTGATAAGGCGAAAGCGCAAAAAGACTGGGACCACTATGGCAACACGGCGGGCGGTAGCCGCTTTGTGGCACTGGATCAGATAACCCGCGATAACGTGAAAGATCTGAAAGTGGCCTGGACTTTTCATACTGGCGATACGCCGTTAAGCCCGGATGGTAACGGTGCAGAAGATCAGCAAACGCCGTTGCAGGTGGGGGACCGCGTATTCCTGTGTACGCCGCACAACAATGTGATTGCGGTGGATGCCGACAGCGGTACACAAATCTGGAAGCGTGAAATCAACGCCAAATCTCAGGTGTGGCAGCGCTGTCGCGGTCTTGCTTACTTTGATGCCACCAAACCGCTGGCGCAGCCGACCCTCGCGGGCTCCACGCCAGTACCGGCACCAGTGCTTGCCGCAGGTGACAGCTGTCAGCGCCGTCTGGTGATGAACACCAGCGATGCCCGCCTGATCGCCATCAACGCTGACAACGGCGAGTTCTGCGCGCACTTCGGCCAGAACGGCGTGGTGAATTTAAAAGCCGGGCTGGGCGATGCCGCTGACCCGAAATATCAGCTGACCTCTGCGCCGACGATCGCGGGTACGACTGTAGTTGTGGGCGGTCGCGTGGCAGATAACGTACAGACCGATATGCCAGGCGGCGTACTGCGTGGCTTTGACGTTATCAGTGGTGAAATGCGCTGGGCGTTTGATCCGGGTCGTGATGACCCGACGATGGCGTTGACTCCGGGCGAAACCTATGTGCGTAGCACGCCAAACTCGTGGGCACCGATGTCTTATGACGCGGCCATGAACGCGGTGTTCATCCCAATGGGTAGCTCATCAGTCGATTTATGGGGCGCAAACCGCACGCCGCTGGACCATAAATATGGCGCGTCGGTAATGGCGTTAGATGCCACCACCGGGAAAATGAAGTGGGTGTACCAGACGGTACACAACGACCTGTGGGACTTTGACATCCCGATGCAGCCAAGCCTGATTGATTTCCCGCGCCAGGACGGCTCCACAACACCTGCGGTGGTGTTTGGCACCAAAGCCGGGCAGATTTTTGTGCTCGACAGGCTGACCGGTAAGCCGCTGACAGAGGTCCAGGAAATGCCGGTAAAAACCGCAGGCATCCCGGGGGAGCAGTATTCTCATACTCAGCCGGTATCAACAGGTATGCCGCAAATCGGCACGCAGACGCTCAAAGAGTCCGATATGTGGGGCGCTACGCTATTCGATCAGCTGATGTGTCGCATTAGCTTTAAATCAATGCGCTATGAAGGCCTGTTCACCGCGCCGGGTACGGATGTTTCCCTGAGCTTCCCGGGTTCGCTCGGTGGCATGAACTGGGGCAGTCTGTCGACGGACCCAAACAATCATTACATCTTTGTCAACGATATGCGCCTTGGGCTGTGGGTGCAAATGATCCCACAACAGGTGGATAGCGCCGCGCCAGCGAGCAACGGCGGTGAGTCGGTCAATACCGGAATGGGTGCGGTGCCGCTCAAGGGCACGCCGTATGCGGTCAACAAAAACCGCTTTATGTCGCCGCTGGGTGTGCCGTGCCAGAAGCCGCCGTTTGGTACGCTGTCGGCAGTGGATCTGAAAACGCAGAAAATCGTCTGGCAGGTGCCGGTGGGAACGGTGCAGGACACCGGGCCGTTTGGCATAAAGATGCGTATGAAGATGCCGGTAGGTATGCCAACGCTTGGTGGCACCCTCGCAACCCAGGGCGGGCTGGTGTTCATTGCCGGTACGCAGGATTATTATCTGCGTGCGTTTGATACCTCCACCGGCGAAGAAGTCTGGAAAGCGCGTCTGCCGGTTGGCAGCGGCGGCGGGCCGATGAGCTATGTGTCGCCAAAAACCGGCAAGCAGTATGTGCTTATCTCTGCCGGTGGCGCGCGCCAGTCACCGGATCGTGGTGATTACGTGATTGCTTACGCGCTGGATAAATAAGCGATAAAAATAATAAAAACGCCCTTGATTAAGGGCGTTTTTTTATTGCTCTTGTTTACCAGAAATGGCGTCTGATACCTGACTACAGGTCTTTATAGCAGGGTAAAGAATAAAACACCTGCCAGACTCGAGCGTGGTGCTATCAACGCGTGGGCAACCAGGCGTAACAGTAAATAACGCCCGATTGATAACGCAAAAACAACGTGACCGGTTAATCGCAGACGAAAAAAAAGCAGATGCGTTAGCATCTGCTCTTCTTAAAATATGGCTCCTCTGACTGGACTCGAACCAGTGACATACGGATTAACAGTCCGCCGTTCTACCGACTGAACTACAGAGGAATCGTGTGAACGGGGCGCATATTAAAGGCGCCGACGCAGCTTGTCAAAGCCTCTGTGGAAAAAAAAGCGCGTTTGCCGATTTATTCTGCAAACGCGCTGAAATGGCCCCCTTTTTACTGCTAATTCCGGGGATTAGCGGAACGGTGGCTCGTTGAAGGTGCGCAGTTTGCGCGAGTGCAAACGCCCACCTTCGGCGCGCAGCAGGTCGATGGCGCGAATGCCAATTTGCAGGTGTTCGGAAATAGCGCCTTCGTAAAAACGGTTCGCCTGGCCCGGTAGTTTGATTTCACCGTGTAGCGGCTTATCGGATACACACAACAGTGTGCCGTAAGGTACGCGAAAGCGGTAACCCTGGGCGGCGATGGTGGCGCTTTCCATATCAATCGCCACGGCGCGGCTGAGGTTAAAGCGCAGCGCCGAGGCGGCGTAGCGCAACTCCCAGTTGCGGTCATCGGTTGTCACTACCGTGCCGGTACGCAGGCGCTGTTTCACCTCTTCACCGGGCATACCGCTGACTTCTTTGGTGGCGTCATACAGCGCACGCTGCACCTCGGCGATGCTCGGAATAGGAATATCCGGCGGCAGCACGGAGTCGAGCACGTGGTCGTCACGCAGATAGGCGTGGGCCAGAACGTAATCGCCAATTGTCTGGCTCTCGCGCAGGCCGCCGCAGTGGCCAATCATCAGCCAGGCATCCGGGCGCAGCACGGCCAGGTGATCGCAGATGGTTTTTGCGTTAGACGGGCCAACGCCAATGTTAATTAAGGTGATGCCCTGGCCGTCTGCGGTAATCAGGTGCCAGGCGGGCATCTGGTGTTTCTTCCAGGCCAGGCTTGAGATTGCATCTTCTGGTGCTTCGGTGTCGGCGGTTATCCAGCTGTCGCCGGCGCATGACATAGCGATATACGGGCTGTCCGGGTCGAGGATCTGGGCGCAGCCCCAGCGCACAAATTCGTCTACGTAGCGGGTGTAGTTGGTAAACAGCACAAACGGCTGGAAGTGCTCCGGCGGCGTGCCGGTGTAGTGGCGCAGGCGTGCGAGCGAGAAATCAACGCGACGGGCGTCGAAGTGCGACAACGGGTAGCGCTCGGTTGGGTGGAACAGGCCGTCGGCCGTTTCATCGCCAATCAACGCCAGTTCCGTTGTGGGGAAGTGGCGCGTCAGCCCGGCGCTCATTGAACGCTCCAGAGACAAACTGGAGCCATCTATCACATACGGGTAAGGAATTTCGTGCTGCGATGGTGCCACGGTGATCTGCGCGCCGTAGTCCTGAACCAGGATATCCAGTTGCTCTTCGAGATAAGCGCGAAACAGCGACGGGCGAGTGATGGTCGTGGCATAGCTGCCTGCGTGGGTAAAACGCCCCCAGGCGCGGGTGCGCGGTGCGCTGTGGGCTTCACCGTCCCAACTTACACGTAGCTCCGGGTAAACGAATAACCCGGTAGCACGTTCTTCTGGCGCTGGCAGTTCGCCGTGTTCGATATAGCGGGCAATGGCGCAGCGCAGCGCGTTAACGGCATCCTGATACTGCTTTTCCAACTGGTCTATGGCCTGCTCAGGCGTCAGTCCGGCGGTGGGTTGTGTCATAGTCTCTCCTTGCAGCGTTTCAGAAAGCGTAAGCCATAGTATGTCACGCGAAAAGAGAACAGAAGGGGAAGGTTCTGCGGTTTTCGGCAATGTTCAGCCGATGGCGAGGACGGTAAATGTTATCTGTATTCAGGATATTATTTTTGCCGCCTGGCTCAACGCTGTTCATTTAAAAAAACACTACCATGGCGCAGAAATACCGACAGGGAACAAACGCAGAGAAATCATCTTACCTGGGCCAGGTTTTTCTTCAGACAAACTGAACGCCAGCTATTAACGAAACGTACGGTGGTGGAAGTTTTTTTAATATCGGTCCGGTTTTTACTTTACGTCAGAATAAGCCCGGCAGGCGGGTAAGGTTAAATACATTTCAGGAGAGTCAGGATGACGAAAAATAATGATGAAGCACCTGCATTTTCCCGCTACTGGGGTAAAACCTCAAACTCACCTTTAACCACCGACGATCGTTTTCATCTTCTGTGCTGGCACAGCCTGGACGTTGCCGCCTGTGGGTATCAGATGGTAATCACAAACCGCTTCGACGTGGCCGATGTCCTCACAGAACTGGGATTTACTCGAGAAGAAGGCGCGCGCTGGTTTGGCTGGCTGCTGGCGATGCATGACATTGGTAAATTTGCTCGCGGCTTCCAGAACCTTTATGCACACGATAACCCTGAACTGGTGCCTGCGCTTGCAGGCTACAGTTACAACAGCCAGCGCGCCCGACACGATACGCTGGGCTACTGGCTCTGGCGTCAGCTCGCGCAGCGCTGGCCTGAAAACGACGGCACTTTGCTGCCGGACTGCGGTGAGGTGGACGACCAGAACCTTCTGGATACCATGGATGTCTGGATGCGGATAAGTACCGGCCATCACGGTATGCCGCCGGAGGGCGGCTATCGGGACGGATGCCGCAACTTTGCGGATGCTGATATCGCCGCCGCGCGCGAATACCTGCTGGCGATGCGCGAGCTATTCGGTTTTGAGCGCTGGCCCGCAGGCTGGGAGGGCAAAAGCTGGCGCCAGCGGCTGTGTCAGCAAAGCTGGAAGCTTACCGGGATAATCACACTTGCCGACTGGCTTGGCTCGGACCGTACACTTTTTCCTTACCAGGCGCATTATCAACCGCTTGCTGACTACTGGCACACCAGCCTTGAGCGGGCAAACTGTGCGCTCAAGCGCATTCCGCAGGCAGCAACGGTGAGTGAGTACCACAGTTATCTCACGCTGTTCCCGTTCCTTACCCGGCCAACGCCGTTGCAGTCTCACGCCGCAGAGCTTGATATCTCTGCACCAGGCCCGCAGTTGATGGTGCTTGAAGACGTGACCGGCGCTGGCAAAACCGAGGCGGCGATGATTCTGGCTCAGCGGTTAATGTCCTCAGGCAAAGGCCGCGGACTGTACGTTGGCCTGCCGACCATGGCGACGGCCAATGCGATGTATGAGCGGTTGGCAAAGGCTTACCGGGTGTTGTTTGACCCACACCAGCGGCCGTCGCTGGTGCTGGCTCACGGCGGGCGGCAGATGTCAGAGCAGTTTCGCCAGTCGGTCTGGCACGGCGGGCCGCCGGGCGAAGAACATTACGCAGCGGATGAACTGGCGGCAGGCAGTGAATGCAGCGCCTGGTTTGCTGATTCACGTAAAAAGGCGCTACTGGCGGAGGTGGGCGTTGGCACGCTGGACCAGCTGCTGATGGCGGTTATGCCGTTTCGCCACCAGTCCCTGCGCCTGCTGGGAATGAGCAATAAAATTCTGCTGTTGGATGAAGTCCACGCCTGTGATGGCTACATGGTGCGGCTGCTGGAAGGGTTGCTGTATTTCCACGCGGCGCAGGGTGGCAGCGTCATTATTCTCAGCGCCACCCTGCATTATGCGCTGCGCTGTCGGCTGCTTGACGCCTTTAACGCAGGCGCGGGCTATCCCCGCTCGCAACCCCAGCCACAGGCAGGGTATCCGTGGTTTACCCACCAGGCTTCGCCAGGGCTTGAAGAAACGCACCTCGATACCCGCCCGGAAGTGGAGCGCCACGTGGCCATTAAGTGGTTCGGCTGTATTGATGAAGGCATCGCGCTGATATACCAGGCAGTGGCGGCAGGGCAAAGCGTGTGCTGGATTCGTAATACCGTTGACGAAGCGATAGCGGTATATCAGCGTCTGCTTAATGAAGGCGTTGTGCCGGGGTCTGATTTACTGCTGTTCCACAGCCGCTTTGCCTTTATTGACCGGATGAATATTGAAAACCGCGCGCTGCACCAGTTTGGCAAACACTCGACGGCAAAAATGCGCTGCGGCCAGGTCCTTATCGCAACTCAGGTTATTGAGCAGAGTCTGGATATTGATGTTGATAATATGCTCAGTGATTTAGCTCCGGTTGACTTACTGATTCAGCGCGCCGGGCGTTTACAGCGCGTGTTCCCCGCGCGAGCGGGGATAAACCGTTCGGTAAGGATCTGGCGTGGGACCTGATAGCGTGTTCCCCGCGCGAGCGGGGATAAACCGGCGACACTTGAGCGCCGGCTTGCCGATCCGGAGTGTTCCCCGCGCGAGCGGGGATAAACCGCTAGAGATTAGCTTTCCATCTTTCATGAAAACGTGTTCCCCGCGCGAGCGGGGATAAACCGGGGTGACAACATATTCCTGCGCCGCCGCCGGTGTGTTCCCCGCGCGAGCGGGGATAAACCGGTGATATACCCCCTCTGCCAGAGTCCATGAATGTGTTCCCCGCGCGAGCGGGGATAAACCGCAACTAGCGGTTGAGATGGGTACCGGCCAGAAGTGTTCCCCGCGCGAGCGGGGATAAACCGCCCGCCTGTGCGGGCTTGAATTTTTTCTCACCGTGTTCCCCGCGCGAGCGGGGATAAACCGCATTCGCAACTGCTGCTGGTGCAAATGTTACAGTGTTCCCCGCGCGAGCGGGGATAAACCGAAATAGCCCGGGTGCAGCCGGGTAATGGAGAAGTGTTCCCCGCGCGAGCGGGGATAAACCGCTAACTGCATATCCTGACCCAGCAACGGGTGGGTGTTCCCCGCGCGAGCGGGGATAAACCGGTCAGCCAGACCATGATCTACATCCGCTATGGGTGTTCCCCGCGCGAGCGGGGATAAACCGAATGTGCGCCGGATTTATGGCATGAATAGTTTGTGTTCCCCGCATGAACGGGGATAAACCGCTCGCCTGGGTTTCGCCTGGTTGCGAGCTGACGTGTTTCCCGCGCAAACGGGGCCAAACCCGCTGGTATTGCACCAGCCGCTAACCTGGGCAAACCCTGCGCATACAGGTCGAAACATACGCAGGTCATCCTGCGGCTAACACCTTGCGCCCAACCCCGGCCACCGAAAATCACAAAAGCAAAAAGCCCGCACAAGGCGGGCTTCTTTAAATCTGGCTCCTCTGACTGGACTCGAACCAGTGACATACGGATTAACAGTCCGCCGTTCTACCGACTGAACTACAGAGGAATTGTGGTAACCGGGCGCATAGTAACGATGCCGGGCGTGGTTGTCAAAGCCAGATTAGCTGTGCAGGTACTGTTTGCTGACAAATTCAGCAATAAGCGCTCCGTTTTGGTGCATTGGTTTGCCTTATGGGGCAGCGCTTTCAGCCATTGGCTAAAAGGATGTTTTCTATCTCATTGTTTTAATGTGGCTTATAGGTAAATTAACAAAGCTGGCAAACATCTTGCAGATATCCTGATACGCAGCGTGCGCTGTTATCCCGTACAGGAGGCAATATGAATCTCAGACGTCTGAAGTACTTCGTGAAAATCGTTGATATCGGTAGCCTGACCCAGGCCGCCGAGGTTTTGCATATTGCACAACCGGCGCTGAGCCAACAGGTGGCAACCCTTGAAGGTGAACTTAATCAGTTGTTGCTTAACCGCACGCGGCGCGGCGTAACGCCCACCGAAGCCGGGAAAATACTCTATGCCCATGCCCGCACCATTCTGCGCCAGTGCGAGCAGGCACAGCTGGCGGTGAACAATATCGGTCAGCCCCTGTGCGGTCAGGTATCGATAGGGCTGGCACCGGGTACGGCAGCATGTTCGGTCACCATGCCGCTATTGCAGGCGGTACGGGCAGAACTGCCAGAGGTACAGGTGTTTTTACATGAAAACAGTGGCTCGGTGCTTAACACCAAACTGTTAAACGGGCAGCTGGATATGGCGGTGCTCTACGATCGTGCTCCCACGGCCGGTATTGTCAGCCAGACGTTGCTCAAAGAAGACCTGTTTCTGGTAGGCACCAGGGATTGTCCCGGCTCCAGCGTGGATTTAGCCACCGTGGCGCAGATGAGTCTTTTCCTGCCGCGTGACTACAGCGCAGTGCGCAGGCGTGTGGACGAGGCGCTGTCGCTGCGCAGATTGAGTGCCCGGGTTATCGGTGAAATCGAATCCGTCGCGACCATGACGGCGGCTATTGCCAGCGGCATGGGGATGACTGTGCTGCCGGAATCGGCCGCGCGTGCGTTGTCAGGCACCACCAACGGTTGGATGGCGCGCATCACGTCGCCAACGCTGAACCTGCCGCTGTCGATTAACTTGTCGGCGCGGCTGTCGCTGTCGCCACAGGCTCAGGCGGTAAAAGACATCCTGCTGTCGCTGGTAAGCCGTCCGCTGCTGGAAAACCGGGAGTTAATGCTGGTGGGGTAAGTCAGGAGGCTTATGCTTTATCAGAATAATATGAATTTTTTTATTATTTTATATTCAGTGCCGCTGCTTTAACAATGTCGCTACATCATTTGGTAGCGGAGGCGGCGTGAACTTCCAGCAATTAAAAATTATCCGTGAGGCAGCGCGGTGCGATTTCAATCTGACCGAGGTGGCCGCAACACTGTATACCTCGCAGTCAGGCGTAAGTCGGCATATTCGTGAACTGGAAGAGGAGCTGGGCGTAGAGCTGTTTATTCGTCGCGGCAAGCGCTTACTGGGGATGACGGAACCTGGCAAGGCGCTGCTCACCAGCGCCGAACGCATTCTCAACGAGGCAGGGAATGTGCGTCGGCTGGCGGAGCTGTTTAGCGACGACGCTTCCGGCGTACTGACCATTGCAACCACACACACGCAGGCGCGCTACAGCTTGCCTGCGGTGATCAAAACCTTCCGTGAGCATTACCCTGGCGTGCGCCTGGAGCTTATCCAGGGGACGCCTGCGGAGATTGATGCATTACTGCAAAGCGGTGCGGCAGATATCGGGATTGCCAGCGAGCGGTTGAATAACGATCCGCAGCTGGTGGCCTATCCGTGGTTGCGCTGGCACCACAGCCTGCTGCTGCCTCAGGGCCACCCGTTGAGCCACATATCGCCGCTCACGCTTGAAGACATTGCCGCATGGCCGCTGGTGACTTACCGCCAGGGGGTGACCGGGCGTTCGCGTATTGATGAGGCGTTTATGCGCCGGGGGTTGACGCCAGATGTGGTGTTGAGCGCGCAGGACTCAGACGTGATTCGCACTTATGTGGAGCTTGGTCTGGGTATTGGCCTGGTGGCGGAGCTGGCGGCGGGGATTGAGGACGATAATCTGGTGCAGCGTGATACGCATCATCTGTTTGGCGCAAATACCGTCTGGCTTGGGCTACGCCGCGGCCAGCTTCAGCGCAACTACGTCTGGCGCTTTATAGGTCTGTGCAACCCATCACTTACCGCAGACGAAATCAAACGCCAGGCGCTGACCGGCGAGCCGGATTATCAGATTTAACCTCACACAGCCGCCTTGTTGTACGCAGGGCGAGGGTGACAAACTCGCTCACGTGCACAGAGACGGCTGCCTGCATAGCAGAAGGCATTTGCCGCGGCCCACAACTGGCGGCTCTGCTTATTCGGCCCTGAATATTTCACAGGCATGTTTGGTGATATGCGCATAAGCGGTATCGGAAAGGTGCCGGTCGGTAATAATGCTGGTAAAGCGCGAAATAGGCAGCGCCATAAAGGTGGCAACCTGATTAAATTTAGAACTGTCGCACAGCAAAATATTTTGATTACTCACCCGGCTTACTGTTTCTTTAACCGGCACTTTGTTTTCATCTGGCGTGAAAATTCCCCTGAAGTCCCAACTGCTGGCAGAAATAAACGCGGTGTCTATTGCCAGATGGCGCAGCGTGCGGGCGGCTGACTCGCCCACGCAGGAGCGGTTTTCGCGGCACACCGCACCGCCGGTGTGGATAACCTGGCACTGGCCGGATTCAATCAACAGGCTGGTGATTTCAAAGTCGTTGGTGACAATCTGCAAATCACTGCGCGTGAGCAATTCGCGCGCCAGTGCCAGTGTGGTTGTCCCGGCGTCCAGGTAAATACAGCTGCCCTGGGCAATACGGCTGGCTGCCAGCTTGCCGATAGCCTCTTTTTCTGCGCTGAACAGCGTGCTTTTGATTAAATGGCTGGGCTCTGTTGCCAGGCGGCTTGCCGAGCGCACGCCACCGGTGACGCTCACCAGCAGCCGCTGTTCTTCAAGTTTGCCGATATCGCGCCGAATGGTCATGTGCGAGACACCCAGCGTCTCTACCAGTTCGTTAATGCTGACCACGCCACGCTGAGCCAGCACTTCCAGGATTTTTTGATGGCGTTCAACCGGAATCAAAAGACTATCCCTCTTACCATTTTTTCACACACCATATTGATGTCTCCAGCGTTCGTCACACCGTCATTTTTCATTTTCACGCATACTTTCCTGATTAGAGGCTGATTTTAGCGCGTTATGAACGATTTGACAGCCGTTGTGGTCTGTGAATTTTTTATAAATCACTTTCTCTTTACGTGATGATTGTCACTTATATTCACAGCAAACGCTCGTATCCTACCACAATGAAACATAAATTAACTTAAATTCACAAGGTGGCGTTATGTCTGCACACTACAATGTCTGCGTTATCGGTCTGGGGTCGATGGGAATGGGGGCTGCGCGCTCCTGCATTAAGGCCGGTTTGAATACCTGGGGCGTGGATATCAACCCTCAGTCATGCCAGGCGTTGCTTGAGGCGGGAGCAAAAGGTGCGGGGAGTAATCCGGTGGTATTTGCCCCTGAACTGGATGCCGTTGTATTGCTGGTGGTCAATGCCGCGCAGGTCAACGCCATCCTGTTTGGCGAGAATGCACTGGCACCGCACCTCAAGCCGGGTACCGCGGTGATGGTGTCTTCCACTATCTCTGCTGATGATGCTTGCAAAATTGCAGAGCGCCTGGCGCAAAACGACGTGCTGATGCTCGATGCGCCGGTCTCCGGTGGGGCCATTAAAGCTGCACAGGGCGATATGACCGTTATGGCGTCCGGTGCAGATGCGGTATTTGACCGACTGGAGCCAGTGCTCAACGCCGTTGCAGGTAAGGTCTACCGCATTGGCAGCGAGATTGGTAAAGGCTCAACGGTGAAAATTGTGCATCAGTTGCTTGCGGGTGTGCACATCGCCGTGGCCGCTGAGGCTATGGCGCTGGCCGCCAGAGCGGGCATCCCCCTTGATACCATGTACGACGTGGTCACCCACGCTGCCGGCAACTCCTGGATGTTTGAAAACCGTATGCAGCATGTGCTGGATGGTGACTATTCACCAAAATCTGCCGTGGACATCTTTGTGAAAGATCTGGGGCTGGTGAGTGAAACCGCCCGTGCGCTCAAATTCCCGCTGCCGCTCGCCAGCACGGCGCTCAACATGTTTACCTCGGCAAGCAATGCAGGCTTTGGGCGTGAAGATGACAGTGCGGTGATAAAGACGTTTTCAGGCATCACGCTGCCTGGCGCAAAAGGCGAGGAGGCATAACATGCAGCTTGGCGTTATTGCAGATGATTTTACGGGGGCGACCGATATTGCCAGCTTTCTGGTCATTAACGGTATGTCGACGGTGCAGCTTAACGGCGTACCGGCAAAAGATACGCACATTGACAGCGATGCGGTGGTTATCAGCCTCAAAAGCCGTTCCTGCCCGGTGGAAACAGCGGTAAGCGATTCGCTTGCCGCGCTGAAGTGGCTACAGCAGCAGGGCTGCCAGCAGTTTTATTTCAAGTATTGCTCCACCTTTGACAGCACGGCGCAGGGCAATATCGGCCCGGTGCTGGATGCGCTGCTGGCTGAACTCGGTGAAAGCCAGACGGTGATTTCGCCCGCGCTGCCGGTTAACGGGCGTACCGTTTACCAGGGCTACCTGTTTGTAGGCGAGACGCTGCTTAATGAGTCAGGCATGCGCAACCATCCCGTCACGCCAATGGATGATGCCCATCTTGGGCGGCTGATTGAGCGCCAGGCGAGCGGCAAAGCAGGGCTTATCCCGTTTGCTGTGGTGAACCGCGGTGCCGATGCCGTACGCGCGCAGTTGCAAGCGCTCAAAGAGAGCGATGTGCGCTACGTGGTGCTGGATGCACTGACGGAAGAACATCTGGTCGCGCAGGGCGCGGCGCTTGCAGGCATGAAGCTGGTGTCGGGTGGGTCCGGGCTGGCGATTGGGCTGGCGCGCCACTGGGCTTCGCGCCATCCGTCTCGTGAAGACAGCGCGCAGGCGGGCATGCCGGTTGCCGGGCAAGCGGTGGTGCTCTCTGGCTCGTGTTCTGTGATGACCAATGTCCAGGTGGCGGCTTATCAGGCGGTTGCCCCGGCAAAAGCGGTAGATGTGCAGGCCTGCGTGGAAGACGTGTCTGGCTATGCGGCTTCATTGTGCGAGTGGGTATGTGCCAATGCAGGAGGCGTGCTTGCTCCCATGGTGTACGCCACCGCAGAGCCAGAGGTTTTAAAACGTATTCAGGCGCAGTTTGGCCGAGAGAGCAGCAGTATTGTTGAGCAGCTATTTGCCGAGCTTGCCGCGGGGTTAAAACAGCGTGGCTTTACGCGCTTTATTGTCGCGGGCGGCGAAACCTCCAGCATTGTAGCTCAGACGCTTGAGGTAGAAGCCTTCCATATTGGCCCGGTGATTTCACCTGGCGTTCCGTGGGTTCGTGATACCCGCCAGGCGCTTTCACTGGCGCTTAAATCCGGTAATTTTGGCGACAAAGACTTTTTTGCCCGCGCACAACAGGAGTTTGCTGTATGACCGAACAACAACTGCGCGAGGAAATGGTGCGTATTGGTGCCTCACTTTTTGAGCGTGGCTACGCCACCGGCTCGGCGGGCAATCTCTCTTTAGTGTTGCCGGATGGCAATATTCTGGCGACGCCCACAGGCTCTTGCCTGGGCACACTTAATGCCGCAACACTTTCTGTGGTTACGTCCGACGGTGAGTGGATTTCGGGTGATAAGCCGTCCAAAGAGATTATTTTTCACCGCGCGGTGTACCAGAACAAACCCGGCTGTGGGGCGATTGTGCATCTTCACAGCCACTATTTAACGGCGCTTTCCTGCCTGGAAGGGCTTAACAGCCAGAACTGCATTCGCCCGTTTACGCCTTACGTGGTGATGCGCGTTGGGGATGTGCCTGTGGTGCCTTACTACCGCCCCGGTGATAAACGTATCGCTGAGGATCTGGCGCAGCTCGCACCCGATTACAACGCGTTCTTACTGGCAAACCACGGCCCGGTAGTGACCGGTAGCTCCTTACAGGAAGCGACCAACAACACCGAAGAACTGGAAGAAACCGCACGGTTGATTTTTACCCTGGGCGAGCGCGCGATTCGCTATCTCACCCCGGCTGAAGTTGACGAACTGAGATAATAATTATGCCAAAATTCGCAGCAAATCTGTCCATGCTCTTTACCGAGCTTCCCTTCATGGAGCGCTTTAACGCTGCCGCCCAGGCGGGGTTTGAGGCCGTGGAGTTTCTGTTTCCTTATGAGTATCCGCTGGCGCACATTAAGGAGCAGCTTGAGCAAAATAATCTTAAGCTGGTGCTGTTTAACACCCCGCCCGGTGATGTGAATGCCGGAGAGTGGGGCGTGGCCGCGCTGCCAGGTAAAGAGGCGCTGGCCCGCGAGCATATCGACATGGCGCTGGAGGCGGCCTGCGTGCTGGACTGCCCGCAGGTGCATATTATGGCGGGCGTCGTGCAGCCAGGTATGGACCAGGCAGAGTGTGAAAAGACACTTATTGAAAATATTCGCTATGCCGCGCCGCTTTTTGCCAGTCAGGGGAAATACGTATTGCTTGAGGCGCTGAATCCCGAAACCAAACCGGGTTATTTATACCGCAGCCAGTACCAGACGCTGGAAATGGTAAAGCGTATCAATTGCCCGAATGTTTTTACTCAGCTTGATTTTTATCATGCACAAAAAGTAGATGGGAACTTAAGTAAACTTATTACTGAGTTTGCCGGGAAATACCGCCATATCCAGATTGCTTCGCTACCAGACAGACACGAGCCGGATGAAGGCGAGATTAATTATTCATGGATTTACGATCTGCTGGATAAAGTGGGTTACTCCGGTTGGATTGGTTGTGAGTATATTCCCCGTAAAGATACGCTTTCCGGGCTTAAGTGGTTCACACAGCTAAATAAACATACCCGCAATTAATATAAATATTATTAATCTGTAGTTATCTTGCCTCCGAGGAGAGTTTATGTCGACGTCGGTGCTGTTACTTATTGCGCTTGCGAGCATTATTATTTTATTGCTTCTGGTGATAAAAGCGAAAGCGCATCCGTTTGTGGCATTATTGATTGTCAGCCTGTTGGTTGCTTTTACAACCGGTATTCCGGCTGACAAAATCGTCACGACAATTGAAAAGGGAATGGGTGGGCTATTAGGCCATATTGCCAGCATCATTATTTTAGGTTCGATGCTGGGTGTGCTAATTGAACTCTCCGGCGGGGCAGAGTCGCTCGCAAAAACGCTGACTAAATCGCTGGGAGATAAAAGAACCATCGCCGCACTAACGATTGTGGCTTTTATCCTCGGGACGCCAGTTTTCTTTGAAGTTGGCTTTATTATCATTATCCCGCTCATTTATGGCTTCAGTAAGGTTTCTCATGTTTCGCCGTTGAAGTTCGGCTTGCCAATGGCGGGCGTGATGCTGGCGGTGCATGTGGCGTTGCCAACCCACCCGGGTGCCGCCGCGGCGACCAATATCCTGCACAGCGACATCGGCTGGGTGATGCTGGCAGGTATCGGTATCTCCATGGTGGTTGGAGTGGTGGGCTATTTTGTCGCGCGCTCCATGAATAAAAGAAACTACCATCTGTCTGTGCAGGTACTGGAACAGCAGCAAACGGCCGACGCTCCGGACGCACCGAAGGTGTCGCGCCAGCACCTGACGCCGCCTTCAGCGTTGACTATTGGCGGGCTGATTGTGGTACCTATCGCGCTAATCGTATCAGGCACGCTGTGCCAGGCGTTTCTGGCTGAGGGTAACCCGGTGCGCCAGGTGATGACCGTGATTGGCACGCCGCCGGTTGCGCTCCTGATCTCTCTGGGGCTGGCAAGCTGGTTGCTGGGTATTCGTCGCGGCATGAGTCTGAAAAAGCTCGGTGAAAACACCGGCGGCGCTATTCCATCTTCGGCAGACGTTATTCTGGTGGCCGGTGCGGGCGGGGCATTCGGTGCCGTGCTGGTCGCGTCGGGCATTGGCAACGCGCTGGCGCATGCGCTGGAAACCATCCATTTACCGCTGATGCCTGCGGCGTTTTTGCTGGCGCTGGTGCTGAGGGCATCACAGGGTTCTGCAACGGTGGCGATTTTGACCACGGCGGGGCTACTTAGCGAGGCTGTTGTCGGTCTGTCATCGGCACAGCTGGTGCTGGTCACGCTTTCAACCTGCTTTGGTGCGCTTGGGTTGTCTCATGTGAATGACGCAGGCTTCTGGGTGGTGACCCGTTATCTGGGTTTATCCGTGCCGGATGGTTTAAGAACCTGGACCGTGCTGACAACGGTGATGGGTATTGCCGGGTTTGTTGTGACATGGGCGCTGTGGTTTATGGTTTAGCCCTGAAACCGGTAGCGGTAACAAACTCTGGAAAGCAAAAAGCCCGCATAATGCGGGCTTTTTAAATCTGGCTCCTCTGACTGGACTCGAACCAGTGACATACGGATTAACAGTCCGCCGTTCTACCGACTGAACTACAGAGGAATTGTGTGAACGCAGCGAATAGTAATGTCGCTCCAACGGACTGTCAACGCTAAAACTAACCTGCTGATTCGGATGATTAATTAAAGCGCATTTTGTTGTTTTAGTGCACGGTTTCCTGGCTTTCATTCTGGCGCTGTAGCGGGTCCTGACCGTAAAACTGGCAGAAGCGTTGCCACAGCGATGGAAAGCGTGGTGCGAAAAACTCCGGCGCACTAAAAAAGTATTCAGACAGCACGGCAAAACACTCCGCCGGGTCGGTGGCGGCGTAGGCATCAATGCTGGCGGCGTTTTCTCCTACCAGATCGATTTCATCCTGAATGTTGTCCATCGCGGCGTGCAGGTCGTGTTCCCAACCGGCCACTTCTCGTAGAGCAATCAGCGGCACGCCGTTAGCGCGGTCGCCGTTGCGCATATCCAATTTGTGTGCCACTTCATGAACAATGAGGTTGAAGCCGGAGGCGTCGAAGGAATCCTGCACATCGAGCCAGTTGAGAATAATTGGGCCCTGTTGCCAGCTCTGCCCGGATTGCACCACGCGCTGGTTATGCACCAGCCCGATATCATCTTCCCACTCATCGTCCACCACAAAAGGTGCCGGATAGATAAGCACTTCGTGAAAACCGTCGAGCCACTCCAGCCCGAGTTCCAGCACCGGCAGGCAAAAGAGCAGGGCGATGCGCGCAGCCTTGAGATTATCAAGTTCAAATCCCTGCAGTGGCACCAGGCGCTTGCTGTCAAGAAAGCGTTCCGCCATCTGCACCAGGTGTTGCTGTTCGTGAGCGGATAAGGGCGCAAGAACAGGGATCGCCAGCGCCTCTTCCCAGGGAATCAGCGTTTGTGGGGCAGTATCTTGAGTTTTCCAGGGCCACTTAATCATCTTAAATTTGCTCGCAAGGTCGTCACTTGAACAAAAACGCTGAGATTCACTCTGTTAAAATGCCAAATTCAGGGGCATTATTGCAATCAGAACACAAGGTTGCCGGAGCGGCTGTACGGATCATTCCCGAAAACGACGTAAAGGCAGCGTGGTTGATGAGAACTCTCCTGTTTTTGCCAAAAACTTGTCCACTTGAAAATAAAAAACTTATTTATCTCTGTGATTCCGGGAGCGTTTCACTGGACTGTTGATGACATGAGCCGGACGTTTGAATGTAGCAGCAAGCACTCACCTGACCAATATATCATTGTGATGCTTTGCGACTATGTCATTCATTTTGTGAACCAGATCCTGTCGTCTGAACACATATTTCCTGTCCCACGAAAAATCCCCTGACCTCATACTGTTACGCAAGTTACCCGCTGGACACAGTCTGTGTACCTCTGGCTGCAAACGTTAAGGATGAGGACATCACATCCCCCGAACCTGAGCAATGTCTGTTAGTCCGGTGTACGGCAGGTTAACTCTGGCACTTTGCCAAGGCTAACCACCTTATTCCCGCTTGGCTGAATAAAGATATGATAAAATATCTCCCCATTTTTGCCGTCGAGCAAGTATGGGTGAAACATATTCATAATGGCCGAATCCTTTGCCAGGTTGTCCGGGATCACAACGGCTTTTGCAAACCGCATAGTGTAAAGGTCGCCGTGTCTGGACACGCTATTCAGCTCGTTGTGTATGCTGGCAGAGTGCCTGACGCCCTGTTCATCAGTATAAATACCCAGCAGAATGATCGCCCCTTTTCCCTGATTAGCGATGAATTGAAAGGAACCCGTAAAATTTCGTTCTTTATGCATCATCGACAGGTTGCCCCGACATGTGAAAGTTTTAGTAGGACCTCGGTAATGAATCATCTGATGCAAAAATATCATAATTAACACCAGCACCATAAATGCGCTGGCTATTGTCATTTTTAGACTGTTCATTAACTGTTCCTTAGATAAATAGTTATACACTCTTGTGCTCGGTCATTATCTCCCGGTCGGGTACAGGCAAGTACTCTTGCCCTGTTTTCGTGTTCGAACAACGCAACATACCGCCACGGGTAAGTAACGCAAGGGACACCATTTTCACTGCTGGCTATATCCCATAGCTTTTGTAATGATGGAGTGGTGGTTTTATTATTTAAAAACGAAACAGAGGCTTTCTTTTCGATATGAAAATTGCATTTATTGATCTCTTTAAAAAGAACAAATCTTTCGCTAAAGATTTTTTCCTGGGACTCGGCAGGTATTTTTGTGAATATTGCGACAAGCAGGGCCAGTGCGCTAATAATCAGGGCGCAATTAAGAAAAAATAACGCTTTGCTTTTGCATGATAATTTTATCCTGGTAAATGAGGATGTCAGTTCCGGAGTCTGTTTATTATCAATGTCTGGTGCAGGGAGAATATCATTTTCATTCTCTGTTATGCCTACAAACGCATCTTCTTTAAAAATAAATCCTTTGCGTGGAACGGTAGTAATATAATCAATGTCAGTATTAGTCAGTTCTTTAAATGCCTTTCTTATAATTAGTATATTTTGATAAAGGGAACTGGGAGCCGGTTCTTTTGCAGAATCTCCCCATCCGCTGGAGTAGAGTTCCTGATGTGTGACCAGACGGCGATTCAGTAATAGCGTCTCAAGGCAGCGTGCAGCGGGTGTAATGAGTGTTATATAATTCCCATTGGTGATATCTTCGATTCGATTATTCTTTATTGTAAATAAAAATCGGTTATCGATAAGAAACAGATTTGACATTTTTTCTATCCCTCTTTACTGCTCAATTCCGGTACACAGTGCTATATCTGAGCATCTGCACCAGGCGCGAACCCGCCATAAAATCGGTGTGTCGCTATGGTATGTAGCGGCTCACCGGTATTACGGGATGTCCTGCTCTGCTGTGATTTTAGTTTCAACTCAAACGCTTTTATTTTATTTTAAAAATGTCTTTTTTCAATATGTTGAGAGTTTTAGATTGCCTGTTTAGATGAAAAATCTTCTCAATCTAAAAGGATTGCTTAAAATGTCCTCATCGAAATGAATTTAATTTAAACAATTTGCTCGATTCGTATCGCGTCTTTTTTGTGAGGCTGTTTCTGATTGAATTTTTGCCGACGTCTTATCGTTTTACTTTAAATGTTGAGGTGGCTAGAAAGTACATTTAATGTCCTTTTAGCTTCTAAAATTATACGCACTTTTATTGTGGGTATGCATTTATTTTAATGGTGTGCCGAGGTGCAGCATGGCTGAAAAGATGGGGAGTTCGATAAGTTATCATGAGCGTGAATTTTTGAGGGTGTTTTGAAAGTGAAAACAGAAAATCCCATAAAGCTTAATTGTTATGGTTGTGAGTATAAGTGTCGGGATATGGAGCCACAACGGGTACGTATCACACACTGTGCGCAGACCAAAATTTTGATGTGGCCGGAAGATAATTATTTCTTCAAACGTGCAATGAAAGAACTTGTTGCAAATATTGTGACTTCGGACTCATCTGGTGGCGCTATTCTGGTCGATTTTTCAATCGATAATTTGCTGTATTTTATTCAAGACGCCTGGCTCGATTTTTTAAAACAATGCAAAATGCATATTGTACTACTGTGCGATCGCGAAATGTTATCTCTGGCGCGGTACTGGTTGAATCGAGAGTGGCGTGTCATCAGCGTCATTGATGCTACGGGAGATACCCAAAAGATGATACTGAACATTAACGATATCCTGAACTGGAAATCTGTGCCACCTCCAAAAGGGAAGACCATCACGGATAATGAGGTAAAAACATTGTTTTATATGTCCAAAGGAAAGTCGATGGCACATATTGCCAGTGTGCTGGAATGTAGTATAAAAAGTGCTTACGGCTATCGGTATTCTTTGTGCAAAAAATTTGGTGGCCTGGAAAAAATAAGTGATTTGCGATTTAAGCATCAAATTGTGTAGTTCTGTCACGCAAGCCCGGCCAGACTGGGCTGTTTTTATTAGTCAACGCCGGGTAAAAACTATCATCTCACAATGAGAAACGTGTGGCGCCTATCTGCGCGATAACGGTGTCAGCCATCGTTCACCAGTCTTTCAGTTGCGTCTACGGCTTAAGGTTATTGATAACGTGCTACCCGCATCAGCCTTGCTAATTTGGCATTGTACCGTGTGAACTTTCGAGTATCACTCCACGGAGGTATCGCAAGGATCAGCGGGCGCTGTTCGTGGGTCAGGCCCGGTAAGATAAGTTTATTCAAATACTGTCGTTCAGCCTTTGTACTACAGCAAACCAATAACAAGTGGCGCGGCGTCAGAACCGCTCTCCTGAAGTGTTGCAGGAGAGCAGTGTCATCAGAATGGACGCGGGGGGTTACCCGGAGTGAGTTTTTTATATAAGTATCTCACCTGCGTTAACAAGCTGCGCAGATAGTGTTTTTGCCGGTACTCGTGTTTTGAGCGCAGTTTGAGCAAATTCACGGAGTGCGCATCATGCAGTGGCGAGCCGTGCCAGGGCGACTGCTCAAAAGCTAAATCAAACCAGTGAGAAGAGGGATATCTCATCCACTGCAACCAGGGCTTTGAATTGCTGGTGTAATGGATAAAGACGGTTTCATCCGTTATGGTCTGGTGCGCTTCGTGAAGGGTTCTGGCACCAAAGTGATGAGCGGCATCATAAATTTGGTTGTATTTACCAGGAAGCAGAACGCTGTTGCCACAGAACAGAATGTTGAGAATATCCTGGTCCAGGAAGCTGTACTCCACGTTTTTATCGCCAATCATCGCCAGCGATTTGTCTGTCAGGTTGTTCGCTTTCCACTCGTTAAGATTCAAATAAATCACGCCAGCGTTAAAGTAGTTGCCAGCCAGTCCTGGCAGCCCCAGCCGCGCTTCACATTTTTGCTGCACGGTATCGAGATCCGGGATAACGGCAGCATATTTTCCGTCCAGAGGAATATCAAAGAGGGCGTCAGGGCTGTTTTTGCATACCACATCGGCATCGAGGTACAGCGCTTTACTGCGGTTTTTAACGTTCGCTAAATAATGAAAGGCGATAAATCGGTAATAGGTGGCCACTGTCCATTTTGCCCTGACCGGGAAGTGAGCAAAAGAGGCGTTGTCTACCATGTAGATATAGACGTTTGTTTTAAATTTCTTCGCCAGTTCATTAAATTTATTAAGATAGTCATCATTAATAAAATCAGTGAAGAAATGAAAGTTAAACTTTTCCTTGCTGTTGATGAGAATGGAGATCGCGGAGACAGCGGCACCGAGCAAAAAGTTTTTATCGATACTGTAAATAACGTCATGCACTTCCTCACCTGGTTGTGCGCTAACGTACTCGTTACTGACAATAAACTTTATTATGTTATCCATTAATTTTAACTCTTGATTTTAAAGCAATATTTTACGAATCATGCCCCGCAGGTTCTGTTCGTCTGCCCTGATTTGTTTTTTTGCGGGCCTAAGCGGTTGTTCACCAAAGGAACAGCGCGAGACTGATTGCCACATGTTGTCCGCTTTGCTGACGGTGGTGCATCCGTTACGCGCCTCATCCTAAAGCAACCGTTGACCGTTGGCTATGTTATCTGAGCCGTGAAGACGGTAGCCAGGCACGTATCGTGTTCAGGCTAAAGCATCCTGGTTAGCCTGCGTGACAAGCATCATAAAAAAGCGGGCGATCCTATCGGCGCGCATACGGTTCGTCAATTTACAGGCACCTGAACGCTGTTAATGAAAAACATCACTAGCGGGAGGCTGAAGTCAGATGTGAGTCGCGCACTGTCCCGGTGTTTGCTGGTGCGCTGTGTTAGATGAAGAAGAGAACATCATCAACCGAACTCACGGTTATTGCCCGTATCACGCTCGTTGTCTGAGCTTTTACGGATACCTCGAGAACGCCGTACTGTCGATATTAACGCGTTGTAAGCACTGATGCACTGCACGGTAAATATTATTTCAACAGTCGGTTAACGTGACTTCGTTATTATCCGGGCAATTAAGATTTGGCTTTTTATTGGCAGTGTTTGTTTTTTGCACAGTTGAGATGTGATATTATGCTGTCACTTTTCCAACAGAACGTGCAGAGGATTTTATGAATACCGAATTAACCGCGACTACACTTGCCTTTGAATATTTACGCCGTGAAAAAGAAGCCTTAACCCCCGCGCAGTTCCTGACGCGAGTGCGCCAGCTACGCCTTGAGTTTCAAGACCTTATGGGGCTGACTTCTTCTGAACTGGTTGAAGAAATCTCCTTTGCAACCCGCCTGGGTATTCACTAACGCTGCCCATAAACCGCGGTTAACTGTGCGGTTGTGCCTTTCTGCGGCCTGTATGTTGTCCTGCAAAACCACCAGGCCGGAAAGGCAACTTATTTTGTTAGTATAAATGTTTAATTATCGTTATTGATTTGTTTATTTAACTGCGGCGAGAGCAATTAATCCTCACTGCGCGCTACCACTCCAGTATTTCTCCAGCCATGACTGCGTAACAATAATCAGCAGAAATATTCACTTAAATTTGATTAAGATCACAAAATAGCGCATAGTGACGGCGTTTTCTTCCCTTGCTCTCACTATCTCTCATGACGCTCTATCAACACATGCTGGTTTTTTATGCGGTTATGGCCTCTATTGCCGCCGTCATTACGTTTTTTCTTGCCAGAGATAAACTGAGTATAAAATTGCTCAGTGCCTTGTTGGTAGGGGCGACCTGGCCCATGAGTTTCCCCGTAGCACTACTTTTCGCCCTTTTCTAACGCTCATTTGCGAGATTTTCTTCTTTTGCTGATGTATCTTTCAGCAGCTTAAGCGGTTTTTTGATTTCACTCACTGGTTACCAGCCGGTGAGAAGGGGATGATAGAGTCGCAGCCATTAAGCGCAAACTCAGGCACAGACGCCCGTCTGGCGCCTGATTTCCTGTCATTTATCTGAATCGTATACCAATGGAAGAAAAACCCGTCCGTGGCCCTGGTGGCCGTCTTGCTTTGTGGGCTCTCTATCTGTTTTGCTTTTACTCTCTCTGGGCCGTTTTACGCTATGTCTGGGTTATGAGCGGCGTCGAACCACCGCCAGGTTCTGGCATGGCAGGTGCTGTTGGAGACAGAATGCTCAACGCACTGTTGGGCCTGCTGGTGCTGGGTACCATCGGCAGCGTTTTAGGCGTGATTGTCTGGATTACGCGCCCGAGAGTGTACTAAGCGCTGGTGAAACGCCGGTCCGGCTTGTTACCCTGACATCTCGTTTTATTCAAAGGACATGCTATGTCGCCCGAATACTGGCAGTCGCAGTTTGAAGCCTGGCTGGCGCAACACGCGCCGGAAGATGACAAAGCGCACGATATTGCGCACTTTCGCCGTGTATGGCAAACCGCTCGCCAGCTTATGACGGAGTACCCGGCAGACCCACTGGTGGTACTGACCGCCTGCTATTTCCACGATATTGTCAATCTGCCTAAAAACCATCCCCAGCGCGCGCAGGCCTCTGCAATGGCGGCGCAGGAAACACTACGTATTCTGCGCGAAGCCTTTGCGACATTTCCGGCAACTTTGTACGAAGCCGTGGCGCACGCGGTGCAGGCACACAGTTTTAGCGCAGGCGTGACGCCGTTAACGCCAGAAGCGCGCATCGTGCAGGACGCTGACCGGCTTGAGTCGCTGGGGGCAATTGGTCTGGCGCGGGTTTTTTACGTTTCAGGCGCGCTGGGACGTGCGTTGTTTGACGATGACGATCCGCTCGCAGAGCACCGGGAGTTGGATGATTTGACCTACGCTTTGGATCATTTTCAGAAAAAGCTATTGCTGTTACCGGATACTATGCAAACAGAGCCTGGCCGCAGGCTGGCGCGGCATAACGCTAATTTTCTGGTGCACTATATGGCTAAGCTGTGTGCTGAGTTAAAGGGCGATTTTTGCACGCCCGATACCGATGTTCTGGCACGGTTTATGCGCTAACGCCGCTGCTGCGTTCTCTCGATGTGGAAACGGTGATAGAGTCTCAGCAAAGTATTCCAAAGGAATTGATGATGGAACAACCCGATTTTACTGCCGTAGCCCGGAGTTTTGAGGTGCAGCAGCAGCAGGAAATGTCGCTAATAGAAGAGCGAGCGTTGGCTGAACAGGTATTACAGATTTACGATGTGAAAACCGTGGTTGAAAAGCTTAACGCCGCCCGTGGTGACTGGAGTCGGGAGTCCTTTAAACGCTGGTATACCGGCACATCCCAGAGCCGCAGCCTCACTGCGCGCGAAATGGCAATATTACAGAATCTGCTGCCAAAACCACCTGCACATCATGGTCGTTACGCGTTCCGCTTTATTGATCTCTTTGCTGGCATCGGCGGTATCCGTCACGGCTTTGAGGCGATTGGCGGGCAGTGTGTGTTGACCAGCGAGTGGAATAAGTATGCGGTGCGCACCTACAAAGCCAACTGGTATTGCGACCCTGAGTTTCACCGTTTCAACGACGATATCCGTGATATTACGCTCAGCCATCGCGCAGATGTGGATGACGAACAGGCTGCCGAACATATTCGCGAAGCGGTGCCGGATCACGATGTGCTACTGGCAGGCTTCCCGTGTCAGCCGTTTTCACTGGCGGGTGTGTCCAAGAAAAATGCTCTGGGTCGCGCCCACGGCTTTGCCTGTGAAACCCAGGGGACGCTGTTTTTTGACGTTGCCCGCATTATTGCGGCAAAACGCCCGGCGATTTTTGTGCTGGAGAACGTGAAGAACCTGAAGAGTCACGATAAGGGCAACACCTTTCGCATCATCATGCAGACGCTGGATGAGCTGGGTTATGACGTTGCGGATGCCGATACCAATGGCCCGGATGACCCAAAGATTATCGATGGTCGCCATTTCCTGCCGCAGCACCGTGAGCGCATTGTGCTGGTGGGCTTTCGCCGTGACAGCGGCCTGAGCAAAGATTTTACGCTGCGTAACCTGCCTGACTGCTACCCAAAGCGTCGCATCACCTTTAATGAACTGCTCGATGACGAGGTGCCAGGCAAATACATCCTGACGCCGACGCTGTGGCGCTACCTGTATCAGTACGCCAAAAAGCACCAGCAGAAGGGCAACGGCTTTGGCTACGGCATGGTTGACCCGACAAACCCCAACAGCGTTGCGCGCACGCTGTCAGCGCGTTATTACAAAGACGGTGCAGAAATCCTGGTTGATCGCGGCTGGGACAAAGCGCTTGGCGAGCGCGACTTTAGCGATCAATTAAACCAGCAACATCGCCCGCGCCGCCTCACGCCGCGTGAGTGCGCGCGTCTGATGGGCTTTGAAGCCCCCGGCCGGGCTGATTTCCGCATCCCGGTATCGGACACCCAGGCTTATCGCCAGTTTGGTAACTCGGTTGTGGTACCTGCTTTTGAGGCAGTAGCGCGGTTGCTGGAAAGCCGAATTATCAAAGCGGCAGGACGCAAGTAAATGGCGGACGTTCACAGCAGGGCAGTGCGCAGCAAAAATATGCGCGCCATCGCCACGCGTGATACCGCCATTGAAAAACGCCTCGCCGGACTGCTGGCTGAACGCGATATTCCTTTTCGCACGCAGGACGCGCAACTCGCTGGTAGGCCTGATTTTGTGCTCGACGACTGGCGCTGCATTATCTTTACCCACGGCTGCTTCTGGCACCACCATGACTGCTATCTCTTTAAAGTGCCTGCTACTCGTACCGATTTCTGGATGGGCAAAATCAACAGCAATGTCATGCGTGATAAGCGCGATATTGCGCGTTTGCTGGGTGATGGCTGGCGCGTCATGGTTGTCTGGGAGTGCGCCCTGCGCGGGCGCGAAAAACTTGACGACGACGCCCTGTCCGAGCGGCTCGAAGAGTGGATTTGCGGCGGCGGAACCTACGCTGAAATTGATACGCGAGGTATTCACGCCGCCATGCCGCCCCAGGGTTAGCGGCTTTCTCCTTCACAGGGTTTCACCACCGGCGGCGCCGGGAACAGGTATTTACCCAGCGTGACCAGCAGGACCGCCAGAAGAATCACCGCCAATGCCAGCCATTCTATGCCGCTCAGGCTCTCACCGGCAAAACCTGTCCCCAGTAGCACAGCCACCACCGGATTCACGTAAGCGTAACTGGTGGCAATCGCCGGGGCGACGTTGCGAATAAGAAACATATAGGCGCTGATGGCGATAATAGAGCCAAAAAGCGCCAGATAACCCACGGCCAGAATGCCCTGTAGCGTCGGTGGCTGGGTCATCCGTTCACCACTGACGAATGCGGCAAGCAGCAGAGTTACGCCCGCCGCCAGCATCTCAATTGCTCCCGCCATCAATCCACTCGGCAGTGCAATGCGCGAGCCCCACACCGAGCCAAACGCCCAGCTTAGTGAACCAACCAGAATCATCAGCGCGCCCCAGCGGTTACCACTGAGGTTACCGCCGCTGTTGAGCAGAATAATGCCAATCAGACCGATGCCAATGCCGAGCCATTCCAGTGCGCGCGTTGGAATGCCAAAAAGGCGGCTAAAGCAGAGCGTAAACAGCGGCACGGTAGCGACCATCACAGCGGCGATGCCGGAAGGGACATTCTGGTGCTCAGCAACGGTCACCGTGCCGTTGCCCATTGCCAGCAGCAGTAGACCAACCAGCGCGGCATTGCGCATTTCACGCAGCGGCGGCAGGCGGTGTCCGCGCGCCAGCAGCACGCTGAGCAGCAGCAGCCCTGCGCACAGAAAGCGCACGCCTGCCATTGTCAGCGGTGGCCAGCTTTCAACCCCCAGGCGAATAACAAAGTAGGTTGAACCCCAGATGATGTAGAGCGCAAACAGTGCGCCTGCCAGCGGTAGCCAGCGAGCAATACGCATACGTCCTCTCTGCGTAAATAAAAGTAAAGGGGAAACAGTAAACGCGAAATGACGGCGGCTGGCGAGAGATTTTAGTGCCATTGCGCGGTTATTTTTTCATGCCACCTGGGGAGTTTCGGCAGTTGAGTTTTTGCTCCATACTTAGCCGGAATTCAACAAAATAAAAAGGAAGGTTATTTTGGCCGGAAGTAGTTTGTTAACGCTGCTGGATGATATCGCCACGCTGCTGGATGACATTTCAGTGATGGGGAAACTGGCAGCAAAAAAGACAGCCGGGGTGTTAGGCGACGATCTCTCGCTTAATGCGCAGCAGGTGACGGGCGTGCGCGCCAACCGTGAGCTGCCGGTGGTCTGGGGCGTGGCGAAAGGCTCTTTCGTCAACAAGTTGATACTGGTGCCGCTGGCGCTTGTTATCAGCGCATTTGCGCCATGGGCCATCACACCGCTTCTGATGCTGGGAGGCGCATTTTTGTGTTTTGAAGGCGTGGAGAAGGTGCTGGAAAGCCTGCGTTCGCGCGGTAAAAAGCAAAGTCCGCAGGAGCGCCAACAGCGTCTGGAGGCCATTGCGGCTCAGGATCCTAAAGCGTTTGAGCGCGATAAAATTAAAGGTGCAGTACGCACCGATTTTATTTTATCGGCAGAAATTGTCGCTATCACGCTGGGGATTGTGGCCGACGCGCCGCTGCTGACTCAGGTGCTGGTGCTTTCCGGCATTGCTATTCTGGTGACAATAGGGGTTTATGGCCTGGTGGGGCTGATTGTGCGGCTTGATGATATGGGCTACTGGCTGGTTGAGCGCACCTCTGCGCTTGCGCGTGCCACAGGTAAAGGCCTGTTGGCGCTGGCACCGTGGCTGATGAAATCACTGTCGATCATTGGCACGCTGGCGATGTTCCTCGTCGGCGGCGGCATTCTGGTACACGGTATCGCACCGCTGGGCCATGCCATTGAAGGCTTTGCCGCTCAGGGCGGAGTGCTGATTGCATCTGTGCTGCCGGTACTCATTAATCTGGTGCTGGGTTTTATTGTCGGCGGCGCGGTGGTGTTGATTGTGAACGGAATTAATCGCCTGCGTGGCAAAAGCGCGCACTAAATAATTAAGAAAAAGCTGAACGCCACAGCGAGCAAAACGCGTTTTTCCTGGCTACGCTGTAGTGGGTTTCCCCAGACTGAACAGGAGACGCAATGATGCTTTTTGTGATCAGTGATGAGGTCAGGCATAAAAACGGCGGTCAGCGCATGATTGTCACCGGATTTGCCAGCGGCATGGTGGAATGCCGCTGGTATAACGGTTTTGCGGTCCAGCGCGAGGCATTTCGTGAGGAAGAGCTACGCGCTGGCAAGCGCGAAAATGGTGTCCAGGAGTGATGTCTGACGCCGACGTTTATTACCGTGTCTGAGGCGGCACGTTCCTGTGCCGCCAGTCATCTCTGCGTTACACATTGGGCCTGCAGGCCAGGTATTCCTGCCAGGGTTTTCCGTGGGCGCAATGTCCCTGAAACATGCGGTCTGTTAAGAATTTTCCTGAGTGTGGATGCGGGATGTCTGGCAAAATAGGTCCGGCATCATAGCGTTTCAGGCTCAAACAGGCTTATCTGCTAAAGACGTATCTTGAATATCAGGGAGAGCTGTCGTGTCTGCGGACCGAAATCAGCAACAAACTGGCCGTGTCAAAAACCCACACCGGGTTGTAAATATCTGCTTTCTTGTGGTGTTTGTCTGCTCCACACTGCTGACCTGGCGCGAGATGGTGGTACTTGAACACGCCTATATCTCGTCTCAGCGCAATACGCTGGATAATATCGCGACCTCACTTGACCGTCAGTTGCAGCATAGCATTGATAACTTGCTGTTTTTCCGCAACACCATGCGTTACGCGTTGCAGTATCCCATTTCTACGGATAAATCGCGTCAGGCGATGGCTGAATTTGACGCCCTGCGACGCGAGCCACACTGGCAGATTCGGCTGGATCCCGGTCGCAGCATGCCGTTAAGCGGTGTTTCCGATGACTTTGTCAGCGCCAATGCACTGCTGATGCGCGATGAAACCATCCTGCACAGCGAACTGAGCGCTGCGCTTGAGTTTAGCTATATTCTGGAACTGTCGGATACCCGCCGTGACCTGCAGCGCCGTACCTATTATGTTTCGCGCGCCGGGTATTATATTTCCAGCCTTCCGGGCAAGAATGATGACTCGCTTATTGCCCGCTATGCTCGCCAGGTATCTCGCCCGTACTTCGCCCAGCACGATGAACGTGATAATCACACACGAGCGCTGCGCTGGGAGCATTCCTGGGACCCGACGCGCAAAAAAGACCAGGTCATTACCGCCAGCGTGCCGCTGGATTATCAGGACCGTTGGTATGGCGTGTTGGCGATGGATTTTACCATCCCTGCCATGAATAAATTTCTTGCCAGTGCGATGCCTGAAGACGATGAAAGCACCATTTTACTTTATGACCGCAAGTTCAACGTCATTGCCTCTACCAAACCGCAGAGTGACAGACCTCAGTTCACCCAGAGCCAGTTTGCGGAAATTGCCCGCAGTATGGAGCTGAGTAATGAAGGGGAATTGCGCATGGATGGCAATTTTGTCACCTGGGATAAGCTCAATACTTTTGACGGCGTGCTGATCAAAGTTCATACCCTTGATGAAGGTGTACGCGGTGAATTTGGTCGCATCAGCATTGTGCTGTTGCTGCTGTGGTTGCTGTTCACGCTAATGTTGCTCGGCTCCTGGATAGTCATCCGCCGCCTGGTCAACGATATGATGTCGTTGCAGTCGCGACTGACATGGCGCGCCAATTACGACACGCTAACGCGTTTGTTCAATCGCGGGGCATTTTTCGAACATGCGCAGACGTTTGCGAAAGAATGCCGTTCGCGTGGTCAGCCGTTCTCTGTCATCCAGCTCGATCTGGATCATTTCAAAAGCATTAACGACCGCTTTGGTCACGATGCCGGGGACCGAGTGCTCAGTCATGCGGCAGGCATCATTAGCGGCTCACTACGCGGTGAAGATATTGCCGGGCGCGTCGGTGGAGAAGAGTTTTGCGTGGTGCTGCCAGGGGCGACCATGGCACAGGCAGCCGAGGTCGCCGAGCGTATCCGCGAGCGGCTGAGTGTGAAAGAGCTACTAATCCGCAATGGCGATACGCTGCACATCAGTGCCTCCTTTGGCGTCAGTTCCTCGCAGGAAAGCGGTGATTACGATTTTGAGCATTTACAGAATGTTGCCGACGGGCGTTTGTATAAAGCGAAGCAGGGTGGCCGTAACCAGGTGTGCAGCGAGGGGTAGAGTGCGGCGGATTTTTCACTGCACTGGATGGTTGGCCAATTCGGGTTGCAGACGTAGCGCGCAGGGAGACGGATGGTGCAATCCCATTGCATTGTGAGCAGGCGAGGCGGGCGCTCAGGTAAGTAAATTGTTTTTCATCACTTTTTAGCCGGAGGCCCTGCAGGCGCAGAATGTATTGTTCAGGCAGGCAAGAATGCGACCGCGGGCGATTTCTTTTGGTATGAAACTCTGCGATTTTTATGGATTTCAGAGTTATGCGCTTGGTGAGAATAATCTTAATTTCAGCGCAGTATCATCAGGATGCTAAGCCTAAAAATGCCTGTAAAACCGTGTGATTAGCGATGGTAAAGTTATTTGTCTCGTGAATATGTATCTAGAAAGCTGTTTTTTATATAAATGAATGCTTGTTTTAAAAAAACATTATCGATATGTTAACGCCACATCAGATTTTCCCTGGTGTTAACGAATTTTCAAGTGTTTCTTGCCTCTGGCAGGTTTGCATCCCGGCGCTTGCGTCGGGATTTTTTTATTCCTCGCACGCTTCGCCTTCAGCGATTTAGCTCAGACACGCTGAAATCATGGATATCCAGTTCAAAGGCATCGGCAAGCTCGTTCCAGCTGCCAAAGTTTCTACCATCCACGCTCATCTGTTCAGGATTATCTACATGGGCTGGGTAATGAACCTCGTGTTGTGCAATGTCGCTAATGGCAGCCAGTAGCGCGTCAACATCAACGCCTACCTCGCGATGCACGGTTTCGCTATATGCTTTGTCCGTTTTCATGGCAGTTCCCCCTGACGATAAGATCATCTGTGAGTATAGACGCTGCTGATACGGTGAATTAATCAGCACTCGCGTGCTGGCAAGGTTGTTCAGGTCATGCCATAACTTTAAAAAGTCGGCCGTTTGAGTACACTGGCAACACAAAGGAGAGATAACTTTATGAATGTTAACGATCGGGTGACAGTGAAAACGGATGGTGGACCGCGCCGTCCTGGCGTGGTGCTGGCGGTAGAGCCGTTTAACGAAGGGACGATGTATCTTGTTTCGCTTGAGGATTACCCTATGGGCATCTGGTTTTTTAACGAAATAGGCCATGCAGACGGGATTTTTGTCGAAAAATGTGAATAAAAGCCGCGGCCGCGCCTTTGTTACACGCAAGCGCGCGGGGCGTCTTTCTTCGAGTGGCTAAAGCTACACTCTCTCGTTCCCGCGTGCGTTTGCTGTGGCTATGAGAAAGTGTCAGCGAATGACAGACAGGCCGTAATGGCCGCGTAATGAACCCTCAGCGCATATTCACAAAAATCCCGTTTGTGACGTTATCTGCAAGACGTACGACATGGTAAATCACCTGTTTATTATGGGTTTTTATTTTTTTCTTAATATTTCCTTTATGAGATGAAACCGTCTTAGCTTTGATATTCATCTGATCGGAAATCTGAATGGTATTCTGGCCCGACATCCACATTTTTAACATACTGGATTCTGTGCGGCTCAGTGACAGTGTGGGTAAATTATTGCGCGACGTTGGCAACTCAGCCGATGTTAAAAAATCACTCAGAATGTCATCCAGCGTTTCGGGCTTGAGTGATTTAGAGCTGATTAACAGATTTTTTCGTACCCGTAAATATTCGTCAAAGTGAATATTGGCAATTGCCATAAAGACGATAAACAGCGTGCTGGGGTGCTGATTAATAACCTGTTTAATATACTGACTGTGCTGAGGGTCATGAATAAAACAGTCTTCATTAATAAACACCACATGAGGTTGTATCGCTGAACAAGCGTGGGCCAGTTCGTCAGCGGTTTCCACACTGGCAATATGCCGTTTTCTTATCCCTCGGCTGACCAGATAGCCCGTTAATCCAAGTCGGGTGTAGCTGCATAAGTCCATAATTATTGTTGACATAGCAAACCCTCACGAAAGACATTATCGCTAACAGCGTATGGGATAGCGCATAAACCAGGCGACCAGCATCCGAAAATAACCAGGCGTTCAGCGGGCCGGGAAATAAAAGATAAGGGTCGCGAAATATGACATCCAGAAACTTGCCGTAATGGCGCTAAATATATCCATGCTGAAACATTTCAGGCGGATACACTATCCCGTAAATACGGTGAGAATTTGCTAGGAAAGCTCTTAAAGTAAAGTAAATACTATGTTTTGTAAGGGAAGTGTAAGAATACATCGCCCGCCAGACAGATCATTGGTGTGAAATTAATTTCCTTATTTAGGAAAATCCTCATGATATCAGTAATAATATCGTGGTTATGGGGTGTGATTTATATTTGATATTACGCGTTAATAATTTATTGTCGTGACGATTATGATATCAATGGTTATCGCGAAACTGATGCTGTTGCACGGATAATATGCAGCCCCCCAAATTATTGTGTTTCACGTGTGATTCGTTTCTCAGGAATACTTGCCGTTGCTGTGCACTTTTGGTCTGGCCGGTAAGTATGTGGTGCCAGACTCGCTGTGGTCAGCGGTGTTTATCATCATGCAGACACTTTTCATGTGAGTCAGACAACCCGATATGGCGGTATAGCTGAACAGAACGAGCAGGGCGACGTGTTAATTTTACGCTCAGACTGGCAACCACTTGCCGCTGAAGTGGTTGATTACTACTTAATTCTCTTTGCAAAATCCGCTAGATTGGTGGGGAAAGGGCAGGGGAACGGTTCCGCTGCCGCCTGCCGGGATCACGCCATGAGCGCCAGACAGACGATAATCGACAACTTTTCGCAGCTGACGCCGGAGCTTCAGCGTGCTGCGGCGTTCACGCTTGAGCACGCCAATGAAGTGGTGGTGATGTCGATGCGCAGTTTCTCCACGCTCGCCAGTGTGAAGCCCGCCACACTGTTACGCCTGGCTCAGCGACTGGGCTATTCTGGCTGGGTTGAACTGAAAAATGATTTTATCGACGAACTGGGACTGAGCGCGGAAGGTTACGCGGCGAAGGCTGAGAAGCTGGTGCGCGATAAAAGCCCGACGCTGAGCGAGCAGATGCTCGCCGCGCAGGCCGATAACCTGGCGCGCAGCCAGCAGGACAATGCCGCCACGCTGGAGCAGGCAGTGGAAGTGATGGAAAGTGCAGCGCACGTCTATGTGTGTGGCTTTCGCGCCAGTTTCCCGATTGCGTGGTCGCTGTATTATGTCTGGCGGCTGTTCAAACACCGTGTCTCGTTGATTGATGGTTTTGCCGGGAATGATGAGATGTTTACCCGCGATTTTACCGCGCAGGACGTGCTGGTGATTGTTGGGTTTGCACCGTACTCCCGCGAAACGCTACAAGTGCTGAGTGCCGCTCGTCGTGCCGGGATGCGCATTGTTGCGCTAAGTGATTCCCCGCTGGCACCGCTGGCGCAGGAAGCCGATGTGACGTTGTTTTTTGCAACCGACAGTCCCTCATTCTTCCCTTCCGTGGTTGCCGGTATTGGCCTTTCTGAACGCTTGCTGGCGCTGCTGGTGGCGCGACACGGTCCGCAGGCCGTCGCGCGTATCGAAGGCGCAGAACGTTACCTGATACAGTCCGGGGTCTACGTGATGCCCGGCAAGAAGCCGCTGTGAGTCAGCGGTTTTTTTTATGGATTAATGATTCAAATGCACCACAAATTTATTGACTGGATGCGTATGAATCAATCACGATGTGCGAGAGCATATCTCATCTTTCAGGGACATCACTATGAGCCACATTATTCATCGCAGTTTGCGTGCCACTCCGCCTGTTGCGTCTCGGCTGCTTTTGAAAATCTCTATGCCTTTTTGATTCGTTTGTTCGGGGTTTAGATGGGTATTATGGAAGTGTGTTGATCATTAGTTATGAGACGTTGCTCGTAACTGTATTATATGTGACACTATCTTCATTTACTTTTTTCATTTTTAGTATCAACTACAATTTAAAATTTTACTCCCTTTATCTTCTCACCATATTTTTCTACAAAATAATAAATTACTTCATTTACCTAAACAATTCCTTCTTAACTTCCAACTATTTTTTATTTATTCTTCATCTATTTATTACTATTTATATCATTCTATTATTCAAATCATACCTTACTTTATATCATCCTCCCCTTCACCAAAATATCTAACCATTTCTATAAATAATACTATACCAACAACCCACCCCACACCAAAACACACCCCCCCCCCCCCCCCCCCCCCCCCCAAAACCCAAAAAACCCAAAAAAAAAAAAAAATAAAAAAAAAAAAAAACAAAAAAAAACAAAAAACCCCCCCCCAAAAAAAAAAAAATTTATTATATATATATATACATTTCATTTTTTTATTATATATTTTTTTATTTTTTTTTTTAACCCTATCTCTGGCAGAAACCGTAGTGGGTGCCACCAGCGGTGCGACGCCGCCAACGCCGGGTTACCTGAAAGGCGTGCGCGATATTTGCGACAAATACGGCATTTTGTATATTGCCGATGAAGTGATGTGCGGCATGGGCCGAACCGGCACCCTGTATGCGTTTGAGCAGGATGGCGTAGTGCCGGATATCGTTACTATCGCCAAAGGGTTGGGAGGCGGTTATCAGCCAGTGGGCGCGGTGCTGACGAGCGAAAAAGTGCTGGCTCCGCTGCGCGACGGCAGCGGTCTGTTTCAGCACGGGCACACGTATATCTGCCACCCGACGGCGGCAGCGGCGGCACTGGCGGTGCAGCAGGTGATCGCGCGCGATAATTTGCTGGCACAGGTGCGTGAGCGCGGCGATTATCTGCGTAACATGCTCAATGAAACGCTGAGTGGGCTGGAGTTTGTCGGTGATATTCGCGGGCGCGGGCTGTTTATGGGGGTTGAACTGGTACGCGACAGGGCCAGCAAGCAGCCGTTTGACCCGGCGCTGAAGCTCAACGCGGCGATTAAACGCGGCTGTCTGGCGCGTGGCCTGATGGTGTATCCCATGGGCGGCACCATTGACGGCCAGCATGGCGACCATGTGCTGTTGGCACCACCTTTTATTATCACTCCAGAACAGATTGATATTGTCGCGCAGACGCTGCGTGATGTGGTGCGCGAAGAGACTGAAAAAGCTGCCGGAGGCCGCAGATGAACAACCGAATGCCCGCACTGGCAGAATACGAATGGAACGACGCCCAGCGCGAGCTGGCGCAGGAAATCATCAACGGTCCGCGCGGTGCGCTACTGCCGCCGTTTGAGCCGCTGCTGCGAAGCCCGGAGCTCATGGCACACGCCCAGCGACTGGGCGAATACCTGCGCTATCGCAGCGCCATTGGTACGCGCCTGTCGGAGTTGGCCATTCTGGTGACGGCGCGCCACTGGGCGCAGCCGGTAGAGTGGGCGATTCATGCACCCATTGCCGCCGAGCAGGGGATTGCCCAGTCGGCGATTGATGATATCAACCACAACCGGGAGCCAGTGGGTTTAAAAGCTGATGAAATGCTGGTGTGGCGCTTTTGTCGCGAGTTACACCAGAGCCGACGTGTGAGCGATGAAACATGGCAGCAGGCTGTGGCCGCGTTCGATGAAAAAGGCGTGATGGATTTAGTTGGTCTCAACGGCTATTACGCCTTTCTGTCCATGGTGATGAACGCCGCACAAACGCCCGCGCCGCCCAGCCCGGCGCGCTTGTTGCCTGAGGATGCCCTGTGATGCAAACACTGAAAATAGCGGGCAGCCCGCTTGAGGTGGGCAGGCAGCTTGGTGAGTTTGGGCGTTCGGCGTATCACAACAAGGTACGTAAAACAGCGCTGTGGCAGCGGATCCAGGCGCTGGCGAACTCAGCACAGGCAAAGCAGCTATGCGTAGCCACGCAGGTGCATCACCCGGATATCTGGCTGGAAGTAAAAGGACTGGCGCAGGGGCTTGATGCGCCGCTGGAAGAGGTGTTTGCCTGGAACTGCCGGGGTGACCTTGTGGAGTCCACTTCCGACGGCTGTACCACCGTTTATGGTCATGATGCGGATGGCGCCAGGGTTATCGCCCATAACGAAGACGGCTTTCCACAGCTTTATGAGGACTGCGCGCTGGTAGAGGTTACGCCGCAAGCGGCGATGGCGTTTAGCAGCTTTGCCTATCCTGGCTCGCTGTGCGGGCATACGTTTGCCGTGAATGCAGCGGGTGTTGTGAATACGGTGAACAATATTCGCGCCTGCCAGCGGCCCCATGGGCTGCCGCGCCAGGTACTGGCACGCGCGGCGCTTAACGCACGTACGCTGGATGAGGCGCTGACGGTGCTGACTGAAAGTGAGCGAGCGGGGTCGTTCCACCATACGCTGGCGCAGGCCGGGCAGGGCGCGATATACAGCGTGGAGGCGACGGGCGCGCATGAGCCGCAGGTGAGGGTAATTCACCAGGCGGGAGGGCATGCCAATCACCTGATTTATGCTGACAACGTAGCGCAAATCGTGACGGCCAGTTCCGGGGCGCGCCAGCAGCGCCTGGACGAGTGGCTTAAGTTACGTGGTACAGTGCCGCTGGGTGTGTCTGATGCGCTGGCGATATTAAGCGACAGTCAGAACGCTGGGCTGCCGATTTATCGCCAGGCCCCCGACGATCCGGATGATGAAAATACGCTGGCGACCATGGTGTACCGGTTGACTGAAAAGGAAGTGAGCTGGAGCCTGTGGCGACGCGACAGAGTAACGCCTGTGCTACAGGGGAAAATGGTTAGATCGGTCGCGATGTGATGCTTTCTGGCGATTCGTCAGAAAATAGCAAAAAAGCGGGTGGATTTTTGTGGTGATAAAAAGCACTGGTTATACAGTTGGTTATGTTTAGGGTGTTCCCCGCGCAGGCGGGGATAAACCGAGGCTTCTTGCGCCTATCTCCTGAGGGCGAGAGTGTTCCCCGCGCAGGCGGGGATAAACCGACTGAGACTTACCTTCTAGCATAGGCTTCATGGTGTTCCCCGCGCAGGCGGGGATAAACCGCCTGAGATACATTCTTTAGGGCTACCAGCGTGGTGTTCCCCGCGCAGGCGGGGATAAACCGGTTCTGGCTGTCAAGCTGGGCGCCAAGCTTCAGTGTTCCCCGCGCAGGCGGGGATAAACCGAAAGCCCCGACGAATGCCGAGGCCAGAATTTCGTGTTCCCCGCGCAGGCGGGGATAAACCGGGTATCGCCACTCACTGAAAGTAAATGACAAAGTGTTCCCCGCGCAGGCGGGGATAAACCGTTTGGGAAATAATGAGAAATATGAGAGGTTTGGTGTTCCCCGCGCAGGCGGGGATAAACCGACAAAATCGCTAAAGCCTCTTCATGGGCGGGGATAAACCGGTTTCAGCCCATGCCGCCGCAGCTCTCTGCGCGTGTTCCCCGCGCAGGCGAGGATAAACCGTGGTCCTGTAGCCACGATAACCCCCTTTTAAAGTGTTCCCCGCGCAGGCGGGGATAATACCGCTATCCATCACTACAGCATCACAATACGTAGCGTTATCCCTACCAAACAAAAACGGGGCGCACCATCTGGCGCACCCCGTTTTCCCGCCCTCAAAAACTCAGCGCTGAATCAGATAGCGAATCGTGGGGCCGTCCTGCTGAATATCCAGCACGGTATAGCCGTGGTTTTCGGCATCCAACGGGATGTTATTAATTGACTGCGGGCAGTCGCTCACCACCTCAAGCACTTGCCCTTTTTTTAGCTGCGGCATGGCCTCGAGTGTGGCAACTGCCGGGTAAGGGCAGGGTTCGCCCACCATATCCAGACGGTAGTCGGGAACGATATCTTTCATGAGACCTCCTTAAGCGCCGTCGTCGCAGGCGCAGCACGCCGGAAAAAACGTTTCTCCTGGGCGATAACCAACAGCAGAGCAAACAACAGCAGCAAATACGTCACCAGCAGGCCGCCGAGTGGACCAAAGGTACTGAGCAGGTTGACCTTATCCCAGTTGGTGGCAAGCGCCCCAGAGATGTCGTCCCAGTAATAGGCAAGGATTGTTGAGCCAATCACGTTGCCAAGGCCTACCCACCAGTAGTGCACCTGGCCTTCCACTGCGCGGTACATCCAGCCGGTTTCACAGCCCCCCGCCAGCACAATGCCAAAGCCAAACAGCAAGCCACCGAGCACGGCATTCGGACCGGCCCACATAATTTTGGGCTCCACACCGAGCTGCACATAACTGAAGATACCAATGGCGCTCACCGCCATGCCAAAAATAATCGCCTTCGCCATGTGGGTGCGCCCGGTGATCCACATATCGCGAAACGCGGAGGTAAAACAGATTTGCGCACGTTCAATCAGTAGACCAAAGCCAACGCCAAACAGCATGGCCAGGCCGAGCTTCGGCTGATTCATGGTCGTCAGCAGCCCCCAGGCAAGCATAGCGAAAAAGACAATCATTCCTAGACGAAAACGGCGGCGAGCGCGCGCGGGTTGCTGGGTGAGCGGGGCTGCGGCAGAGACTTTTTGCAGCCTGACCGGGATGCGAAACATCGGCAGCAGCGTAAAGCGTGCACCGGCCCAGGAGCCAATCGCAGTGGCAATGGCAAAAAACCAGGCGTGAAGCGAAAACTGCGGAATGCCGGTAAAGAAGGCTGCCAGATTACAGCCCATTGCCAGGCGTGCACCAAAGCCGGCAATAATGCCGCCAACGATGGCCTGCAAAATGCGAATGCGGTGCTGCGGCAGACGGATTTTTACATTATTCGCCCAGAGTGCGGCGGCAAAGCAGCCGCCGAACATGCCGATAATCATCATGCCGTCGATACGGGTAAGCGGCGAGCCGTCGAGGTGAATGAGCTTAAAATAGCCCCAGTTTTGGGCTTCAACGCCGAACAGCTGCAATAGCTGTCCACCCCAGCGGGTAAATTCGCCGGTCACGGCCCAGAAGGTGCCTGTAATACCAAAATAGTAGGTGGAGAGGATGCCAGCGGCGATAACCGCAGGGAGAGGGGGCCAGAACTTAATCAGAAACTGCTGGCGAAAGGATTGCCATGACATAACGTAACCTCTGAACTCAGAAGGATAGTGTAATAAAGGCGCGGATTTTACGCCGAACCGATGCAAACAAAAGTTAAAAACGGTTGAAAGCCGAGCAGGATCAAATTTATTGTCAGCCTGGACAGGCTGGCAGGGTTAACGCTTTAATGTCACAATCCTTTTTTCTGCGTGGTCAGGATGAATCATGAAAAAGATACTTACCATACTGGCGCTGTTGGGCCTGAGCGGTTGCGTCCAGGTTGATAAATACAGTGAAGTGGTGAAAAGCCCGGCACCGGCAAACCTGGCCGGCTACTGGCAGTCCCAGGGGCCACAGAGTGAGTTGGTCAGTCCGCAGGCTATCGCCAGCCTTATCGTCACTCCTGAGGGCGATACGCTCGACTGCCGCCAGTGGCAGCGGGTGATTGCACTCCCAGGGAAACTGATGGTGCGCGATGGCGACTGGTACAACGTGACGGTGAAGCGTGAAGTGTATTCCGCGAAAGTTAATGCCGACACGCTGGAATATGCCGGGATGACGCTCAAGCGCGTTGAACGCCCGACGGCAGAGTGCGCAGACTGGCTCGATAAACACCCGCTACAGGCGGTGCAGGCCGCAGCAACTGCAAACAGTGCTGCGGGCGGTAGTGCAGGCGTTGCGTCCGATGGGCGCACGCCAGTCGAGGGCGCGCTAAACCCAGGTGTTGCCACTCAGGCACCCTGATTGCCTATAGCGTCTCTTCTATCACCCACACGCTGACGCTGCCGCCGTTGCAGGTGAAAACCCCATTCCCCTGCGCGTCGGTAGCAACGGTCTCTTCGCGGTGGCCGAGAACATCTCGCCAGCGTTTGTCGCCGTAGTTTTCACCGAGCGCGATGGCTTTTTCACCTTCATCACCGTTAGACATCACCACCACGCAGCCGGGATCGTCATCGGTACCGCTGCGGCTAAAGGCGATGCAATTAGGATGGTCGAAAAACAGCGTCTGTACACCGTGTGCATAACGCTGGCGCACACGTAGCAGCTCAGGCAGTTCAGCAATAGCCGGGATATCGACCGGCCAGACGTTGCCATCATCACCAGTGTCTTCATAGTGTGCGCCGTACAAATCCGGGTAAAACACCGACGGTACACCGTTTTCGCGCAGCAGAATAAGCGCGTAAGCCAGCGGTTTGAACCACGGCTCGACCGGCGCTTCCAGCGCCTGTAACGGCTGAGTATCATGGTTTGCGACCAGCGTCACGGCGTGAAACGGGTCTGCTTCAACCAGCGTACCGTCAAATATTTGCCTCATATCGTAGTCACGTCCCGCTTTGGATGCGTTGTGAAAATTGTTCTGTAGCGGCGCGTCAAATAACATCGTTTTACCTTCGACCTGGTCGATGTATTGCTGTAGTGCCTCAACCTCATACGACCAGTATTCCGCCACAATAAAGAGCGGATTGGGTGCCACTTCCTGCACATGGTCTATCCACAGACGATAAAACCAGGCCGGGATGTGTTTGACGGCATCGAGACGAAAGCCGTCACAGTGGGTTTCGTTCATTACCCAGCGCGCCCAGTATTTCAACTCCTCAGTCACGGCCTGGTTGCGAAAGTCGATATTGCTGCCCATCAGGTAGTCAAAATTTCCTTTCTCGTCATCAACCTGGTCGTTCCAGCCTTCGCCGCTGTAGTCGTTAACGATTTTGAAAATGCCGTCTTCATCGGGGTCTTCAATATGGTCAACGCCGCTAAAGCAGCGAAAGTCCCAGATAAATTCAGAATATTTACCCTGCCGGGCCGGGAAGGTGTAACGCGTCCAGGCGTCACAGTCGAATGCGGTTTCATCAATATCGTTGCGGTTGTCAGGGTTCACGCGCATTACCTGCATACGCTCTTTTTCGTCTGCGCCCATCTTGTGGTTCATCACCACATCCAGCAGTACAGCAATGTCTTGCTGGTGCAGAGCCTCTATGGCGGCCAGCAACTGGCCTTTATCGCCATATTTCGTGGCAACAGAACCTTTTTGATCGAACTCACCTAAATCAAACAGATCGTAGCTGTCGTAACCTACTGAAAATCCTCCGGCGCTGCCTTTATAAGCCGGGGGTAGCCAGACCATGCTAATACCCATTTCGCGCAGCGACGACGCCCGCTCAGTCACTTCCGGCCAAAGTTTGCTGTCGCCGGGGTAATACCAGTGAAAATACTGCACAATGGTGGGGTTCTTCATAATCCTGGCTCCATTTTATCCGTTGAAGGTCTTCTGGAGTATGGAAGAAAAACCGTAAAGCGCAGCGCCTCACATACTGACTGCCATCTGCTATAGATTAAAAAGGCATAAGTTGTGACAGAGTATTTTTTGATTTCTGCGTGTAACTATCGACAATGTAAGGCAAATAACACAGTCAGGGGTTGATGATGAAAATAGCACGATTTGGCCGTCAGGCACTGGTGGCGGTAATGGCAGTTGCGCTGATGGCGGGCCTGAGCGTTAAAACGTTTGCAGCAGACAATCTGCTCAATCAGATTAAAGAGCGCGGTACGCTGCGTGTGGGGCTGGAAGGAACGTATCCGCCGTTCAGCTTTCAGGGGGATGATGGCAAGCTGACTGGCTTTGAGGTTGAGTTTGCGCAAGACCTGGCAAAACAGCTCGGCGTGAAGGCTGACCTGAAGCCCACCAAATGGGACGGCATGTTGGCCTCTCTTGATGCCAAACGTGTGGATGTGGTGATTAACCAGGTCACCATTTCCGACGAGCGCAAGAAAAAGTATGATTTCTCAACGCCGTATACCGTTTCCGGCATTCAGGCGCTGGTGAAAAAAGGCAACGAGGCCAGCGTAACGAAGCCGGACGATCTGAAAGGCAAAAAAGTGGGCGTGGGCTTGGGTACTAACTATGAACAGTGGCTGCGTGAGAACGTGCAGGGTGTGGATGTGCGCACCTATGACGATGACCCGACCAAGTACCAGGATCTGCGTGTAGGGCGTATCAATGTCATTCTGGTGGACCGCCTGGCGGCACTGGACCTGGTGAAGAAAACGCACGATACGCTGGCGGTAGCCGGTGCACCGTTCTCACGTCTGGACTCTGGCGTGGCGCTGCGTAAGGGCAACCCTGAACTGCTGGCGGCGATTGATAAAGCTATCGCCGACATGAAACAGGACGGAAGTCTTGAGAAAATCTCTCAGAAGTGGTTTGGTGCTGATGTAACCCACTGAGTTTTTTTCGCAAGAAAAGGCGCCAGGCATGGCGCCTTTTCTTTTTGCATCGACAGTCTGTTACCCTTTTTGTACCAGGTTACAAAGAACCGCAAAAGTGAGTCGCTTTTGCACAGTGGAGAAACTATGTCTTTATCACAGCTTGCCCGCTTCCCGCGGCTGGAGTTTATTGGCGCGCCGACGCCACTGTCTTACCTGCCGCGACTGTCGGATTATCTTGGGCGGGATATTTTTATTAAGCGTGACGACGCAACACCGCTGGCGATGGGCGGTAATAAATTGCGCAAGCTGGAGTTTCTGGCGGCTCAGGCACTGCGCGAAGGAGCTGATACCCTGGTGACCGCTGGTGCCATTCAGTCTAACCATGTGCGCCAGACTGCCGCCGTGGCAGCAAAGCTTGGCCTGCATTGCGTAGCCCTGCTGGAAAACCCTATCGGCACGACAGCCGAAAACTACCTGACTAACGGCAATCGCCTGCTGCTGGACTTGTTCAACGTACAGGTGCAGATGTGCGAGGCACTGAATGCGCCTGATGAGCAACTGGCGGAGTTGGCAACGCGCCTTGAGGCGCAGGGTTTCCGTCCTTACGTTGTGCCTGTTGGTGGCTCAAATGCGTTAGGTGCGCTGGGGTATGTGGAGTGCGCACAGGAAATCGCGCAGCAGTGCGAGGGGGTGCTGGCGCCCGCTGCGGTGGTAGTGGCCTCCGGTAGCGCAGGCACCCACGCGGGGCTTGCAATAGGGTTGGAGCAACTGTTGCCGGCAGTGGAACTGGTGGGCGTGACGGTGTCGCGCAGCGTGGCACAACAGCAGCCAAAAGTAGTGGCGCTACAGCAACAGGTTGCCGGGTTGCTGGAGGTTAAGGCGCAGGCTCCGGTGGTACTCTGGGATGATTACTTTGCGCCAGCTTACGGGACGCCGAATGACGCAGGCAACGAGGCTGTGAAGCTGCTGGCCTCACTGGAAGGTATTTTACTGGACCCGGTGTATACCGGCAAAGCGATGGCAGGGCTGATTGACGGTATCAGTCGCGGGCGCTTTCGCGACGAAGGTCCATTGATTTTTGTACATACTGGCGGGGCGCCAGCGCTGTTTGCCTATCATCCGCAAGTCTGAAATCTGACGCTCTGAAAGGGAGCATAATTTATAATGCAAGAAAGTCTTCAACTGGTCATCGACTCCCTGCCGTATTTGCTGCACGGCGCGGTCTTTACGCTACAGCTCAGCATCGGAGGGATGTTCTTTGGGCTAATTCTGGGGTTTGTGCTGGCGCTAATGCGGCTGTCGCCCTTGTGGCCGTTGTCCTGGCTGGCGCGTTTCTACGTCTCGATTTTTCGCGGCACCCCGCTGATAGCTCAGCTGTTTATGATTTACTATGGCCTGCCGCAGTTTGGGATTGAGCTGGACCCGATTCCGTCTGCGATGATTGGTCTGTCGCTTAATACCGCCGCGTATACCTCTGAAACGTTGCGTGCGGCGATTGCCTCTATTGACAAAGGGCAGTGGGAAGCAGCAGCGAGCCTGGGAATGGGGCGCTGGCAGACGCTGCGCCGGGCGATTTTACCGCAGGCCGGGCGCGTGGCGTTGCCGCCCCTTAGCAACAGTTTCATTGGCCTGGTAAAAGATACCTCGCTTGCGGCCACCATTCAGGTACCGGAACTGTTTCGCCAGGCGCAGCTGATTACCTCGCGCACGCTTGAAGTCTTTACCATGTATCTCGCTGCGTCGCTGATTTACTGGATTATGGCGACGATGCTGTCTATGGTGCAGAACTATTTTGAGAACCAGCTCAACCGCCAGGAGCGTGACCCCAAATGAGTGCAATTGACGTTAAAAATCTGGTGAAAACGTTCCACGGCCAGCGTGTGCTGCACGGCATTGATTTGCAGGTAGCGCAAGGGGAAGTGGTGGCGATTATCGGACCAAGCGGTTCGGGTAAAACCACGCTCCTGCGTAGCATCAACCTGCTTGAGCAGCCGGACAGCGGCACCATTCAGGTGGGCGATATTGTCATTGACGCCGGGATTTCGCCAGGGCGGCAGAAAGCACAGATACGCGCGTTGCGCCAGCATGTCGGGTTTGTGTTCCAGAACTTTAATTTGTTCCCGCATCGCACGGTACTGGAGAACATTACCGAAGGCCCGGTTATCGTGAAAGGGGAACCGAAAGCACAAGCGAGCGAGCGCGCCCGTGAACTGCTCGAGAAGGTGGGGTTGAAAGGACGTGAAGACACCTACCCGCGCCGCCTTTCCGGTGGGCAGCAGCAGCGAGTGGCCATTGCACGGGCATTGGCCATGCGTCCGGATGTGATTTTGTTTGACGAGCCGACCTCGGCGCTTGACCCGGAATTGGTAGGCGAAGTGCTAAATACGATTCGCCAACTGGCGCAGGAGAAGCGCACAATGGTCATTGTCACACATGAGATGAGCTTTGCCCGTGATGTAGCCGATCGCGCCATTTTTATGGACCAGGGGCGTATTGTTGAGCAGGGGCCAGCGAAACAGCTTTTTGCCGAGCCACAGCAGCCGCGTACCCGGCAATTTCTTGAAAAGTTTTTGGTGCAGTAACATCGCGCCGCCCCAGGGCGGCGTTTTTTATACTGAACCCGCTCTACGGCCAGTAAGGTTTTACGCGCCTTATGTATCAAAGCCGCTACAGGGGAGTGCATTGCCTGGGTTTGGCAATTTATATAAATTAAAGCTACCTCAGAAGTGAAAAAAACACTATTTTCAGCATGCGTTTTCTTAGATGAAAATGCTAAATAAATGTCACTTGTTGGACGAAGCTGTTAATGGATTTTACGCGTATTTTAGTGAAATATCTTAGATATAAAAAAGTGGTTGTCGTTGCGTTATGGGGATTTATTGCAAGGAAGCTTTAAGCTATCAATATAATAAATAAATCAGCATTGCCAGACGCATTTAAGCGTGTATAAGTAGTTGTAACAATTAATGGCTGAAGGCAGACACCCTCAGCCGGGCAGGTTACTGGCGATAGGCCTGTTTTATCTGCTGGATAGTGTGGCTGAACACCTCAGCCTGCGTGCTATCTTCCAGCTGGGCTATCTCTTTTTCCATCTTTATGATGACCTTACCCGCGTCGGCCTGGCCCATTGCCTTCAGCATTTGGGTGAATAGTGCTTTCAGGCAGTTGACCTCAAGTGCCAGCTGCTCCAGATTATCCGCAGGGGAAAAATCAGGCGTGCTCATTTCTTTACCTCTTTTTTCAATTGTTACCACGCTTCTTGTGGCGGTTTTGCAGGTTGCAAAGTATACCACAATATGAGAGAAATCTATTTGTGTCTGATTTGTACTTAATTATCAATATGTAGTGTGCCGAAGGCTTTTAGATGAAGCGCTAATTTTTATCCACTAAAAATGGAATAAAATTGTTGTTTCATTTTCGTTGGAAATACGTTACTTATTGGTGATGGATGAAGGAGAAAACGCGCGTAATAGCGTGAATTAATGCCAGGGAATCCGGGTAACGTAATGATTAAATTTAGCTAAAAAATAAATTTAGCTGCCCGGGAAGGCGAGTCCTGATAGCGTTCAACTGTAAAATTTAATTGCCATGAAAAGTCTGGCCTGTGCGCCCGACAGTGTTTTTGCATTTTAAATATGATTTAAAAAACGCTAATATATGGCAGACAAGCTACAGCAGCGTTATCCCTTTTCTGGAGAAATATCCTTTGATCAACGTTTTTCTTGTTGATGACCATGAACTGGTGCGCGCAGGGATACGCCGCATTCTGGAAGACATCAAGGGCATTAAAGTGATTGGTGAAGCAAACTGCGGTGAAGACGCCGTGAAGTTTTGCCGCAGCACGCCCGTTGATGTTGTCCTGATGGATATGAACATGCCGGGCATTGGCGGGCTTGAGGCCACGCGTAAAATTGCTCGTGCATGTAGCGACACCAGGGTCATCATGCTCACCATACACACTGAAAACCCGCTTCCGGCAAAGGTCATGCAGGCCGGGGCCGCTGGTTATCTCAGTAAAGGTGCGGCACCGCAGGAAGTGGTGAATGCGATTCGCTCTGTGCATTCAGGGCAGCGCTATATCGCCTCTGACATTGCACAACAGATGGCGTTGAGCCAAATCGAGCCGACCAAAACCGCTTCTCCTTTTGCCAGTTTGTCTGAGCGTGAATTGCAGATTATGCTAATGATCACTAAAGGACAGAAGGTCAACGAGATTTCCGAGCAGCTCAACCTGAGTCCAAAGACGGTGAACAGTTATCGTTATCGTATGTTCAGTAAGCTGAACATTAGCGGTGACGTTGAATTGACCCATCTGGCGATACGTCATGGGTTGTGCAGTGCGGAGAATCTGGTAAATCAGTGAGTGATGTTTTTGACGCAAAAGCTTTCCTGAAGACCGTTACCAGTCAACCCGGCGTCTACCGAATGTATGACGCTCAGGGGACGGTTATTTACGTTGGTAAAGCAAAAGATCTTAAAAAGCGGCTGGTAAGCTACTTTCGTAGCAACCTCGCCAGCCGTAAAACCGAAGCGCTGGTTGCGCAAATACAGCATATTGACGTCACGGTTACCCATACCGAGACAGAAGCGCTGTTGCTTGAACACAACTACATAAAGCTCTACCAGCCGCGTTACAACGTGTTGTTGCGTGACGACAAGTCTTATCCTTTTATCTTCCTCAGCGGTGATACCCATCCGCGTCTGGCAATGCACCGTGGTGCGAAGCATGCGAAGGGCGAATATTTCGGCCCATTCCCTAACGGCTATGCGGTGCGTGAGACGCTGGCGCTGCTGCAAAAAATCTTTCCCGTCCGCCAGTGTGAAAACAGCGTTTATCGCAACCGCTCGCGCCCGTGTCTGCAATATCAGATTGGCCGCTGTCTCGGGCCGTGCGTGGCAGGGCTGGTGAGTGAAGAAGAATATGCACAGCAGGTAGAATATGTGCGCCTGTTTTTGTCTGGTAAAGACGATCAGGTGTTGAACCGGCTGGTTGAACGCATGGAAAAGGCAAGCGAAACGCTGGACTTCGAAAACGCCGCTCGCTTTCGCGATCAGATTCAGGCCGTACGGCGCGTGACCGAAAAACAGTTTGTTTCCAACACGGGTGATGATCTCGACGTTATCGGCGTGGCTTTTGATGCGGGCATGGCCTGCGTGCATGTGCTGTTTATTCGCCAGGGGAAAGTGCTGGGTAGCCGCAGTTACTTCCCTAAAGTCCCAGGCGGTACGGCGCTGCCGGAAGTGGTTGAGACCTTTGTCGGGCAGTTTTACCTGCAGGGCAGCCAGATGCGCACGTTGCCAGGTGAAATCCTGCTGGATTTTGCGCTGCAGGATAAGTCGGTGCTGGAAGATTCGCTCAGTGAACTGGCCGGACGGCGCGTTAATATCCAGACCCGGCCGCGCGGCGACCGCGCCCGTTATCTGAAACTGGCACGTACCAATGCGGCGACAGCCTTAGTCACGCGTCTGTCGCAGCACACCACCATCACCCAACGCTTACAGGCGCTGGCGCAGGCGCTGAAGCTGCCAGACGTTAAACGTATGGAGTGTTTTGACATCAGCCATACCATGGGTGAACAGACGGTGGCCTCCTGTGTTGTTTTTGACAAAGATGGCCCGCTGCGCGCTGAATACCGCCGCTACAATATCACCGGCATTACGCCCGGGGATGACTATGCGGCAATGCGCCAGGTGCTGCGCCGCCGCTATGGCAAAGCGATGGAAGAGAGTAAAGTGCCTGATGTCATTTTGATAGACGGCGGCAAAGGCCAGCTCGCCCAGGCAAAGGATGTCTTCAGCGAACTTGAGGTTGAGTGGGATAAGCATCATCCACTGCTGCTCGGTGTAGCGAAAGGAAGCGACCGTAAAGCCGGGCTGGAGACGTTGTTCCTGGAACCAGAAGGTGAGGGGTTTGCGCTGCCGCCAGATTCACCGGCGCTGCATGTGATTCAGCACATTCGCGATGAGTCACACGATCACGCTATATCCGGGCACCGCAAAAAGCGCGCTAAAGTGAAAAGTACCAGTACCCTTGAAGGGATTGAAGGTATTGGGCCAAGACGCCGCCAGATGCTGCTGAAATACATGGGTGGATTGCAGCCACTCAAGAACGCCAGCATTGAAGAAATTGAGAAAGTGCCCGGAATTTCGAAGGCGCTGGCAGAAAAGATCTACTACTCGTTGAAACATTGAGGTCTATGTAGCAACATAGGGACAATTACTACTCAGGACAGCTAGTTACCCGGCCCATGCAACTAAATATTCCGACCTTGCTCACACTTTTTCGCGTAGTGCTCATACCGTTCTTTGTGGTGGCATTTTATTTGCCTTTCGCATGGGCGCCGTTTCTCTGTGCATTAATCTTTTGCTTTGCGGCCGTGACCGACTGGTTTGACGGCTTCCTGGCGCGCCGTTGGAACCAGAGCACGCGTTTTGGCGCGTTCCTCGACCCGGTTGCGGACAAAGTGATGGTAGCTATCGCCCTGGTGCTGGTGGTCGAGCACTATCACAGCTGGTGGGTGACGCTGCCTGCGGCAACCATGATTGCGCGTGAAATCATTATCTCTGCACTACGCGAATGGATGGCGGAAATAGGCAAGCGCAGCAGCGTGGCCGTGTCCTGGGTGGGCAAGGTAAAAACCACAGCGCAGATGCTGGCCCTCATTGGGATGCTGTGGCGCCCAAATATCTGGATTGAGTATGCGGGGATCTCGTTATTTTTCGTGGCAGCCCTGCTGACATTCTGGTCAATGTTCCAGTATTTGAGCGCCGCACGCGGCGATTTGCTCGAACACTGACAGAAGCGACGCAAAATGCAGCAATCGAGTTAATGTTATGGAAAATTTCGTTGACTCATTGCGTCAGGTAAGTAGAATGCATCGCATCGAACGGCAGCACAGGTTGCCAGAAGATAAAGAAATCAAACAATTAAGTATTGTCTGATGATTGCGGGAATAGCTCAGTTGGTAGAGCACAACCTTGCCAAGGTTGGGGTCGCGAGTTCGAGTCTCGTTTCCCGCTCCAGATTTTAGTGCCGGCGGTTCGCGGGTACGGCCTGAAAAGGCAAGCTAATTTGGCGCGTTAACAAAGCGGTTATGTAGCGGATTGCAAATCCGCCTAGTCCGGTTCGACTCCGGAACGCGCCTCCACTTTATTCCCGAAGCCCGGATGGTGGAATCGGTAGACACAAGGGATTTAAAATCCCTCGGCGTTCGCGCTGTGTGGGTTCAAGTCCCACTCCGGGCACCATTGGGAAAACCCAATAAAATCAATGATAAGCAGTGTCGTGCAAACCACCTACGGGTGGTTTTTTATTGCCTGCGATTTGAGTAAGTGGCAGCAAAATGGCAGCAGCGTGGCGGCGTTACACCTTAACCCTTAGCCGCCACTATCACGATTATCGAATGGGTTTAACGTAACTGCCGCTTCAAGATGGCTGGGCGCAAAATGTGCGTAGCGCATTGTCATCATTATGCTGCTGTGTCCGAGTATTTGTTGAAGTACCAGGATATTCCCCCCATGCATCATAAAGTGACTGGCAAAGGTATGACGTAGCACATGGGTGCGTTGTCCCTTCGGTAACTCAACGCCGGCTCTTTTCAGTGCTGCCTTAAAAGCCTCATAAGCAGGGGAGAACAGCGCCCCGCGTTTCTTGGGAAGCAGCTTATGCAACTGGTCAGAAATTGGCACCGTGCGGTTCTTTTTGCTTTTGGTTTGGGTAAACGTCAGGCGGCCCGGTAATATTTGAGATTGCTTCAAATCTTGAGCTTCACTCCAGCGCGCGCCGGTCGCCAGGCAAATCCTGACGATAATGCCGAGATCTTCATTGGCTGACTGGTCGCACGCCTGAAGCAGTCGGTCAATTTCCTCTTCATACAGAAAGGCCAGCTCTTGGTCCCCCTCCTTGAACTGTCTAATCCCAGATAGCGGATTATCTCCCTCCCATTCGCCCAACCGCTTCATTTCCGCATAAACCGCGTGTAGATAAGAATGCTCGCGATTTACGGTTGCTTCACTGAGTTTCTTTTTCCCCTTTGGATTCCATTCACCGCTTAAGCGCCTTTCCCGATAAACAGCAAAGGTATTTTTATCAAAATGAGAGGCGAGGGGATCGCCCAGTCGCTCACAGATAGCCAGCAGTTTTGCTTTTCTGTCATCGCCGGAGGTAAGGGTTTTGCCATGCATGTCATACCAGCGTTCGACAAATGCGGAGAGCGTCACCGCACTGTCATTAACCGGCTGGCTTGCTGCGCTGTTCATGGTGCGGCGCTCGAATGAAAGCGCCTCGCCTTTAGTGGCAAACTGTTTACGGATGCGCTTCCCGTCACGGCCATAGGGGAAGCACTGGCAAAGCCATTTGCCTGAAGGGAGTTTTCGGACAGTCATATTACCCAAATAAATATTTTGCTACGGCCAGTGCGATACCCGCGGTACCAATCATCGTTGCCGCAATCCACTTGGTTTGAGTTGCTATCCCTTCATAGATCTTGGTCAGTTCTTTATGCATTTCCAGCCTGAGCGAAGCCGTGTCTTGTTTGAATTCGGCTCTGAGAGAGGCCATGTCTTGTTGCAGTTCGGATTTGAGTGAAGCCATCTCACCTTTAAGTTCAGTTCTGAGTGTGGCCATCTCGTCTTTCAGCTCAGTTCTGACTTTGGTCGTATCATTTTTAAGCGCAGAACCCTGTGAAGCAATGCTGTTCTGAAGCTCAGACTTTAATCCCTGCAGATCGCTCTTGGTCGCGAATTCTTCGGACCGCGTGGTGAGCGTTGCCAGGTCAACTTTGATCTGTGCAATGTTATCTTCAGTACGCTCAACGCGTTTTCTTAAATCGTCCACATCATTACCCCCACCATTTCCGCCTCCATAAGTCGGCCCTTCTTGGTGTGTAGTATCATCTGTTTTTCCACCATGCAACAGAGTAATCCCGTGTTTTACTATTCCCTTAGATGAGTTCACCTGTAACCCCTTTGTTTACCATTGCCCATCTGACAACTGGGTGCGCCAGATACTGAAAGACAAACCCGCAATTCATGCAGCAAATTTCGTAACGCGTAGTATAAACTCTGAAATGCTTACTGCTTTCATACTGAGGGGTAACATAAATCACTTCATCGTTCTCACTGTAATCCTCTGAATCAGGATCTTCCGGGTGAACGACCGTATGAGGAATAAATAACTTATCACTACCGCAGGAAAGGCATGACGATCTGGCTGTTTTGGCCAGTAAGAAATCTTCAAAGATGGCTGGCTTAATTTGCCTTATCAGATTGAAATGCTTGCCGCCTATTTCATCTGGTATCAAATCTTCGAATGCATAATCAAAAATATCATTTTCCATGTTGAACACTCACCGGAAGATTAAAAAATGATAACGCCAAGCACAAAACCCAAAATGAAGGTTATGGCTATTTGTTTGGGATAAGCCCGTATCAAAGCTTTCGTGTTTAATTTTAGGGCCGAAGCGGGGTACAATGATTGCTGGTCTAGCCATGACAGAGCGAGCTGAAGCTGGGAGCGATCCAAATCGTTCAGTCTGCCAGTGCCAAAATTGATATGACAGTGACGAATAAGCTTTTTTCTTATTTCACTGTCTTCGCTATTACGAAGAAGGAGGCCTACTAGAGTTTTACTGGCGTCATGTTCCTTGTTTCTGTCTAGCATAGCCTGAAGAAAACTGATTGCCGTTTGATATTGATTGATGGTCATATCCTTGAATGAATTAACGCCTACTTCAGCATTCAATTTCGTCCATAGCTCGCGTTTGGCTGAGTCGTCATCACCGGCGATTGAATTAACTAGGTTGTGGATCTCGTTGCGTTGCGCCCAAACCATAGGACGCTTGTCTTCTTTTTCGTCGGGAACGCCAATGTTAATGGTATGTCTTCCATCAAAACGATCTATCTGAATACGACTTTCGTTGAAATCACGAGTTGCGACGCGGTTTTGCTCTCCAGCAGAATTAACCGTCATAACATTCCCTTATTTCTTGTTTTCGTTAAAGTCTCTACCTGCTACGCGGTTGCCTTTACCTGACACCGTTATTGTTTTAGAGGCCGAGTTACCAGCGGTAAGAGCTGCCATGGCGGCGGCCTTGATAGCGAGTGGTGCTGTTCTGAAATTATTTACAAGCTCTAACTCATCACGCGTAAGAGTGACACCGCCATCTTCCTCTCCTGTGAGGATGTATTGCACGTTCGCACCATTTATGGCGAATGAGAGCAATACATCTCCTCCAGGAACCATTGAGCCGCGTTCGTATTTTCCCCAAGTTTCGCGTGATACACCGCATAAAGCCGCTGCATCAGCCTGATTGAGCGCCAATCGTTTTCTTTCTGACTTCAACCGAACAATGCATTGTGATGTAAAGCTCACATTTACCACCTTGACAAAAGAGATCTATGGATCTCATAATGTTTTCCACGGACACTTAGCAGATCACAATATAACACTATGACACAAGTACATCCTATACAGAGGTCAAGGACGCCGCAGAATTCTGTTGCGGGTAAGCCCTTGCCGTTACGTTTATCGCCAGAAGAACGCTCGACTATAGACGCCATGGCAGAAGCCGAATGCCGATCAGCGTCTAACATGGCCCGCATTGTTTTCCTGCGGGGCCTTACAGCCATGCAGTCTGAGAAATAATCACAGTTAATGAATGCTTGCCGAGAGGTGAAAAATGTCAGGGATTACAATTAACTTGAATGTTGCATCTCCTTATTTATCGTTGAAGGAATATGCAAGGATTACCGGTATCCCGTTTGAAACATGTCGCACAATGGTAAAGGACGGGCGCATTATTATTCGGCCCAAAGAACTGGTGGGCGGTAAAGTTGAAGTAAATATGGTCGCAATGCTTAAAGACGCAATTGCAAACAGTTAACTATTAAATTAGTAAGGTGTGCAATGAAAACGCAATATGCATTACAGATTAACTCACTTCTGGAAAACTATCATTTTGATATTGAATTTGAAGGAAAGCCTCGCAGCAACGCTTTAATATCTCTGCGTTGTGGTGTGATGCATCTATATTATTTGGGTGTTACTCTGGGCGATGCTGGAGCCGAAACCCTCGAAGAGATTCGCGGCGTTATCAGCCAGATTCTTGATGAAGAGGTTGTGCCGCAGCCGTATGATGTGACCGCCTTTACCCACGCCAGCGTCCGACACGCAGCAGATTTTGAACGGCCAGCCATTCAATAAATAAATTTAATTCGAAAAGTATTTAAACGCCAATTATCTGGCGCGGCATCCCTTTGTCTAAAGGAAATGAATTGTGAATCAAAGAGAACAGTACAGTTTTATTTTAAATATTATTTTGCCTGCGATTGAACGTGACGGTTTGCATATTAAAGCCGCTGGTGCTGAGTTGGTTTTAAGACCGACAGACCCATCTGTCGAGGCGTTTATTAATGAAGCGCGTCGCTCTCTCACTTATTCATTAAGTCGCCCTGTTGTTAATGCTGTTTCTTATTTATAAGGAGTCAAGCAGTGAATATTACAATGATTGATATTGAGGTAATAGATAAGAAGCCAAAGGGTACTGAGGAGGCGGCATTATGATCCGCCCCATCTTGAAATGGCCGGGCGGAAAATCTCGGCTCATGCCGGAACTACTCCAGCACCTGCCGAAGGCCGATTGCCTGATTGAACCATTCGTGGGCGGCGCGTCAGTGTTCCTCAATACAGATTATCGTCGCTACATTCTGGCAGATATCAACCCGGACTTAATTCGCCTTTATCGCGAAGTGAAGAGTAGCCCTCAGCTGGTAATTGATTTAGCCCGCACGCTCTTTGACGCTGGAAACTCGAAGGATGAATATCTGAGATTTCGTCAGATATTCAATAATGCTAAAGGGCTGCTTGATGCAAATCGCGCCGCGCTTTTCATCTATCTTAACCGTCATTGCTTTAATGGTGTTGTTCGTTATAACCAATCTGGCGAATTTAACACCCCATTCGGCCAGCATAAATCCGCTCCATATTTTCCCGAAAAAGAGATCCGCCAGTTCTCAGAAAAAGCCAATGACACTCACGCGGTCTTTCTGTGCTGCTCGTTCGAAAACACACTGAAAGTAATGACGGGTCAGGATGTAGCCATCTACTGCGATCCGCCGTATCTGCCAGCCAGCAAAACCGCCAGCTTTACGCAGTATCACTCTGGGCCATTTACCGAGAAACAGCACCGCCAGCTTGCTGCCGCACTGCTTGAGGCTAACCGGAAGTACGGCGTGCCTGTCGTTATCTCAAACAGCGACACCGACGCCACCCGCGAAATTTATCAGTACTACCACTTCCACGAAATCACTGTTAGGCGCTCTGTAGCCGCCAGTAGCAACGCCAGGAATGAAGCGAAAGAAGTGATTGGTGTTCTACCTGTCCGCAATGGCTTCGCCCTGCGCTGCGATAATTTCGCGCATAAAGAGATAAATGAGGATCGGAAATGGAAGCACTGATAGACCCATCTGTATTAATGAGTATTGATTGCGCTCGTGGCCATGGTGATTTAACGGCTTATGCCGTGGTTGAGCGCATATTTAGCCGTTGGAAATCGCATGATTTTTGGGTTGTTGAATTTGAAGCTTTTGACGTCTATGAAGGGGTCTATGTGCGTAATCAATTTACATTCGATACGGCTAAAGAAGCATACAAATTTAAGCCGGGGCGCGCCGTTACGTGGAGTTATGACACCGCCGATTGTGATGATGAGCTGCCATTCTGATGAGTATATCATTAAGCGGGCGCAACGCACCTACTACGCCCCCTCCGTATCCGGGTAGCGCACCAGACACCACCCGGTTCGATTACGAATGGCAGAAGCCCAAAGCTGCTATAGGTGTAGATAAAACTCCCGTTGTTGATCTAGTTGAGCTGGGTCAAGAACAGGAGTTTTTGGCGTGGGTAAAGACTTCCCTTTCGCCGCTACCTCGCTTTATTCGACTGCGTTTGGCTTCCCGAATAAACAGCATTCACACCTTGAAGGGCAGACACATCGCTCGTCTGGCACTACGTGACATCATCCGCAGGGATCTGCCGCCTATAAATATGGTCAATGAGCAATATGCCATTGCGATGACCGATGAGGCTAAATCTCAAGCTGATACAGCATTCAAGGAGTTAAACCCGCTTTTCCACACGTTTAATACTCTTCATGGATTGGTTGAACGCTTTAACCGCCTGCCGGACTTTACACCAGAAGATGTTGAGTTGTTGGCGCAGGATATCGCTATCTATATGCGGTCAGTACTGAGTGAGGTTCACGAAACGGTAGAGACGCAGAGTGATCGCAAATATGCCCGATATCTTTACACAGAAGCGGCTATTCTCGCACAGCTTTTCTTTCTGACTCCGCCGAGCTGGGGAAAGTATTGCAGGGGAACGTTGTTTATTGATGAAGCAACAACCGGCATCAGCAAAATGCTGGATGACCGCTACTGGTACCGTAACCTAAAAAAATATGCCACTCGCTGGCGTGAGCACCTGCATATTGCTTTTGGTGATGTTAAGCGGGGCGCTGCTCCGTATTGCAGCAAGCACCACGCTGATGAGTGGGATACTCGACGTAAACGCAGCCGAACAATCATGTCTCGCCTTGAGCTGGAAGATCAGGACACTAAAGAACGCATTTCACTTATTGAACAGATTGATAAGAGCATATCTAACCCGGCATTGCGCCGCGTTGAACTAATGACCCGTATTGGCGGGTTTGAGAAAGTCGCCACTGAAAATGGTTATATAGGCCAGTTTTTCACTCTGACTGCGCCATCCAAATACCACGCCTATACCGTATTCGGTCATCGTAATACTAAATGGAACGGGGCAAGCCCAAGAATAACACAGCGCTATCTTAATCGGGTTTGGCAAAAGATTCGTGCTGAACTGGCTCGCCGTGAAATTCCGGTCTTTGGCTTGCGGGTGGCGGAGTCTCACCACGATGGTACACCGCACTGGCATGGCCTGCTGTTCTCCCTGCCGGAACATTCCGCCGAGCTGTTGGAAGTGATGGAAGACTACGCAACCCGTGAGGATGCGGAAGAATTACAGGGCAAACACGGCAACCAACCACGATTTGATATGAAGCCGATTGATCAGGAGATCGGCAGCGCCACAGGCTACGTGGTGAAATACATCAGTAAGAATATTGATGGTTATGCGCTCGACGGTGAAACCGACGACGAGAGTGGCAGGCCATTGAAAGAAACGTCAAAACACGCTACCGCCTGGGCATCGTGCTGGGGCATTCGTCAATTTCAGTTTTTGGGTGGTGCGCCGGTATCCGTCTGGCGTGAGTTGCGCCGGTTCCGCAATCAGGAGATGGCCGACAAGATAAACCCACTGTTTGCTGAGCTGCATCGCGCTGCAGATGCTGGTGACTGGCAGCAATACACCCAATTGCAGGGCGGGGCATTAGTTGCCCGCCGCGATCTGCCGCTGCGTATCTGGTACCAACAGAAGGATGAACCGAATAGTTACGGTGAGTATGTGGATCTTATCAAAGGTCTGGTGATGCCCGCCGTTAACATCCCACCAATTGAAACCCGCCTGCATACTTACTGTATTGTGCGTAAGAAACCGGAGATTTTGGACGACTCCGGGCAGGCCGTTGACCTTGCTTTTGACCTTATGGGCGCGTCCGCGCCCTCTAGGACTCGTGTCAATAACTGTACCAAGGTTGAAAAACGAACAATTTCACTGCCCGGATCGCCGTCATTAATGGCAGTGCCAGATGAGCGAGAGGGGCCGGAACAGTTTGAGATCGGTCAGTTAACACGCGAACAGCGAAAACAGATTCTTAAGAGTCTTCATGATTACAAACCACAGAGGCAGAAATTGCCTGCTGATGAGCTTGAGGAACTGGCACGCAGCATTACGATCGGCGATTGCTCTGAATATGATACCCAGCGGGCAGAAAGTTACCTCAAAGCTGCCCACTCTATAAGAGAGCAAGAACTTATCGTATCACCGTTAATTGCAAGTCTTGCGGGGCTGGTTCAGTCATGGGCAAAGGTTAAAAAAGTGCAAATCAGCAAGCCGCAAGCCATTCAACTGGCGCGTGGTAATGAAGTCACAGTACTCGATACCGTGTATCGTGCGCATCCGATTACGGGGGAATTGATCATCTCTGGCATTGATAAGCCATGGCGGAGGGCTATTGCAACACATAAATCTGTGGAGCTAATCAAGCGCTGGAAAGCGGTAGTAGGAGCTGACGAGGCTAGTTGACAAATTTTGGATATTGCACCATTATCGTGGTTTACAAAAGTAAATAATTGCACTTTACGAGAGAACCCTATGCAAGATTACCCGTTACCATGGTCTTTTTATCCACAACTTAATGAAGAGCGTCTTACTATTCTCGCTAAAGAACTTTTACAAGTTTTAGATCATACTTATGAGCAACTTTCGACTCCATTAGATAATAATTATACAAGAGCTACTTGTACCTTTGGTCGTCAGTGGCAGCGTATCATTGATATGTGTAAAAGCGGCGAATTTGACTGGCTGAAGCTTACAAATCCTGCTATGGATATCACATTTGAGATTGAGAAAATTCCAGTACGTTTCTTTACTGATGATCCAGAGAATCCCAAGAAGAATGGCTTCTATCGTCGTAACGATGTTGATCAGCTCTTCGAGCCAGAATTAAAGATTCCTGTCCTGCACCGCTTTGTGGTAGAAAAGCCCGAATTTGAGGGGGAGGGCGCGAAAGTTCACTTCATTGGCATTAATGCAATGGAGGAGACAGTGTCAAAATGGACTTATGGTGAAGGACGCGTAACGGTGCTTCATTCTGTTGATGACACGCCGCCAACGCCTGTTGAAATTGAGTTGGATCCTATCAGCGCATCTGTGCCTGAGAAGGACAAAGAACAAAACAGTGAATAGTAGGTGAAAAGTGTTTAACGGTTCTAATCTGCGGTTAGCTCGTCTGTATCACGAGTTATCACTGGAGCAAGTTGCTGAGCGAGTCGTTAAGACTCGCCAGTACATACAGCGGCTGGAATCTGGCTCTGCTGTCCCCACTCCTGAGCTTGCGAATAAATTAGCTGCCGTTTTAAAGGTGATGCCGCAATTTTTCGAAGTGCAAGAGCAATCTCCAGTGAATGAGGAAATTGTTCATTTCCGTAAACGTAGCTCCACACGTATGGCGACAAAGTTGGCAACTCTTGCTAAAGCTGAAATCTATCGTCGTCTTATTGACGTGTTTGAAGAATATCTGAATTTACCACCGGTCAGGTTTCCTGAGATAAAGGTACTAACTCAAGAAGATATAGAAAAAGCTGCCGAAAAATGCCGTACCGATTGGGGATTAGGATTTGGACCAATTGATAACATGACGCGCCTTGCCGAGAAATTAGGCGCGTTTGTTACTTCATTTGATTCAGTTTCTGATGATGTGGATGCACTTTCAGTTCCTTTGAGTCGCCCGTTTATTGTTCGAAATACGGCCAAGAAGTCTCCTTGCCGTCAGCGTTTCGATATCGCCCATGAGGTCGGTCATCTTATTCTTCACGGCGGGATATCTACAGGAGATAGGGTTACTGAATCTCAGGCTAACCGGTTTGCTTCAGCGCTGCTTTTGCCTCGTTCGGCAATGGCGAAGTATTTCCCTCGCCCTATTGGCGGACGAATTGATTGGCAAGGGCTGAGTCAATTTAAGCTGACATGGAAAGTAAGTAAGGCAGCTATTATTTATCGTGCTCATCAGTTGTCCCTTTTGACGGATGCTCAATATAAAACGGCTTTTTTTGGGCTAAAACGTAAAGGTGAAGCTATTGATGAGAAAGAGGATTATCTCATCCAGAGTGAGAAGCCAGAGCTTTTCCATCGTGCGATAAAATTTTTATTAACCGATCTCTCTGTTGATATTGATTCTTTAGCACAGCGTTTACTTATCACACCTTCGATGTTAGTTGACTTGGCAAATGACTCGCTTCTAACCGGAATAGCTTCTATCGAATCATCAGAAAACGTAGTTTCACTATCTGCTTACAGAATGAAGTCAGCTTAATAATTAGTTGGTATATTCTTCCCGCTTCGGCGGGATTTTTTATCTTTTTGATACAAAGTGTTGCAGGAACGAAAGAGGCAGTTTCTGTCTATGTGCGACGTGGCGCTGGGTGCATTGTTTTGCACGTGTCAATCAGGCCAGAATTGGCCGCGTACTGCCAGTGCTAGCAAGGATCCAACGTAGTGATGCAACTGCATTAAATCCGACCCGTAAAGCGGGCAGGCGTGGCGGGGAAAGCATTGCGCGCCAGCGGTGGTGCGCACTAATAAAAAATAACGTCTGAGCGCGTCGTGATGGCGCTATCGTGGTTGCTGTCGGTTCGTGGCTGGTGTTGTGTGTTGGTGTGCGTGTGGGGCGTCTGAGGCGCTTTTATTGCGGGGTGTAAAAAAGCCGCCATGATGGCGGCTTATGTGGTGATTATTCCGGATTGTCGAGCGTGTATTCTTTGAACCTGATGACTTCCATGCCGAGCCAGTCGTTAATTTCCCTGAAGCGGTCCTGAAGCGGTGACAGCTCGTTTCGCACAAAGACCCGCGCCACTTTCTCAACGTCACCCAGTGAGCCAATATTCTCGGGCTTGCCACCCATGAGCTGGAACGGCACTCGGTGGGCGTCCATCAGGTCAGCGGCGCTGGCTTTCTTGATGTTGAAAAAGTCATCTTTGGTGGCAACCTCGCTTAACGGAACGATTTTAATGCCGTCAGGTTTGCCGTTGGGCGCGTAGAAGAACAGGTTCTTGAAATTCCCCAGCCCCTTTGAGCTGCGCATCGCTTCGCGTAGCGACTCGACGTCTGTCGCGCTCTGCGCCGGGTCGGTCACATACATGATGTAACCGGCATGTGCGCCGTTCTGGTAATACTTCCGGCGAAACAACGTTGCGGACTCATTCAGCCAGGCGGAGTTAAGAGCGCTGAGATATTCAGGCAGGCCGTAAAGCTCCTGATTGATGTCTGGCTCCAGCAAATGAAACACGCTGTCGGGGGCGAACTCATGCGGCGTGGTGAACGATTCAACGAACCAGTAAACGCCATCCTCCACGCCACGGCGGGTGTATTTGGCCGGTGACGTCTGCAGCCTGAGCGGCTGGCCGGTGACGCTTTTGCGTTGCTCAAGAAACGCATTTCCGAAAACAAGATAATCCAGCGCAAAGCGGCTGAAATCCTGCCGGGATAACAGCGGGTGCGGGATGTAGGTGCTGGCGAGTACGTTGCGCTTAACATACAGCGGCGAGCTGTGATGAACAGCTGAGCGCAGGCTTTTTGCCAGCCCGGAGAAACTGACCGGCGGCTCGTACCATTTGCCGTTACTGATGCACTCCACATAATCCAGAATATCGCGCCGGTCGAGTACCGGCACCGGCTCGCCAAACGTAAATGCTTCCATTTTCTGCGGGGGGCTGGTTGTCATGTTTGCTGCCGCCTTGTGCGGCTTTTTCTTTGCCATTAGTTGAACTCCAGAATGGACGTTGACTGCATTCCGCTACCGGCGGCGAGCGGTTCGTTTAACAGGGCATGCATGGTGGCCCACGCGATATCCGCGTGACTGGCTTCCTCGCTGCGGCTCGCCTCATAGGTGCTGCTGCGCCCGCTGCTGGTCATGGTTTTACGAATCGACATAAACGACTGTGTGACGTCGGTAGCCCCGGCGTCATATTCAAGACAGCCACGGCGGATGACGTCTTTTGCTTTCAGCACCATTGCTGTCTTCATTTCGGGGGTGTAACGGATGCCGCGCGCCGCAGGGAAAAACGAGCGCACAAGCTGGAACACGCCGAGGCCGAGACCGGTCGCGTCAATGCCGATGTATTCGACGTTATATTTTTCGGTCAGCTTGCGGATGCCTTCAGCCTGGGCGGCAAAGTCCATGCCTTTCCACTGGTGGCGCTCCAGAAGGCGGAACTTGCCGCCGGACACCACCGGCGGAGCCAGTACCACGCACCCGGCACTGTCGCCAGTGTGTGACGGGTCGTAGCCAATCCACACCGGACGTGCGCCAAATGGATGGTCGGCAAACGGCGCAAAATCTTCCCATTCTTCCAGGGCGTCGACCATGCAGCGCTGCAGCTCCTCGAACGGGAACACAGACGCCTTGTCGTCGACAAATTCGCACATGAACAGGTTGCGGAAATCCTCCGCGCTGTTTTCGCGTCTGAGCTGGTCCAGGTCAAACAGGGTGCAGCCACCGGCGAGCGCGTCCTCAATCGTGACAATCTGTCGCCACTGACCATCGTCGCAAAGCAGGCCGCCCGCGAGCGCGCTGTGACTGACATCAATGTCGATGCGGTCAGCCGCGCTGGCGCGTCCCCGGTTGAACAGCTCGCCGGACCAGAACGGATACGCACCGTGCGCCAGCGTGGAAGGGGTGGAAAAGTAGGTGCTGCGCAGGTGCTTCTGTGACGCCATGCCCGACGCGACTTTGCGCAGGCGCTGAAAATTCGGAATCCAGAATATCTCGTCGACGTACAGGTCACCGTTGTGTGATTGCGCGGTGTTGGAATTAGTGCCGAGAAAAATCAGCTTTGCGCCGTTACCGAGGACTATCGGGTCGCCGGTCAGGTCGACATCAACAAGCCGGGCAAACGCGATGATGTACTCACGGAACACGTAAGCCTGCGTTTTACTGGCTGACAGAAATATCTGGTTGTGACCCGTTTTAAGGGCGCGCAGCAGCGCTTCACGCGAGAAGTAAAACGTCGCGCCAATCTGGCGGGATTTGAGGATGTCTCGAATACGGTGCGCCAGTCCGGCGCGATACCACTGCAACTGATATTCAAAGGATTGCTCGAAGAAAATCTCTTCCAGTTTCGCAATGGCCTCGTCGCTGAAAAAGTTCTTTTTCGGTTTTTTGCGCTCGCCTTTGTTGCGGTTGGCGACGTTGGGATTTAAGTCGGCCTCGTTGCCGGTCTGGCTGTAGCGATTGACGCGCGCCAGCCGCTCAATCTGCCGCCCGAGCAGGTCAATCTCTTTGAAGTCGCCGCCGGTCTTTTGCGGCTTGGCGATGAGCTGAATCAGCCGCGCTTCAAGACTGCTTTCCACGCGGGAAATCGGCGCAATGCCGTCCCAGCCGTCGCGCTGTTTCCAGCTCTGCACGGTCGGGCGTTTCACCTGCAGCATGTCGGCAATCTGTGGCACGGAGAAACCCTGCCAGTAAAGCAGCGACGCCTGCCGTCGGGGGTCGTGCATCAGTGTCGTGTCGGTTGAAATGGTCATGCCTGCCTCACCTGTGGTTACCGGGCAAGGCTAAAGAAACGGCAACGCTTAAGCGCTAACCCCCTGTTGTGTCAGGCGTTGTACGTGTCCATGTGGTGGCTGTTGCGGTGCGGAGTCGGGAAACTGGCCCGGACCCGTAACCAGTCAGGACATATGACCAATGGCAAAGAAAGTATCGAAGTGGTTTCGCATCGGCGTTGAGGGGGATACCTGCGACGGGCGAGTCATCAGCTCTGTCGATATTCAGCAGATGGCTGAAACCTATGACCCGCGCGTCTACGGTTGCCGCATTAATCTGGAGCACCTGCGCGGCCTGCTGCCGGACAGCGTATTCAAGCGCTACGGCGATGTGGTCGAGCTGAAAGCCGAGAAAATTGACGACGATTCTGCGATTAACGGCAAATGGGCGTTATTCGCAAAAATCATCCCGACAGATGACCTTATCGCGATGAATAAGGCTGGGCAGAAAGTCTATACATCAATGGAGATTCAGCCGAATTTTGCCAACACCGGCAAGTGTTACCTCGTCGGTCTCGCGGTCACCGATGACCCGGCCAGCCTCGGCACCGAGTATCTGGAGTTTTGCCGCCAGGCGAAACACAACCCCCTTAAACGCTTCAAATCCAGCCCGGAAAATGTCTTTTCCGTCGCCACGCTGGCTGAACTGGAATTTGAAGACCTGCCCGAAGCTGCATTCAGTGTGCTGACTGACAAGGTAAAAGCTATTTTCGGACGCAAACAGAAAAGCGACGACGCGCGCCTGAATGATGTTCATGAAGCAGTGACCACCGTCAGTGAGCACGTGCAGGAAAGCCTCAGCGCGCAGGATAAGCGCTTGGGCGAAATCGAACAGCATTTCGCGGCGCTTAAGCAGGAGCTGACCAGCAGGGTCGACAAAACCGACCAGGCATTTACCGACCTGAGAACCACCCTCGACCACACCGAAAGTTTCAGTCAGCCACGTCGTGAAAAGTCGCGCGGCGGTGGTGGCGATGAGCTGCTGACCGACTGTTGACAGCGCAGGTCCGATACCGGGCGGCACTGTCGCCGCTCCTCACTGAACAACCCGAACAGGAAAAATTATGCGTCAGCAAACCCGTTTTAAATTTAATGCCTATCTGAGCCGCATCGCTGAACTGAACGGCATCAGTGCTGATGACGTCAGCAAAAAATTCACCGTTGAGCCGTCTGTCACGCAAAAACTGATGAACGTTGTGCAGGCCTCATCCTCGTTTCTGAAGAAAATTAATATCGTGCCGGTGGATGAGCTGAAAGGCGAAAAAATCGGTGTGGGCGTGAATGGCACCATTGCCAGCACCACCGACACCGCCGCCGGTGATAACGAGCGTAAGACCGCAAACTTTACCACGCTTGAAGCAAAGGGATACGAATGCGCCCAGGTGAACTTCGACTTCCATATCCGCTATAAGCAGCTTGATTTATGGGCGCGCTATGAGGACTTCCAGCGCCGCATTCGTGACGCCATTACCCAGCGTCAGGCGCTGGATTTCATCATGGCCGGGTTTAACGGCGTGCAGCGTGCAGCTACATCAAACCGCGCAAAATTCCCTATGCTGCAGGACGTGGCCGTCGGCTGGCTGGAGAAGTACCGCACCGAGGCACCGGCACGCGTGATGAGCAAAATCATTAACGAAGAGGGCGCGGTCGTTTCTGAAGTCATTCGCGTGGGTAAGGGCGGGGATTATGAAAACCTTGACGCGCTGGTACTGGACGGCACCGACACCCTGATTGATGAAATTTATCAGGATGACCCGAATCTCGTCGCCATTGTGGGCCGTAAGCTGCTTGCCGATAAATATTTCCCGCTGGTCAACAAACAGCAGGAAAACAGCGAAATGATGGCAGCAGACGTCATCATCAGTCAGAAGCGCATTGGTAACCTGCCAGCCGTGCGCGTGCCGTACTTCCCCGCAAACGCCGTGCTGGTGACCACGCTCGAAAACCTGTCCATTTATTTCATGGATGAGAGCCACCGCCGCAGCATTCTGGAAAACCCGAAAAAGGACCAGGTCGAGAACTATGAGTCGATGAACATCGACTACGTAGTCGAAATCTACGGGGCCGGGTGCCTGCTGGAAAACATCACCCTGGGCGATTTCTCTGCGCCTGCAGACGGCGGAGCGTAAACCATGACGAGTCCCGCACAGCGTCACATGATGCGGGTCTCGGCCAGTGAAGCCGCGCAGCGGGCATCCGTCCCGCTGCGCCATGCCACACCGTATGAGCAGATGCTCGTCAAACTGGCCGAAGACCGTCGCACGCTGAAAAACATCCGTTCAAACGAGCTGAAGGCCGCTAAAAAGCGCGAGCTGCTGCCGTTCTACGCGCCGTGGGTGGCCGGTGTGCTGGCTGACGGCAGGGGTGCGCAGGATGACATCCTGATGACCGTCATGCTGTGGCGACTCGACGCCGGTGATATGCCCGGGGCGCTGGAGATTGCGCCGTATGCGCTGAAATACGGCCTGACCAGCGACCACCGCCGCACCACGCCTTACATGCTGGTTGAAGAGGTGGCGCTGTCCGCGTTGCGTCTGCGTGCTGTGGGTCAGCCGGTGGACCTGTCCCTGCTGCTGACCACGCAGCGTCTGACCGACGCCGCAGACGTGCCGGATATGGTCCGCGCCCGACTGCACAAAGTCACTGGCCTGACCCTGCGCGATGCCGGGCAGAACGCCGAGGCGCTGGCGCAGTTCCGGCGTGCGCTGCAGCTCGACCATAACGCCGGTGTGAAAAAAGACATTGAGCAGCTGGAGCGGGCGCTGAAGCCAAAAGCGGAGCCAGCACCGCGCCAGCCACGCCAGAAAGCAAAAACGACTAAACCACGCACGCGCAAGGCTACTGCCACAAAAACGGCAGGCCGACGCGGGCGTCCGAAGGCGGAAAAAACCGCCGGTTAACGAACGCTCCCCCGAGCCGGGCGGCACGCCGGTCAACGCAGGTTTTATCCTGACCGCGACCGGCGTCCACCGCCCAACCTGACGAGGTTGTCATGACGACAGTGATATTGAATCAGCCAGCCGGGCTGCATGAGGTGCCGGGCGCGGTGATTCCGCCGCCGGGCCCGGATGGCACGGTGATTAAAAACACGTTCTTTTTCCCGGATGTGGATCCATTGCGCGTACGAAAAATCGTGCGTCTTGAACAGACTGTCTCTGATGAGCGGCTGCGCGATGCGATTAAGTCGGGCATTGCCGAGGTGAACGCGGAGCTGTACGACTGGCGCGAACAGCAGATTGCTGCCGGGTTTAGGCTGCTGGCCGATGTACCCGCCGACCAGCTCGACGGTGAAAGCGTGCGCTGTTTTCACTACCTGCGCGCGGTGTGTGCCATGACCGCCGCGACGCTGGCTGAACGCTATCGCGGTGCTGACGCCAGCGCAAAGGGCGACAAAAAGGCGGACAGCGTGGAAACCACGGTCGATGACCTGTGGCGGGATATGCGCTGGTCGCTGTCGCGCCTGCAGGATAAATCCCGCTGCATTGTGGGGCAGCTCTGATGCGGGTTTATGCGATGCAGGGCGACACGCTGGATGTGATTTGCGCCCGGTATTACGGGCGCACGGGAGGGGTGGTTGAGGTGGTACAGCAGGCGAATCCCGGTCTGTGCGAGCTGGGCGTCGTCCTGCCGCACGGCACGGCGATTGACCTGCCGGACGTGGACACCTCACCCACCACGGAGAGGCTGAAACTATGGGACTGACGATGGAAAAAATAACCTCGTTTATCGCGTACTGGTTAAGCGTGGCGCTGGCTGCGTTCGGCGCGCTGACGCCGCAGAACGTCGCCGCGTGGTTTGGTGTGCTGGGTGTGGTCGTCACCGTGGGGGTGAACTGGTACTACCGGCGCAAGAGTTATTTGCTGGAGCTGAACCGCCTGAAAGTGACCCCGCGTTTTGTGGCTCCACCACCGAAGAGGCTGTAACCATGTCAATCGTGAAACGTTGCGGTGTGGCCGCCGTGCTGGCGCTGGCAGCACTGGTGCCTGACTTTCGTCTGCTGAACACCTCGCCGCAGGGGCTGGCGCTGATTGCCGATTTAGAAGGCTGTTGGCTGCGCCCCTACCAGTGCAGCGCGGGCGTGTGGACGTCAGGTATCGGCCACACTGCCGGGGTGGTGCCGAAACGCGACATCACCGAGCGTGAGGCGGCGGAAAATCTGGTCGCGGATGTGCTGAACACCGAGCGCCGCCTGGGCGTTTGTGTGCCGGTGGCGATGCCGCCGCAGGTCTACGACGCGCTGGTCAGCTTCGCCTTTAACGTTGGCACCGGTGCGGCCTGTGGTTCGACGCTGGTCGCCATGCTCAAGCGCCAGCAGTGGCGGGAGGCGTGCGGGCAGCTTCCGCGCTGGGTGTATGTCAACGGCGTCAGAAACAAGGGGCTGGAGAATCGTCGCGAGCGTGAGCGCGCTTACTGCCTGCAGGGGGTGAAATGAAAACGCTGATTGTCCTGCTGATGCTGGCCGTGCTGGGGCTGTTCTGGCTACGCCATGAAAACGGCAACCTGTCCCGCTCGTTTGAACGGGCTGACCGGGTCGCCACGGAGCAAAAAAACACTATCGCCGGTCTTCGGGGCCAGCTCGGGGCCGTCAGTGCGCTGGCGGCGAGAAACGAAGCGGCGCAGGTGGCGCTGCGTGACCAGCTTGCGGCGGCCAGCGACGAGGCCAGTCGCCGTGAACAGACAATAACGAGGCTGCTTAATGAAAATGACGAGTTTCGCAAATGGTATGTTGCCCGGCTTCCTGATGCTGTGCGCCGGGTGCACACCCGCGCCGCCTGCGCCAGCGCCGGTGATTGTGGTCAGCGGTTGCCCGAAGGTCAGCCTTTGCCCGATGCCGGGCAGTGACCCGGAAACCAACGGCGACATGAGTGCTGATATTCGCCGCCTGGAACACGCGCTGACCGCCTGCGCGCTGCAGGTGAAAACCGTTAAACACTGTCAGGATGAACTCAATGCAGAAGCTGAAAAGTCTGCGCGAGGCGCTGAGACGCGCCGTGCCGCAACTCAAATCTAACCCCGATATGCTGCGCCTGTATGTCGACAGCGGGCATAACGTGTCGACGCTGGCGGCCTCGTTGTCATTTCAGAAGGTCTACGACCTGAGAGTCGTCATTGTTGATTTTGTCGGTGACCTCGATTTGATTTTTGTGCCGGTACAGGCGTGGCTGCGTGAACATCAGCCCGACCTCATGACCACGGCGCAGGGCAGGGAAAAAGGCTTCGCGTATCAGGTTGATGTCAACAGCGACGATTCGCTCGATATTGGCATTACGCTGCGCCTGACCGAGCGCACCCTCGTCAGGGAAATCGACGGCGCGCTTCATGTCAGTTACGCACCCGAGCCACCGCCCCCGGTGCCGGTTACCCGCCCGATGGAGCTTTACATCAACGGCGAACTGGTGAGTCAGTGGCATGACTGAGTTAACCGCACTGGAGACGCGCCTCGCGGGCCTGCTGGCAAGCCTGTCACCGTCGGCGCGCCGCAGGCTGGCGGCGGACATCGCGAAACAACTGCGCGCCAGTCAGCAGCAGCGCATTAAGCGCCAGCAGGCACCCAACGGCACGCTGTATGCCGCAAGAAAGCGCCAGCCGGTACGCAGTGGAAAAGGGCGCATTAAGCGGGAAATGTTCAGCAAATTACGCACAAGCCGCTTTATGAAAGCCGGGGGTAATGACAGCGCGGCGGTGGTGGAATTTACCGGCAGGGTGCAGCGCATGGCGTGGGTGCATCAGCGCGGGCTGAAGGACCGGCCCAGCTGCAACAGCCCTGACGTGCAGTATCCGGCACGTCAATTGCTGGGGTTTAGTCGGGATGATGAACGGCTGATTGAAAACATTATTGTCAGAACCTTGTCCGAAGGTTAATAGACATTTATTACTTTTTTAATGCACTTATAAGGCTCGCAACCTGCTCAAGACCATCAAAGGTTGCTGGTATCTTTTCCACTGAGGGCATGATGTTTGAGAAAATAACCTCTTCAAACTTATTTAGAAGATCGGAGTTTTGTGTCTTGATGTCTTTGGCATACTCAGCATAGTTCTGAATAAACTGACACAGACTTTTCCTTAGGTCGATTTGTATAAGCTGGGCTTTTACAGAGTTAAAATTTGTAAGAGCAATTCGGAAAAAATAAATCAGTATTAAGGTGAGTGAAATTGTCGGGATGGTTTTAGCTAAGGTGGGCCAGCCGTAAGTGGAGTCTGAATCGTAGAATAAAAAAACTGACTCTATTAGTAATGGTATGGGAATGATAAAGCCAAGCCCGAATGTTAACCATTTGGTGCGCTTTAGCTCGTCAATTTTTTTATCGCCCAGTTCAGCAAAGCCTTTGTAAAGGCCTACAAAGTTAAATTTATTTAATTGCATCACAAGGGATTCATTTAGTGCCTGTGATTTTGATAAGGAGTCCTCTAGTTTTGCATCCCATTCCTGGCGTGATTTTTCAAAGTGTTCAGCTCTTTCTATGTACTCGCGATAAGACTTTGCGTTATCACTGGTCAGCATTTTTCGCAGCATGTTTAAGGGCATTTCTGTTAAAGCATAAGTTATTTGTGTGGCGGCCCTCTCGTCAAACTCATCTTTTCTGTAGATGGCAAAGTCTTTTATAAGTCCCGACAGTTGGAAAAAGTCCTCTTTTTGAAAGATGTTTTCCTCCATAAAGAATCTTAAACAGGAGGTAAATATAATGTTTAAATTGTCTTCAGATAAGGGTGAGGCTAGTTCATTCAAGAATGCATCTCCCATTTCAGTGGTATTGAATTGAGCTCTATCATCAAAAATGCTCGCATTCTTTAGGAATAAATTAAGTGCTCCACTAATCAGCACATTTCTTTCCTTGCAAAAGACTGATAGGTCCGATGAATCAATAGATGAAAGTTGGGTTAGTTTTTTTTCAATGAGGGATTGGTTATGTGTGTTTGAAAAGAATTTATATGTCACAGCTGCTTCCTTGATATACCGGTGAGTTGTGCCGGAGCTGCCAGAATGATGCTCGGTTCCATGTTAATTCAAAAAGGCCCAGGATTGCGATATGCAGATACATTCAAATGAAATTTTGCGACTAATAAGGAATATCATCCGCACTGGCGTCGTGATGCAGGTCGATACGGTGCAGGGGCTTTGCCGCGTCCAGACCGGCGGCATTGAAACTACCTGGCTGAACTGGCTGACCGCCCGTGCCGGGCGCTCCCGCACGTGGTGGGCACCGTCTGTGGGTGAGCAGGTATTGCTGCTGGCCGTCGGCGGCGAGCTTGATACCGCGTTTGTGTTGCCTGCTGTCTTTTCTGATGACAATCCCGCGCCATCAGCCTCGCCAGACGCATGGCATGTGTCATTCCCGGATGGTGCGGTGATGGAGTATGAGCCGGACACCAGTGCGCTGACGGTCAGCGGCATCAAAACCGCAGACGTCACTGCTTCTGAATCCCTCACGGCTACCGTGCCGCTTGTGACCGTCAAAGCGTCAGAACGCATCATGCTCGACACGCCGGAGGTGGTCTGCACGAACAAACTGACCACGGCAACACTTGAAGTGCGCCAGGGCGGCACGATGACCGGCAGCGTCACGCACACCGGCGGCGCGCTGACGTCGAACGGCATCGTGTTACACACGCACCGCCACCCCGGCGACAGCGGCGGCACAACGGGGACACCACAATGACCGATTACACCGGCATGAACCGTAACACCGGCAGGGCAGTCACTAACGTGGAGCACATCGGCCAGAGCGTGCGCGACATTCTGCTGACGCCGGTCGGCTCGCGGGTGATGCGACGTGAATACGGCTCCCTGCTGTCAGAGCTGATTGATATGCCGCAGACCCCGGCACTACGCCTGCAGATTATGGTGGCGTGTTATGCCGCGATTCAGCGCTGGGAGCCGCGCATCAGGCTGAACTCGGTCAGTTTTGAATCCGGCGCCAACGGCGCGTTATTTGTCGATATCACCGGCGCGCGGACCGATACCGGTGCGCCCGTCACCACCACTGTCTCACTGAGTTAAACACTATGGCTACCGTTGACCTGAGTCAGTTACCCGTACCGGATGTGGTCGAGGTGCTGGATTATGAAACCATCCTCGCGGAGCGTATCGCGACGCTGATATCGCTCTATCCCGAAGACCAGCAGGAGGCCATAGCCGCCACGCTGGCGCTGGAATCTGAGCCGCTGGTGAAGCTGCTGCAGGAAAACGCCTACCGTGAAGTTGTCTGGCGCCAGCGCGTCAACGAAGCAGCGCTCGGCGTGACGCTGGCGTATGCCACCGGTAACGACCTCGACGTCGTGGTGGCCAATAACAATACCGCGCGCCTGACAATCACCCCGGAAGACGCAACCACCATCCCCCCGACGCCTGCTGTCATGGAGTCTGACGGCGACCTGCGTATCCGGGCGCAACAGGCGTTTGAGGGGTTGAGCTGGGCCTCTCCGGGTGGTGCCTATGAATACGGCTGTCGCAGTGCGGACGGGCGTGTCGCTGACGTGGCGGTCACCAGTCCGCGCCCGGCGTATGTGACGATTTATGTGCTGTCGCGGGAGGGTGACGGCACGGCCAGTGATGACCTCATCGCGGCGGTGGATGTGGTGGCGCAGTCAGAGCCGGTGCGCACCGTGGCGGACCGCGTGACGGTGCTGTCAGCCGAGATTGTGCCGTATCGCATTGATGCGACGCTGTATCTGTATCCCGGCCCCGAGGCGGAGCTGGTCCGCCAGGCATCAGAGCTGAAACTGCAGGGCTATATCAGCGACCAGCGCCGCCTCGGGCGTGATATCCGCCTGTCTGCCATTTACGCCGCGCTGCATGTTGAGGGAGTGCAGCGCGTCGAGCTTGCCGCCCCGATGGCCGATATCGTGCTGAATGCCTCGCAGGCATCGCACTGCACAGGCTACAGCATTCGCGTCGGGGGTTCGGATGAGTGACCGGCTGCTGCCTGTCGGGTCGTCAGCGCTGGAAGTGGCCGCCGCTGATGCACTGGCGCAGATTGAGCGCGTGCCGGTGCCGCTGCGCACGTTGTGGAATCCGCAGACCTGCCCGGTAAACCTGCTGCCGTATCTTGCGTGGGCGCTGTCGGTTGACCGCTGGGATGAAAACTGGCCGGAGGCCACAAAGCGCAGCGTCATTGCGTCGTCGTTTTATGTCCATCTTCACAAAGGCACTATCAGCGCATTGCGGCGTGTGGTCGAGCCGCTGGGGTATCTGATAGAGGTCCGCGAATGGTGGCAGCTCGACGAGGAGCCGGGCACGTTCCGCCTGGTGGTCGGCGTGCTGGAAAGTGGCATCACCGAGGAAATGTATCAGGAGCTTGAGCGCCTGATAAACGACGCCAAACCGGCAAGCCGTCACCTGACCGGGCTGGTTATCAGCCTGAGCACGTCAGGCGAGCTGTATGTCGGCGCGGGCTGTTATGACGGCGACGCGCTGACCATTTACCCCTATACCCCCGACGAGCTGGTTGTCGGCGGTGAGTATTACCCGGCCTGTGCCGTCCATGTGATTGACGATTTGAAGGTGATTTCATGACTAAATACTACGCCACCCTGACCACTCAGGGCGCGGCAAGGCTGGCGAACGCGACCGCGCTCGGCCAGAAACTCAGTATTACACAAATGGCGGTGGGTGATGGTGGCGGTGTGCTACCGATGCCGGACCCGGCGCAGACGGCACTGATTAATCAGAAACGCATCGCGCCGCTGAACTCGCTCGGCGTTGACCCGAACAATGCAGGCCAGATTATTGCTGAACAAATCATCCCGGAAAATGAGGGGGGATTCTGGGTGCGTGAGGTGGGACTTTATGACGATAACGGTATTCTGATTGCGGTCGGCAACTGCCCGGAAACCTACAAACCGCAGCTTGCCGAGGGCAGCGGCAGAACGCAGACGATTCGCATGGTGCTGGCCGTGTCTGCGATCTCATCCATCACGCTGAAAATCGACCCGGCGGTCGTGCTGGCGACACGTGAATATGTGGACAAATCTGTATCAGGTTTGGGGCTGGATACAGGCGCAACAATGCCAGCGGCGTCAGGGCTTGGCAGTACGGCGGGTTATATTTCCGTGCCGGGTATGATTTCAGGTGTGCGCGGAAATATGCTGATCCAGTGGAAATCCGTGTCGGTAACGCAGTCGCCGGATGGCAGTATGGTTCCGGTTGAAGGGACCTGGCCGGTTGCGTTTCCGAATGCCTGTTTATCAATTAATCCGTCGCTGACGAACTCACTCATTTATGCCGTGAGCGGCGCGCCATTTGTCAGTGCCGCCATTGTGGACCGCGCAAGATTTAAGGCGGCCTGCGCGTATAACAAATCAAACTCAACTGTAACCGTATGGGGTGTGGGGTACTGATGACAGATTATATTTTTAGCCCGTCAGAAAATGCCTTTTATCCGCTGTCACTTAAGGATGATTACCTGCAGGCCGGAACGTGGCCGGGTGACGGCGTAGCAATCAGTGCGGATGATGCGGCGGGATTTATGGCTGATGCGCCGGAAGGAATGGTACGTGGGGTGGGTGACGATAACTTGCCGTGCTGGGTTGCGCTTCCGCCCCCGGCCCCGGCTGAACTGGTGGCGCTGGCAAATGTGCAGCGCGAGCAGTTGGTCATAGAAGCCAAAGATACGATAAGCGTGTGGCAGACTGAGCTACAGCTCGGCATTATTAGTGATGAGGACAGGGAAAGCCTGATTTTGTGGCTCGGTTATATCAAGGCGCTGGGGGCGGTCGACACCTCCACCGCGCCGGATATCGACTGGCCGGTAAAACCAGAATAACGAAGGCGGGCGTAGGCCCGCTTTTTTATGCCCTGTTTATGTGCCAGCACTCACCCATCAGTCACGCATAGCCCGCCACCGGTCCCGCCAGGACAATGACATTCGCCCATTAACCACGGAGTTAACCGGATGAGTGATTATCACCACGGCGTGCAGGTGCTCGAAATCAACGACGGCACGCGCGTCATTTCCACCGTTTCAACCGCCATTATTGGCATGGTATGCACCGCGAATGATGCGGATGCGGACACATTCCCGCTTAATGAGCCGGTCCTGATTACCCGCGTACAAAGCGCCATTGCCAAAGCGGGCAAAACCGGCACGCTGGCGGCATCGCTGCAGGCCATCGCAGACCAGGCGAAACCCGTTGTCGTGGTCGTGCGCGTGGAGGAAGGCAAGGACAGTGACCCGGACGCCGCCCGCGCGAAAACCATTTCAAATGTTATTGGCGGCACGGGTGCAGATGGCAAATACACCGGGCTTAAGGCGTTGCTGACCGCTGAGGCGGTAACCGGCGTTAAGCCGCGCATTCTTGGCGTGCCGGGGCTGGATTCGCAGGAGGTGGCGACCGCGCTCGCGTCTGTATGTATCAGCCTGCGTGCGTTTGGTTACGTCAGCGCGTGGGGCTGTAAGACCATTTCAGAGGCGATTAACTACCGTGACAACTTCAGTCAGCGTGAGCTTATGGTCATCTGGCCTGACTTCCTCGCATGGGATACCACGGCAAACGCGACCACCACGGCATACGCCACGGCGCGCGCGCTCGGCCTGCGTGCATACATCGACCAGACGGTCGGCTGGCATAAAACCCTGTCAAATGTCGGCGTCCAGGGTGTCACCGGTATCAGTGCGTCAGTGTTCTGGGATTTGCAGGCATCCGGCACCGATGCGGACCTGTTAAACGAGGCTGGCGTCACGACACTTGTGCGTAAAGACGGCTTCAGATTCTGGGGTAACCGCACCTGCTCGGATGACCCGTTATTTCTGTTTGAGAACTACACCCGTACCGCGCAGGTGCTGGCCGACACAATGGCCGAGGCGCACATGTGGGCGGTGGACAAGCCTATTACGGCAAGCCTGATTCGCGACATTGTTGACGGCATTAACGCGAAATTCCGCGAGCTGAAATCTAATGGCTACATTGTCGACGGCTCATGCTGGTTCGATGATGCGTCGAACGACAAGGACACGCTCAAGGCCGGAAAGCTCTACGTCGACTTCGACTACACACCCGTCCCGCCGCTTGAAAGCCTCATTCTGCGCCAGCGCATCACCGACACTTACCTGGTCAATCTGGCCGCGTCCGTCAGCAACTAAGGAGCCTGAGCAATGGCATTACCCCGCGTACTGAAATACCTGAACCTGTTCAACGACGGCCTTAGCTACATGGGTGTTGTTGAGTCCGTTACGCTGCCGAAGCTCACCCGCAAGCTGGAGAACTGGCGCGGCGGTGGCATGAACGGTGCCGCGACCGTTGACCTCGGCCTCGACGATGAGGCGCTTGCCGTTGAGTGGTCCCTCGGCGGCATGCCGGATGTGGCGCTGTGGGCGCAGTACGCCGCGCCGGGCGCTGATGCGGTGCCGCTGCGTTTTGCTGGCTCTTACCAGCGTGACGACACCGGCGAAATCGTCGCCGTGGAAGTGGTGATGCGCGGACGTCACAAGGAGCTTGACGGCGGCGAGAGCAAGCAGGGAGAGCTGTCCACGACAAAAATCTCGACGGCCTGCACGTATTACCGCCTGACGATTGACGGCAGCGACATTATCGAAATCGACACCGTGAACATGGTCGAGAAGGTGAACGGCGTCGACCGGCTGGAGCAGCACCGCCGCGCAATCGGCCTGTAATTTCCTGACCGGTCAGCGTGGCTGGCCGGTGATTACCCTCACTCAGAACAGAGGCAACCATCATGGCAAAAGCAAAAAAAGAGACGCCAGAATTTATCGACAACGCAGGCAATGAAATCGCTGCCGTTAATCCGAATCTGGTTACGTTCGACGTGCCGGTAAAGCGCGGCGGTCAGACCATCGAGTCCGTGACGCTGATTAAACCCACTGCCGGAACGCTGCGCGGTGTGAGCCTTGCCGCCGTGGCGCAGTCGGAGGTGGATGCGCTGATTAAGGTGCTGCCACGCATGACGTATCCGGCGCTGACCGAGGCTGAAGTCACCGCGATGGAGCTGCCTGACCTGCTAACCCTTGCCGGGAAGGTGATTGGTTTTTTGTCACCGAACTCGGCGCACTGAACTTCCCGCCATCACTGACGGTTAATGACCTGATGGCGGATATTGCGGTGATTTTTCACTGGCCGCCGTCAGAGCTTTACACCATGAGCCTGACTGAGATTTTGAGCTGGCGAGAGAAGGCTTTGCAGCGTAGCGGAAACCACAATGAGTAAAAACCTGCGTTTAGAGGTATTACTGAAAGCGGTCGACCAGGCAACGCGACCGCTAAAATCCATCCAGACCGCGAGTAAAACCCTGTCGGGTGATATTCGCGGCACACAAAAACAACTGAGCACACTCAACGGACAGGCGTCGCGAATCGACGGCTTTCGCAAGACCAGTGCGCAACTGGCCGTAACCGGGCAGGCACTGCAGAAAGCGAAGCGCGAAGCCGTTGCGCTGGCAGTACAGTTTAAAAACACTGAAAACCCCACCCGTGCGCAGGCCCGGGCGCTGGAGGCGGCAAAACGTCAGGCGGCGGAGCTGCAGACGAAATACAACGGCCTGAGAACGTCAGTACAGCGCCAGCGCGTCGAGCTGCAGCAGGCAGGCATCAACACACGCACGCTGTCAGCGGATGAGCGCCGCCTGAAGACCTCAATTAGCGAAACCACAGCGCAGCTTAACCGCCAGCGGGCGGCACTGGCGCAGGTCAGCACCCAGCAGGCGAAGTTAAGCCGAGTGAAGGCCCGTTATCAGGCAGGCAAAGAGCTTGCCGGTAATGCGGTCTCAGTGGGGGCCGCCGGGGTGGGTATCGCGACGGCGGGAACCGTGGCCGGAGTGAAGCTGCTCAAATCTGGTTATGATTTTGCGCAGAAAAACTCTGAGCTGCAGGCGGTGCTGGGTGTTGATAAGCAGTCGCCGGAAATGCAGGCATTACGCAAACAGGCGCGCCAGCTTGGTGACAATACGGCGGCGTCTGCTGATGATGCTGCCAGCGCACAAATTATTATCGCCAAAGGCGGCGGCGACGCTGACGCCATTCAGGCGACAACGCCCGTCACGCTGAATATGGCGCTTGCAAACCGTCGCACGATGGAAGAAAACGCCGCATTACTGATGGGGATGCGCTCCGCGTTTCAGTTATCCAATGACAGGGTCGCGCATATTGGCGACGTGCTGTCTACGGTGATGAACAAGACCGCCGCTGACTTTGACGGTCTGAGCGATGCCATGACCTACGCCGCGCCGGTGGCAAAAAATGCTGGTGTCAGCATAGAAGAGACCGCCGCAATGGTGGGCGCGTTGCACGACGCGAAAATCACCGGCTCTATGGCCGGGACCGGAAGCCGCGCGGTATTAAGCCGCCTGCAGGCACCAACAGGCAAGGCCTATGAGGCCATCAGGGAGCTTGGTGTTAAGACAACAGACAGCAAAGGCAACACGCGCCCGATTTTTACCATCCTGAAAGAAATGCAGCGCAGTTTTGAGAAAAACAAACTCGGCACAGGTCAGCGTGCGGAGTACATGAAAACCATCTTCGGTGAGGAGGCCAGCTCATCGGCTAACGTGTTGATGGCTGCAGCGGCCAGCGGCAAGCTCGACCAGCTTACGGCAGCGCTGAAAGCCTCGGACGGCAAAACCGAAGAGCTGGTTAAAGTGATGCAGGATAACCTCGGCGGTGATTTTAAAGAGTTTCAGTCCGCCTATGAGGCCGTCGGGACAGACCTTTTTGACCAGCAGGAAGGCTCCCTGAGAAAGCTCACGCAAACCGCGACGCGGTACGTGTTGCGACTGGATGGCTGGATCCAGAAGAACAAAGGGCTGGCGCAGACGCTCGGTCTGGTTGTTGGGGGCGGGCTGGCGCTGATTGGGGTGATTGGTGGCATCGGTCTTGTTGCCTGGCCGGTGATTATGGGTATCAACGCCATTATTGCCGCTGCTGGTCTGCTGGGAACGGTGTTCACGGTTGCCGGTGGTGCCATCGTTACCGCGTTGGGGGCAATTACATGGCCGGTGGTGGCTGTGGGGGCTGCAATTGTCGCCGGTGTGTTGCTTATCCGGAAATACTGGGAGCCGATAGGCGCATTTTTCTCAGGCGTCGTGGAGGGGCTGAAAGCCGCCTTCGCACCGGTGGGGGAAATGTTTGCGCCACTCAAACCCATTTTTGACGCCCTGGGCGCAGCGCTGCGTGTGGTATGGCAGTGGTTCAAAGACCTGTTGCAGCCCGTAAAAGCTGCAAAAGAGACGCTCGAAAGCTGTAAAAACGTCGGCGTGATGTTCGGGCAGGCGCTGGCCGCTGCGTTTATGGCTCCGCTGACCGTTTTCAACAAACTGCGCAGCGGTGTCGACTGGCTGCTCGAAAAGCTCGGCGTCATCAGCAAAGAGTCAGACGAGCTGGACAAGACCGCCGCCCGAACCAGCGCCGCCGCGCAGGGCAGCAGCTACATTCAACCGACCAGCACTTACGGCGGTTATCGGGCGTATCAGCCCGTCACGGCACCTGCCGGACGCTCTTATGTTGACCAGAGCAAAACCGACTATCACATCACGTTGGCTGGCGGTAATGCGCCGGGGCATCAACTCGACCGTCAGGTTCGCGATGCGCTGGAAAAGTACGAACGCGACAAACGCGCACGCCAGCGCGCCAGTATGGGGCACGACTGAGGAGGGTTAAACGATGATGTTAGCGCTGGGAATGTTTGTGTTTGAACGCCGTACACTGCCTTACCAGTCGATGCAGTATTCGCGTGAATACCGCTGGGCCTCTAATGACCGGGTCGGAAAACCGCCCGCGTATCAGTATCTCGGGGAGGGTGATACGTCGTGTCAGCTTTCCGGCACGCTGTACCCGGCTATCACCGGCGGTGCGATATCACTGCGCATGGTGGAGTTAATGGCCGACGAGGGGCGGGCGTGGCCGATGATAGAGGGAACCGGCAACATTCTCGGGATGTTCGTTGTTGAGCGTGTCAGCACCACGCACGCGGAATTTTTCAGCGATGGTGCCGCCAGAAAGATAGATTTTACCCTGTCGCTGAAGCGGGTCGATGAGTCACTGACGGCAATGCTGGGCGACCTGAAGCAGCAGGTCGGTAATCTGGTTACGTCTGCCGGTAAGCTCGCGGGAGAGCTGACGAGATGATAACAGGCATGGTGACCGACGCCGGGGCCAGTATGGCACCGGCCTTTATGCTGACGATGAACAGCGAGGATATTACTCACAATATCAGTGACCGTCTGATATCACTGACAATGACAGATAACCGGGGCTTTGAGGCGGACCAGCTCGACATTGAACTCGACGACAGCGACGGTCAGGTCGAGCTGCCGCCGCGTGGCGCTGTCCTGTCGCTGTTCCTCGGCTGGCAGGGTTCGGCCCTGCTGGGGAAGGGCGATTTTACGGTCGACGAAATCGAGCATCGCGGCGCGCCGGATACGCTGACCATCCGGGCGCGTAGCGCCGACTTTCGCGGCACGCTCAATTCACGACGCGAACAGTCATGGCACGACACCACACTCGACGCCGTGGTCACGACCATCGCGCAGCGTAACAACCTGACGGCCAGCGTTGCTGACTCCCTGAAAACGATACCCGTGCCGCATATTGACCAGTCTCAGGAGTCCGACGCGGTATTTCTGACCCGGCTCGCGGAGCGCAACGGGGCAACGGTGTCAGTGAAAGCTGGAAAGCTGCTGTTTCTGAAGGCGGGCAGTGCGGTCACGGCCAGCGGTAAGCCGGTCCCGCAAATGACCCTGGTGCGTAGCGACGGTGACGGGCATCAGTTTGCGATTGCAGACCGGGCCGCTTACACCGGTGTTACGGCAAAATGGCTGCACACAAAAGACCCGAAGCCGCAAAAGCAGAAAGTGACGCTGAAGCGCAAGCCAAAGCAGCAGCACCTGCGCGCGCTGCAGCACCCGAAGGCGACACCGGTCAGCAAGAAAGCCAAAGCTAAAAAAGAGCAGGAAGCACGCGAAGGTGAATACATGGCCGGTGACGCCGAGAACGTGCTGGCGCTGACCACAGTATACGCGACAAAGGCGCAGGCCATGCGGGCGGCTCAGGCGAAGTGGGACAAGCTGCAGCGTGGCGTGGCTGAATTTTCGATAACGCTGGCGCTGGGACGGGCTGATTTATTTCCCGAAACGCCGCTTCGTGTGTCAGGGTTTAAGCGTGTTATAGACGAACAGTCATGGCTGATTAGTAGGGTGGTTCATAGCCTCGGGAATAATGGCTTCACGACGCGCTTAGAGCTTGAGGTGAGGCTTTCGGATGTGGGGTATGAATCCGTAAGCGATGAGATTTAATTTAATATTAACTATTTGTTTTGTATGATTTTATTGGGTAGGATTGAATAAAGAACAGCCAGTCGAGGTGATTAATATGTTTCATTGTCCGTTATGCCAGCACGCCGCCCACGCCCGCACCAGCCGCTACATGAGTGACACCACAAAAGAGCGTTATCACCAGTGCCAGAACGTCAATTGTAGTGCCACGTTTCTGACGCTGGAGTCAGTCCAACGCTACATAGTGAAGCCCGGCGAGACTAACCCGGTTTTGCCACATCCTGCGCCGTCAGGACAGCAAGCCCTCTGGATGTAAAAACAAAGCCTCGCAATTGCGGGGCTTTTTATCGACGTGCTCATAGTATAAAAATTGTGGATCTCCTCGTTTACCAATACCAAAAAAGTGGCAGCAAAAATCAATTATTCACCCGCCATAACCTTTTATTACCATTATAAAAAACCATTTTAATCATAACCTTATGATTTTATTATGGCATTTATAGTTTTTAAAATCCCTCGGCGTTCGCGCTGTGTGGGTTCAAGTCCCACTCCGGGCACCATGGGAAATGCCAGAATAATCAAAGCAATAAGCAGTGTCGTGAAACCACCTCCGGGTGGTTTTTTTGTGCCTGTAATTTGTCTTTGTCTTTGTCTTTGTCTTTGTCTTTGTCTTTGTCTTTGTCTTTGCCTTTGCCGATACCATTCCTGAATTTGTGCACTTCCTCTGCGTGCCGTGGTTGCGCCTGCATGGTGATTGAAATTTGCACGCACACGAAAAACGGTGCCGAAAATAGCGGTATTTGATAGCGTGTATGCAGCAAAGATTGAGAGTCTCGATGTTACAAACTCGACGAGCTTAACGGGCTGTTATTTGTTCCTCGCTAACAAGCGGTTAATTTTGTTAATCATTCTGGATAAAATAAACTCACAACTTATTGGGGTGTATTTTGTAAAGCGGGAAGGATATGGACGCAGATATTATTTCAATCGAAACGATGATTGCCACCAAACAGGCCGCGCAATGGGCTTTCTATAGCATGCTGGCTGCCGTAGCTTCAGCGGGGATTACAGGAGTCACAGCATGGATCGCCAAAAGTGCGTTGAATAGCTGGCGTGAGCAGGAAAGTGTGCAGGAAATAAAAAATTTTATTAATGCGGTATATGCGTTTACGAATAGCTTTATTGATGCACCTGAATCAATGGCCCCTCACATTAAACTCTCTTCTCAGGATGAAAAGAAGTCCCTGATTGTATTTGAAAAACTAACATTTATGAGTGTTTGTTTAAGTCAAATGACGAATGCTCAAAAGAAAGCGCTGGCTGCGCAAGTGTATCTCGACATGGCGGAAATAAATAAAAAATACCGGGAAGGTAAACAAGATGCACTCGAGAGCATTGAGATGGCATCAACGTTGATGGCTGAAAATGAATTCCTTTTAGATCCATTTTCATAATAACGCGCACAGCGCGACTGCGAAAATGCCATGCGCGTTAGCCGCTTCGCAGCAGATAAAAAAGCCGCCCTCTGGCGGCCATGACCATTATTTACTTCGATACATTCTGCCTAAGGCCTCTACGGCAGCCACGGACACATTTACGTTATCGTTACTCACCAGAGAAATCACTTTTTCTAATACGTTGGAGCCGTTGGCTTGCCCCTCGCCGAGCGCTTTAACAGCCGCAACCTGAACGGCTTCTTCCGGGCTGTCGCAGAGGTTGAGCAGGGTGGTTACAACGTTAGATGGCATTGACATAGGGCTATCTCCTGATTGTAGGAGTATTGATTATGAACCCTTTTTGGAAATTTTTCTGCCTCAGTATTTTCCAGAAATGCAGACTACTAACAACCAACGCAAAGGCGGCCAATGGCGCGTAAACCGCCAGGCACATGGTGTTTTTCAGCCAGCCAGACGCTCAGGCCGGTATCTTACCCGCAGCCCTAAAAGTCATAATAAATCGACAGCCATGTGGTATCTGGCTCCTGGTCACTGCTTGAGGCCATCGTGCGCTCAAGCCAGAACGAAAAACCGTAGGCCAGTTGGGTAGACATACCCAGATAAACGTGGTGGGCGTGATAGTCTTCATCTCCCTTAAGGCGTAACGTGTCGGCAGCGATATACGGCTGTATGGCGCTCAGCCAAGGGCGATTAATGGCAAAGGTATAGCCCACAAAACTTTCCAGCCCGTAGCCGTCACCCGCAAAATAACGTGCCGCCGTTTGCTGCCTTTTTGAGGGGACGTAGTTGTTGTAGTACGTCGCCGTGGTCACAAGATACCAGCGGTTGGGTTGCCATGTGAGGGCGGCGCCAGAGTACTGTTGCGTGTAACGTTGCCGCTGCCCGTCGGGGCTTTTCACACTGGCGCGGGTTTCATTCCAGGCCGCACTGAACGTCAGGTCTTGTTGTAGCTGATAATCAATGCCAATCCCGCCACCGTGGTGACGACGATAGCGCAAGTCATTACCCGCAGGGGTTTCATCTTGTGGCAGAAGATAATCAGCACGCAGCGTCAGGTTGCCGAACGTATTGGTGTATTTCACGGTATTTTTCGGGCGCTCGCCGCCGTCATAATCTCCGTTGATGCCAATCCAGTTTGCGCTGGCATGCCCGTCGTTATCCCACATATCACTTTTTGCGCCGATAGTGTCATAGTAAACGCCATACTGGTGGCCAAAGGTCAGCGTGCCCCATTCGCTATCTTTAATGCCACCATACAACTGGCGTTGGTAGTCACGCTTCCCTTCGGTGTCGTAATGTCCGTCCCATTTTAAAACATGGGGGATATCCACCCCGAGTTCGTAATAACCAATCAGCGACGAGCGGGAATTGATGGCGTAATCGGCACCAAAGCGAAAGCGGGTACCGCCATCGTGACCATTTTTGTAGTAATCAGGTTCATCACCGTTGTTCCAGATAAATTGCGGGCGAATGCTGCCGCCGATTTCCAGGCTGAGCGGTGCCAGAAAGGCATTGGTTTTCTCCAGTACGGTGATTTCGGCAAACGTACTTTGTGAGAACAGGCCGATGAGTCCGGCGCACAGCAAGCTAACAGGGTGATAAGGTCGCAACAACGGGAGTCACTCCAGGTGGTATTAGAAGGAATAAATATTCAGTGCCTATAAATACAAAAATATTGCCACGCTTATCGAGACAAGCACCGCCAGTTTTGTTAATAGCGCACAAAACGCACAAAATAGAGAAGGTGAATGGTGATGTTGAGATGACGGCCTTGCGATGAGGTGTCTATATTGTCTTAACAAATCATAAGGTTAGTGATTTGCGTGGCATTAACCTGATAATTAATAGTCTAAAGGAAAGCGGCTGGACGCTATCCAGGGGCAACAGGGGAGCGAGTTGAGTGGGAGCAGAGCGGCTTTGCAGGAACGGAAGCGATGTTATCCGGCAAACGATGCCTGAAGGAAACAAGCGTGTTATGCGCGATACGCTTATCGCCGCCGCTGTGGTCTGTTTGATGAGGTCGCGCGTTTTCATACGCGAACATCGCAGATACTGATGGATGGCCAGGCGGCGCGCGGCAAAGCTATTGCTGACAAAGCGTCTGTGCGCTTTTTGGGCCAGCTAAAAAAGGCTCCTGAAGGAGCCCTTTGTATTATTCCAGTGTGGCCAGCTCTTTATCCACAATATATAACCCTTCACCACTTTTGCCCACCAGTGCCAGTTTATCCAGCACGGATTTAAACAGCTTCTCTTCTTCATGCTGTTCAGAAACATACCATTGCAGGAAATTAAAGGTCGGATAATCCTGGCTGGTCATGGCAAAGTGCGCCAGTTCATTAATTTTACGCGTGATTAACTGTTCGTGTTCGAGCGTAATTTTAAATAACTCGTCAAGGGACGGATATTCAGCATAAGGAGACGAAAGCGCGTCAATACGCGGCAGGTTGCCGGTGTCCGTCAGATAGTCAAAAAGACGCTGCATATGCGTCATCTCTTCCTGCGCATGGCGGCGCAGAAACGCTGCTGCACCTTCAAAGCTGTGGTAGCTGCACCATGCGCTCATCTGCTGATAAAGCAGAGATGAGAATAATTCCAGATTCATTTGCGCGTTTAGTTTTTCAATCATATCGGATTGCAACATATATTCTCTCCCAGAGATTAGCGTAACAGCAGGCGTTGCTACTTTACTGTTATGTTGCAAAAAATAAAAGCGAATACAGGAAATAATAAATAAAAGTAAAAGAAATTCACCCTGAGTTAAAAATAAATAAAAGTGAAAACTATTCTTATTACTAATCAGGGCGAGTAGTGTAGAAAATAACGACGGATAAAAACTTAATATGCCTGTGGGTAATTGACCTGGATACCACACTGATATTCCAGCGTCACCGTTTCTTTCATACACAGCGGTCCGCTGTACAAGGCACAGGTTTGCACAGGTTCACCAAAGCGCACGGCACTGGTGTATCCCCACTGCCTGCACTGGCGGGCGGCGGTGTGTGCGGCGTCTGCTTCGTCAAAATAACCGTTTTGCAGCACAGTGAGGCTGTAGCTCAGGCGTACCACGCCGCTGACGGCATCGCCACCGGCTACCTGTGGATCTTTTTTGAACGTGCACCCGGCAAGGGCAACCAGGGCTGCGGCTAACAGATATCTTTTCACTTTCCACCTCTGAATCTGAATGTGCACGCAGACTATCATGGGGCGGCTAATGCCAATCGGCTGAAAAACACGGTGAAATACCTGCTGCGGGCGGGATTGCGCAATCGGTAATCAGCGCTGGAGCAAGAGGACGGTTTTTAACCCCGTGATAGCGTTTTACGGGGGCGAAGAGCAGGTTGTGCACAAAGGTTTGGCGCGAACCGTAAAAACTGATTATTGTGATGATTGTCACATAACAATTGATATTTGTGACGCCTGTCATATTATGTGCAGGTGATAATCTCGCCAGCATATCCATCAGGAGCGAAATGAAAAAGTTGCGCAAAATCCTTAAAAGCCTGTTCGCCAGCTATTGCCGAACGTTTAAAGACGTGCCGCCTGGCGCGCTGTTTTAAACCTGCTGCGGGCAGGTTTTTTTACGTCTGCTGCTTACCGGCCTGGTGCGGCGGTGCACAATTTGCCCTGATGCATACCTTTATTGTGCCAGTGCGGGTAGTATGTGCCCCCTTGCACTCAACAGGAGCACAATATGTCTCAGCACCTTACGCCTGAAGAAGAAGTCTTATCCGATGTAGTGGCCTGCCAGCTGGTTATTAAACAGATTCTTGACGTTATCGACGTCATCGCCCCGGTTGAGGTGCGTGAGAAGATGGCCGGTCAGCTAAAAAGCATCGATTTTTCTGCCGGTAACGCCGCCTCTGATCCGGTTACACGCCGCGCGATCCAAAAGGCGATCGCGCTAATTGAGCTTAAATTTTCTCGCCCTGAAGAGTCGCACTAAGTCTTAGAAAAACATCTCCACCAACAGCCAGCTCACCGCGCAGGCGCAGCTCACACCAATCAGGCCTGGAATAATAAAGCTGTGGTTGATGATAAACTTGCCAATGCGCGTGGTGCCCGAGCGGTCAAAGCCAATACAGGCCAGATCGCTTGGGTAAGTTGGCAGAATAAAATAGCCGTATGCCGCCGGGAAAAAAGCGACCAGCATTTTAGGCTCTACGCCAAGCATCAGACCCATTGGCGCGACAGCCGTCAGGGCTGCCGCCTGACTGTTAACCAGTTTCGAAACCAGAAACAGCACCATGGCATAAGTCCACGGGTGGCTTTTCACCACGCCTTCCAGCGCCATCTTCAGCGTTTCCAGGTGAGCTTGGAAAAAGGTATCACTCATCCACGCTACGCCAAACACCGAGAAAATGGCGACCATGCCTGCTTTGAAGACGGCACTATCGGAAATAGCCGCGGGCTTTACGCGGCAAATCATCAAAATTGCGGCACCGGCAATCAGCATCATCATCTGGATGGTCAGGTTCATCGACAGCGGCTGAAGCTTACCTTTAACCTCAAACGCCGGGCGTAACTCCTGGAAGGCACCCAGGACAACCACCACCAGAATGCCGGTAAAAAAAATGGCGGTAGACCAGTAGGCTTCGCGGGAAAAACGTTGGTTCATCAGCGTTTCGCTGCTGCCGTAAATAAACGCTTTCTGGGCCGGGTCTTTAAGCTTTTCCTGGAACGCTTCATCTTCATCAAGCGATTTACCGCGGCGCAAGCTCCACAGAGCGGCGACCAGCACGCCGCACAGCGAGGCGGGTACAGACACGGCAAGAATTTGCAATATCCCCCAGCCGGTACCGATTCCGTGGGCAGCGGCGAGAATGGAGACCAGTGACACTACGGCAACGGAGACCGGTGAGGCGGTGATCGCCATCTGCGAGGCGACTGAGGCGACTGCCATGGGGCGCTCGGGGCGAATACCTTTTTTAAGCGCAATATCAGCAATAATCGGAAACATGGTGTAGACCACGTGACCGGTACCGCACAAGAACGTCAGTGTCCAGGTGGTTAACGGTGCGAGCAAGGTGATGTGCTGCGGATGGCGGCGCAGCAGGCGCTCGGCATACTGCATCATGACGTTCAGGCCACCGGCGCTTTGTAGCGTAGCGGCACAGCCAATCACTGCCAGAATGGTCAACATCACATCCACGGGCGGTTTGCCTGGCTGCAAACCGAATACAAAACACAGAATAAAAAGGCCGATGCCGCTGATAAGGCCCAGCCCCATGCCGCCAAATCGCGTGCCAACCAGCAGGCAAAGGATAATGATAATAAATTCAGCAACTAACATAACGTTCCCTTAGCAAAGAATGATAACTGAATAAATCATTACAAAAAGCATGGTTAATGATTGAGAGGCGGATCGGATTTGTTCAATGCAGGGGAAAAGTCAGACTAAACAATGGAGTAGATCAAAAAAACAGGCATCAAAAAGCCCGGCCAGGCCGGGCTGATGGTGTTCAGAGTCGGGTTACACCGATTCGCAAAGTCTGCCGAGTGAAAAGAGTGGAGAAGCCGACTGGGACTTCATGGTGCGTTCGAACTGTTTCTGGGTTGCCAGCAGGCGCTCGCGCTCAAGGCGGTAAAGACCGAACAGTTTTTGAATAAAGGCCAGTGTGGCGAAATCACCTATATCACGCGCCAGGCGGCTTAAATGAGAAAGGTGGGCCAGCCGTATACGCAGATCAAGTAGAGTTTGCTCAAACAGTTCATCCACGGAAAAGCAGCGCCAGTCCTGAAGGCTGGCATTACACTCCGGAGGAGAGGTATCAATGCGCTTGAGATAGTTAAACACCAGGGTTATGAGCGTAATGCTCTCCTGCGCCTGGGTTTGCAGAAAGCAGGACAACCCGTCCATGCTGCGATTCGCGCACCATCTGCTTAAGCGTAAATAGCGCTGTGAGGAAAGGTATTCAAGCTCCACTTGCGTACCGAGTTCCTGCACGATTTTGGAAGCTGCCATGTGAATATCCTTATCAATATGGAGACATTAATAAACAATCAAAATCCGGGTTCCGGAAATATTACCTGAGGACTTTAATTCTACGTCCGTTATATGCGCTTTGATTCTAGCGCCAAAGTTTAGATAAGGAAAGTCTCAAAAATATCGAAACAGTGCCGACAAAAAAGGTTACTTTTTTCATTTTTATATAATTTCCATATTAAACATTAAGTTAGCATTTGAGGTAGTGGTGAAAATTATTTTCGATGGGCGATGCTGGAGAATATATTCAGCCTTTTCTAATAACAACAATGGCCTGAGAGAATAATATGCATCGATATCAATATCGCAATGTGAAACAAAAATGTGACTGCCAGCAAAAAATAGGCATTTCATCGGTTACGGGAATATTATTTTTACCCTGATTTTCATCACCCTTGAGCACGATCAACTCTTTCGTTTATACCCAATCGAGTAATATTGACGGCTGATACCTTTTTTAAGTGGCTATCAGTTTTATCTGTACCTCTAAAGTGATATGCATGGGCTTATGCTCTTACTGGCTGAATTTATGCACTCTTTTACTGTAATTCTGCGGTGTGATGCCGCTCTCTTCGGTGGCGGGTATTTCCCGCTACATATAACTCCGTCATGCGCGACCTGTAACGCGCATCTATAAAATGTCGCCAGAACTAACTGCGCGTTAGCGTTCTATGGGCAGGCTGCACGGTCTGCCTGTGTAGCTGCGCGAGAAAACGGGCCGACGATAACAATAACATTCGGAGTTCACATGCAAACACTGACCAAAACCCTGGCGGCGCTGGGCCTTGCCGCCGCAATGTCCCATTGCGCCTTTGCTGAAAATATAAAGCTGGGCTTTCTTGTTAAACAGCCGGAAGAACCCTGGTTTCAGACCGAATGGAAATTTGCCGATAAGGCGGGTAAAGATTTGGGATTTGAGGTCATCAAAATTGCCGTGCCTGACGGTGAAAAAACACTCAGTGCCATTGACAGCCTGGCTGCAAATGGTGCGAAAGGGTTTGTTATCTGCACCCCGGACCCGAAGCTTGGCGCGGCTATCATGGCTCGTGCGCGCGGCTATGACATGAAGGTCATCGCCGTTGACGACCAGTTTGTGAGTGCCAAAGGCAAGCCGATGAACAGCGTGCCGCTGGTGATGATGGCGGCCAGCAAAATCGGTGAACGTCAGGGACATGAGTTGTACAAAGAAATGCAAAAGCGCGGCTGGGATGTGGCGCAAAGTGGCGTTATGGCGATAACCGCCAATGAGCTTGATACCGCGCGCCGCCGTACTACGGGGGCGATAGAGGCACTGAAAGCGGCTGGATTCCCGCAAAAGCAAATCTACCAGGTTCCCACCAAATCTAACGATATTCCTGGTGCGTTCGACGCCGCAAACTCGCTGCTGGTTCAGCACCCGGAGGTGAAACACTGGCTGTTAGTGGGCATGAACGATAACACCGTGCTTGGCGGTGTGCGTGCGACAGAAGGGCAGGGCTTTAAGGCGACAGATGTGATTGGCATTGGCATCAACGGGGTGGATGCAGTGAGCGAGTTGTCGAAGGCGCAGCCTACCGGCTTCTACGGCTCGCTGCTGCCAAGTCCCGACGTGCACGGCTATAAATCAAGCCAGATGCTTTACAACTGGGTCACCAAAGAGGTTGAGCCGCCCAGCTTTACCGAAGTGACCGACGTAGTGCTGATAACGCGCGACAACTTTAAAGAGGAACTGGCAAAAAAAGGGCTGGGTGGCAAATAACGCCCCAGCACCATGCGCTTCTTTATTGTTAAGTGGAGGGGTTATGTCACAACTTGTCAGTCTCTCTTTTCGCGGGATCGGTAAACAGTTTCCCGGCGTACGGGCGCTAAGTGATATTACGTTTGACTGTCAGGGCGGTCAGGTTCATGCGCTGATGGGGGAAAACGGTGCCGGGAAATCGACACTTTTGAAAATTCTCAGTGGCAATTACGCACCGAGCAGCGGCAGCATGGCCATTAACGGCCAGCCAGTGAACTTTACTAACACGGCGGAGGCACTGGCAGCCGGTGTGGCGGTGATTTATCAGGAGTTGCATCTGGTGGCTGAAATGTCGGTGGCAGAAAACGTCTGGCTGGGGCAGTTGCCGCAGCGCGGCGGAATCGTTGACCGCAGGCGGCTGCTGGAGCAAACCCGCCGCCAGCTTACCCATTTGGGGCTGGATATTGACCCGCAAACGCCGCTCAAATATCTGTCGATTGGTCAGTGGCAAATGGTGGAGATTGCCAAGGCGCTGACCCGTAACGCGCAAATCATTGCCTTTGACGAGCCAACCAGCTCGCTGTCAGCGCGTGAAATCGAGCATCTGTTTCGCGTTATTCGCGAGCTTAAGCGTGAAGGCAAAGTGATTTTGTATGTCTCTCACCGCATGGAAGAGATTTTTGCACTCAGCGATGCGATCACCGTTTTTAAAGACGGGCGCTATGTCCAGACTTTTAACGACACCGGAGCGGTTAGCCAGGAGCAGCTGGTGCAGGCCATGGTCGGGCGCGATATCCATGATATCTACGGCTGGCGCGCGCGTGATTACGGCGCCGAGCGCCTGCGGGTAGACAACGTGAAGGCGCCGGGCGTGCGCGCTGCGGTAAGTCTCGCCGTGAAAATCGGCGAGATTGTCGGTCTGTTTGGGCTGGTGGGGGCCGGACGTAGCGAACTGATGAAAGGGCTTTTTGGCGCCACGAAGATAAGTGCCGGAAAGGTCTGGATCGACGGTGAACTCGTCAATATTCGCGGGCCAGAAGACGCAATTCGCGCCGGGATGATGCTGTGCCCGGAAGACCGCAAAGCTGACGGTATTATCCCGGTGCATTCCGTGCAGGAAAACATCAACATCAGCGCCCGCCGCCGCCATGTTACGGCAGGTTGCCTCATTGATAACCAGTGGGAGCAACATAACGCACAACGTCATATCCAGAGCCTGAACATCAAAACGCCAGGCGCACAGCAGCTCATCATGAACCTTTCCGGCGGCAATCAGCAAAAGGCCATTCTGGGGCGTTGGTTGTCGCAGGAGATGAAGATAATCATGCTCGATGAGCCGACGCGCGGCATTGATATTGGCGCAAAGCATGAAATCTACAGTGTGATATATGCGCTGGCCGAACGCGGGGTAGCGGTGCTGTTTGCCTCAAGCGATTTGCCGGAGGTGCTCGGCGTAGCCGATCGCATTCTGGTCATGCGCGAAGGTGAAATAGCCGGGGAGCTACTGCGCGATGAGGCCAGTGAACAGCAGGTGTTGCGTCTTGCCATGCCGGGCGCTGGCCGGGCCGTGGCTTAATTAAGGAATCATTATGTCTTCTGTTACCACATCTGGCGCGCCAAAACCGCGGTTTACCTTTGGCCGCATCTGGGACCGCTTTGGCATGCTGGTGGTCTTTGCCGCGTTATTTATCGGTTGTGTCATTTTTGTGCCAAATTTCGCCACATTCATCAACATGAAAGGGCTGGGGTTGGCCATTTCCATGTCGGGCATTGTGGCCTGCGGTATGTTGTTTTGCCTGGCTTCGGGTGATTTTGATCTGTCAGTGGCCTCGGTCATTGCCTGTGCGGGCGTCACTACAGCGGTGGTGATTAACCTGAGCGAAAGCCTGTGGTTGGGTGTCCTGGCCGGACTGTTGCTGGGGGCGGCCAGCGGGCTGGTTAACGGCGTGGTTATTGCAAAGCTGAAAATCAATGCGTTGATTACGACACTTGCAACCATGCAGATTGTGCGTGGGCTTGCCTACATTATTTCTGACGGCAAGGCGGTGGGCATTGAGGACGAGCGCTTCTTTACGCTCGGCTATGCCAGCTGGCTGGGGCTACCAGCGCCTATCTGGCTGACAGTGGGCTGTATGGCGATTTTCGGTTTCCTGCTTAACAAAACGACCTTTGGGCGCAATACGCTCGCGATTGGAGGGAATGAAGAGGCTGCAAGGCTTGCTGGTGTGCCCGTGGTACGCACTCGCATCATTATTTTTGTGCTCTCCGGGCTGGTGTCAGCAGCGGCAGGTATCATCCTGGCTTCACGCATGACCAGCGGTCAGCCGATGACCTCCATTGGCTACGAACTGGTGGTTATCTCCGCGTGTGTGTTAGGAGGTGTCTCACTTAAGGGAGGAATCGGTAAAATCTCTTATGTTGTGGCGGGCGTGCTCATTCTTGGCACCGTGGAAAATGCCATGAACTTGCTGAACATCTCGCCATTCTCGCAGTACGTAGTGCGTGGTCTTATCCTGCTGGCGGCGGTGATTTTTGACAGATACAAGCAAAAGGCAAAACGCAGCATTTAGCGCACTGCGCTGATGATGAATGTGAAAAAAGTCTAATCAATCAACGGGCTTTTCTCATTCTGTCAGGCGCCATAAGTTGGGTGTTCCGGCGAAAAATGGCGACCTGTGTCACACTGTCTATACTTACTTAGCTTATGAATGGGCGGCCTCATTGCCGCCCATAGCTATTATGAGGAGACAACTGGTGACAGAAGTATCATCCGTACCGCCCCTCGCTCCAGGCTCTTACGCCTTCTTCTTCGACCTTGATGGCACGCTGGCCGACATCAAACCGCAACCGGAGCAGGTCTTCATCCCGCAGACGGTGCGGGAGCATTTACAGCGCCTGGCAGAAGAAACTGACGGAGCCGTGGCATTGATTTCAGGGCGCTCTATGGCCGAGCTTGACAGGCTAAGCGCACCGTTGCACCTGCCGCTCGCTGGTGTACACGGGGCAGAGCGTCGCGACATCAATGGAAAAAAACACGGTGTCACGCTGGACCCGGCGCTGGAAAAAACGCTGCGTCAGCGGCTGGAAGCCGGGCTGGCAGTGCTTGACGGTACGCGTCTTGAGCCTAAAGGCATGGCGTTTGCGCTGCACTATCGCCAGGCGATGCAACATGAGCAGGCCGTGCTGGCCCTGGGGCGCTCGCTGGTGGCTGAGTACCCGCAACTGGCGCTCCAGCCGGGAAAATGCGTGCTGGAAATTAAGCCGCAGGGCATCAGCAAAGGTGCAGCTATTGCTGCGTTTATGCAGGAAGCGCCGTTTCGCGGGCGCACACCGGTGTTTCTGGGGGACGATCTGACTGATGAGGCCGGGTTTGAGGTCGTTAACCGCCTTGGCGGTATCAGTATCAAGATTGGTAAAGGAGAAACCCAGGCGCAGCGGCGGCTTGAAGGTGTACAGGCCGTTTATCGCTGGCTGGAACACACAACCCACCAACTCGAACAAAAACAAAAATCTATTGCTGTGAGGAGGGCTGGCAATGACTCGTTTAGTCGTCGTATCTAATCGTATTGCTCCACCGGACGAAAAACAGAGCGGTGCCGGTGGCCTGGCTGTGGGCATTCTCGGGGCGCTTAAAACCGCCGGAGGCCTGTGGTTTGGCTGGAGCGGTGAAATTGGTGATGAAAACGCCGCGCTGCAAACGCAAACTCATGACGGTATTACCTGGGCGTCGTTTGATTTAAGCGAAGAGAATTACGACCAGTATTACTGCCAGTTTTCCAACGCCGTATTGTGGCCGGCGTTTCACTACCGGCTGGATTTAGTCAATTATCAGCGCGAAGCCTGGGAAGGCTACCAGCGCGTGAACGCGCTGCTGGCCGACAAGCTGCTGGCGTTGCTTGAGCCTGATGACATCATCTGGGTTCATGATTACCATCTGCTGCCCTTTGCCCATGAATTGCGAAAGCGCGGCGTGACTAACCGTATTGGCTTCTTTTTGCATATTCCATTCCCGACGCCAGAAATTTTTAACGCGCTGCCCCCGCACGAGGCGCTACTCGAACAACTGTGTGACTACGATCTGCTGGGGTTCCAGACCGAAACTGACCGCTGCGCGTTTCTTGATTGCGTCGCTGCCCAGACGCGCCTGACCGGTAGCGACGGCTACAGTCACAGCGCCTGGGGCAAGCGTTTTGGCACTGAGGTGTACCCAATTGGTATTGAGCCAGATGAGATAGCCGAGCAGGCCGCCGAACCGCTGCCGCCAAAACTGGCGGAGCTGAAAAAGGAGTTGAGCGGTATTCGCAATATTTTCTCCGTGGAGCGGCTTGATTACTCCAAAGGGCTGCCGGAGCGTTTTCTGGCGTTTGAATCGCTGCTGGAAAACTACCCGCAGCACCGCGGCAAAATTCGCTATACCCAGATTGCACCGACGTCGCGTGGCGATGTGCAGGCCTATCAGGATATTCGTCATCAACTTGAGACCGAAGCCGGGCGTATCAACGGTAAATACGGTCAACTTGGCTGGACGCCGCTCTACTATCTCAACCAGCATTTTGACCGCCGTCTGCTGATGAAAATCTATCGTTATGCCGATGTAGGGCTGGTCACCCCGCTGCGCGACGGGATGAATCTGGTGGCAAAAGAATACGTGGCGGCACAGAACCCGGAAAATCCTGGCGTGCTGGTGCTGTCGCAGTTTGCCGGGGCTGCTCAGGAGCTGACCTCTGCGCTCATCGTTAACCCGTACGATCGCGACGACGTGGCCAGTGCGTTGCACCGGGCGCTGACAATGCCGCTCGCCGAGCGCTTGTCGCGCCACAGTGAGATGCTCGAGGTGGTGCGTAAAAATGATATTAACCACTGGCAGCAGACGTTTATCCATGACCTAAAGGGCGTGGTGCCACGCAGTGAGGCGAGCCTGCTGCGTGAGAAAGTGGCTACCTTTCCAAAGCTCGCCTGACGCTGGCGGGCGCGTAATGCGCCCGCTAACCCAGCGCTACCAGCAGCACATCAACCTTGCTCCCTGCCACCAGGCTTCGCGCAGAGCACAGCATTTTGCCAAAAAAGTCCTGGTTATGATTGCCGCAGATAAGCAAATCGACACCGTCGCGCTCGCAGGCGGCTTTGAGGTGTACGCTCAGTTCGCCGCTGGCAAGCAGCGTGCGCTCAATGGGATAGTTGGCCTGTTCAACCAGCGCGTCCATAAACATTCGCGTTTCTTCATGCATTAACTCTCGCAGGCTTTCCAGCATTGGTCCGGCCATGTGGTTATACAGTTCAGGCTCACCCACAAGCGTAAACAGCGTAATACGCCCGCCGGTCGGGCGAACGATAGCAACGGCGCGTTCCACCAGGCGGTGACTTTCGGGGGTTAAGGCAACGGAGACCAGCACGTGTTGATAGCTCATTACACCTCCTGATACGTCCCTGTGACGTGAGGTTAACGCGTTGAGAGTATTCATAATAGGCGACTGCGCGTGCACAACACGGGATCGGCTTAACAAAATCATTGAAAAGGGTATTACGCTACAGGAGCGTTCCGGCACGCATCTGTTACGGTGCTTTACTGCGTGAGGATGAGGTACTGACGCGCAATGCCGTTGCTTCACTGGCGGCGACATTTTTGTTCGTGACACAAATAAAAACGCCACCTTGCGGTGGCGTTTTCACGTTTACAGCATCATGCCCCTTCAGGCACCGCATGGGCGGTGTTCTTAAGCACCGGTCCCTGATACTTCTCAATCTCCAGTTGTGCCATCTGGCCGCAGTTACCCTGCGCCAGGCTGGAGGAGCCGATGTCAAAGGTCAGGCAGTTCACGTTGCCGTTTTTGCACAGCGAGCCAGGCTCGGCCGGGTCTGCCGGGTCGAACCAGGCACCTTCGCTGATGCGTACTGCGCCCGGTCGCACGTCGGCGGTGACTTTCGCACCAACCAGAATCTGCCCACGGTCGTTAAACGCGCGTACCAGTTCGCCGTTGGCAATGCCGCGTGCGCTAGCATCGGTTGGGTGGATCCAGATGGCTTCACGGTCAGCCACCGCGTATTTCTCACGCAGCGGCGTGTTGTCGAGCTGCGAGTGCAGGCGGTTAACCGGATGCGCGGTATTGAGCGACAGCGGATACTTCTGCGCCTCTGGCCCCTGATACCACTCGTGCGGCGGTAACCAGCACGGAATACCGCGGCAGTCGCTGTAACCCATTTTCGCCACCGTGTCTGAGTAAATTTCGATTTTGCCAGACGGCGTGCCGAGTGGGTTCAGGAGCGGGTTCTCGCGAAAATCGGCAAAGCGCACCCATTGCTTGTTCTGCTCAGGTATCGGGAAGCGAATGTAGTTGTTAGAGGCCCAGAACATATCAAACGGCGGTAGCGCCACGCGGGCGTCACGTGCCTGGGCTTTCATATCGTCGTACATGCCCTTGAGCCACTGCATCTCGTCTTTACCGTCGGTGAAGGCATCCAGCACGCCGAGTTTTTCGGCAAGGCCCGCGAAAATATCAAAGTCGTTGCGCGACTCATGTTGCGGTGTAACGCACTGGTGCATCGGGAAGACGTAAAGCTGGGAATAGTCGCCGCCCATCTCCAGATCGTTACGCTCGTAGCTGGTGGTGGCTGGCAGCACAATATCGGCGTGTTTCGCAGTGGCCGTCCAGTACGGTTCGTTAACGATGATGGTTTCGGGATGTTGCCAGGCTTTCACCAGATTATTGGTGTCCTGGTGCTGGTGGAAGGTGTTGCCGCCTGCCACATACACCATTTTCACATCAGGATACGTTACTTTCGCGCCATTGAACTCAATGGTTTTGCCCGGGTTAGCCAGGCAATCGGCAATGCGTGCGACCGGAATCGGCGTTGGGCTGTTCTTTGGCGCGTTGCCCGCTGAAATGCCCGCCAGAATACCGCCGCGTGCCGTTGGGCTACCGCCGGAGGAGTAGTGATAGCTAAAGCCAAAGCCGCCGCCAGGCAAACCAACCTGGCCAAGCATGGCGGCCAGTGTGACCAGCAGCCAGTGCGGCTGCTCGCCGTGGTGCTGGCGCTGAATGCCCCAGCCGCCCATTATCATGGTGCGCTGTTTAGCCATATCGCGTGCCAGTTCGCGCAGGTCGTCGGCCTCAATACCGCAAATCGCTGCCGCCCAGTCGGCGTCTTTCACCACGCCATCTTCGTCACCGTTAAGGTATGCCTCGAATTTATCGAATCCTACCGTGTAGGTTTTAAGGAAGTCGGCGTTATGCAGTTTCTCGGTAAGCAAAGTATGGGCGAGGCCCACAATCATCGCGCTGTCGGTATACGGGCGCGGTGCAATCCAGTGGGCGTTAAGCTCGCGCGCGGTTTCATTGTAAACCGGGTCAATGCTGATAACGCGAGTCCCTTTTTTCTTCAGCGCGGCAAACCCTGCCAGCCCTTCATGGTCCGGCACGTTCCAGCTATTTTTAAGCGTAGTGGTTGGGTTACAGCCCCACAGCACCACCAGTTCGCTGTTATTAATGACGTTCGGCCAGGCAGTTTGCTGCTCGTAAACCTCCATAGAGCCAACTACATGTGACATGATCACCTGTGCGGCGCCAGTAGAGTAGTCCCCCGCGTAACCGAGGAAACCGCCAGTCAGGTTCATCAGGCGCTGGAGCAGGGTACGGCTGTTGTGCAACATACCTACGCTTTTCCAGCCGTAGGAGCCCGCGTGGATGGCTTGCGGACCATGCTCTTTTTGCACGCGGGTGATTTGCTCGCTCACCAGCGTCAGAGCTTTGTCCCAGCTTACGCGTACCCATTCGTCGCGCCCACGCAGCTCCGGGCGGCAGTTTTGCGCGCCGCCTTCGAGCCAGCTTTTACGCACCATAGGATATTTGACGCGATTAGCCGCGTGAACCTGGTAGGGCGCCATGGTAATAAGCTCATTGGGTGCCGGATCGTCCTGCACCGGCTTCACATCGACCATGCGGCCATCCTTGACGATGGCTTCAAACGCGCCCCAGTGCGCGCCGGTGAGAATGCCCTGCTGCGCCTGACGCAGGGCAACAAATTGCGGCAGCGCCTGGCTGATGGCCTGTGCCAGCGCGGATTTCGGCCACAGGCCGGAGAGCACCGGGACGCTCATTAGCGCGGCAGCGCCCGTCAGAAAACGGCGACGGCTGACCTGTAATGCGTGAGTTTTATCGTTATTCATGATGATGTCTCCTTACTGGTTAGCCGTTTTTTCTGCCTGCATATCGCTGGCATGCTGCTGTACGTATTGGGTCAGTACCCGCAGCTGCTCCTGGGTCAGCGACGTGCGCGGCGCCATGCCTTTAACCACGCCAATCCACTGGTTCGCATTAAAGCGGTCCAGCGCGGTCAGGCCGTGGCAACCAGTACAGTTGGCGGACATCATGTCGGCAGCGTAGTGCCAGATTTTTTGTTTATCATCGATAAGCTGTGTTTTCGGTACCCAGACGCGCAGTGCCACGCTGTGCCACACCAGACCGGTATCAGCATCGGTGGCGGTGTTCAGTGTCTTAAGCTGCGTACGGGCCTCATCGCCAAGCAGCACGCTCAGAATGCGTTTGCCCTGGGCTGCGTAAAACACTTCGCTGACGCCGTCCTGCTGCCAGCCATTGACGTCGGCTTCCACCATATCGCCTTCACGCTTCACCACTTTCAGTTCGGTAGATGGCATCAGATTGCCTGCGTTGTGCTGTTTGGCATCTGCACTGAGCCAGAACGGCTGGGTGGAAATGGAATACAGGGTGGTGGCACTATCCGGCGTGCGCGCTGCTGCGCTGGTCAGCTCACCTGCGCCAGCGGCCGCAAGGCTGCTCATGTCCGGTAGGATGTGTGCAACACCTTTGTGACAGTCGATACAGGTTTCACCGTTTTTAATCGCAACCGGGTGCTGCTGGCGTGCTTCCGGGCGCTGACCCAGCACGTCCATTGCCTCATAGCTGTGACACGAGCGGCAGGTGGCAGAGTCATTCTCTTTAAGGGTCTTCCACACGCTTTGAGCCATTGCCAGCTTGTGGGCCTCGTATTTTTCTGGCGTATCAATTTTGCCAGTCATTTCGCCCCACACATCTTTGAGCGCCATGACTTTGGTTTTCAGGTAACTGACGGGCTGGTGAGGTACGTGGCAGTCGGCGCATTCGGCGCGGATGCCTTTGGTGTTCTGAAAGTGAACACTGCCCTGGTATTCGGCCAGCGGCTGCTGCATGGAGTGGCAGGATACGCAGAATTCTGTATCGCTGGTTTTGTGCATCACGGTTGCCGTGCCCGCCAACAGTGCTGCGCCCAGCAGGGCGCCAGCCAGCAGAACCCATAGCCAGCCCCAGCGGCGCGCTGCAAAGAGTTTTCGTTTGCTCATAATCATCCCATAAAAGAAAAAACAGCAGCAGGCGCGCGCTGCTTATGGAGTAGCGCTGGGCACCGCTGGTGTAACCACAAAGGCGTAGTATAGGGATAAATGTAAGGAACGGTGAAAAAGTCTGAACTTTTCTTTTGTTTTGTTGATTTAGTCGTGGAAAGCGTTATGTGAAGAATGATATAACGCCAGGTGAAAAAACAGGGGCCGTAGCCCCTGTTGATGGGGTCACCAGTGCTTACATGCGCTCGACAGTTTCAATACCCAGCGTATCCAGACCCAGCTTGAGGGTCTTTGCGGTCAGCAGTGCCAGCTTCAGGCGACTCTGGCGAATGTCATCACTCTGCGCGCTGAGGATAGGGCAGTGCTCGTAGAAGCCAGAGAACAGTCCTGCCAGGTCGTACAGGTAGGCGCACATCACGTGTGGCGTGCCGTCGCGCGCGACAACGCCCAGCGTTTCTTCAAACTGCAACAGGCGCGCGGCCAGCGCGGCTTCACGATCTTCGCTGATAACGACCGGTGCGGTTAGTTCACTTTCAGCAATACCGGCTTTACGGAATACCGACAGAACGCGGGTGTAGGCATACTGCATGTACGGTGCGGTGTTACCTTCAAACGCCAGCATGTTATCCCAGTCGAAGATGTAGTCGGTGGTGCGGCTTTTCGACAGGTCGGCGTATTTCACGGCACCAATACCGACTGCACGCGCAAGGTTTTCCAGTTCAGCGGCGTCCATATCCGGATTTTTCTCCGCCACCAGGCGACGAGCGCGATCCATCGCTTCATCCAGCAGTTCGGAAAGCTTGATGGTGCCACCGGCGCGGGTTTTGAACGGTTTGCCGTCTTTGCCCAGCATCATGCCGAACATGTGGTGCTCCAGCGGCACAGACTCCGGCACATAACCCGCTTTGCGCACGATGGTCCAGGCCTGCATCAAATGTTGGTGCTGGCGCGAGTCGATGTAATACAGCACACGGTCGGCATGCAGCGTTTCATAGCGGTATTTGGCGCAGGCAATATCGGTTGTGGTGTAAAGGTAGCCGCCATCCTTTTTCTGGATGATGACGCCCATCGGTTCGCCTTCTTTATTTTTATATTCGTCGAGGAAGACCACGGTTGCGCCTTCGCTTTCAACCGCCAGGCCTTTCGCCTTAAGGTCAGCCACGATGCCAGGCAGCATCGGGTTGTACAGACTTTCGCCCATCACGTCGTCGCGGGTCAGGGTGACATTCAGACGCTGATAGGTTATCTGGTTCTGCGTCATGGTGATGTCCACCAGTTTGCGCCACATCTGGCGGCAGTACTCGTCGCCACCTTGCAGCTTAACGACGTAACCGCGCGCGCGCTCCGCGAAGGCTTCATCTTCATCGTACGTTTTTTTCGCTTCGCGGTAGAAGCCTTCGAGGTCTGCCAGCGCCATCTCACCGGCATGTTCGTTCTGCTGTTTTTCCAGGTAGGCGATAAGCATGCCGAACTGGGTGCCCCAGTCGCCGACGTGGTTGGCGCGAATCACGTGATGGCCTAAGAAATCCAGCGTACGTACCGCGGCGTCACCAATGATGGTGGAGCGCACGTGGCCGACGTGCATCTCTTTAGCAACGTTAGGGGCCGAGTAGTCAACCACAACGGTCTGCGGCTGTGCCACTTTCGCCACGCCCACGCGCTCGCTTTTCACTGCGTCATCCACGAGGCTGGCAAGGAAGGTGGGTTCAAGGAAGATATTGATAAAGCCTGGACCGGCGATCTCGACCTTGCTGGCAATGTCGGTGAGGTTCAGCTGTGCGACCACTTGCTCAGCCAGCTGTCGCGGGGCCATGCCCATTTTCTTTGCGATGGCCATGACGCCATTAGCCTGATAGTCGCCAAACTGCGGCTTTGCAGACTGACGAACCTGAGGTTCACAGTCTGCGGGCGCGCCTGCGGCAATCAGCGCCTGGCTGACTTTATCTGAGAGAAGTGCCTGAATATTCACCGGGTTACCTTACATTTTTTGCAGCGCCTGCCAGGGCGCACGAAGTGAAAAAATAAGGGCGAAAGTATACTGCATTTCGCCGTCAGCGTCAGCATCCACGCACGCGTCAGAGCGGGTAGCGATACGCGGTCAATACAGGTAGATTAGCGGGCTTGACGATTGCAGGAGAGACAGATGAGCTGGCAGGACACCGAAGAGTTGCAGGATATTGTTGCCGATTTGCCGCGCTTTACCCAGGCGCTGGAAGGGCTGGCAGAGCGTGTCGGGCTGGATTTGGCGCCGCTTAATGCCGATCACATTTCACTGCGTTGCCATCAGAACACCACTGCCGAACGCTGGCAGCGTGGGTTTGAACGCTGTGGCGAATTGTTTAGCGAGAGCGTGATTAATGGGCGGTCGATTCGCCTGTTCCGCCTGCATGAGCCGGTATGCGTGGCGCACTGGCGTTTTACGCTTATTGAATTACCGTGGCCGGGTGAAAAGCGCTATGCGCATGAAGGCTGGGAGCATATCGAAATTGTGCTGCCTGGTGCACCGGAAACCCTCAATGCGCGTGCGCTGGCGCTGCTGAGTGATGAAGGATTGAGTAAGCCTGGTCTGAGTGTCAAAACCAGCGCGCCGAAGGGCGAAAATGAGCGCCTGCCAAACCCCACGCTGGCGGTGACTGACGGCAAAATTACCATCAAATTTCATCCGTATACGCTTGAAGATGTGGTGGCGAGCGAGCGGGAGTAGCAGAGCGGTTTTCAGGACCGCAGGCCTGGCAACCATGGCACGTTAAGGAGTGCGGTTAGCACCGCAAGCATGGGGCAGCCTGTTTTTAACGCTGCGAGATGCCGCCAGCGGTGGGCAAGGCTATGGCGCGCTATCACAAGTGTTCCTGGGGGCAGTGTGTTGACTAACCGTCCTGTTTAGTGCCTGTCAACGCGTCTTCAGGACTCGCTCACCGGCTACAGTGAACGCCTGTTTGTCTGATGGGGCAGGCCCAACGTTACCTGAGCGTCGTTGGGCAGTTGTGATGGTACTCAGCGTTGCTGCCCCAGGGTTTGCAACCGTGAAAGAGCTTGCTCAAGCGTTGCCTTTGTACAGCCAAAGTTAACGCGCACGTACTGAAGTTCGCCAAAATCCGCACCCGGTGACACGCCGAGCCCGGCGCGGTGGAACTGTTTTGCCGGGTTATCTGCGTTAAGCCCGCTGGCGTCAATCCAGCCGAGATAGGTCGCCTGCGGAATATGCATCTGTAAGCCTGCCACATTATTAACCGCACTCACCAGCCTGTCGCGGTTTGCGCGCAGGTAAACCAGCAGTTCTTCTCGCCAGGGCTCACCCTCGCGCCAGGCGGCGGTGCCTGCGGTGAGCGCCAGGATATCCACTGTCGGCACAATCCCTTCACGAGCCGCCATAAAACGCCTGCGCAGTTCCGGGTTGGGAATAATTGCCAGCGAGGCACCCAGCCCGGCAATGTTGTAGGTTTTGGACGGTGACATGAGCGTTATGCTGCGTTGAGCGGCATCTTCGCTCAGTGTGGCGAACGGAATGTGACGCGCATTTTCATCCAGCACCAGGTCACAGTGGATTTCATCAGAACAGACAATAAGGTTGTGGCGCTGGGCAAAGGCCAACTGAGCTTGCAGTTCGGCACGGGTATAGACCGTGCCGCCAGGGTTTTGTGGGTTACACAACATCAGCAGCTTTTCCTGCCCGCTCATCAGGGGTTCAAGGCTTGTGTAATCCACGACGGGCCTGCCGTGTTGCAGCACCAGCGGTGCGTTATGTTGCCCGCGACCGGCTAGTGCTGCCGCTTTGCGAAACGGCGGATAAATCGGCGTGGGTGCAAGAGTCACCTCCTGCGCTGTGCTGAAGGCGCGCACGCACAAATTAAGGCCCGTCACCACGCCCGGCAACACCACCAGCCACGATGGTTCCAGCTGCCAGCCGTAGCGCTGCTCGCAGTGGGCAATGGCTGCATCAAAAAACGCATTTGGCGCTACACCGTAGCCAAATACGCCGTGGGCAATACGCTGGGTGAGTGCGTCGGTAATGCACGGCGGTGAGCGATAATCCATATCTGCCACCCACAGCGGCAGGACAGATTCAGGAAATTTGTTCCACTTCACGCTGTCGCTGTGACGGCGGTCGAGCGCCTCGTCGAAATTGAATGCCATGATGACGTTGTCCTTGTTATGACAATGCTTCAGACTACTCATCAGTAAGCGGCGAAACAACGCTGCTAAGTATGATTTGAGGAGTTTTCAATGGCTTTGCTGGAAATTTGCTGTTACGGCATGGACTGCGCCATCGCTGCCGAGCAGGCAGGCGCGGACCGCATTGAACTGTGTGCGGCGCCTAAAGAGGGCGGGCTTACGCCTTCAGCGGGCGTGCTGCGCGGCGTGCGCCAGCGCGTGTCGATTCCCGTTCATCCTATTATTCGCCCGCGCGGCGGTGATTTCTGCTACAGCGCCGGTGAGTTCAGCGTGATGCTGGACGATATTGCGTTTGCCCGCGAGTTGGGATACCCGGGGCTGGTGACCGGCGTGCTGGATGAAGACGGCGGTGTGGATATGCTGCGTATGGAAAAAGTGATGGCTGCCGCACAGGGAATGGCGGTCACGTTTCACCGTGCGTTTGATATGTGCCGCGACCCGTTTCTGGCGCAGGCGCAGCTGGCACAATTGGGTGTGGCGCGGATCCTCACCTCCGGTCAGGCATCGACTGCTCAGGCAGGACTTTCACTGATTACGGAACTTAAACGCAACTGTGCTACTCCAATCATTATGGCGGGTGCTGGGGTGCGTCCTGGCAATCTCGAGGCGTTTATCGCCGCGGGCGTTGAAGAGCTTCACAGCTCGGCGTCGATGGTTCAGCCTTCGCCAATGCGCTATCGCCAGGCGGCAGTTTCGATGTCGTCCGGCGAGGCGGCAGATGAATTTAATCGCTACATTGTCGATGTTGAGGCAGTGGCAGCGATGAAGGCGGTACTGGCGGCGAAGTAGCCGCCGCCGGTATCTCACGGTTTTTACCGCGCATCATGTTGCCCATATGATGTTTGCATGTACCAGGCCCCGGTCAGTTTTCCCGGGGCTTTTTTTATGTGTTGCGTGGTGTTGTCTGGAAAAAAAGAGTGCGATAACCGGGTTAATCGGTGTTGCCGAAATATAAACCAGCAGAAATTATCAAGAAGAATTAATAATTCCCGTGAGTGTAAACTTTAATTTTTGCGTTAATCTATGAGAGATTCGGTTTATTCGTTGTTAATGGTGAAAGAACAACCGATAAAAGAAATAGCGAGGCTACATCTCATTTCCGGTATCAACGTCTCGCCAGTCGAGAGAAATGACCATGCCGTTATGGCGTTGCTCAATATTGACAATATACCCTGCTTCCTCAAAGTCTTTCACCAGAGCCTCAAGGTGCTCCGGGAAGGCGCCGCGGGTTAACAGCGGATAATCATTCATATCGAAAAACTCCGCAAACGCGCCAATTCGGTGGCTTTGCGGGTTGCGTAATATATTTGTCAAAATACTTCTTATGAGAATAGCTTCAATGCGCGCTTTTTTATCATAATCCGTTTTGTTTTTTAGATAAGATTGTTTTAGAAATCTTGCCTTAGGTATATTCATTGTGATGTTGCACTATCCATTTGCACATTCTATCAATGGTATATTTTCCCGCCTGAACAGGTCAACAAAAAACGCCCTGGCGACAGCCGTCGCACGGTTTGTTGTTAAAGCGAATAACGTTTGGTTCTGCGGATAAAGAGTGGGTGTGAACGAAAAAAATACCCGCAGCCAGGGCTGCGGAATAGTTACGGTTTGCGGGCAATCAGCACAGCACGCTGTGGGGCCGGGTAGCCTTCGCGCGTTTTGGTGACGTCCTGCGGGTCGAGAAACGCGTCCAGTGACTCGGTGGTCATCCATCCGGTGCGGCGTTGCTCTTCAAGCGTGGTGGTAGAGCAGTCCACAATACGGACATCGACAAAACCGCATTTTTCCAGCCACAGCTTCATGGCACGTGCCGAGGGAATGAAGTACACGTTGCGCATGGCCGCGTAGCGCTCACCGGGCACCAGCACGGTATTTTCATCGCCGTCCACCACCAGCGTTTCCAGCACCAGCTCGCCTTCGCTCACTAACTGGTTTTTCAACTGCCACAGGTGGTCGAGTGGTGAGCGGCGGTGATACAGCACGCCCATCGAAAATACGGTGTCAAACGCGTTAAGCGCCGGTAACTGCTCAATGCCCAGCGGCAGCAAATGCGCGCGGCGATCGTTACCAAGCAGTTTGCGCACGGCTTCGAACTGGCACAAAAATAGCTGCGTCGGATCGATGCCGACCACCAGTTGTGCGCCTGCGCCAACCATGCGCCACATGTGATAGCCGCTGCCACAGCCAACATCAAGCACGGTGCGCCCGGCAAGCGGTGAAAGGTGTGGCAGCACGCGCTCCCACTTCATGTCCGAGCGCCATTCGGTGTCAATGTCCACGCCGTAGAGCGAATACGGACCTTTGCGCCACGGCATCAGGTTACGCAGCAGTTGCTCAATGCCTTTTTTCTGCCCTTCGCTGAGCGGTGTTTCGCTCTGTGCGGTCACGCTGTGCAGTAAATCGAGGCGATAAGGCGACATCTCTGGCAGGAAGGTGACGGCATTGTGCCAGTGCTTGAGTTGACCGTGCTGTTCGCCGCGCTGCCAGGCAGCAATCTGTGCCGGTAAGGTTTCCAGCCAGTGGGCCAGCGGGCCAGTGGCTATCTGGCTGTAAAACGGACCAAAATCTGTCACGCGCCCTCCTGGGCTTTGAGAGCCACCAGTGAACCGAAGTTAAAGCACTGGAACCACAACCCGGCGTGGGCAAACCCGGCCTTCATCAGGCGCGCGGTGTGGGTTTCAACGCTGTCGGTGAGCATGACATTTTCCAGCATGCTGCGCTTTTGACCAATTTCCAGTTCGCTGTAGCCGTTGGCACGTTTGAAGTCGTGGTGCATGTCAAACAGCAACTCACCCACGCTGGCATCGGCAAAACTGAACTTTTCCGACAGGACCAGCGCGCCGCCAGGGCGCAGGCCACGGCAAACTTTATCCAGCAGCGCCTGGCGGTCGTCGGGGGCCAGGAATTGCAGGGTAAAGTTCAGGACCACCAGCGAGGCGTCTTCAATATCGATATCGCGAATGTCGGCTTCGATAACATCAACCGGTGTGGCGGCGCGAAAGGCGTCAATGTGGCGGCGGCAGCGCTCGACCATGGCTGCTGAGTTATCAACAGCAATGATACGGCAGCCTTCATGGTGAATATTGCGGCGCACCGACAACGTGGCGGCACCCAGCGAGCAACCCAGATCGTAGATACGGCTGCCCGGCTGGACAAAGCGCTCTGCGAGCATGCCAATCATGGCGATAATATTGGAATAGCCGGGAACCGAACGCTGAATCATATCGGGGAAAACTTCAGCGACGCGTTCATCGAAAGTCCAGTCCCCGAGCTTGTCGATCGGGGCGGAAAACAGCGTATCGCGGTTAGACATAAGGGTGTTCCGGAAAAACAAAGGGGCGTATTGTGCGTCAACGCAGAGTGAAAACCAACTCCCAGGGCAGATACCACAGGTTAACCAGTACCATCAGCAGCAGCGAGCACCAGGTTGCCAGCATCCCGGTACGCCGCCAGCGTACCAGCCGGTGATGGAAGCCGTAAAAGTGCATGATGCGCCCAAGGATCATCATCAGGCCGCACAGATGCACCATCCAGGTCTCTGCACCGTCCATCTCAAGCAACAGTAATAAGAGTAGTGCAATGGGAATATATTCCACCGCGTTACCGTGGGCGCGAATCGCACTTTGCAGTTCCGTAAAGCCGCCGTCGCCATAAGAGACGCGATAAAGCGTACGCAGGCGAACAACGTCATAAGAAAGCTTGATCAATATTAACGCACCCAGCACGGCATACAGCGCGCTTACCATAAAAACTCCGTTCAGAACCTGGCTGATGGCTGGCGTATGATAGCCCGAGCCGCTGCGGCTGTCGCTATGAACAAGACAAACTCAGCCATGTCGCCGTGCACATGGCTAAAATTTGTTCTCAGAACAGGCTTTCCTGTTGCGGGATGGAGGGCGCTTCGCCCAGTGTCGGAAAGCATGCACGCAGTTGCGGCCACAGCCGGTGCACCAGTTCCGGCGCCTGCGCAATGTCGGGCGTGTGTAAAAACAGCCACGGCGTACCGTCCTGCTCCCACTGCGGCAGTTTGGCAAGCCAGGGTTCAAACAACGCCGCGCTCTGTGCCATATCGTCGCTGCCGATAAAGCGCACCAGCGGGTCGGCAGCGGTTTTTACCGCATGCACCGGCAGCTTCGGTTTTTTGCGCTGGGCTTCGCGAACCGCCTCGCTGTGGGGCAGGGCGCTGTGTACCGGGCGGCTGTCGAGCACCACCCGGTTTATATTGCGCGCGTGTAGACCACGGTTGAGCGCCTGCTCCTCTTCACCTTTGGCGAAAAACTGCTGATGACGTACCTCAACCCCGTAGCGAAACTCACCCGGCAGCGTATCGAGAAACGCCCACAGTGCAGGCAAATCCCGCGGGCCAAAGGCGGCGGGGAGTTGCAGCCAGTACTGGCCGATGCGTGTTGCCAGCGGCGCCATGCGGGTGAAAAACTCTTCGCGTAAATCGTCACAGTTGCGCAGCGCTGCCTGGTGGCTGATGGTGGCCGGGAATTTAAAGCAGAAGCGAAAGCTGTCGGTGGTCATGGCCTGCCAGCGCGCGACGGTCTCCACGGAGGGCAGGGCATAAAGCGTGGTGTTACCCTCTACGCAGTCAAAATGGCGTGCGTAATCTTCAAGGCTGCTGATGCCAAGACGCGCCCACTTTGGGTGCGACCATTGCGGGAGACCGATGCGAATCATGACAGGGCCGTGAGGATCTCATCGGTGCTGCGAACGCGTCCGATGCGGGGGAAAATATGGGTGAAGCTGTTGTTGTGCTGCGCGCTGTCGGCAGCGCTACAGGCGTCTTCGGCAATCACCAGGTTAAAGCCCAGTTCCCAGGCGTTGCGGGCGGTCGACTCCACGCCAATATTCGTCGCGATACCGCACAGGATAATGGTATCGATGCTGCGGCGGCGCAACTGTAATTCCAGGTCAGTGCCGTAAAACGCGCCCCACTGGCGTTTGGTCACTTCAATATCACTGTCACGCTTACCCAGCGCAAGCGGATATGTCCACCAGTCTGCCGGTAGCGCGCCACCGGCGTGTGCCGCATCGACCGGCTGTTTTAACGCCTCGGCAAAATCGGCTGACCAACCCACGCGCACCAGCACCACCGGCGCACCGGCGGCCCGGCACTTCTCGGCAAGCATTGCGGCACGGGCAACAACGTCATCTGCGCTGTGTGGCCCTGCGGCGAACGGCAGAATACCTTCCTGAAGATCGATAACCACCAGCGCGGTCTTCTGTGCGTTAATCTGAAACATAGGTACTCCGTTAACAAATTGATAATTCAACGTTACTTTAAGCCGCTCGCGCTTTAAAGGTTTACTCTTTTTGTTAGATTTTGTGAGAATAACGGGCTGGCTTAGCGTATTGCATTGCGCAAAGCGCGCAGCAAACGTGCGGGCAGGCGGCGGCGGGCTTATCGTCAGGCCGAATATCCAGTATAATAGCCGCCTTTTTTATTCCGTTGTGACAGACGACAACAGCCGCGTCGTGGCGCCAGTGGCAGCCAGCCCCTGCGGCAAATAAAAGGATATCTCATGCGTACAGAATATTGCGGGCAACTCCGGTTGTCCCACGTGGGGCAGCAAGTAACGCTTTGCGGTTGGGTCAACCGCCGTCGCGATCTCGGAAGTCTCATCTTCATTGATATGCGCGACCGTGAAGGTATCGTGCAGGTGTTTTTCGACCCGGATCGTGAAGAGGCGTTCAAACTGGCCTCTGAACTGCGTAATGAGTTCTGCATCCAGATTACCGGCACCGTGCGTGCGCGCGAAGGGCGTAACGTTAATAGCGACATGGCAACCGGTGAAGTCGAAGTATTTGCCACTGAGTTGACCATTATCAACCGCGCCGAGCCGCTGCCGCTGGACTCAAACCAGGTCAATACTGAAGAAGCGCGTCTGAAATACCGCTATCTGGATTTACGTCGCCCGGAAATGGCCCAGCGCCTGAAAACCCGCGCACGTATCACAAGCTTTGTGCGCCGCTTTATGGACGAGCACGGTTTTCTTGATATCGAAACGCCGATGCTGACTAAAGCCACGCCGGAAGGTGCGCGTGACTATCTGGTACCGAGCCGCGTGCATAAAGGTAAATTCTATGCACTGCCGCAGTCGCCGCAGCTGTTCAAGCAGCTGCTGATGATGTCGGGCTTCGATCGCTACTACCAGATTGTGAAGTGCTTTCGTGACGAAGACCTGCGTGCCGACCGCCAGCCAGAATTCACTCAGATAGACGTGGAAACCTCCTTCATGACTGCGCCGCAGGTGCGTGAAGTGATGGAAAAAATGGTGCGTCAGCTGTGGCTGGACGTGAAAGGCGTGGATCTGGGTGATTTCCCGATCATGACCTTTGCCGAAGCGGACCGCCGTTACGGTTCTGACAAACCAGACCTGCGTAACCCGATGGAGCTGGTGGATGTTGCCGATTTGCTGAAAGACGTAGAATTTAAAGTCTTCTCAGGCCCGGCGAACGATGCCAAAGGCCGCGTGGCCGCACTGCGCGTGCCAGGTGGCGCGAGCCTTACCCGTAAGCAGATTGATGAATACGGTAAGTTCGTCGAAATCTACGGCGCGAAGGGTCTGGCGTACATCAAAGTGAACGAGCGTAGCGCGGGCCTGGACGGCATCAACAGCCCGGTGGCAAAATTCCTGAACGCTGAGATTGTACAAGCGATCCTGGCGCGTACCGACGCGCAGGATGGCGACATGATTTTCTTTGGCGCGGACAAAACGCGTGTGGTGTCTGACGCACTCGGCGCACTGCGCCTGAAAATCGGCAAAGACCTGGCAATCACTGACGACAGCGCCTGGGCGCCGCTGTGGGTTATCGACTTCCCGATGTTTGAAGACAACGGCGAAGGCGGCCTGACCGCGATGCACCACCCGTTCACCTCGCCGCGCGATATGACGCCAGCCGAGCTGAAGGCTGAGCCGGAAACCGCCATTGCTAACGCCTACGATATGGTTATCAACGGTTACGAAGTGGGCGGTGGCTCGGTGCGTATCCACAGCGGTGAGATGCAGCAGACCGTGTTTGGCATCCTCGGCATTAATGAGCAGGAGCAGCGCGAAAAATTCGGCTTCCTGCTGGATGCGCTCAAGTACGGCACACCGCCGCATGCGGGACTGGCGTTTGGCCTGGACCGCCTGGTAATGCTGCTGACCGGCACCGACAACATCCGCGACGTTATCGCGTTCCCGAAAACCACGGCCGCAGCCTGCCTGATGACCGAAGCCCCAAGCTTTGCGAACCCGCAGTCGCTGGAAGAACTGAGCATTGCCGTCGTGAAAAAGGGTGAGAGCAACTAACATGGCATATAAGCGTCCCGTCTCGGTACTGGTAGTGATTTACGCCGAGGACACCGGGCGGGTGCTGATGCTGCAACGGCGCGACGATCCCGCCTTCTGGCAGTCGGTAACCGGCAGCCTGGAGGCGGATGAGCTGGCGGCACACGCGGCAAAACGCGAAGTCATGGAAGAGGTCGCCATTGATATTGATGGCGAGCAGCTGGCGTTAATCGATCGCAACCGTACCGTGGAATTTGAAATTTTTGCCCATTTGCGTCATCGCTACGCGCCGGGCACGTTTCACAATACCGAATACTGGTTTTCTCTGGCGCTGCCCTGCGAGCGACAGGTCGCCATCAGCGAGCATCTGGCCTGGCAATGGCTGGATGCGCATGAGGCTGCTGCGCTGACGCTGTCGTGGAGTAACCGGCAGGCGATAGAAGAGTTTTGTTATTAATTTGAGCCTTAATACCGGCGTGTTGCGCGCAGCGCAGTGTCGTTGAGTACAGGACAATTCTGGAGAGAGATATGGCAGGTCATAGTAAATGGGCCAACACGAAACACCGTAAGGCGGCCCAGGACGCTAAGCGTGGTAAAATCTTCACTAAAATCATTCGCGAGCTGGTCACCGCGGCGAAGCTCGGCGGCGGCGATGCGGCATCCAACCCGCGTCTGCGCGCGGCTATCGATAAAGCGCTCTCCAACAACATGACGCGCGACACGCTTAACCGCGCTATTGCGCGTGGTGTGGGCGGTGATGAAGACGCGAACATGGAAACCATCATCTATGAAGGCTACGGCCCGGGCGGCACTGCCGTGATGGTGGAATGCCTGAGTGATAACCGTAACCGCACCGTGGGCGAAGTTCGCCACGCGTTCAGCAAATGCGGCGGCAACCTTGGCACCGACGGCTCAGTGTCTTACCTGTTCAGCAAAAAAGGCGTTATATCGTTTGCTGAGGGCATTGATGAAGACGCCGTGATGGAAGCCGCGCTTGAAGCGGGCGCTGAAGACGTGGTGAGCTATGACGATGGCGCTATCGACGTGTACACCGCGTGGGAAGAGCTCGGTCAGGTGAAAGATGCGCTGGAAGCGGCAGGCTTTAAAGCCGAGAGCGCCGAGGTTTCTCAGATTCCGTCCACCAAAGCAGACCTGGATGCGGAAACCGCACCGAAGATGCTGCGTCTTATCGACATGCTTGAAGACTGTGATGACGTGCAGGAGGTTTACCACAACGGTGAGATCTCCGACGAGGTTGCGGCTACGCTCTGATGTGATGTTACGGGCCAACGGCCTGCCGACCGCATGGCAAACATGCGGTCGGGCTATTCAGGGTAATTTCCCGCGACTAATCTGAGAGGCGCAATGGCCATTATTCTCGGCATCGACCCTGGTTCGCGCATTACCGGCTATGGGGTGATTCGCCAGACGGGTAGACAGCTTACTTATCTTGGCAGCGGCTGCATCCGCACAAAAGTGGATGACTTGCCCACCCGACTGAAGCTGATTTACGCCGGGGTGAGCGAGCTGATTACCCAGTTTCAGCCAGATGTTTTTGCCATTGAGCAGGTCTTTATGGCCAAAAATGCCGACTCGGCGCTTAAGCTTGGCCAGGCGCGCGGTGCGGCCATTGTGGCGGCGGTTAACGGCGAGTTGCCGGTGTTTGAATATGCGGCACGCCAGGTGAAACAAACGGTGGTAGGCACCGGCGGGGCGGATAAAAGCCAGGTGCAGCACATGGTGCGCAACCTGCTAAAACTGCCCGCTAACCCGCAGGCAGACGCCGCCGACGCACTGGCTATCGCCATTACCCACTGTCACGTGAGCCAGAACGCCTTGCAGATAAGCAGCACGCGTCTCAATCTCGCGCGCGGCAGGCTACGCTAAAGCAATACAGGCTACGCTAAAGCAATACAGGCTACGCTAAAGCAATAAAAGGCTGGATACCTATCCAGCCTTTTTTATATGATGTGCGCCATCGACACCGGCATGAATAAAAGCAGGAGCAAAATGTGATAGGTAGACTCAGAGGCATCGTCCTGGAAAAACAGCCACCGCTGGTATTGCTGGAGGCGGGCGGCGTTGGGTATGAAGTGCATATGCCGATGACCTGCTTTTATGAATTGCCGGAAACCGGCAAAGAAACGGTGGTGTTTACCCATTTTGTGGTGCGTGAAGACGCACAGCTGCTGTTTGGGTTCAACAACAAGCAGGAGCGCACGCTGTTTCGTGAGCTAATCAAGGTTAACGGCGTAGGGCCGAAGCTGGCGCTGGCCATTCTCTCCGGCATGTCGGCGCAGCAGTTTGTCAACGCCGTTGAGCGCGAAGAGCCCGCTTCGCTGGTGAAGCTGCCGGGCATTGGTAAGAAGACGGCCGAGCGGCTGGTGGTAGAAATGAAAGACCGCTTCAAAGGCATGCACGGCGACCTGTTTACACCAGCGGCAGACCTCGAACTGACGTCACCCGCAGGACCAGTGGCTGACGATGCTGAAGCTGAGGCGGTTGCCGCGCTGGTATCGCTGGGCTATAAACCACAGGAAGCAAGCCGCATGATAAGCAAAATTGCCCGCAGCGGCGCTGACAGTGAAACCCTGATTCGTGAAGCGCTGCGTGCGGCGCTGTGAGGTAGAGGATGATTGAAGCCGATCGCCTGATAGCACCTGGCTCGAGTCCGGTGGAAGAGGCCGCTGACCGCGCTATTCGCCCGAAGATGCTGGCAGAGTACGTCGGCCAGCCGCAGGTAAGCTCGCAGATGGAGATCTTTATCGAAGCGGCGAGATTACGCGGCGACGCGCTGGACCATCTGCTTATCTTCGGCCCGCCGGGGCTGGGTAAAACCACGCTTGCCAACATTGTCGCCAACGAAATGGGTGTGAACCTGCGCACCACCTCCGGCCCGGTGCTGGAAAAGGCAGGCGATCTGGCGGCCATGCTCACCAACCTTGAACCGCACGACGTGCTGTTTATTGACGAAATTCACCGTCTGTCGCCAGTTGTTGAAGAAGTGCTGTATCCGGCGATGGAAGACTACCAGCTTGATATCATGATTGGTGAAGGCCCGGCGGCGCGCTCGATTAAAATTGATTTGCCGCCGTTTACCCTGATTGGTGCCACCACGCGTGCTGGTTCGTTGACCTCGCCGCTGCGCGACCGCTTCGGTATTGTGCAGCGTCTGGAGTTCTATCAGGTGGCAGATTTGCAGCATATTGTGGGGCGCAGCGCCGCCTGCCTGGGTCTGGAGATGAGCGAAGAGGGCGCGCTGGAAGTGGCGCGCCGTGCGCGCGGTACACCACGTATCGCTAACCGCCTGCTGCGCCGCGTGCGCGACTTTGCCGAAGTGCGCCACAACGGCGTGATTAACTATGACATTGCGTCACAGGCGCTGGATATGCTCAATGTGGATGCCGAAGGCTTTGATTACATGGATCGCAAGCTGCTGCTGGCGGTGCTGGATAAATTCCTCGGTGGCCCGGTCGGGCTGGATAACCTGGCGGCGGCAATTGGCGAGGAGCGCGAAACCATTGAAGACGTGCTGGAGCCGTACCTGATTCAGCAGGGCTTTTTACAGCGCACGCCGCGTGGACGCATTGCAACACCGCGTGCGTGGACGCATTTTGGCATCACCCCGCCGGATTATCCGTAAAAGCATTTTTGTTAAAACAGACCAAACCGGGGCGTAATGCCCCGGTTTTGCATCAGGCTAAAAGACTTAGCTGTCGTGATTGGATTTGGGGCCAAGGAAGTAAAACGCGAAGGGCAGTGAGCCGATAAGCGTAAACATGATGCTGTAAATAAACACCCACGCACCCTGGATGAAAAACATACCTACCGTCCAGTTTTCCATCGGTAAATTGTACTGCTCCACAACGCCTTCAAAAGTCACTCTCGAAATCACTGAAACAGCAATCACAAAGACAATTCCGGCGGCGACAAGAAACTTTTTGAAATCGCGAGTGCGCATAATTGGCAACATAACGTTCTCCCTGAGTGCGATGGCAGGTTTTAATGAGGTTTTCCGGTACGGTGCCGGAAGATATGCTGCACAGGGTAGTCTGGCTTGCAGCAATCTGCATCTGTTTATTTGTCCACCGGTACGGATTTGTGAGGTGAAGGCCGAGAGATGAAGGGGCATTTTTTAGCACCATCTCCCGGTCTGTGTGACCGGGAGACAGCCGTTATTTATACCGGCTGGCGGCGCATCATACTGAGAATGAATAACAGCGCGGCGCAGAGCACCACAGACGGGCCGGCGGGAGTGTCATAGCTTGCAGAAAACGCAAGGCCGCCGGTAACGGCAACCATGCCAATCCCCACGGCAACCCAGGCCATCTGCTCAGGCGTGCGGGCAAAGCGGCGTGCTGTCGCCGCCGGGATAATCAACAGCGAGGTGATTATCAGCGCACCGACAAACTTCATCGCTACACCGATGGTGAGCGCGGTAACCAGCATCAGCAGCAGTCTGACACGCTGAAGCTTAACGCCGTCAACAAACGCGAGATCAGGACTTATTGTCATGGCGAGCAGATTGCGCCATTGCCAGCACAGGATAGCGATAACCACCACCACGCCTGCGGCAATCGCGGCGAGGTCTTCAGGTGTTACCGACAGCAGGTCGCCAAACAGATAGGCCATCAAATCCACGCGAATACCGGACATCAGGCTCACCACCACCAGGCCCAGCGACAGCGCACTGTGAGCCATGATGCCTAAAAGCGTATCAATGGCGATATTAGGGCGTTTTTCCAGCCAGACCAGCGCCAGCGCCAGCAGCAGCGTTATCGCAATCACGGCATAAAACGGGTTGATATTGAGCAACAGGCCGAATGCCACACCCAGCAGCGAGGCGTGGGCGAGGGTATCGCCAAAATAAGACATGCGGCGCCAGACCACAAACGAACCCAGCGGACCAGCCGCGCACGCGAGCAGGATCCCGGCAAGCCAGCCGGGGAATAACAGTTCAATCATGACTGGCCGTTTCCTCTGCGCAGAATAATTTTGCCCTGCAAATCGTGGCGGTGATTGTGATGGTGGCGATAAATGCCAAGCTGTTCTGCACCGCGCGGGCCGAACATGGAAATAAACTGCGGATGCGCGGAGACCACTTCCGGCGTGCCGGAGCAGCAAATGTGGTGGTTAAGGCACAGTACTTCGTCGGTTTTCGCCATCACCAGGTGCAGGTCATGGGACACCATCAGCACCGCGCAACCCAGTTCATGACGCAGTTTGTTGATTAAATCGTAGAGGGCGAGCTGGCCGTTAACGTCAACGCCTTGCGTTGGTTCATCCAGCACCAGCAGCTGCGGCTGATTAAGCAACGCACGTGCCAGCAGTACGCGCTGAGTTTCACCGCCGGAGAGTTTTTGCATCGGGGCATCAATAAGGTGTGCGGCCTGCACGCGCACCAGCGCAGGCTGAATGTCACTCTTTTTCACACCAGGGCGCAGGCGCATGAAGCGGCTTACCGTCAGCGGCAGCGTGGCATCAAGGTGTAATTTCTGTGGGACATAGCCAATGCGCAGATTCGGGGTGCGCTTGATGAGGCCGCCGTCAGGTGCTACGAGTCCGAGCACCACGCGCACCAGCGTTGATTTGCCCGCACCGTTTGGTCCCAGCAGGGTGAGAATGCGGCCTGTGTGCAGATTAAGCGAGATATCTGTCAGCACGCGGCGTGCGCCAAATGAAACTGAGATGTTTTCCAGGGAGACCAGATTTGTCATGTCGATTTAAACGTTGCAGAAGTTATCGGATGTTATAATATCACATCTTCCTCAGCCAAAACGATGACCAGTTGCATTATGTTACATAAAAACACGCTTCTTTTCGCTGCTTTTTCAACCGCACTGTGGTGTGGCGCGACAACCTCCGCTCAGGCCGATGTTGTCGCCTCCATTAAACCCCTCGGATTTATCGCGTCAGCGATTGCCGATGGCGTGACCGGGACGACGGTTTTACTGCCTGACGGCGCCTCCGAGCATGATTATGCATTGCGTCCGTCTGATATAAAACGCTTGCAAAACGCTGACTTAGTGGTATGGGTCGGGCCGGAGATGGAGGCGTTCATGACGAAGCCCGTTGCCCGCCTGGCCGAGCAAAAGCGGCTGTCGCTTGTCGCACTAAATGATGTGAAACCACTGCTGATGAAAGGCGCTCACGACCACGAGGATAACCACGAGCATGACCATGAAAAAGGTGATGCAGATCACCATCATGGGGAGTACAACATGCATTTATGGCTATCCCCAGTCATAGCAAGGCTTTCAGCGGTTGCAATCCATCAAAAATTAGTTGAACTTATGCCTGAAAATAAGAACAAATTGGATGCTAACCTGCAGCGTTTCGAGGCAGAATTAGCAAAAACCGATGAAACGTTGGCAAATGAGCTGTCACCGCTAAAAGGAAAAGGGTATTACGTGTTTCATGATGCCTACGGGTATTTTGAACAACACTACGGACTTACCCCACTGGGGCACTTTACCGTAAACCCTGAAATCCAGCCTGGTGCGCAGCGCTTACATGAAATCAGAACACAGTTGGTTGAGCAGAAGGCCGAATGCGTCTTTGCTGAGCCACAATTCAGGCCGGCCGTGATTGAAGCCGTTGCCAGAGGAACGCAGGTACAAATGGGTACGCTGGATCCTCTCGGCACCGCTATTGCGCTGGGTAAAGACAGCTACATGCAATTTCTTACCCAACTTTCGCATCAATACGCCAGTTGCCTGAAAGGAGCATAACGAGGAAGTGAATACGTGCAACAGATAGCCCGCTCTGTCGCCCTGGCGTTTAACAATTTACCGCGACCCCATCGTGTGATGTTGGGGTCGCTTACGGTTCTTACTCTTGCGGCCGCCGTCTGGCGGCCCTTTGTGTACCACACCGAATCCACACCGATAGTTAAAAGCATTGAGCTGGGAAAAGAGGATATTCGTTCCCTTTTGCCTGAGGCCAGTGAGCCTATCGATCAGACACCGCAGGAAGAAGAAGCCATCCCACAGGATGAGCTGGATGACAAAATCGCCTCGGATACCGGACTGCATGAATATGTTGTTTCTACCGGTGATACGTTTAGCAGCGTACTGAATCAGTACGGCATCGATATGTCGGAAATTGGCCGCCTGACGCAGGCTGATAAAGATCTGCGTAATCTGAAAATCGGCCAGCAACTCTCCTGGACGCTGAACGCAGACGGCGACCTGCAGACCCTGACGTGGGAAGTCTCTCGCCGTGAAACCCGTACCTACGAGCGCAATAAAGCCGGTGCGTGGAAGATGACGAGCGAAACCCAACAGGGCGACTGGGTGAACAGTCTCCTTAAAGGGACAGTAGGCAGCAGCTTCGTTGCCAGCGCCCGTTCCGCAGGCCTGACCACCACGGAAATTAATGCCGTGATCAAAGCGATGCAGTGGCAGATGGACTTCCGTAAGCTCAAAAAAGGCGATGAGTTTGCAGTGCTGATGTCGCGTGAAATGCTCGACGGCAAGCGCGAGCAGAGTCAGCTTGTGGGCGTACGCGTGCGCAGCAGCGGTAAGGACTATTACGGTATTCGCGCAGAAGACGGTAAATTCTATGACCGCAACGGTGCGGGTCTGGCGAAAGGCTTTATGCGTTTCCCGACTTCGCGACAGTTCCGCGTCTCTTCAAACTTTAACCCGCGTCGTACAAACCCGGTGACCGGGCGTGTTGCGCCGCACCGTGGTGTTGACTTTGCTATGCCGCAGGGGACGCCAGTGCTGGCGGTGGGTGACGGTGAAGTGGTGGTTGCCAAGCGCAGCGGTGCTGCGGGTTACTACATCGCGATTCGCCATGGTCGTTCATATACCACGCGCTATATGCACCTGAAGAAACTGCTCGTCACACCAGGCCAGAAGGTGAAGCGCGGTGAACGTATTGCGCTGTCGGGCAATACCGGGCGTTCCACGGGGCCGCACCTGCACTATGAAGTGTGGATCAACCAGCAGGCTGTTAACCCGCTGACGGCGAAACTGCCGCGTTCGGAAGGGCTGGCAGGTACCGACCGCCGCGACTTCCTGGCGACGGCCAAAGAAGTATTGCCGCAGCTGCGGTTCGACTAAAGAACGCATCTGAAGGTCAAAAGCCGGTCTGTGACCGGCTTTTTGTTTGGAAAAGTCCCAGCTACCGTTAAAATAAAGCAGTCTGAACTGTGATAAATGAATCGGCTTCGTGCCGGGAAGAACATGGAAAAAGAAAAAAAGTCACACATCGAGTTTATTCCTGAGTTCCAGAAGGCCTTTTTGCATCCGCGCTACTGGGGTTCCTGGCTCGGTGTTTTTGCTTTCGCGGGCCTTGCCTGGACACCGGTGGCCATTCGCGATCCGCTGTTAGGGGCGCTGGGGCGCACTGCCGGCAAGCTTGCGAAAAGTGCACGTCGCCGGGCACGCATCAACTTGCTGTACTGTTTCCCTGAGTTGCCGGAAGCGCGCCGCGAAGCCATTATCGATAGCATGTTTGAAACAGCACCGCAGTCGATGGCGATGATGGCCGAGCTGGGGCTGCGTGACCCGAAAAAGGTGCTGGAGCGGGTGGACTGGCACGGCAAAGACATCATTGATGCAATGCAGGCAAATAACGAAAAGGTTATTTTCCTCGTGCCACACGGTTGGGCGGTGGATATTCCTGCCATGCTGATGGCCGCCAGCGGTCAGAAGATGGCGGCGATGTTCCACAACCAGGGCAACCAGCTGTTTGACTACATCTGGAACCGAGTGCGTCGCCGCTTTGGTGGGCGTATGCATGCACGTAATGACGGCATCAAACCGTTTATCAGTTCAGTGCGCCAGGGTTACTGGGGCTATTACCTGCCTGACCAGGACCACGGTGCTGAGCACAGCGAATTTGTCGATTTCTTCGCAACCTACAAAGCGACGTTGCCTGCCATTGGCCGCCTGATGAAGGTTTGTCGCGCGCGTGTGGTGCCGCTATTTCCCGTTTATAACGCCAGCACCCATCGGCTCGATATCTATATTCGCCCGCCGATGGATGACTTGATAGACGCTGACGATCATACGATTGCCCGACGCATGAATGAGGAAGTGGAAATCCTGGTGGGGCCACATCCGGAGCAGTACACCTGGATACTGAAGCTGCTGAAGACGCGCAAGGAAGGGGAGACTGAGCCTTACGTGCGTAAAGATCTCTGGCCGAAAGGCAGTAAGTAACGAACATCCGCGATAAAAAAAAGGGGCCAGTCGGCCCCTTTTACTTTTTGTAGTTTATCAGTCCACCGTCAGGATACGGGTGGTATTGGTGGTACCAATAGTGCCCATCACATCGCCCTGAGTCACGATAACCAGGTCGCCGGACATCAGATAACCTTTGTCGCGCAGCAGGTTGGCAGCATCCTGAGCGGCGGCAACGCCATCGCTCTTACTGTCGAAGTGTACCGGGGTAACGCCACGGTACAGCGCCGTCAGATTGAGCGTGCGTTCGTGACGCGACATAGCGAAAATCGGCAGGCCAGAGCTGATGCGCGAGGTCATTAGCGCCGTACGGCCAGATTCGGTCATGGTGATAATCGCCGTGACACCGCGGGTGTGGTTAGCGGCATACATGGCTGACATCGCCAGCGCCTCTTCGACGTTATCGAACTGCACGTCCAGGCGGTGTTTGGAGACGTTAATGCTGGGGATTTTTTCTGCGCCCAGGCACACGCGCGCCATTGCCGCGACGGTTTCTGCCGGGTACTGGCCTGCGGCAGTTTCAGCAGACAACATCACGGCGTCGGTGCCATCGAGTACGGCGTTGGCAACGTCCATCACCTCGGCACGGGTTGGCATCGGGTTGGTTATCATCGACTCCATCATCTGTGTGGCGGTGATGACGGCACGATTCAGCTTACGCGCACGACGAATGAGGGTTTTCTGGATGCCAACCAGTTCCGGATCGCCGATTTCAACACCCAGATCGCCACGGGCAACCATCACCACGTCGGAGGCGAGAATGATGTCATCCATCGCTTCTTCGCTGGATACGGCTTCAGCACGTTCAACTTTGGACACGATATGCGCATCGCAGCCTGCATCGCGTGCGAGGCGGCGGGCATAGTTCAGGTCTTCGCCACAGCGAGGGAAGGAGACAGCCAGATAATCCACGCCGATTTTCGCAGCAGTCAGGATATCGGCTTTATCTTTCTCGGTCAGCGCTTCAGCAGACAGGCCGCCACCGAGCTTATTAATGCCTTTATTGTTGGAGAGCGGGCCACCGACGGTCACTTCGGTGAATACTTTCATGCCCTGAACTTCCAGCACTTTTAACTGTACGCGGCCATCGTCAAGCAGCAGGATGTCGCCCGGCACCACGTCCGCAGGCAGACCTTTATAGTCGATGCCCACTTTCTCTTTGTCGCCTTCGCCTTTGCCCAGGTTGGCATCAAGCAGAAACTTGTCGCCGATATTGAGAAACACTTTGCCTTCTTTAAAGGTCGATACGCGAATTTTTGGGCCCTGAAGGTCACCGAGAATGGCAACGTGGCGGCCCAGTTTCGCCGCAATCTCGCGCACTTTGTTGGCGCGTAGCAGGTGGTCTTCTGCTGTTCCGTGGGAGAAATTCATGCGTACAACGTTAGCACCGGCGGCGATAACCTTCTCAAGGTTGTTATCGCGATCGGTAGCTGGACCTAAGGTGGTGACAATTTTGGTTCTGCGTAGCCGTCTGGACATTTAATACTCCGTTGACTGAAACAACTTCGGTGATGCGTGAACTGAAAAATCCGGTAAGGCAGGACTGGCCTGACACGTTACCCGAATGACCCTGTAAGTGACAACTTAGTTAGATAATTCACGGCGTTTTACCGGGAACGATAGGCCCTCTATCAAACCGCGATTCCCGTAAAGCTTCTTTGACTCGCTTCAAGTTATCTCTGAATTTCGCGCCACGGCGTAGGGTATAACCGGTGGCCAGCACATCAAGCAGCGTGAGCTGGGCCAGACGTGAGACCATCGGAATGTAAACGTCGGTATCTTCCGGCACATCCAGCAACAGTGCCAGCCCGGCTTCGTGGGCAAGCGGCGTGTTGGCGGTCGTAACGGCAATAACCATCGCGTCGTTTTCATGCGCCAGGCGCGCCAGCTCCACAATCTGACGGGTGCGTCCGGTGTGGGAGAACAGCACAACTACGTCGCCTTCGCCACTGTTCATGCAGCTCATGCGTTGCAGCACAATATCGTCTGACCAGAATACCGGCACATTAAAGCGCAGAAATTTGTTCATTGCGTCGTGTGCAACGGTTGAGGAGGAACCCAGTCCGAAAAAAGAGAGCTTTTTGGCCTGGCTCAACCAGTCTACGGCGCGGTTAACGGCGTTGATGTCCAGCCCGTTGCGTACCTGGGCTAAACTCGCCATGGCAGACTCAAAAATTTTGTCGCTGTAGGCGCTGACGTCGTCGTTTTCATCGACGTTGCGGTTGACCCACGGTGTGCCGGTGGCGAGGCTTTGCGCCAGCAGCAGTTTAAAGTCGGGAAAACCGCGAGTGTCCAGGCGACGGCAAAAGCGATTGACGGTGGGTTCGCTCACGCCTGCTTGCGCGGCAAGGGCGGCAATACTTTTATGAATGGCTTCCTGCGGCGCACTAAGAATTGTGTCTGCCACCTTTCGTTCCGATTTACTCAGTCGTTCCAGCTGTGCCTGGATGTTTTCCAGCATATTCATCATCGACAGGGGTCTCACCAAAAAATTAACGTCCCAGGCAGGCAAAAATCGCACGCCAGCGATTGTCTGAATATACTCTTCGTCAGAGACGGTGCGCTAACAACAGGCTGATGATGTTGTAGTTTTTTTTCATTACATGATCGTGCTCTGATTTCCTGCAGTATCACTGTAGTGCACAAAACCGGCGACCGTGGGGAAAGCGGCGGGTTTATGCAGTGAAAGGCACAACCTGTGTTCGCGCCTTATGTAAAATGAAGTACAGTGCATTGTAATAAAATTACAAGTGGGCCCGGCTGCAGAGCGCCGGGCCGGCCGATAACGAGGAGAATAACATGGCGGTAACGCAAACAGCGCAGGCGTGCGATCTGGTGATTTTCGGTGCGAAAGGCGATCTTGCGCGCCGTAAACTGCTGCCTTCCCTGTATCAGCTGGAAAAGGCAGGCCAGATTCACCCGGACACGCGCATTCTTGGTGTCGGGCGTGCAGACTGGGACAAGGCCGCGTACACCAAAGTGATTCGCGAAGCGCTCGAAACCTTCATGAAAGAGAAGATTGATGAAGCGCTGTGGGACAAGCTCAGCGCTCGCCTTGATTTTTGCAACCTTGACGTTAACGACACAGCAGGCTTCAGCAAGCTTGGCAAAAAACTCGACCAGAAAAACCGCACCACTATTAACTATTTTGCTATGCCGCCCAGCACCTTTGGCGCCATTTGCAAAGGACTGGGTGCGGCAAAACTTAACGCCAAGCCCGCGCGCGTGGTGATGGAAAAACCGCTTGGCACCTCCCTTGAGACCTCACAGGAAATCAACAACCAGGTGGGCGAGTTTTTCGAGGAGTGCCAGGTTTACCGCATTGACCACTATCTGGGTAAAGAGACGGTGCTGAACCTGCTGGCGCTGCGTTTTGCCAACTCGCTGTTTGTGAACAACTGGGATAACCGCACTATCGATCACGTGGAAATCACGGTGGCAGAAGAAGTGGGTATCGAAGGGCGCTGGGGGTATTTTGACCAGGCCGGTCAGATGCGCGATATGGTGCAAAACCACCTGCTGCAAATTTTGTGCATGATTGCGATGGCACCGCCGCCGGACCTCACCGCTGACCATATCCGCGATGAGAAAGTAAAAGTCCTGCAGGCACTGCGCCGCATTGACCGTTCTAACGTGCGTGAGAAAACCGTGCGCGGCCAGTACACCTCAGGCTTTGCCCAGGGTAAAAAAGTGCCGGGCTATCTGGAAGAAGAAGGCGCGAACAAGAGCAGTTGTACTGAAACCTTTGTGGCTATCCGTGTAGATATCGACAACTGGCGCTGGTCTGGCGTGCCGTTTTACCTGCGTACCGGCAAGCGTCTGCCGACCAAGTGCTCTGAAGTCGTGGTTTACTTCAAAAGCCCGGCGCTCAACCTGTTTAAAGAGTCCTGGCAGGAACTGCCGCAGAACAAGCTCACCATTCGCCTGCAGCCGGACGAAGGGGTGGATATCCAGATCCTCAATAAAGTGCCGGGGCTGGATCATAAACACAACCTGCAAACCACCAAACTTGACCTGAGCTACTCTGAAACCTTCAACCAGGCACATCTGGCCGATGCTTACGAGCGCCTGTTGCTGGAGACGATGCGCGGTATTCAGGCGCTGTTTGTGCGCCGCGATGAAGTCGAAGAAGCATGGAAATGGGTGGACTCCATCACCGAAGCTTGGGCGGCAGACAACGATGCGCCAAAACCGTATCAGGCAGGGACCTGGGGACCGGTTGCCTCGGTGGCGATGATCACGCGTGACGGACGTTCCTGGAACGAGTTTGAATAAGAAATAATCGATGCCAACTGATGTTTATTTTACCGGTAACATGATCTAACTCAGAAGTGGCATACTTTTTTTGTCAATAAAGCCCCGCGAGGTTCACCCGCGGGGCTTTTTTATTTAAACTAGCTGAAGCGATTTTGCCCAAGAGCAGTGTGCTTCCTGCGTTTGACGCGATTTTGCGCCGAGACCTGAAGCTGCACGTGCCGCTTATGGCAATAAAGATTATAAGGAGTCCCTATGAACCCTAATTTGTTACGCGTAACAAAACGCATCGTTGAACGCTCACGTCCGACCCGCGAAGCCTACCTGGCACGCATTGAAGCGGTGAAGTCAAAAACCGTACATCGTTCAGAACTGGCCTGTGGCAACCTTGCCCACGGCTTTGCGGCCTGTCAGCCTGAAGACAAGGCTGCGCTGAAAAGCATGTTGCGTAACAACATTGCGATCATTACCTCTTATAACGACATGCTCTCTGCGCATCAGCCGTATGAAACTTACCCGGATCAGATTCGTCAGGCGCTGCACAGCGCAGGGGCGGTCGGCCAGGTCGCAGGCGCTGTGCCTGCCATGTGTGACGGCGTGACCCAGGGCCAGGACGGGATGGAGTTGTCGCTGCTGAGCCGCGAAGTGATTGCCATGTCAGCGGCGGTGGGCCTGTCTCACAATATGTTCGACGGTGCCCTCTACCTTGGCGTGTGCGATAAAATCGTGCCTGGGCTTGCGATGGCGGCACTGTCGTTTGGTCACCTGCCAGCCGTCTTCGTGCCGTCAGGTCCAATGGCTAGTGGTCTGCCGAACAAAGAGAAAGTGCGTATTCGCCAGCTCTTTGCCGAAGGCAAAGTTGACAGAAATGCGCTGCTGGAGTCTGAGGCGGCGTCCTATCACGCGCCGGGCACCTGCACCTTCTACGGTACGGCCAATACCAACCAGATGGTGGTTGAGTTTATGGGTATGCAGCTGCCGGGCTCCTCGTTTGTGCACCCGGATGCACCGCTGCGCGCCGAACTGACCGCAGCAGCAGCCCGCCAGGTGACGCGCCTGACCGGCAACGGCAACGAGTGGATGCCGCTTGGTAAGATGATTGATGAAAAAGTCGTGGTTAACGGCATCGTGGCGTTGCTGGCAACCGGCGGTTCAACCAACCACACCATGCACCTGGTGGCGATGGCGCGTGCAGCGGGCATTATCATCAACTGGGACGACTTCTCTGACCTGTCAGAAGCGGTGCCGCTGATGGCGCGCCTGTACCCGAATGGCCCGGCAGATATTAACCACTTCCAGGCCGCAGGTGGCGTGCCGGTGCTGATGCGCGAGCTGCTCAAGGGCGGTCTGTTGCATGAAGATGTGAACACCGTGGCCGGTTTTGGTCTGAACCATTACACCCTGGAGCCGTGGCTCAACGAGGGCAAACTGGACTGGCGCGAGGGTGCGAGCGCATCGCTGGACACTGACGTTATCGCGACTATCGACAAACCGTTCTCTCACCACGGTGGTACTAAAGTGCTGAGTGGCAACCTTGGCCGCGCGGTAATGAAAACCTCAGCCGTGCCGGAAGATAAGCAGGTCATTGAAGCACCGGCGGTAATTTTTGAAAGCCAGCATGACGTATTGCCTGCATTTGAAGCTGGCAAGCTGGATAGAGACTGCGTGGTGGTAGTGCGCCACCAGGGGCCAAAAGCCAACGGCATGCCGGAATTACATAAACTGATGCCACCGCTGGGTGTATTATTGGACCGTGGTTTCAAGATTGCGCTGGTGACCGATGGCCGCTTGTCCGGCGCTTCCGGTAAAGTGCCGTCTGCCATCCACGTCACACCAGAAGCCTATGACGATGGCTTGCTGGCAAAAGTGCAGGAAGGCGACATGATTCGTGTTAACGGCCAGACTGGCGAACTGACGCTGCTGGTGGATGAGGCGGAACTGGCGCAGCGCCAGGCGTTCCACCCGGACCTGAGTGCCGAGCGCATCGGCACCGGGCGTGAAATGTTTGGTGCGCTGCGAGAAAAATTGTCCGGCGCAGAGCAGGGCGCAACCTGCATCGAATTTTAAGCCCGCCTCAGGCGGAAGTCGGATTAACCTTCACGAGAGAGAGTCTCTGATGAACAACTGGAAAACAAGCGCGGAAAACATCCTGAAGAGCGGCCCGGTCGTGCCGGTCATCGTGGTTAAGAACATTGAACACGCGGTGCCGATGGCAAAAGCGCTGGTCGCAGGCGGGGTTCGCGTGCTGGAAGTGACGCTGCGTACCGAGTGCGCGCTGGACGCTATCCGTCTCATCGCTAAAGAAGTGCCGGAAGCGATTGTGGGTGCGGGTACGGTGATTAACGCACAGCAGCTTGCTGACGTGACTGCTGCAGGCGCACGGTTTGCCATTAGCCCTGGCCTGACCGAGCCGCTGCTGAAAGCCGCAACTGCGGGCACTATTCCGCTGATTCCGGGTATCTGCTCTGTATCTGAACTGATGCTGGGTATGGAATACGGCCTGCGTGAGTTCAAATTCTTCCCGGCCGAAGCTAACGGCGGCGTGAAGGCGCTGCAGGCTATTGCAGGTCCGTTCTCCCAGGTGCGTTTCTGCCCGACTGGCGGCATCACGCCTGCCAACTACCGCGATTATCTGGCGCTGAACAGCGTGCTGTGCATTGGTGGCTCCTGGCTGGTGCCGCAGGATGCGCTGGAAGCCGGCGACTACGAGCGTATCACTCGACTGGCGCGTGAAGCGGTTGACGGCGCGAAGTAATTCTTGCTTGTAAAAAAAACCTCTTCAGAGTAATGCCAGTCGCTTAAGAATGTGATGCTTTTAAGGCCCGAGTCATCGGGCCTTTTTTCTTTCCTTTAAGCAGAGGAGCAGCGCACTCATTCGTTTTTAACGTGCACAGGCATACTGTATGGGGTTGCTGACCCGCGCTGAAATCGGCGAGCCGGAGGCGTGAAGACAAGGTCAGCCCGCCAGGGATGGCGGGCTGAGGCGACAACATTGCCGCAGGCGTTGGCCCCGAAGGGGCGAGGCCCAGGGATGGGCCGAGTAAACAGGACGTCGAGTCGAGCCGGCCGCAGGTGCAGCGCCGGGAGGTGAGTGCACCGCGAAGCGGCGATTTCCTGGCGGGGCCGCGAGGATTGTCAAGGAGCGCGCGGGAGCGCTCCTTAACCCGTTCACCGCAAATGAAGTCCCATCTGTTGTCGGGCTTCAGGTGAACGGAACATTCACCAGGCCTTAAACCACCAGCATTACTCCTTGGAGGGCTTTTTTGTGGCGCTTATCCAGACGCGATCAGCCTTCTACACGTATCTGGCCGACTGCGGTTTTGGCACGCTCAACGGCCTCTTCCACGCTGTTGCCGGTAGCCAGCACGACACCGAGGCGACGCGTACCGTCAATCTCAGGTTTGCCAAACAGACGCAGCTGCATGCCGCTGGCACAGGCTACTTCCGGGTTGATAAAGCGCACGTCGCGACTGGTGAGCGCTGGCAGCAGTGCCGCTGACGCCGCCGGACCATACTGGCGCACGGCGCCCACCGGTAGGCCGAGGAAAGCGCGTACATGCAGGGCAAACTCTGACAAGTCCTGCGAAATCAGCGTCACCATGCCGGTATCATGCGGGCGTGGCGATACTTCGCTGAAGACCACGTCATCGCCGCAGACAAACAACTCCACGCCAAACAGACCGTAACCGCCCAGCGCCTTAACAATTTTCCCGGCCACGTCCTGGGCGTTAGCCAGCGCTTTCTGGCTCATCTGCTGTGGCTGCCAGGATTCACGGTAATCGCCGTCCTGTTGGCGGTGGCCAATCGGGTCACAGAAATGCAGGCCGTCAACGGCATTTACCGTAAGCAGTGTAATTTCAAAATCAAAATTCACCACAGACTCGACAATCACACGTCCGGCACCGGCGCGCCCGCCCTGTTGCGCATACGTCCAGGCTTCTGCCAGCTGGGTTTCACTGCGAATCATGCTCTGGCCTTTGCCAGAAGAACTCATCACCGGTTTGACGATGCACGGCAGGCCAACTTCACGCACCGCCTCGCGAAAATCTGTTTCGCTGTCGGCAAAACGGTAGCCTGAGGTCGGCAGCCCCAGCTCTTCAGCTGCGAGGCGACGAATGCCTTCGCGGTTCATGGTGAGCTGGGCGGCACGTGCACAGGGCACCACGCGCTGGCCCTGGCGCTCCAGTTCAACCAGTGTATCGGTGGCGATGGCTTCAATTTCCGGCACTACGAAGTGCGGTTTTTCCTGAGCAATCAGTGCTGCCAGCTGTGCGCCGTCCAGCATATTAATCACGTGGCTGCGGTGTGCGACCTGCATAGCAGGGGCATCGGCATAGCGGTCAACGGCGATCACTTCCAGCCCAAGGCGCTGGCACTCAATGGCGACCTCTTTTCCCAGTTCCCCAGAACCCAGCAGCATGACGCGCGTGGCTGAAGGACGCAGTGCGCTTCCCAACATATCCAACCTCTCGTTTACCCGGTGAAAAAAACCGGCGCAGTATATACGAAAACGTTTGCGTGTGCAGCCGGTGGGTGAATTGTCTGGCGAGACGCTTTCTGTTATACTGTATTAATAAACAGTATATCCGGAGCTGCACATGGCGGTAGAAATTAAATACGTAGTCGTTAGGGAAGGTGAGGAAAAAATGTCTTTTGCCAGTAAAAAGGAAGCCGATGCCTGGGACAAAATGTTGGATCTGGCTGAGGCCATGGGTGAGTGGCTGACTCAGTCGCCGGTAGCCCTGGAGCCGGAGCAGGCAGATGCCCTCGCGATGTGGCTGGCGCAGGAAAAAGATGCACTCAACGCGCTGCTCAAAACCGGCCAGTTGCCGAAAGCTGCGGTACCACGTGTGGCTGATGTGGCTGATGTGGCTGATGCGAAACCACAGGCCGAGCCACGTAGCACGAAAAAGCAAACCAGGGCTGCCTGAGGCACTTGCACTGCGCGTGTTTTATACCATGCTTTCTCCGGGGTTGTTCCTTAAAACAATATGGAGAACAGTATGAATAAAACAGGAGTGTTTCTTGGCGTTGCGCTGCTGGCGACAAGTTTTTCCGGGTTGGCAGAAACGTCGCGTCAGGTGGCATTTACCGGCTGTGAAGGTCTTGATGCTCAGGGCATTGCCGCCAGCGTAAAGCGTGATTACCTGCAAAACCGCGTGGTTAACTGGCCTGAGGACCAAAAACAGCTTGGGCAGTCTACTCCGGTGGCCTGGATTAACGTAAGCCAGGTGAAAGGCGGGCAGGATCAATGGCAGGTACCGCTCGTGGTTCGCGGTAAAAGCGGCGATATTCATTATACCGTGCATGTCGACTGCAAGGCCCAAAGCGCGGACTATCGCAGCGAATAAACATTTGATTTCGGTTATCACGGCGTCGCATCTGCGGCGCCGTTTTGTTTTATTTGCGTTTCTCTACGCTTCCTGACACTGCGTTGCATACTCTGCGAGCAGGTATCTGTGATGAGTCGGAGATATAAATGGCAAACTGGTTAGGTCAACTACAGTCGCTGCTGGGACAAGCCAGCGGACAGCAACAGGGAAATAAGCCGGAACAGGGATTAAGCAAGCTGCTGGTTCCGGGGGCGCTTGGCGGCCTTGCGGGGCTGCTGGTGGCAAATAAGTCGTCACGCAAGTTGCTGACCAAATACGGTGGCAACGCGCTGCTGATTGGCGGCGGGGCGCTGGCAGGGTCGCTGCTGTGGAACAAATACAAGGATAAAATTCGCCAGAACTACCAGGCCGAGCCTGACTGGGGCACACAAACTTCGCCTCTGGACGTGCGCACCGAACGGTTAATTCTGGCGCTGGTGTTTGCCGCCAAAAGTGATGGTCATATCGACGATAAAGAGCGCGCTGCTATTGAGCAGCAACTGCGCGAAGCTGGCGTGGAGCAGCAGGGACGTGTAGTGGTGCAGCAAGCGATTGAGCAGCCGCTGGACCCGCAGCGCCTGGCACAAGGCGTGCAAAATGAGGAAGAAGCGCTGGAATTGTATTTCCTCAGCTGCGCGGTTATCGATATCGATCACTTTATGGAGCGCAGTTACCTCAACGCGCTGGGTGATGCGCTTAAGATCCCTACAGAAGTGCGCGAAGGCATCGAGCAGGATATCGCGCAGCAAAAGCGTGAGCTTCCCCCAGGCTAACCGCCTGATTAACCCGCCCGGCAGTTTTTAAGTCTGCCGGGCGTGGCCTAACCTGTCGGGCTGCGCTTGCAAGTCTCGCTCATTTTGCACACCCTTAAAGGTGTGTGACAGACGAGAACAGAAGAAGACGCTATGCCTCCAAAAGCAAAGAAAGTCCCGCATTCACTGACTATTCATGGTGATACGCGCATTGATAACTATTACTGGCTGCGGGACGACGATCGTTCGTCGCCGGATGTGCTCGACTATCTGCATAAAGAAAATGATTATGGTCGCCGGGTCATGGCCTCGCAGCAGGCGCTACAGGAGCGGTTGCTTAAAGAGATGGTTAGCCGCATTGCCCCGCGCGACGTATCTGCACCCTGGGTGAAAAATGGCTGGCGCTATCGCTACTATTTTGACGAAGGCTGCGAATACGCCATTTGGCAACGCCAGCCTGCCACTGGCAGCGAAGGTGAAGCCTGGGACAAGCTCCTCGACTGTAACAAACGTGCGGCACACAGTGAGTTTTATACGCTTGGCGGTCTGTCGGTCACGCCTGATAACACCATCATGGCGGTGGCAGAAGACTTCTTGTCACGTCGCCAGTACGGCATCCGCTTTCGCCATCTGGCCTCCGGCAACTGGTATCCTGAGCTTCTGGAAAATGTGTCCCCCGATTTTGTCTGGGCGAATGACTCCTTAACACTTTACTACGTGCGTAAGCACCCCGGCACACTGCTGCCTTACCAGGTATGGCGCCACACGGTCGGTAGCCCGTCGCGTGATGACGAACTGGTGTATGAAGAAAAAGATGACACCTTTTACGTCAGCGTACATAAAACCTCCTCACGTCACTTCATTGTCATTGCGCTAAACAGTGCCACCAGCAGTGAAATGCTGCTGCTGGATGCCGAACTACCGGACGCCGAGCCGCAGTGTTTCATCCCGCGCCAGCGCGACCGGGAGTACAGCCTCGATCACTACCAGCATCACTTCTGGGTGCGCTCTAATCACGAAGGTAAAAATTTCGGCCTGTATCGTACTAAGGTGCGCGATGTGCAGCGCTGGGAAACGGTGATCCCAACCCGCGAGCGCGTAATGCTCGAAGGCTATGCCCTTTTTACCGACTGGCTGGTGGTGGAGGAGCGTGAGCGCGGCTTGAGCAGCCTGCGTCAGATCAACCGTAAGACTGGCGAGGAGAGTGGGATAGCCTTTGACGACCCGGCCTATGTGACCTGGATTGCCAACAACCCGGAGCCGGAGACCGCCTGGCTGCGCTATGGCTATTCATCCATGACAACGCCGGACACGCTGTTTGAACTGAACATGGACACCGGCGAGCGCCGCACGCTTAAACAAACCGCCGTTGCCGGGTTTGACGGCGATAATTACCGCAGTGAGCACCTGTGGGTGCGCGCCCGGGATGGTGTGGAAGTGCCGGTGTCGCTGGTATATCACAAACAGCATTTTCAGCGCGGGAAAAACCCGCTGTTGGTATACGGCTATGGCTCATACGGTAGCAGTATCGATGCCGATTTCAGCACCAGCCGCCTGAGCTTACTCGATCGCGGTTTCGTCTACGCCATAGCCCACGTGCGCGGTGGCGGCGAACTGGGACAGCGCTGGTACGAAGACGGCAAGTTCCTCAAGAAAATGAACACCTTTTATGACTATCTCGACGTCTGCGATGCCTTGCTGGCCCAGGGCTACGGTGCACCGGATCAGCTCTACGCTATGGGCGGTAGCGCGGGCGGCATGTTGATGGGGGTGGCGATAAATCAGCGTCCTGAGTTATTCCACGGCGTGGTAGCCCAGGTGCCGTTTGTTGATGTGGTTACAACCATGCTTGATGAATCTATTCCGCTGACGACCGGGGAGTTTGAGGAGTGGGGCAATCCGCAGGATGAAACCTACTACCAGTACATAAAGTCTTATAGCCCCTACGACCAGGTGGAGGAGAAGGCGTATCCGCACATGCTGGTCACCACTGGGTTGCATGATTCGCAGGTGCAATACTGGGAACCGGCAAAATGGGTGGCGAAGCTGCGAGAAATGAAGCGTGATCAAACGCTACTGTTGTTGTGTACGGACATGGACTCCGGTCATGGCGGTAAATCCGGGCGTTTTAAGTCCTGGGAAGGTGTTGCACTGGAATATGCATTTCTTATTGCGCTGGCACAAGGGACGCTGCCGGGGCAGACCCTCTAGCGCTCAGGCATCCAGCCAGTGACGCAGCGTCAGGCGCAGTTCCGGCGACATCTCTTTGAGATTGTTCGACATCCAGCGCAGATAGCCCGGATCGCGCCGAGCGATATCTTCAAAGGACTCACCGCGGTATTTGCCAAACTGTAGCGTTTGTAGCAGCGTCGGGCGACCGGTAACGGTTACCATCTGTTCCGGACTCCAGCCAGACTCCTGCATAATGCGCAGCAGTAGTGCTGCGGTGATGTAGCAGTCAAACAGCGCGCGGTGGTGGTGTAACCCGGCGGGTGTATCAACGTGCAGCTTGAGCGACTTATATAAACCCATGTTGCTGTACTTGATGCCGGGCCACAGGCGGCGCGCCAGGCGCATGGTGCAAATCCATTCGCCCTGCATATCGGGCAGTACCCGACTGTCGAAGCTGGCGTTGTGAGCCACATACCACCGGCTGCCGAGATAGCGTGGGACAATCTCTTCAATCCATGGTTTATCGGCCACCATCGCTTCTGTAATGCCGTGAATAGCCATCGCCTGTGGACTAATGGGACGATCCGGGCGCACCAGGTCGCTCATTGGGTTAGCTATTTGTCCGTCGATGATATCAACGGAGGCAATCTCGACAATTCCGCCCTGCAGGCCGCAGGTTTCTGTATCGATAATTCGCAGCATTCTGTTATCCGAAAGTGGTGCGCCTGGCGGCGGAATCATGGCCTGCCATGATAGCGTTAATTCACTGCATTTGCCTTGTGGATTAACGCACCGGAATCACTTCACCCTGCCAGCCTGCGGGACTGCGCCGCCCAATAACCAGCAGTTCTCCGGCTTCAGCGCGAATAATCAGTTGTCCACGCTCATCCCAGCAGGCGCTGTGGCCGGTGCCGTGCCAGCGCCCGGAGTTGCAGGTCTGGTTGGCCATCAGGACCGCGATATTGTATTTGTGCGCCCACTGTTGCAGATACATGGAATCATGCTGCCAGCGGGCAACGGGCGTGTGGCGCCCGGTGATATACAGATTCGCGCCGAGCCCGGCCGCGCTACGCGGCAACGCCTCGTCTTCACTGCTGGTGTTAACGCCGAGCGCAAAATAGCGGCCCATTTTACCGTGAATCGGTGTTGCCGGACAGGGCGTGAACCAGTCGCTTTTCTCAAGCGCCGGTTTACGACTCGACAGGCGAGAGCCATCAGGCATAAAAATAATGGCTCTGGCGTGGTTAGCGTTATTGTCGAGATGGGGAAGTCCGGTAACCACCGTCATGCCAAACTGGCGAGCCGCGTCGCTCAGCGGGTCAAGTTCAGCAGAATGTAAGGTTATGGCAAATTTCGTTGCATCAGTGTCGTTATCACTGCACAGCGAGAATTCGGGGAAGATAAGCAGATTTACGCTTTCACGCGCGGCATGTTCGATAAAATTGAGGTGGTGCTCAATGTTGGCTTCCAGGCCACCCTGGCGCACGGCATATTGCGCAGCGGCAATGCTCCAAAGAGACATAACGACATCCTTATTTTTCTGCCAAAACGTCTTTCTAAGACATTACAGCAGCTCCGTTGAAGATTCCTACAGGAAAATCTTAGCAGGGTATGCGTCAGGATGCGTAATGTTAATTTAATTATTTTGCTTTTGGCTCCCACGGCAGACGAGAAAGGTTAACAGAGGCGAGTCTGTGAGTAGTTAATCTTTCCGTAAACCAATTACGTAGCATTTCCGGTTGTTCTCTCTCAACCGCTTCGGCAATAACGGGCATGTTGTAGCGCTCTTTAAACGCGACGCTGGCAGCGGCAAGATCAACGTTAATTTTATCCATCTCTTCCTGAGGAAGCTGGGCCAGGTTGTGTTTCATATTCATCTCCGTATTGCGACAAACATGACGTTACTGTGCACGGCACAGATTGACAAGTGTTTCTGCCTGTTGTCGGTGCGTTATTCTGGATCTGGTTGGGGTTGGGAGGTTATCCTCTAGCCTCATTTTATAATGAAAGGGAATGATCATCATGGTTTTTGGCGCCAGGCAACTTACATTCCTTGCTGTTATCGCTTCTTTCACACCGTCTACTGTTTTCGCTCATGCACATCTGGTATCCCAGACACCGGCCGCAGATGTCACTGTGACTCCAGCGCCCAGTAAACTGACGCTCAGCTTTTCTGAAGGTGTGGAGCCCGGTTTTAGCGGCGTGACGCTCAACGGACCGCAGCAGCAGAAACCCGCAACCGGCAAAGTGCAGCTAGCAGCGGGCAATGCTAAAACGCTTATCGTTCCGCTGGAAACTGTGCTGACCGCGGGCGACTGGCGGGTCGACTGGCACGTCGTGTCGGTGGACGGTCATAAAACCCACGGCAGCTACCGCTTTCACGTGAAGTAACATGCTGGCTGATATCCACATTGCGTTACGCTTTAGCCACTTTCTGGCGCTGATGCTGCTGGCAGGAGCCGCAGTGTGTAGCGCCTGGCTGGTGTCCGGAGCGTTCCGTACGGTGATGGCGCACCGCCTGATGCGCCTTTGGCTGCCTGCAGCGCTTATCAATCTCATCAGTACGCTGCTGATTCTGGTTGTGCAGGGCGGCTTGATGGGGCAGGGCTGGCCGGATGTTTTCAGACCCGCCGTCTGGGGGATGGTGCTGGATACGCGCTTTGGTGCCGTCTGGCTGTGGCAGATAGTGCTGGCCGTGGTCATCGTGATAGTTGTAGGTCTGCGCCCCTACCGGCTTCAGCCTCTGCTGGTTTGCCTTGCGGCCTTCCAGCTGATTGTTCTGGCTGATACCGGGCATACAACAATGCGTGATGGGCTGCCAGGTCTGGTACATCGGCTTAATCACGGCGTGCATTTGCTGTCTGTTGCGTGGTGGGTTGGCGGTCTGCCGCCCTTGCTGGTGTGCATGCGTATGGCACAAAAGCCACGCTGGCGTGAGACTGCCATCACGGCGATGATGCGTTACTCGCGCTATGGACATCTGGCGGTTGCGGGGGCCATTTTCACCGGCGTTATCAACAGCCTGTTCATTCTCGGCTGGCGCTGGCCGTGGCACAGCGGCTATGTACAGTTACTGATGGTAAAGGTCGCGCTGGTTGTGTTGATGGTGATGATTGCCGTAGCGAACCGTTATCTGTTAGTACCGCGCTTTACGCGCAGCAGCTCTGGTGCACAACGCGCGTTTGTTGTGATGACGCAAATCGAGATGGTTCTGGCGGTGCTGGTGATACTTTGCGTCAGTATTTTTGCCACCCGTGAACCTTTTTAATCCGGAAAGAGTAACCATGAAAAAAACGCTAATAACGCTTTTACTGATTGCAGCTTCTGGCTCCGCGCTTGCCGCACCGCAGGTGATTACCGTGAGCCGCTTTGAGATGGGTAAAGATAAGTGGGCTTTTACGCGTGAAGAGGTGATGCTGGCATGCCGCCCGGGGGAGGCGCTGTTCGTCATCAATCCGAGCACGCTGGTGCAGTATCCGCTTAACGACGTTGCGATGCAGCAGATTAAAGAGGGCAAAACCAGCGGCCAACCGATTGAGGTCATTCTGGCTGATGACCCTGCCACGCCAGGCCAGAAGATGTCTCTCGCCCCGTTTGTTGAGCGTGCACGTACGCTCTGCTAAAACCGTACGGGCGTTACCAGAAAACAAAAACCGCCGTTTCCCAGTTTTAGGGAGGGCGGTTTTTTCATAAAAAACAACGATTCACAGGATTTTTGTCTGCTGCGGGCGCAACAAACTGGAAAACCTGCCACGGTCAGCTATTCTTATAAGGCAAGGCGACTTAGCCTGCATTAATGCCAACTTTTAGCGCACGGCTCTCTCCCAAGAGCCATTTCCCTGGACCGAATACAGGAATCGTATTCGGTCTTTTTTTATTCTTTTTTTGTATCCGTCACAGGATAACGGTTGATTCGACACGTCCCGTGCCGTCGTACTCCTGTTTTTTTCTCTTATACCACAGTAAAAAATAATTTAACAATTATTTTACAGGAAATTAAATCATTCTGATCAAGTCGCTTGCGCCACCGTATCGTCATGGCGCTGGAAGGCGCCTGGCTGCCTCTGTAGCGGGTATTTGCGGCGAGGCTTCATCCCGGAAGCATTGGCAGAGTCTTCCTCAATGCAATGTGCTGTGCTTTTAGTACCGATAAATGCCACACGCAAAGACATGCTACTGACAGGGACGAAGCTGTGGTGCTACTTCGATAAGAGCACAGAGGCGGTTTTCCAGCAGTCGCTGCAAACATCCAACAAAACTGCTAACGAATTTCATTAAACTCCCGCTGTGTGGTGTACCAGCACGAGCGAATATTGCCTGCGACACAGGCCAGTGAGCGCAGTAATGCGTTTGAACCGATAGAGAGCGCCAGCCCACGGCCAGTGCGCTTGCCTGGGGCAAGCGAGAGTATTAGAGAAGCGGTTTTAGCAGCAAAATAATCATTTAATGCGAATCATTTAATCAGAATTTAATTTTGTTTAATCAAAAATTAGCAGAGAGAAATCAGGTTATTTTTGTTGAAAAAAACTAAAGTAATCCACCTGACAGACGATATTGAAAAGTATGTTCTGTTCTTCGGTATAACCTACGTGTTAACAGGGGGTTTTCTCAGTGTTTAGTTTTAATCTGGAAAAAAAAATTAAAGGCGGATTAATGGTTTTCATTGCCGCCATTATTCTGGTGTTAGGCTACAGCGTAAACTCATCACAAAAGTCCTATGACAACTTCAACGGGGCTTCTGCTTTATCTTCCCGACTCGTCATGCTGAAAGATGCAAGCTATTCACTGGCCATGATTCGTGCGCATTTTAATGCGCTGCTTGTCAGCGAAGCCACAGGGCAACCGTTTAGCGAGTCACGCCTGCGTGAAATTGAAAAGAACAATGCTGAAATTAAGCAAAATATTTCCGCGTGGGTGAGTGAACCTAAAGCCACGAAGTCCGCTGAGACGCTTTCTCACGAGATTGGCAATCAGTTTATGGCGTTGGTTGAGTTTAACCATAACGGGATAAACCAGCTTATTAACGGCCAGTATCAGGATACCGATATGTCCTCGGACTATCAGAACCTCGATAAGGCAATTGATAAATATATTGAGGAAGTAAAGAAGATTGAGGCCGAGTACAGCGACCAGGCAAAAGCCAGCCGTGATAATCTGCTGTTTGTTTCTGTCACACTGTGTATCGTTTTTGTCTTGTGCTTCGTCTTTATTTCCCTCTGGTTCAAAAAGAACTTTCTGGGCCGTGTACAGAGCCTCTCCTTCGTATTCCGTGAAATCAGCAGTGGTAACCTCACCGTCAATGTACCCGACAGCCAGAAAGATGAGCTGGGCGTGTTGTTTGATGAGGCTAACGCCATGAAGTCTTCTTTGCTGGGGATGATTTCATCAGTCAAAGAAACCTCCTCGCTGATTAAAGTCAGTGCCGCAGAAATGTCTGCTGGCAACCAGGATCTCTCGTCGCGCACTGAAGAGCAGGCCAGTGCGCTTCAGGAAACCGCGGCCAGCATGGAACAGATTAAAACGACCGTCAGCAATAACGCCGCAAACGCGCGTCATGCTGATGATCTGGCTAGCGGTGCCAGCAAAACGGCACATGATGGCGCGAAGGCAATGTACAGCGTGGTTGAAACCATGCAGCAGATTGAGCAGAGCGCGACGCGTATCTCCGATATTATTGGCGTGATTAACGGCATTGCGAACCAGACCAATATCCTGGCACTTAACGCCGCCGTGGAAGCCGCTCGTGCTGGCGAGCAGGGGCGTGGTTTTGCGGTAGTGGCAAGCGAAGTACGAAATCTTGCCAAACGTAGCTCCGATGCCGCCAAGGAGATTAGCGACCTTATCCGTGATTCAGTTGAGAACGTGAGCAACGGCACGAAGCAGGTGCAGGATGCTGGCAAAACCATTGATGAAACCGTAGCGTCTATCACGCAGGTCACTGAAATTATGCGTGAAATTTCCCAGGCTTCTGAAGAGCAGAGCAGCGGCGTGAATCAGATTGCCACGGCAATTACTGAAATGGACACGGTAACGCAGCAAAATGCGGTGTTGGTGGAGGAGTCTGCGAATATCACCAGCAGCATGTACGAGCAGGTTAATCAGCTGGCGGAGGCGGTGTCGATGTTTAAAACAGGCGTACAGTCTTCGTCTACGCTGCTGCGCCCGGCAGTCAGCAAAGCGGCGAGCAACAGCCAGCCGGTAGCTGAACGTGCACAAGCGAGCATCAAAGAAGATGACTGGGCGCAATTCTGACAGGATTGTAAAATATGTCACGGTAGTGCTCTGGATGTCAGCCACCCCTTTATTATGCTAAGGGGTGGCAATAAAAAACCGCCTTATCATTAAGGCGGTTTTTTTGTGTCGGGAGTAAGGTTCACGTTCAATGCAACGCCCAGGCGCTGGGTCGTTTAGCCAGGCGCCTTCGCCAGCTCGTATTTTCGGTTCTCATTGTCGCAGGCGCTACGTTAGCGGTGAGTATTTGCCCTAACCCGCACCGGAGGGTCTGGGCATATACCGTGTATTTACTCAGAAGTCGCTGTATTCATAGGCGGGGTTCCAGAAGCCATCGACAAAACCTTCAACCGGATAGCAGCCGCCATGGCGAATGCGCTGTTCATCCATCGCCGCCAGACACTGATTTTGCGTATTGAATATCTCAATGACGATATCGTCGCACCCGCCATGCAGATAACAGATAAATAACACCAGCGCGAACATTCCATCCCCGGACTTTGCTACCTCAACCGTTAAGTGTAGGAGAAAGAACGGAGCAGGGGAATGGTGAAAATTAACCCGCCTGGCGACGGGTTTCATGCGTCAGCCGATGCGCATAATCCATGCGTGACTGCTGCGGTCATAATGCTTACGATAGAGAATGGAATGTTCACCGTTAAGCAGCGCAGGAATGCTGCTTTCTTCGTCCCATGCATCAAGCTGCATGCACAGATCCGGGTCGGAATTACAGGGAATGCTTAACGTTCGCTCTCCCCGGTTTTCATTGCTTAACTCGGCATCATCAATTTCGAAATTGCCGATTCTGACGCTGGTTTTTGCCATAACGGACTCCCTGCTTCTGCGGTTGGCTGGTATGACCAGATGAGGCCATACAGATCCAGAGTAGTCCGTCATGGGCAAAGCGCCAGTCAGAAAGGTCTATTTCTTGTCCGGGTTATGCGTGTCAGCAAACAGTTTTCCATCGCGGACCAACTCGCGCGGATAACTGTTCTTTAGCCGGGTACCCACTTTTTTCGCCAGCCCCAGTACGGCACCTTGCCAGGTGACAATCACGTTATCGTGTTCAGGTGTCTGCTGCGGGTAAATATCGCGCCCGCGAAACCACTCCTGTGCCTCGTGTGTGCTCAACGGCCAGGCTGCTGTCGCACTGGCCTGCGCCAGTGCGACAGCGGCTTCATGCTGCCAGCGATAGCCTTTGTTGAACTGCTCCGCCAGCCGGATGCCGATGCGCGAAAAGCGCACTTTGCCAATCAGTGGTTCAATTTCGCTCGGAAACAGCCAGAGTTCTTTGTCACGCTGCCACAGGTGCAGGTGCTCATCCCAGTGCAGGCCGACCCGCGCGGCCGCCTGTTTAACCTCGGCCTGTTCACGTGCTCTCAGCGGTGTGAACGGGAAGTTGCCAACCTTATAGCGCGGTACCGGCAACGGGGCGACTGTGGCGGTTTTACGCAAACGGGCGACAAAAAAACCTTCGCAGTCGAACACCTGTGGAAAGACATGGAGAAAGCCCTCTGGCGTCAGCGCGCGGTCCGCACCCTCAAACAACTCGCCAAGCGGCATAATCTCAACTGCACCGGGATAGCGCTCAAGTAGCCAGTGGCACACCTGTTGATTCTCTTGTCTGTTGAGCGTGCAGGTGGAGTACACCAGTACGCCGCCGGGGCGCAGCGCGTGAAAGGCGCTGTCTATCAACTCGCGCTGGGTGGCGGCGATGTCGTGATTGCTTTGAAGCGACCAGTTGCGCAGCGCATCGGGGTCTTTACGCACCACGCCTTCACCAGAACAGGGGGCGTCGAGCAAAATAGCGTCGAACGCTTCCGGTAGTGCGGCACCAAACACCCGGCCATCAAAATGGGTTAGCGCAACGTTGCTGATACCGCAGCGGCTGATGTTGGCATGCAGCACTTTCACGCGGCTGGCGGAATATTCGTTAGCGAGAATGGCCCCCTGGTTGCCCATGCGTGCGGCAATCTGCGTGGTTTTGGAGCCAGGCGCTGCGGCCATATCCATCACGCGTAACGGCGCGTTGTCGCCCGCAAACAGGGCGCTGACTGGCAGCATGGAACTGGCTTCCTGAATATAAAACAGGCCGCTCAGGTGCTCGGCAGTGCTGCCCAGTGGCAGGGTTTCTTCATCGTCGCGCTCAATCCAGAAGCCTTCAGCGCACCACGGCACTGGCGTGAGCTGCCAGCCGTAAGGGGCTACGCGGGCAAGGAAGTCTTCAACGCTGATTTTAAGCGTGTTGACGCGCAGACTACGGCGCAGCGGTCGCTGGCAGGCGGCGATAAACGCATCGAAGTCATAATCGGCAGGCATGGCATCGCGCATGGCGTCAAGAAATGCCCTGGGTAAAAAAGAAGGGTTCTGAACCACGGGGTGTCCCATCAGAATTTTCATTACGAATCGCGAATACTAGCACGATTGTAAGAATTTCCTTAATGGGTGGTTTGACGCAGCGCCCCGGCTGAATGCCGGGGCGACAGGATTAGCGAGGCAGGGCGGTTCCCCACTCGCGCCACTCTTTGGGTTCATTATCGAGCAGCAGGAAGTGTTTGCCCGGCTGCGCTTTAGGCGCAAGCGGAGTGCCGGGCGGTGTAGCGAACTGAATGCCACCGCGGATGAACTGATTGAACGTGCCGGTTTTCACCACGCCACCGATAAGCCCGAAATCCAGGTTGTAACCTGAGGCCAGCCAGAACACCGAGCTATTACGCACCAGATACTGGTAGCGCTTGCTGATGCGCAGTTCCACCATCACGCGGTCAGACAGATTGCCAAGGCGCATACCGGTGACAGTACCCACTTCCAGACCGCGGAACAGTACGGGCGTGCCGATGTTCAGCGACCCGGCGTCCGGCACTTCCACCACAATATTCAGGCCATCGAGATAGCGTGAATCGGTGATTGTGGTTTCCTGAATCTCAAAGTCGCGGCGCACGCCACCGTGGCCAGGCTCAACGTTGATGTACGGCTGCAAAATGGTATCCAGATTTTCAACGCCAGCGGCAGAAAGCTTCGGCGTAATCACTGAAAAGCGCGTGCCTGCGCGTGCAAAATTACCGACATATTCCGGGTATAGCACGGCGGTTGCCTGAACTTCGCTGCGATCGGTCAGGAGCTTGAGTGACTCTACCTGCCCGATGTCGATGCCGAGATAGCGAATGGGCATGCCCGCTGAGAGCTTACCGGCGTCAAAGGCGTGCAGGGTTATCTGGCTGCCTACGGCGCGAGCAGAGGTTTCCGACGGATAGAGCACGCGTTTACCGCCTTTGCCTGCACCGGAGAGATTATCAAAACTGATAGCGCCCTTCAGCGCCCGCGACAGCGGCGAGGCCTGCACCGTCAGCCCGTTACCGTTAAGCTGTACTTTCGCACCGCCTTCGGCCCAGAACACGCTGTCTGGCGTCAACAGATGGCGGTACTGCGGTTTAATATGCACATCAATATCAAAAGCGCTGCTGCGCGGACGTATGGCGATAACTTCACCTACCTCGAACTTGCGATACAGCACCACGGACCCTGGCTGCACGTCCGGTAGACTGGCGGCAGAGAGTGTCAGTGTGGGCGTGGGCAGTTCGCCCTGGTTATTTTCCACTGCGCGCTCGAGGTTGGCATACAGCGGGTAGGTGGCTTTCATCGCGCCGGTTTTGCCCGGCAGCACGCGAATACCGCCGTTAACCCATTCACTGGCGCTGGCACCGAGAAACTCCACACCATCGAGACCGACTTTCACATCCACGCGGCTGTTTACCACAAACTTACTGTCGCCTTTAATCAACGCTTTGTACTGCGGGTCGATAGCAACGGCGAAGTTAACGCCCTTTGCAGTTAGCTCGCGCTCCACCACCTGGCCTACCTGCACGCCATGCAGCAGCAGCGGTTGACCGGCATCAATACCGTAGCTTTCTGGGGCATTGAGGCTGAACTTCAGTACGCCCGGCTGTTGCAGCGGCGTTTCGTTTTCAGGCAGAACTACAAAACTGTCGCGCGGCACGCCTTCGCCCGGCACCAGTTCAAAACTGGTGCCGCTCAGCAGGCTGTTAACCCGAGGGTCACTGAGCGTGAGTTTTGGACTACGTAGCTCAATACGCGTGTCGGTACGCATCAGGTCGACAACACCGGGGTCGACCGTCAGTTCACCGGTCACCGTGCTGTCTTTGTTAAGGTCAAGGCGAGTCAGTTTTCCCACTTCCAGCCCCTGGTACATTAACCGCGTGCCGTTTGCCTTAAGGCCGTCACCGCTGGGCAACGTGAGCTTAATCTGCACGCCGCGCTGGCTGTGCGCCAGGTCTTCGTACAGCGTGAAGTCGGTATCTTGTTTGGCCTGCGGTGAATCTTGTGGGGAGTCAAAGGCGATAGCGCCGTTGACCAACGCGCTCAGGCTTTCAAGTTCCACCTGGGCGCCGTTAATACCCACGTCGGCTTTGACACCTGACACGTTCCAGAAGCGGCTGTCCTGTTTCACCAGGTTGGTAAAGCGCCGGTCAATCAGCACGTCAACGGTCACGCTTTGGTTGGTCGGGTTAATGGCGTAATCGTAAACGCGGCCAACCGGAATCTTGCGAAAATAGACCTGTGAGCCGCTGTTGAGCGAACCCAGGTCCGGGGATGTCAGGTGAATCATTAACTCGCCATTATTCAGGCGGTATTTTGGCTGGGTATCGAGTGCGACAAAGTGCTCCTGAGGTTCTCCTTTGCCGGGCATCATGCCGATATAGTTGCCGCCAACCAGCGCATCCAGCCCGGAGACCCCCGCAAGCGACGCTTTGGGTGTGACCAGCCAGAACTGCGTTTCGGAGCGCAGTGCATCGCGCATGTCGCTCTTGATGCTGACGTTCACCTCAATTTTGCGCAGGTCTTTGCTGGGGCGCACGCTCTGTACCGTGCCGATTTCCACGCCCTGGTAGCGCACAGGCGTGCGCCCAGCGACGATGCCGTCGGCAGAGACAAAATCAATAGTGACAGTCGTGCCGTGGTCCTGCCAGGTTTTCCAGCCCAGCCACAGTGCAATGAGCAGGGCAATAACCGGTAGCAGCCAGAAGGGCGAAATACGACGTTTTGTTTTAATGTGTGCTTCAGTCGGTGAAGCTGGCGTTTCCTGACTCATGTGCATCCCAAAGTAAGCGGCTGTCCAGCCATTCCACAGCAAGGATAGTCAAAATTACCGCAGCGCCGAAATAGAACGCCGCAGGCCCCATAGTAAAAGCCAGAAGCTGATCGCGGTTGACCAGCGACATGGTGAGTGAAATCACAAACAGGTCGAGCATAGACCAACGCCCAATCCAGGTGACAAAGCGCAACAGCAGGATACGGGTGCGCAGTCCCTGCGCACATTTAAAATGAATGCTCAGTAACAGCGTAAGCAGCACCAGCACTTTGGTAAACGGCACCAGAATACTGGCAATAAACACCACTCCCGCGACAGCCACGTTGCCTGAGGCAAGCGAAATAATGCCGGAAAGGATGGTATCTTCCTGGCGCGCACCGTTGACGTACACCACGGAAATAGGCAGCAGGTTAGCGGGAATCAGAAAGATGAGAGAGGCAATCAATGCGGCCCAGCACTTTTGCAGGCTCATTGGGCGGCGCAGGTGCAACGGCGTGTGGCAGCGCGGACAGCGGCCGCGCGCGTCCGGTACAGCGGTGAAGTGGCAGTCAAGGCACACGCGCAGTTTGTCGGTGTTGTAACGTGCCGACGGCTGCGGATAAAAGCGCTGCCACAGTTCTTCAACATTCAGGTGAATAAGCGTCAGGATGCTCAGTATCGTGAGCGCGATAAAGGCCCACAGTCCGTAGCCCGGTGTAATCCAAGCGTATTCCTGCACTTTAATTGTGGCAACCGCAATGCCTACCAGATAGATGTCAAGCATCACCCACTCTTTGAGCCGCTCAAGCATCAACAGCACCGGGCGCAGATTCATGCCCAGAATGTTGCCAAGCCACAAATAGGCAATGGCAACCACCAGCACGACAGGCGCGCCCACCGCGCAAAAAAGCACCATTGTGGCGGTGATGGGGTCGCCCTGGCTCGCAATTTGCCAGATGCCCTGCATGACGTTAGCGCTGATGTGGCTACCCAGCAGCCAGATTTCGAGCAGCGGTGCGGTCCAGGCAAACGGCATAAGCATAAGCATGGCAATAGCCATCGCGCCGAGTCGGGTCAGCGGCCAGTCGCGTCCGTTGTGCACTTTAGCGTGACAACATGGGCAATACGCGTTCTGGTGTGCTTTCACTGTCGGTAACAGAAAAAGGGTATCGCATTGGGGGCAACGCTGATAACGTGGGCGTGGAAGTGCCTCGCCGATGCGCACAATTGCGATGGGTTTGCCCTGAGAGAAGAGCTGGTGTTTAAGCGCCATATTATCTTTTTCTTGTTTTCCCGTTCGCTCAATATATTAACGTATTAAATGATTCGCCTTGAGCATGACAGCATTTAATGCTTAGTTTAACAGGCCAATGACGATAGAAAGACAAGCAGGTTATTGAACAATGAGCAAGGAACTGTTTTACGCGGACCTCAACCGCGATTTTTGTGCGCTGATGGCAGGAGAAACCCATTTTCTCGCCGTGCTGGCCAATACCAGCGCGCTGTTGTTTGAACGCCTTGAGAACGTTAACTGGGCCGGATTTTACCTGCGTGAAGGTGACACTCTGGTGCTGGGGCCGTTTCAGGGCAAAATCGCCTGCGTGCGCATCCCGGTGAGTAAAGGCGTGTGTGGGACGGCGGTTGCGACGGGTGAGGTGCAGCGCGTGGCAGATGTCCATGCTTTTGACGGCCATATCGCCTGTGATGCTGCCAGTAACGCAGAGATTGTACTGCCGCTTGCGCTGAATAATCAGATTTTCGCGGTACTGGATATCGACAGCACCGTCACCGGGCGCTTTGACGAGCAGGACGAGCGCGGCCTGCGCGAGCTGGCGGGGCATTTGCAGACGGCCATCGCCAGCACCGATTTTAAAAAATTCTTTGCCTTTGGTGCATAAGAAACAACGGTTAACGTAGCATTTGCCGATGGGGTCATTATAATGACGCCTGTTCATGCCTGCGGCCTGGCCGGCAAAGTCCGTTGTAATCAGGAAATTTCATGGAAAATCAACCCAAGTTGAATAGCAGTAAAGAAGTCATCGCCTTTCTGGCCGAGCGTTTCCCGCAATGCTTTAGCGCAGAAGGTGAAGCCCGCCCACTGAAGATTGGCATCTTCCAGGATTTAGTTGCGCGCGTTGAAGGCGAAATGCAACTGAGCAAAACCCAACTGCGTTCCGCTCTGCGCCTTTATACCTCCAGCTGGCGCTACCTGTACGGCGTTAAGGCCGGTGCGATTCGCGTCGATCTTGATGGTAACCCGTGCGGTGAGCTTGAAGAGCAGCACGTAGAACACGCCCGCAAGCAGCTTGAAGAAGCGAAAGCGCGCGTTCAGGCCCAGCGCGCCAGCCAGCAGGCGAAGAAGCGTGAAGCCGCCGCTGCGGATGGTAGCAGCCCGGCTGCTGATGCGCCGCGCCGCGAACGCAAGCCTCGCCCGGCTGCGCGACGTCAGGACGGTGCGCAGCAGCGCAAGCCCCGCGCTGAAAAAACGCCTCGTGAGAACGACACTTCACGCCATACCCCAGTGACGGACATTGCTGCACTGAAGCAAGGCCAGGCCGTTAAAGTCAAAGCAGGCAACAATGCGATGGACGCCACCGTTGAAGAAATCACCAAAGATGGCGTTCGGGTGCAGCTGACTTCCGGTATGTCAATGATTGTACGCGCAGAACACTTACTGTTCTGAAACGGAGGTCATCCAGGGCATGAACATTTTTTGTAAAATGACGGCCATCGCCAGCCTGTTAGTGGTGGCTGGCAGCGCGGGCGCGGTTGAGGATATTACCCGCGCCAACCAAATCCCCGTGCTGAAGGAAGAGCCGCAACATGCAACAGTGAGCGAGCGCGTGACGTCGCGCTTCACCCGTTCGCATTACCGCCAGTTCGACCTTGACGAGGCCTTCTCGGCAAAAATCTTCACTCGCTATCTGAACCTGCTGGATTACAGCCACAATGTGCTGCTGGCAAGCGATGTCGATCAATTTGCAAAGAAAAAAACCACCCTGGGTGACGAGCTGCGCAGCGGTCAGCTTGATGTCTTTTATGACCTGTTTAATCTGGCGCAAAAGCGTCGCTTTGAGCGCTATCAGTATGCGCTGACCGTGCTCAATAAGCCGATGGACTTCACCGGTAACGACACCTTTGAGCTTGACCGTAGCAAAGCTCCGTGGCCGACCAGCGAAGCGGATCTCAACCGCCTCTGGGATGCGAAGGTCAAATATGACCAGCTGAGTCTGAAGCTCACCGGTAAAACGGACAAAGAAATTCACGATACGCTCACGCGCCGCTACAAGTCTGCGATTCGCCGTCTGACACAGACCAAGAGTGAAGATGTTTTTTCACTGGCGATGACCGCCTTTGCCCGCGAAATCGACCCGCACACCAACTATCTCTCACCGCGCAATACCGAACAGTTCAACACCGAAATGAGTCTCTCACTTGAGGGCATTGGTGCGGTGTTGCAGATGGACGACGACTACACCGTTATCAACTCTATGGTTGCCGGTGGTCCGGCAGCAAAGAGCAAGGCGATTGGCGTTGGTGACCGTATTGTGGGCGTGGGCCAGCCAGGCAAGCAAATTCAGGACGTCATTGGCTGGCGGCTTGATGATGTCGTTGCGCTGATTAAAGGCCCGAAGGGCAGCAAAGTGCGCCTGGAAATTCTGCCCGCAGGTAAAGGCACCAAAACCCGCATCGTCACGCTTACGCGTGAGCGCATTCGTCTTGAAGACCGCGCGGTGAAGATGTCGGTGAAAAACGTCGGCAAAGAAAAAATCGGCGTGCTGGATATCCCCGGTTTCTACGTAGGCCTGACCGATGATGTGAAAGTGCAGCTACAGAAGCTTGAAAAGCAGAATGTCAGCAGCATTATCATCGATCTGCGCTCTAACGGCGGTGGTGCATTGACGGAGGCGGTATCGCTCTCAGGGCTGTTTATCCCGTCAGGTCCGGTGGTGCAGGTTCGTGATAACAACGGCAAGGTGCGTGAAGACAGCGACACCGACGGCGTTGTGTATTACAAAGGCCCGCTGGTGGTGCTGGTGGACCGTTTTAGTGCCTCGGCATCTGAAATTTTCGCCGCTGCCATGCAGGACTATGGTCGCGCGCTGATTGTCGGTGAGCCGACCTTTGGTAAAGGTACCGTGCAGCAGTACCGCTCACTGAATCGTATTTACGATCAGATGCTGCGCCCGGAATGGCCAGCGCTGGGTTCAGTGCAGTACACCATTCAGAAGTTCTATCGTATCAACGGCGGCAGTACCCAGCGTAAGGGCGTTACCCCGGATATTCTTATGCCGACTGGCAGTGAAGAAACCGAAACGGGTGAGAAGTTTGAAGATAACGCACTGCCCTGGGACAGCATTAAGGCTGCCACCTGGGTGCGCTCAGGTGACATGACGGCGTTTGGCCCGGAACTGCTGAAACTGCACCAGGAGCGTATCGCAAGCGACCTGGAGTTCCAGTACATCATGAAAGACATTGCGCGCTACCGTGCAATGAAAGATAAACGCAACATCATCTCGCTCAATTACGCCCAGCGCGAAAAAGAGAACGAAGAGGATGATGCAACCCGCCTGGCGCGTATTAATGACCGCTACAAGCGAGAAGGGAAAGCACCGCTCAAGAAGGTTGATGACCTGCCGAAGGACTACAAGGAGCCAGATCCGTATCTCGATGAAACGGTGCGGATCGCGAGCGACCTGGCAAGGTTGGAAAAAGCCCGGCCAGCGACGCCAGCGGGCAAATAACCACCAGACAGGCACAAGAAATTGTGCCTGTTTTTTTATCCCTTTTCAGTCCCGGTCAGCAAAATACTACAAAATGTAAAGTTCTGTCTTTTTAGCCACCTGGCGGGGCCGAAAGCTTGAAAATGATGCAACGCCCCCTCAGGATGTGGGGAATCGCGTAGTGCGTTTGTTAAATAGAGGTAAATAGAAATTATGATGCGAATCGCGCTTTTCCTGATGACCAACCTGGCAGTAATGGTTGTTTTCGGGCTGGTGCTTAGCCTGACGGGAATACAGTCCAGCAGCGTACAGGGACTGCTCATTATGGCGTTGCTGTTTGGTTTTGGTGGCTCGATTGTGTCACTGCTGATGTCGAAATGGATGGCGTTGCGCTCAGTGGGTGGGGAAGTCATTGAGCAGCCGCGTAATGAAACTGAACGCTGGTTGATGGATACGGTACAGCGCCAGTCGCAGCAGGCGGGTATTGCTATGCCGCAGGTGGCTATCTACCATGCGCCGGACATTAACGCCTTTGCCACCGGTGCGCGCCGCGATGCATCGCTGGTTGCTGTCAGCACCGGGCTGTTGCAGAACATGAACCAGGACGAGGCCGAAGCGGTTATCGCCCACGAAATCAGCCATATTGCCAACGGTGACATGGTGACAATGACCCTGATTCAGGGTGTTGTGAACACCTTTGTTATCTTTATTTCGCGCATCATTGCGCAGATTGCTACCAACTTCCTGAGTGGCAACCGTGACGAAGGCGAAAGCAGTAACGGCAACCCAATGATCTACTTTGCGGTAGCCATGGTGCTGGAACTGGTATTTGGTATTCTGGCGAGCATTATCACCATGTGGTTCTCCCGCCATCGTGAATTCCACGCTGATGCAGGCTCTGCGAAGCTGGTAGGCCGTGAGAAGATGATTGCTGCGTTGCAGCGTCTGAAAACCAGCTACGAGCCGCAGGAAGCCAGCAATATGATGGCGTTTTGCATTAACGGTAAAGGTAAATCCCTGAGCGAGATGTTCATGACGCACCCGCCGCTGGATAAGCGCATCGAAGCGCTGCGCAGCGGCCAGTATCTGAAGTAAGTCTTCTCAGGTAAGTAAAAAAGCGTGCTTCGGCACGCTTTTTTTATGGATGGCGTTAGTGGCTTAACTACGCGGCTTTGGGCTGCGTCAGGCGCAGGCTACTGACCAGCGCCGCCACGCCAGCGAAAATCCCTGCCAGAATCAGCGAGGCGTGCGTGCCATTGCTGGGAAACAGATTAAACATGAGGGCGACCAGCGCCGCACCGCAGCTTTGCCCTAGCAGGCGCGCGGTACCCAACATACCGCTGGCACCGCCGCTGCGATGCGGCGGCGCGCTGGAAACAATCATGTGGTTATTCGGTGACTGAAACAGACCAAACCCACCGCCACACAGCGCCATGCGCCACATAATGTCGAGCTCTGTCGGCTGGGCGGGTAACGTGGCAAGCGCGAACAGCCCCACACTCATTATCGCCAGCCCCAGTGCGCCCAACAGTCCGGCGTGCACGCGCTCAATTAACCGTCCGGCGAGCAGCGCCATTATCATGGTCGCACCAGGCCAGGGCGTGAGCAGCAGTCCGGTTTCAACCTCGCTACGTCCGAGCGTGCCTTGCAGAAAAAAGGGCAGGGCGACCAGCGCCAGCATCTGCGCGCAAAAAGAACACACGGAGGTCACCATTGAAAGTGAAAATGCCGGAATGCGCAGCAAATCTACCGGCAGCAACGGCACGGGCAGGCTAAGCTGGCGGCGAATAAACAGCACGCCGATGAGCATGAACGCAATGCTCTGGGCACCGACAAGCAGGGTGGATTGCCCCTGGGCAAAGCCTGTCAGTGCGCTAATTAACAGGCCAAACGTCAGCGCATTCATCAGCGCGCTGGGCGTGTCAAAACGCGGACGTTCGGCTTTATCAGGGTTTACAGGCAGATAGCGCAGCGCTAACAGCAGCGCGGCGACGCCCAGTGGGATGTTAATTAAGAATAACCACTGCCAGGGCGCGACGGCAAGAACGGCCGCCGCAACCGTCGGCCCTGCTGCCGCTGACACGGCCACTATAAACGCGTTAAGGCCAAGACCGCGCCCGAGTTCACGGCGTGGATAGATAAGGCGAATCAGGGCGATATTGACACTCATCAGCGCGGAGCCGCCAAGTCCCTGCGCAATACGTGCCAGTGTGAGCATTTCAAGCGAGGTAGACAGCGCGCAGAGCAGTGAGGTGAGGGTGAACAGCACCAGCCCCCAGCGATAAATCCGCCGATAGCCAAACATATCGCCCAGAAAAGAGAGCGGCAGCAGTGAGATGATAACCGCTATCTGGTAGGCGTTAATTATCCAGATAGAGCGTGCCGGACTTGCCTGTAAATCCCGGGCAATGGTTGGCAGGGCAACGTTGGCAATAACACCGTCCAGTACGGCCATCATTAGCCCCAGCATCAGAGTCAGAATAGCGCCGTAGCGCTGTGGTACGGGCAGGCCGTCTGCGGGAACGTGAGTCATAAAGGAAGTCGCGCAATAAACAGGTGGGTCAGATTGCTTAGTCTAACACCGCTGCGCACTCTGAGCCGCAGTGTTATCTGTGTGCAGGTGAGGGGATTGTGAGTTTATGTATTTCATCCCCGGCGCCGGGTTTTGAGCGAAAAGGGCCAGCAACAGCCTCTCAGGCGATAGCGCAGGGAAGACGTTATCTCAAAGACGCTGGACCATCGCGATGCACTGGCCCAGCGCCAGCCCCTGTGCCTGACACAGGGACGAGGCGGCTTGCTTATTTCCCGCTATCAATGACCGCTTCACTTTTGCGCAGCACCGGGCAATCGGTCACACCCACAATACCGCTCTCGGTGTGCACATACTGTGCCGTGATAACATCGCGTGCGGTCAGATACTTACACTTTAATCCGAAACCTGCGGCATTTTGCGTACTGCCAATCAGAATGCCGTAGCCGCTGAATAACAGACCAAGCCAGACGATCGCGAGTATAATTACCAGGCGAATCAGTATGCGCATAATATCCTCTGAAAGTGTTGGGGGTTTCAGTGCAGCACTGTGGCGTCAGACGGAAAGTTAAACAATGTGATGATTCCTAAAGAAAAATAAAGCCACGCTTTGTGAAGTCTGGTTTAAGTTTGGGATGATAGCATGTGTGCGTTTTTTACTCTCGGAGAACGCAGTGAAAAAATACCGTTGGGCTATCCTGATAGTGATTGCTGTCGTTTGTGTGCTGTTGTGGCTGCAGATGCTGAATGTGCTGTGCGATCAGGACGTTCAGTTTTTTAACGGCGTATGCGTTATCAATAAATTTATCCCGTGGTAAAAGATTTTTACGACTCTGTGATAGTAGTTGTGCCTCCGGGTGATAATATACGGCTTTGTTCGAGGTGGTCTTGTGAATGAACTTAGCATGAATACTGTCAATTTCGCGTCTCTGGCGCTGTCCCTTATTGTCCTGGCCGTCGGCCTTTTCGCCTGGTATTTTGTCAACCGCGCAAGCGTGCGCGCCAGTGAGCAGATTGCGCTGCTTGAAGCCTTGCTGGAGCAACAAAAGCGCCAGAATGCGCTGCTGCGTCGACTGTGTGAAGGAAAGATGCCTGTTGAGCAGACACCAGCAGCGGTAGATGCCGATGACGCCGATGAAGAAAACGACTTCGTGAGGCTGGTGGCCGAGCGATAATTCACCTTAACGCCCGGGATGGCCTGACTGGGAGTTGGCGTGGTCTGGAAAAATCCCTGGTATAATCCTGAATATTCCCATCATCTTCCCGACGGTTTTTGTAACGTCGAGCCAGATTTACGTCAACCAGGTGATGTTAAACGCTGGCGGCGCGAGCGTAAGGCCAACAACCTGCCTTTGCCGCCGCGGGCTGGCTATGCGGCCTTTATTAACCAGTGGTGGCAGTCAGCACAGCTTGATGAAGCGGGAGACGGTGTCTGGTGGCTGGGGCATGCTACGCTGCTGTTACGCCTTCATGGGCGCTACCTCCTTACCGACCCGGTTTTTTCATCGCGCGCCTCACCGCTGCGCTTTCTGGGGCCAAAGCGCAAAACGCCGCCCGCGCTGACGCTGGAGCATCTCCCACAGCCGGATGCAGTGGTGATTTCTCATAATCATTACGATCATCTCGATCTGCATAGCGTGCGCACCATTCACCGTCGCTTTCCTGAAACCTGTTTTTACGTACCGTTGGGTTTGGGACGTTGGTTCAGACAGCACGGTATTCGAAATGTGCAAGAGCGGGACTGGTGGCAGGGAGTCCGCACGGGCCGCTTCACCATTACCGCTGTGCCTGCACGTCACTGGAGTATGCGCACACTATGGGATCGCAATCGTTCACTGTGGTGCGGCTGGGTGATAGAAAGCCCTGAATTGCGCTTCTGGTTTTGCGGCGATAGTGGGGAAAGCCGTCTGCTGCCAACCATCGGGCAGCGTTTAGGCCCGCTGGATGCAGCGGCAATTCCCATTGGTGCCTTTGAGCCGCGCTGGTTTATGGCGAACCACCATATGGGGCCACAGGAGGCGGTCGCGTTATGGCGCGAGATTGGCAGGCCGCTGGCTGTTCCCATACACTGGGGAGCGTTTGAACTGGCCGATGAATCACTGGACATCCCGCCTCAGGCGTTAATTGCAAAGCTTAAACATGATAATGAGGGGGAGACATTATTCTTTCCACGGCGAATGGGAGAGTTTGTTTCTTTAGTCAGAAATAAGTAATCGTTATTACAACCGTTTCTAAAACCACACGAATGCGAAACATCCCAGGTGCTTAATCATCGTAGCGGCGCTTGAACCTATTTTTTGACGTTAATTACTCACTGCTATTTTATCCATAGAAATTCCGGGTAATTTATCTTAAAGCGTAACCGAGAATATTAAAAAAAGCCGCTGGCGCAAAGAGAAAGGATTGACTACGCTTATGTACAGGCATCTATAGCCATCCGTGGTGCACCTGCACGCTATTATCTCTGGTGTCTGAATGATGCGGATAGTTCTTTGTTTTTCTCTTTCTGGACGAACGAAACCCTTTGAGCTATCGTAAAAAAGTTGCCGGATTTACGGCGCTAAGCGGCATAATTCGCCAGCGGGCACTGTCGGCATTTGAGGTTTATGGCGCATAACGCACATCGGACAGTTAACAGCTTTCTGAATATGTGCAGCAGATCGTGGCACGTTTAAAAATGGCTTGCCATTATTAACGTAGTGTGTGATAACACGCTGGGTTAAACGAGGTACAGTTCTGTTTATGTGTGGCATTTTCAGTAAAGAAGTCCTGAGTAAAAACGTTGTCGTTGAATACCGCTTCTCTGCCGAACCTTATATCAGTGCCTCAAGCAGTAATGTCTCTGTTTTATCTGTGTATATGCCTGCGGGCGAAGAAAACAATCGAAGGAATTAGTAAATGGCAAAGATTAAAGGTCAAGTCAAGTGGTTCAACGAGTCTAAAGGCTTTGGTTTCATTACTCCGGCTGATGGCAGCAAAGATGTGTTCGTACACTTCTCTGCAATCCAGGGTAATGGCTTCAAAACCCTGGCTGAAGGCCAGAACGTTGAATTCGAAATTCAGGACGGCCAGAAAGGCCCTGCGGCTGTTAACGTTACCGCAATCTGATTTCACTCAGCTGACGCTGACCGTATATCGAAGCCCCGCCTGGTGCGGGGTTTTTTGTTGTCTTTTTTCGACCTGATTTCCCGTACGCGTCACCTTTTGTTATTTCCCCGCCAGTAACGCGAACCTGCACTTCAGCAGCAGAAGACAGGTCGCAAATCATCACCAGTCCGGCACCCGGCATTATCTCTCTTGTGTTTCGCTCACTCACCTCAGGCGAGGTAAACCCATGCGGTTGCGCTGTGACGCCAGCGGTTATACGGGAGCACGCTGCCGCCATATCATCGTTGTGAAGGTAACCAATTGTGTTGCCCGAACGGGTGTTCAAGCATACTGGTGGTGGGTAAAACGTTTCCCGTCGCCCGTAATGACGGTAAACTTGCCGCCTTTGACTGCCAGCAGGAGTTTTCATGTCTTTTCTTTGCCCACTGTGCCATGCCCCGTTAGAAGAGGGCGACAGCAGTTTGCGCTGTTGCGCCGGCCATCAGTTTGATAAAGCGAAAGAAGGTTATGTCAATTTGCTGCCGGTACAGCACAAGCGCTCGCGCGAGCCAGGCGACAGCGCTGAGATGATGCGCGCGCGGCGGGTATTTCTGGATGCGGGCCATTACGCGCCACTGCGCGACGCGCTCGCGCAGCTGCTGGCACAATACCTGCCTGAGCAGGGCGTGGATATTCTTGATATCGGTTGTGGGGAAGGTTACTACACTTCAGCGTTTGCAGAACTGGCACGGCAACACAGCGGCATCTGCTACGGTCTGGATGTATCAAAAGCGGCGGTGCGTTCTGGCGCAAAGCGCTATCCGGCTGTGCACTTTTGCGTGGCCTCCAGCCATCGCCTGCCGTTTGCTGACGCTGCGTTTGATGCTGTGGTGCGTATTTATGCGCCGTGCAGTGCACAGGAGCTGGCAAGGGTCGTCAAGCCGGGTGGTGTGGTGGTGACGGCTGCGCCGGGACCGCGCCATTTGATGCAGCTTAAAGGGTTGATTTACCGGGAGGTAAGGCTGCATCCGCAACGTGAAGAGGCGTTAGCCGGGTTTGAGCTTCAGGCGCAACAGACGCTGGCTTATCCACTTACCTTGAGCGGTGAGCACGCTCATGCATTGCTGCAAATGACGCCGTTTGCCTGGCGCGCTCGCCCGGAGGTCAAAGCGCAGTTGTTGCAGGAAACGGCGTTTGCTTGTGAAACTGATTTTGCCGTCAATATCTGGCGGCGCGAGGCCTGATTAGCCGTAAAACTGGTTATAAAGGATCTGCACACCAATACCAATCAATACCAGGCCACCGAGAATTTCGGCGCGTTTGCCGAGCAGTGGCCCAATATAGCGGCCAATCATCATGCCGAGCGTGGTCATAATCAGCGTTGCGCAGCCGATAGCCAGCGCTGTCCACCAGATATTAACCTGCAAAAAGGCAAGGCCAACGCCGACGGCCATAGCATCAAGGCTGGTGGCAATGGCGGTCGTCACCAGTAGCCAGAAGCCGTGGCGCTGGCGCGGCGCTTCATCCGTGTCTGGTTTGCCGCAGATGCCTTCATAAAGCATACGCGCGCCCAGGAACAGCAGTAAGAAAAACGCAATCCAGTGGTTCCAGTTCATCACGAACTGGCTTGCAAACATGCCGAGCGCCCAGCCAACCAGCGGGGTAATTGCTTCAATCGTGCCAAAAATAAGGCCAGTACGCAGTGCTTCACGGAACTTAGGTTTGTGCAGTGCGGCACCTTTACCGATAGATACGGCGAAGGCATCCATAGACATGCCAAAAGCGAGAAGGAGGGTTGCGGAGAGATTCATTTTTCAGCCCTGACCGGGAAAGCCATATGACACACCACTGCCCCCAGTATCAGCAGTTGATGCGTCTATGGTCTCGCCTGACCGAATTTGTATTCGGCCCGTACGCGCCACGTTGTCAGACAACGAGTATGTTGACACGCACATTTCTTTTACAGAAATTGGCTACTCCCCAATAGATGGGCGTCACAATAACATATTTTTCCGGCGTGTCTAACAAAAGGTGTTATTTATTTCTCTGCAAGTTGATAACGATTTTCATTTTAATTTATTAGTAATGGGTTTGTTAATTTATTACGTTAACGTGCTGTGGTTTTAATATAGCAAGAGCTATAACTCTGTTATTTTTTAAGCAGGATTATAGCAAATGCTATATTTTTAACTCATTGAGTTGTAATGATAAATTTATATATTGATTCGAGGTCGTCTATATTTCGCACACGAATGTAGAGGTTTTTTTGTTCTAATTGCATCACCAGTACACCATCTTCAGATAAATTAATGGCCTTGATGCGGTGATAATCTATCCAGATGCCAGAGTAGAAAAGCCCCTGTATTTTAAAGCGAATGCAGGGTTGTCGCAGCCATCCGATATAAATGGCCAGCAGTGCAGAACAACCTAATAGCCAGGTGGTCAGCACCGGGCCGCTTGCAGTGACATTGTTATAGATGAGGATGGCGATGAGCGCGGCGAAGATAGTGATATCCACCGGTTTACGGCGCAGCAGCGGTACCTTGAGCCGGGTTGGGCCGTGGCGACGGTCGAGTAGCACATCCTCATAGATGGCCCAGGCGAGCAGCAAAACAATGAAAACAACCAAAAGGACTTGCGTCAGCGACATGGTAGTTCCTGATAAAAACGCCGGGGCACAGTGGCCCCGGCAGAGCGGTAAAACTTACAGGCCCAGCAGGCCGATGGCGTAGCCGACAATCCCAATGACAAAGAAGCCGCAGATAATCCACAGCGCATTGACCTTTTTACGCAAAAGCCACATACAGGCGAACGTCAGCAGGAGCGGCACCAGTCCGGGCATCAGCTGGTCAAGAATGTTCTGCACCGTGGTGACCTTCTCAGCACCCGTCTGGTCGGTCACCCTTGATACCACCAGCGGGATATTCACATGAGTCCACTTGTTCACCAGTGCGCCCATGACAAACAGGCCGAGAATGGATGCGCCCTCCGTCAGTTTTTGCAGGAAGCCGCCGCCCATGTCTTTGACAATATCAACCCCTTTACGGTAGCCGTAGGCCACACCGTAATAACGCGTCAGCAGACGCACCAGGTTAAACAGCACAAAGAACAGCAGCGGACCAAGTAGGCTACCACTCATGGCAATGCCGGCACCGAGCGCGGCAAATACCGGACGTACCGTACCCCAGAATATCGGGTCACCGACACCCGCAAGGGGGCCCATCAGACCAACCTTGATGCCGTTGATGGCTGCATCGTCAATGGGGGCACCGTTAGCGCGCTGTTCTTCCATGGCCAGCGTTACCCCCAGCACCGGGGCGGCTACGTAGGGATGGGTGTTAAAAAACTCCAGATGACGCTTGATGGCCTGGCGACGGGCGTCGTTGTTTTCCGGGTACAGGCGTCGGATAACCGGTACCATCGCAAAACAAAAACCCAGTGCCTGCATACGTTCGAAGTTCCATGAACCCTGGAACAGGTTTGAGCGCAGAAACACGCCGCGAATATCGCCCTGAGTCAGTTTTTTCTCAGGTGTTGCTTTAGTCATATCCACCATATCGTCCACCTGTTAATCCAGTTCGTTGTCGAGGTCGTTGTGGGCCGCAGCCTGAGCCGGTGCCGCAGAGCGGTTGTATTTCGGGCTTAGCTGGATGTAGAGGATGGCCATGACTGCGCCGATAACGCCGAGTGCCACCAGGTTAAAGTCGGTGAACGCGGCGGTGACGAAGCCGAGGTAGAAAAACGGCATCAGGTAGCCTGCGCGCATCATGTTAATGACCATCGCGTAACCGACCACCACAATCATGCCGCCTGCGATGTTCAGGCCGTTGGTGACCACCTCTGGAATGGCGTTGAGCATGTTCTGCACTTCGCTGGTGCCAACGGAAATGGCCACAATGACAGCAGGAATGGCAATACGCATGGCCTGCAGGAACAGCGAAGAGACGTGAAGCCATGACAGGGCGGTGAGGTTACCTTTTTCGGCCGCGCTGTCAGCGGCGTGCTGGAAGCCTACCGTAATGGTGCGAACAATAATGGTCAGTACCTGGCCTGCGGCTGCAAGCGGGATAGCCAGCGCGATACCCGCACCAATGCTCTGGTTCCCGGCAATAACCAAAATGGTGGAGATAATCGAGGCCAGGGCGGCATCCGGGGCCACCGCAGCACCAATGTTCATCCAGCCCAGGGCAATCATTTCCAGCGTACCGCCGATGATAATGCCGGTTTTCATATCGCCGAGTACGGCACCGATGAGTGTGCAGGCCACCAGCGGGCGGTGAAACTGGAACTCATCAAGCACTGACTCCATACCTGCAATACAGGCGACGATAAATATCAGCACAATCTGAAGCGTAGTAATCTCCATTGTACTTCTCCTGTTTAATCGGACTACTGTGAAGGCTGAGTAAAAGAATCCGCGCAGTGCGGCTTATTTATTCATTTTGCTAATCAGGTCCATCATTTTCAGGCGCGGATCGCTTGAGACTTTACGCACCTCCAGTTCAATGCCGTGCTGGTTGAGCCAGGTAAAAGCATCAATGTCCTTTTGATCGACGGAGACGGCGTTATTGACCTGGGTTTTGCCCTGGCGATAGGCCATGCCGCCAATATTAACGGTGGTTATCTTCACGCCGCCTTCCACCAGGCGCTCAACGTCAGTGGGGTTGGTGAACAGCAGCATCACGCGTTCGCGCGCGTATTTCGGGTTGTTGTAGACGCGAATCATTTTGGCGACATCGACAACGTGAGCGGTGACGCCAGGCGGGGCAACCTGGGTGAGGAGGGTTTTGCGTACCTGGTCGGCGGCCACTTCGTCGCTGACCACAATGATGCGGGTGACGTTGGTTTCTTTGGTCCAGCGCGTGGCAACCTGGCCGTGAATCAGTCGGTCATCAATACGGGCCAGGCCAATAATCATATAATCATCCGGTCCCATTGGCTTAAGTGGGGCGGCGGGCTGGGCCGGTGGTGCTGCGGTGCGGGCGACAGGTGCGACAGGCGCCGGACTTTCTGGCTCTTTTGCCTTGAGCGCTTTCACGCCTTCGCGTCCGGCTTCGACGGCAATGGAAATCAGTTCATCAAAAGAAGGGTTGTCATCGCGTGCCATCAGCGTTTCCACCAGCATCGGGATATTCACCCCGGCAATGACGTCGTGTTGCGCTTTGTCTACGACAATGCGGCTGGCGGCGTTAAACGGGCTGCCGCCCCAGGTGTCCACCAGGAACAGAACGCCCTGATGCGTGTCGAGCTTTTCGAGCTGTGCGTGATATTTTTCGATCAGGGTTTCAGCATTTTCTCCCGGCACGAAATCAATCCAGCCCACGTTTTGTTGCTCCCCGAGCAGCATTTCAGCCGTTTTTAACAACTGTTCTGCCGCCCAGCCGTGCGTGCCTATGACAATAGCAATAGTCACTCGCTACCTCCTGTGTTGTCCTTCAGCCACTCTGTTGTGCCTGGACAGAATGAATCGATTCATACAAGGGTTGATTGAGGAACGTCTTATTACCGCGAATAATTTTAGAGCGTGAAAATAGTTTTTTTGTGATGGAGTTCCGTAATTTAGTGTCGAATCAAAATTTATTTCACAGTGTGAAATATGAACGGTTATGACAAAAAATTGCAAAGTCTGGTAAATCTTTGCCAAAGGGTAAACCCCTTTGCTATGGTATCCGTTCGTCTATCTTTTTGAGGAGCTTTGGGCAGTTGCCCTCCGTATGGACCGTCACCGACGTCTTTTCACTCTCAGGCCGGCATGTGCCGCCTCACTCGCTGGCGCAGCGCGCCAACACTCCCTTGATGTATTTTTAGCGCCCCAGGATGCCAGGGTGCCGTTTAGCTATTCCCGTTGCAGGAGCTTGTCATGGAATTTTTAATGGACCCCTCGATTTGGGCGGGATTACTGACGCTGGTGGTGCTCGAGATTGTTCTGGGCATCGATAACCTGGTATTTATTGCCATCCTTGCCGATAAGCTGCCGCCAAAGCAGCGCGACAAAGCGCGCCTGATTGGTCTGTCGCTGGCACTGTTTATGCGCCTGGGGCTGCTGTCGCTGATTTCATGGATGGTGACGCTCACCAAACCGCTGTTCAGCGTGGCCGACCTTACGTTCTCTGGTCGTGATTTGATTATGCTGGTCGGTGGTTTGTTCCTGCTGTTTAAGGCGACCACCGAGCTACACGAGCGGCTTGAAAACCGCCAGCATGACGGTGAACACGGCAAAGGCTATGCCAGCTTTTGGGTGGTGGTGTTGCAGATTGTGGTGCTTGATGCCGTCTTCTCGCTGGATGCGGTGATTACTGCCGTTGGCATGGTGAACCACCTGCCGGTGATGATGGCTGCTGTTGTGATTGCCATGGCGGTGATGCTGCTGGCATCAAAGCCGTTGACCAACTTCGTCAACGCCCATCCGACGGTTGTGGTGCTGTGTCTGAGCTTCCTGCTGATGATTGGCCTGAGTCTGGTTGCCGAAGGCTTCGGTTTCCATATACCCAAAGGTTACCTGTATGCCGCGATTGGCTTTTCAATCATCATTGAAGCCTTTAACCAGATTGCGCGCCGCAACTTCATTCGCCATCAGTCGCGCCGCCCGCTACGTGCACGTACCGCAGAGGCAATTTTGCGCCTGATGGGCAACCGCAATGCCGCATCGGCACAGCCGGAAAGCAACAACCCGGTGATGCCCATTCCGACAGAGGCGTTTGCCGAAGAAGAGCGCTACATGATTAACGGCGTGTTGACACTGGCGTCACGCTCGCTTCGCAGCATCATGACGCCGCGCGGTGAAATCAGCTGGGTCGATGCCAGCCTGTCGGTGGATGAGATTCGCCAGCAGCTGCTGTCCTCGCCTCATAGCCTGTTCCCGGTGTGTCACGGTGAGCTTGATGAGCTTATTGGTGTCGTGCGTGCTAAAGAATTGCTGGTGGGACTGGATGAAGGTGTGGACGTGGCGGCAATTGCGGCCTCGACGCCGGCCATTGTGGTGCCGGAGACGCTGGACCCGATAAACCTGCTGGGTGTGCTGCGTCGCGCGCGCGGTAGCTTTGTTATCGTCACCAATGAGTTTGGCGTGGTGCAGGGGCTGGTGACACCGCTGGACGTGCTGGAAGCGATTGCCGGTGAATTCCCGGACGCGGACGAAACGCCAGAAATCATTGCCGACGGTAACGGCTGGCTGGTGAAGGGCACCACGGATCTGCATGCGTTGCAGCAGCGCCTGAATCTGCACACTCTGGTGGACGAAGAAGAAGACATCGCCACCGTCGCGGGGCTGGTCATTTCCGTTAACGGGCAGATCCCGAAACCGGGTGAAGAAATCCACCTGCCGCCGCTGCGTATCACCATTGTTGAGGCCAACGACTATCGTGTTGACCTGGTGCGCGTGGTGAATGAAGCGCCGGTGGACGACGAAGAAGAGTAACTCATGACGCGCCAGCGGACTGTGGCCCCTGGCGCGTACCTGACAGTCGACTGTAGCCTGCCAGCCACACGGGGAATTCCCCTAGCGGCATCGGGCGGGCGAACAGCCAGCCCTGTAATATCTGCACCTGTTGATGACGCAGGTACTCCTCCTGCAAACTCGTTTCCACGCCTTCTGCTACAAGCGTAATTCCCAGCCGTTGTCCCAGTTCAATAATCATTCCCACCACACGTGAATTCACCGCATCGGTGCCAATAGCAGCAGTAAAAGACTTGTCGATTTTCAGCACATCCGGCTTGAGCATTTCAAGCCAGGCGAGTGAGCTGTGGCCAGTACCGAAGTCATCAATCGCCAGTTGAACGCCAATATTGCGAAGCTGGCGGAACACTTGCGGGTCAAGGTGCTGCAAATCCTCGCGTTCGGTCAGCTCCAGCGTGAGCTGTTGCGCCGGGCGGGCAGGGAACCAGTAACGCTCCAGGTCGCTGATAATAAGCCCATTGCGAAAGTGGTCGGCGGCAACGTTAATACCAAGATGAAAATCACGGCTTGCCGGGAAAACGCTGAGATGGCGCATAGCATCATCAAGAACGTAGCGCGTGAGTGGCACTATCAGGTTTTCCTGCTCGGCAATTGGGATAAAAATATCGGGTGAAATCCAGCCCTGGCGCGGGTTGTTCCAGCGCAGCAGGAGTTCCACGCCAACGCACTGATGCGTCTGTGAGCTTAACAGCGGCTGGCACCAGACTTCGAATTCGCGCCGGGCGATACCGAGTGTGATTTCTCGCGAGAAGCTCATGCGACTGGCGGTGACAAGCCAGGTGATAAAACCAATCAAGAGCCCCAGCAGCAGCGCGAGAGGGAACTGGCTGAACAGACTGCTGCTGGCAAGCACAGTGGCTGACGGACCAATCAGTGAAATGGAGAAGGGCAGCAGAGCGGAGCGGAAAACGGTTTCGGTCTCGTTGTCCTGAAGCGGTGTCTGGCCAAGCTTACTGCTGCCGTATTCCAGGTGAGCATTACCCACGTTCAACACCGTGCGCGTAACCCAGGGCGTTTGTGGCGCAACCATCAGACGTGTCAGCAGCGCGATATTCACCACCTGCATTACGCCGTCGTTACCGTCGTCGTTGACGGGTGTCCATTTGATAAGGATAGGTGAGCCCTTGAGCAGCACTTTATCCAGAGAGAGGTACATCGCGGGCTCAGCGCTGGGCAGAGAAGGCTCAAGTGTGTTTACCGGCACATTGCGCTGGCCGAACACGCTTGAGCAATAAAGAATATCGTCCTGAATCAGCACAATGGCGCGTAGCGTGCGGGCTTTTGCAACGTATTGCCCCAGCGACTGGCGCACCTCGGCACAGGGTTTTCCGACCAGCGGGGCCACGCGCAGGCCAATCTCTTCATGGGGTGTTAGCAGATTTTCCATCGTGGTGATGGCATAGCGACCAAAGTCTTGTACTTTGTGTTGATTGACGCTACGTGTGACCAGAAAGCGGACACCGAGCGTCAGGAATAATGCCAGAATTGCCAGCGAAAGGCTCAGAACAATCCGCCGTCGGCGGTAATTTCTGATGATGTGCTGCGCCGTTTGCATCCGTGTTGTCCTGTTAAGAGAGATTCACAGAAAAAATTTGTTTTTTTTAAGTGTAGCGGGAGCGCGTGCAGCTGGTAGGAAATATCTGACGCTCTGCACCATTGTGCAGAGCATTCAGAATAAGAGGGAGTTTAGTCGCATTGAACTTTGATAGCCAGGCCACCGCGCGAGGTTTCACGGTACTTGGCGTTCATGTCTTTGCCGGTTTCGTACATTGTCTCAATGACTTTATCGAGCGAAACCCGTGGCTCGCTGGTGCGACGTAGCGCCATGCGTGCAGCGTTAATGGCCTTCACGGAGGCAATAGCGTTACGCTCAATACAGGGCACCTGCACCTGGCCTGCAACCGGATCGCAGGTCAGACCCAGGTTATGCTCCATGCCAATCTCAGCGGCAACGCACACCTGCTCGGGGCTTGCGCCCAGCAACTCAGCAAGGCCTGCGGCTGCCATTGAGCAGGCCACACCGACTTCGCCCTGACAGCCCACTTCGGCGCCCGAAATAGAGGCGTTCATTTTATACAAAATGCCAATAGCGCCTGCCGCCAGGAAATAGCGGGTGTAGATTTCAGCGGTTACTGGCTCGATAAAGCGGTCGTAATAGGCGAGCACGGCGGGCACAATGCCGCATGCACCGTTGGTCGGTGCCGTCACCACGCGCCCACCGGCGGCGTTTTCTTCGTTCACCGCCAGCGCAAACATATTCACCCAGTCAACCACGTTCATCGGGTCGTTTGACAGGCTGCCGGTTGAAACCAGCATGCGGCGCAGCGCGGCGGCACGACGTGGCACGCGCAGCGGTCCCGGCAGCACGCCTTCGGTGTTCAGACCTCGGTCAATACAGGCGCGCATGGTCTGCCAGACACGATCAAAATAAGCAGCAATATCCTCTTTGCTGTGCAATGCCAGTTCGTTTTTCATCACCATGCCGGAAAGCGACAGCCCGGTATCATGGCAGTGCACCAGCATTTCCTCGGCGCTGTGGAACGGATACGGCACGTTGACGTCATCAAGCGCGGATTTGCCAAAGTGTTCCTCATCAACGATAAAGCCGCCGCCGATGGAGTAATACGTTTTGCTGTAGATATCGCGCTCGCCGACATAAGCGTGAATTTGCATACCGTTTTCGTGCAGCGGCAGGTTGTCGCTGTGAAAGCGCATGCCGTTATCCTGCGGGAAATCTACCTCACGGCGGCCATTTGCCAGCAGCAGGCGACCACGGGTTTCGACATCACGAATAAACGCCGGGATGGCGTCAATATCCACGTTGTCCGGCAGGTTGCCCGCCAGACCCATAATAATAGCGATATCCGTATGGTGGCCTTTACCGGTCAGTGAGAGTGAGCCATACACGTCAACCGCGACGCGCTCAACGCTATCCAGCAGCCTTTTTTCAATCAGATCATCGACAAACTGCTTACCGGCTTTCATCGGCCCGACGGTATGTGAGCTTGAAGGCCCAATGCCGACTTTGAACATGTCGAAGGTGCTAATCACGGTGTTACTCCTGCCAGGGGCGCCACGGCGCCGAAGGTCTACAATTGCGGCTAGTGTAAGGGCAACTGCGTACACGCAGTGAACTATTCACATGAATTAAACTAATAGACAGTTTTAATTTTACTTATCCCACACACAATAACATCAGGACAATGTTCTATATATGGGTGGATTCTCAGAAGGAAAGTATAGTCAGTATCGATAGCCGATTTGCAGAGCCAGCTCACGAATTATGCCGGCGGTCATGCCCCACACGAAGTACTGCTGATACCAGGACAGCCAGACTCGCCGTTCACCGTCAAACCGCTTCACGTCCAGCGGGTGGTAGCGACCCAGACGCAGGGCCTCCTGAAGCGGCATTTCAAACACCGACGCCACTTCATCTTCGCACGGACGATAGGGAATATCCGGCGGGATAATGCCCACAACGGGAGTGACGCGAAAACCGCTGACGCTATCGACCGGCGGCAGAATACCCACCACCTGCACACATTCCGGCGGGATAGCCACCTCTTCATGGGCCTCGCGCAGCGCGGCGGCAATAAGTGAGGCATCGCTGCTGTCCATTGCCCCGCCGGGAAACGCCACCTGACCGGCGTGTTTGCGCAGACGCGCCGAGCGCTGGGTTAGCAACAGTCCCGGCTGGGCTCGTCGCACGACCGGCACCAGCACCGCTGCCTGGCGCTGGTTGGCGGTAAGCTGGCGCGGCTGCGGGCGCAGTAGCAGGAAGCGGGAGAGGAAATTGTCGAGCGTCAGCGGGTTATCAGTCATCTCTTATCGTTCGGTAAGGCGCAGGATGCGGTTAACTTTAGCAAAGGTCTCCTGATATTCCGCTTCTTCGTCGCTGTCAGCAACAATACCGCCCCCGGCAGAGCAGTAAAGGTGTCCGTCGCAGGCGGTAATCGTGCGGATAGTAATGCTGGTGTCCATGCGTCCACAGGCGCTGATATAGCCAATACTGCCGCACCAGGCGTTGCGCCGCTGCGGCTCCAGCTCTTCAATAATTTCCATTGCCCGCACTTTGGGTGCGCCGGTGATGGAGCCGCCGGGAAAGGCAGCGCGCAGCAAATCGGTGGCGTTGAGGTCATCACGTAGCCGGGCAGTAATAGTACTGACCAGGTGATGTACCGCCGGGAACGGTTCAACCACAAAAAGCTCCGGCACGCGCACGCTACCGGGCTGTGCCACGCGCCCCACGTCATTGCGCAGTAAATCAACAATCATCAGGTTCTCAGCCCGGTCTTTGGGCGACTCGGCCAGGCGCTGCGCCTGGCGCGCGTCAGCGGCAGGGTCGGTCAGCCGTGGCAGCGTGCCTTTTATAGGGCGGGTCTGTATTTCGCCCTGCGCGAGGCGAATAAAGCGCTCCGGCGACAGGCTGAGAATAGCACTGCCGGGCAGTCGCAGAAATGCGCTAAACGGAGCCTTGTTATCCGCATTTAATTCGGTGAATGCCTGCCACTCATCGCCGTCATAGCGGGCGCAAAAGCGCTGAGCCAGGTTGACCTGATAACAGTCGCCGCTGCGCAGATAGTCCTGTATCCGGCGAAACTTCTCGCCGTAGTGCGCGCGCGTCATATTACTCTGCCAGGCACTGCGAAGGCGCAGCGGTGCGCGTTCAACGCGGGGCAGAGCGCGCAGCCAGTCAAGGCGCGCCTGTACATCCGTGTGACTTATAAGCGTCACGCACTGACGCTTGTGGTCAACAATCAGTGCCCAATCATAAATACCCACCGCCATATCCGGCACGGCAATATCGGCCTCGGCAGTTGCAAGCAGCGTTTCAATGCTGCGCCCGAGATCGTAGCCAAAAAGACCCAGCGCGCCGCCCTGAAAAGGCAAATCATCTGATTGCGTAGCGGTAATATTTTGTTCAGCCATTACCTCTGCTAATCGTTTTAGCGGACATCCTTCGTGCGTTTGCACACGACTATCGTCGTATTCCACGCGCGTCACGCCTGCGCTTGATTGCAGGGTTGCACGCGGCTCGGCGGTGAGGATATCAAAGCGGCTGCTGGCGTGTTCGGCATAGCCGGAGTGCAGCAGCATGGCCCACGGCAGATGACTGAGTGGGGCAAACCAGTGCTCGGCGGCATCTTTGCGCCAGGGCAGGGAAAGGGTGGAAACAGGCACAGGGCTGGTCAACGGCATCACATCACTTCATTACAACGAAAGGGCTAAGGATGCCATAACTGCGCACGTCTGGCATCTGTCGTCCTTGCGTGAAATAATAAGCCTCGAAAAATTTCAGGAGTCGACCATGTTCGCAGGCCTTCCTTCTTTATCTCACGAGCAGCAGCAAAAAGCAGTCGAGCGCATTCAGGAACTGATGTCACAGGGCGTCAGCAGCGGCGCGGCCATTGCGCAGGTAGCGCAGGAAATTCGTGAAACCCACAGCGGTGACAGGATTGTGGCGCGTTTTGAGGACGACGAGCAGGAATAAATTCACCTCTTCAGGCGAAGAGGTGAAGAAGCATCAGTCTACGGCGGCGATAATTTTTATTTCGACCTTAAACGCCGCTTTCATCAGTGTGGCCTGCACGGTGCAGCGCACCGGCGCATGACCGGCAACAACCCAGGCATCCCAGGCGCGGTTCATGTCGGCAAAATCGGCTTTATCAGCGAGAAAAATCGTCGCATCAAGGATGCGGGTTTTATCGCTGCCCTGTTCGGCCAGCATCTCATCAATCTGTTGCAGCGTATTTTGCGTCTGCTCGAATGCATCTGCCTCAAGATTCTCCGGCACGCCCGTGTAATACAGCGTGTGGTTATGAATGACCGCGTCTGACCAGCGGGCTTCCGGCTTAATACGCACAATAGACATAGCGTGTGGTTCCTTTCGTAGCGTGAATATAAAGATGCCAAGCCTGCCACAATCAGCCAGGCGCGTCACCTCTTCACTGGCGTTAGCCCCACGGCCCTGACATAATCACTGGGAATTTTTCCAGGGGGTAGCGTGACGGACGATTTTGCATCAGATGGCCAACTGGCGCGAGCCATTCCCGGCTTTAAACCGCGTGAGCCGCAGCGCCAGATGGCACTGGCGGTGACAAAAGCCATTGACACCGGTAGCCAGCTGGTGGTTGAGGCCGGTACCGGCACCGGTAAAACTTACGCCTACCTGGCACCGGCGCTGCGCTCGGGTAAAAAAGTCATCATCTCCACCGGTTCAAAGGCGCTTCAGGATCAGCTTTACAGCCGTGACCTCCCGACGGTACGCAAAGCGCTGGAATACACCGGACGGCTGGCGCTACTGAAAGGGCGCTCTAACTATCTGTGCCTTGAGCGTCTGGAGCAGCAGGCGCTGGCGGGCGGTGACCTGCCGGTGCAGCTTTTAAGCGAAGTGGTGCGCCTGCGTAGCTGGTCGTCAGAGACTGTCGATGGTGATATCAGCACCTGCCTGGATGTGGCCGAAGACTCAGCGGTGTGGCCGCTGGTGACCAGCACCAACGACAACTGTCTTGGCGCTGACTGCCCCTTGTATAAAGAGTGCTTTGTGGTCAAAGCGCGTAAAAAAGCGATGGATGCCGATATCGTGGTGGTAAACCACCACCTGTATCTGGCAGACATGGTGGTTAAAGAGAGCGGTTTTGCCGAGCTTATTCCCGAAGCCGACGTCACCATCTTTGACGAAGCCCACCAAATTCCCGATATCGCCAGCCAGTATTTCGGCCAGTCGCTCTCCAGCCGCCAGTTACTGGATCTGGCGAAAGATTACACCCTTGCCTATCGTACCGAAGTCAAAGACACCCAGCAGTTGCAAAAATGTGCCGATCGGCTGGCACAGAGTGCGCAGGATTTCCGGTTACAACTGGGTGAGCCGGGTTATCGCGGTAACCTGCGCGACCTGCTGGCCGATGCCAGTATTCAACGTGCGTTGCTGTTGCTCGATGATGCGCTGGAGCTGTGCTACGACGTGGCAAAGCTGTCGCTGGGCCGTTCGGCGATACTCGATGCGGCATTTGAGCGTGCCACGCTGTATCGCGCCCGTCTTAAGCGCCTGAAAGAAACCAGCCAGCCGGGCTACAGCTACTGGTACGAATGCACCTCGCGTCACTTTACGCTGGCGCTGACGCCGCTTACCGTGGCGGAGAAATTCCGTGACGTGATGGAGCAGCGTAAGGGCGGCTGGGTGTTTACCTCGGCAACGTTGTCGGTTAATGACAAACTCAGTCACTTCACCGACCGGCTTGGGATTACCGATGCCGAATCGCTGCTGCTGCCAAGCCCGTTTGATTATGAGCGCCAGGCACTCTTGTGTGTGCCGCGTGCGCTGCCGATGGCGCGCCAGCCGGGCGCGGCGCGGCGCCTGGCGCAAATGCTGCGTCCGATGATTGAGGCGAATAATGGCCGCTGCTTTATGCTGTGCACCTCGCACGCCATGATGCGCGAGCTGGCCGCCGAGTTTCGCGCCACCATGACGTTACCGGTGCTGCTACAGGGTGAAACCAGCAAAGGCCAGCTGCTTGCACAGTTTGTCGAGGCCGGAAACGCACTGCTGGTTGCCACCAGCAGCTTCTGGGAAGGCGTTGACGTGCGTGGTGATGCGCTGTCGCTGGTGATTATCGACAAGCTGCCGTTTACCTCGCCGGACGATCCGCTGCTGAAGGCGCGTATGGAAGACTGCCGCCTGCGCGGGGTTGATCCGTTTAACGACGTCCAGTTGCCGGAAGCGGTTATCGCGCTTAAACAGGGCGTCGGGCGTCTTATCCGCGATATTGACGATCGCGGTGTGCTGGTGATTTGCGATGAGCGTCTGGTCTCACGTCCATATGGCGAGGTGTTTCTCAACAGCCTGCCACCGTCACCGCGCACGCGGGACATAAAACGCGCGGTTGCCTTCCTGACCGCGCCGTCTGAACAGTAAAGTGCATCATACTGTGGTATGATGCGCGCCGTTTTTTCTCCCTGCACCGTCACCGAGGTTGACTGAGCTATGCGAATTCTCGCTATCGATACCGCCACAGAGGCCTGTTCCGTGGCGCTGGGGCTGGACGACACCACCCTGAGTCATTTTGAACTTTGCCCGCGTGAACATACTCAGAGGATATTGCCCATGGTGCGCGATATCCTGAACCAGGGCGCGGTTAATTTGTCTGACATACAAGCGCTGGCGTTTGGTCGTGGGCCGGGCAGCTTTACCGGCGTGCGCATCGGCATCGGCATTGCCCAGGGGCTGGCGTTAGGTGCAGCGTTGCCGATGGTGGGCGTGTCAACGCTAGCCACAATGGCGCAGGGCGCGTTTCGTAAAAGCGGTGCCACGCGCGTGCTGGCGGCTATTGATGCGCGTATGGGTGAAGTGTACTGGGCTGAGTACCAGCGCAATGCTGACGGTAGCTGGCAGGGCGAAGCGACCGAAGCGGTGTTGAAGCCAGAGGCCGTTGCCGAGCGGTTGAAGCAGCTTGATGGGCGCTGGGCTACAGTAGGTACAGGCTGGCAGGCGTGGCCAGATTTGGGTCGTGACTGCGGGCTTGAATTAGAGGATGGCGGGGTGCTGTTGCCCGCCGCGGAAGATATGCTGCCGCTGGCGCATTATAGCGTGGCGCAAGGCCGCACCGTTGCGGCTGAAAACGCCGAGCCAGTCTATCTGCGCAATGAGGTTGCGTGGAAGAAGCTGCCGGGGCGCGAATAACGGCCCGTGTTTCAGGCATGGGTTAAGGAGCAACAACATGGCGGTGCAAATGAAAAAAGCAGGCTTACTATTAGTCGCAGCGTTGACGCTGGCCCTGAGCGGGTGCGCAACGGTGCCAGATGCCATTAAAGGAACCAGCCCCACGCCGCAGCAGGATTTGGTGCGGGTGATGAACGCACCGCAGCTGTATGTCGGGCAGGAAGCGCGCTTTGGCGGCAAAGTGGTCAATATTCAGAACCTGCAGGGAAAAACACGGCTGGAAATTGCCACTATGCCACTCGACGACATGGCGGCACCGCTGCTGGGAACGCCGTCACGCGGGCGCATTCTGGCTGATGTCTACGGCTTTCTCGACCCGGTCGATTTTCGCAACCAGCTGGTGACCGTGGTTGGACCGATAACCGGTACCGAGCAGGGCAAAATCGGTGAATCGACTTATACCTTCATGGTGATGCAGGCAGACGGCTTTAAGCGCTGGCGCGTGCAGCAACAGGTGGTAATGCCGCCGCAGCCGATAGATCCGTGGCTGTGGGGCGGACCCGGTCCGCGCCGTCACGGCTACTGGGGGGGGACCCTGGGGGCCATGGGGCGGCTGGTATAATCCCGGCCCGGCACAGGTCCAGACCTTCGTGACTGAATAATTTATTGAATTTAAAGTATTTTAGACAGCGACTGGTTCGCTGTCTCTTTGTTTCCAGGACGGAACGAAAATATTTAGTGATGGGCTTCGCAACCTGCTAACGGGTTAATAACCAAACTGGTACGCTGAGTTAATATTATGTTAACAGTTTGCTGAAAACCCGGGGTTGTGATGACGACGAATAATAATTTCAGAGGTGAAACCTTGCAGAAAGTTTGGCTTAATCGCTATCCGGATGATGTTCCGGCGAACATCAATCCCGATCGTTATTTATCTCTGGTTGATCTTTTTGAACGCGCAGCGACCCGCTTTGCCGACAGCCCCGCCTTTATCAACATGGGCGAGGTGATGACCTTTCGTAAACTTGAAGAGCGCAGCCGCGCCTTTGCCGCTTACCTGCAGGAAGGGTTGGGGCTTAAAAGAGGCGACCGTGTGGCGCTGATGATGCCCAACCTGTTGCAGTATCCGGTTGCGCTGTTTGGCATTCTGCGCGCGGGCATGGTGGTGGTGAACGTTAACCCGCTCTACACGCCGCGCGAGCTGGAGCACCAGCTTAACGACAGCGGGGCCAGCGCCATTGTTATTGTCTCCAACTTCGCGCACACGCTGGAAAAAGTCGTTGATAAAACCGGCGTTAAGCACGTTATTCTGACCCGCATGGGCGACCAGCTTTCCACGGCAAAAGGGACGCTGGTTAACTTTGTGGTCAAATATGTCAAACGTCTGGTACCGAAATACAATCTGCCGCACGCAACGTCGTTTCGCCGTGCGTTGCAGGCAGGTTACCGCATGCAGTACATCAAACCGGAAGTGAGCGGCGACGATATTGCCTTCCTGCAATATACCGGCGGCACCACGGGTGTTGCTAAAGGTGCCATGCTCAGCCATCGCAATATGCTGGCAAACCTTGAACAGGTGAAGGCTACCTACGGGGCGTTGCTGCACGAGCAGCGTGAGCTGGTGGTGACGGCGCTGCCGCTGTACCACATTTTTGCGCTGACCATTAACTGCCTGCTGTTTATCGACCTCGGTGGGCAGAACCTGCTTATCACCAACCCGCGTGATATCCCCGGCATGGTGAAGGAGTTGAGTAAATATCCGTTTACCGCCATGACCGGCGTGAACACGTTGTTCAATGCGCTGTTGAACAACAGCGAGTTCAATAAGCTGGATTTTTCGCATATGAATATGGCGGCCGGTGGCGGGATGCCGGTGCAGCATGTGGTGGCCGAGCGCTGGGAAAAACTCACCGGCCACTATTTGCTGGAAGGCTATGGGCTGACGGAATGCGCGCCGCTGGTGAGCGTTAACCCGTATGATATCGATTACCACAGCGGCAGCATTGGCCTTCCGGTGCCGTCAACCGACGTGAAGCTGGTGGACGAAGATGACAATGAAGTGGCGAAAGGGGAGCCAGGTGAATTGTGCGTGCGCGGCCCACAGGTAATGGTCGGGTACTGGAACCGACCTGATGCGACCGATGAAATCATGAAGGGCGGTTGGCTGCACACGGGCGACATCGCGGTGATGGATGATGAAGGCTTTATGCGCATTGTTGACCGCAAAAAGGACATGATCCTGGTTTCTGGCTTTAACGTCTATCCCAACGAAATCGAAGATGTGGTGATGCAGCACGACGGCGTGCAGGAAGTGGCCGCAGTCGGCGTTGAGTCGGAAGCCAGCGGTGAAGCGGTGAAAATCTTCGTGGTGAAAAAAGACGCCTCACTGACGGAAGAGGCGCTGATTGCCTTTTGCCGACGCAACCTCACCGGTTACAAAGTACCGAAGAAGGTGGAGTTTCGCGACGAGTTGCCCAAATCTAACGTGGGTAAAATTTTACGTCGAGAACTGCGTGACGAAGCCAACAAGAAAAGCAACAATAGTGCCTGAACCCAGGTCAGTTACCCGAACGCCGGCCACGCCGGCGTTTTTTATGGGCCAGAGAAAGAGAATACGATTTGAATTATCAAATAATTACCGATGAAGAACGCCTGGTAGCCGTGTGTGAGCAGGCGCGCCGTGCGCCTGCGGTGGCGCTGGATACCGAGTTTGTTCGCACCCGTACCTACTACCCGCAGCTCGGCCTGATTCAGCTTTACGACGGCGAAACCGTATCGCTTATCGACCCGTTAGCTATCCAGGATATGAGCGCGTTTCGTGCGCTGTTGCTTGATGAAGCGGTGACCAAGTACCTGCACGCTGGCAGCGAAGACCTGGAGGTATTCCTCAATGCCTTTGGCACGATGCCGGTGCCGTTTATCGACACCCAGGTGCTGGCGGCGTTTCTTAATCATCCGCTCTCGACTGGTTTTGCCACCATGGTAGAAACCTACAGCGGCGTGGTGCTGGATAAGAGTGAGTCACGAACCGACTGGCTGGCGCGTCCGCTGACGGACAAACAGCTCGACTATGCCGCAGCGGACGTCTGGTATTTGCTGCCGATTGCCCGCCGTCTGATGGACGACATCGCCAGTACCGGTTGGCTGGAGGCTGTCCGGGATGAGTGCCGCTTAATGGCACAGCGTCGCGCAGAGCCGCTGGCACCTGAAGATGCCTACCGTGAAATTGGCAACGCCTGGCAGTTGCGCACGCGCCAACTGGCGTGCCTGAAGCTAATGGCAGCATGGCGCTTAAATAAAGCCCGTGAGCGCGATCTGGCAGTCAATTTTGTGGTGCGTGAAGAACACCTGTGGCAGGTAGCGCGCTATATGCCGGGCACGCTCGGTGAGCTCGATAGCCTGGGCCTCTCCGGCAGCGAAATTCGCTTCCACGGTAAAACCCTGCTCGACTTTGTGGAAGAGGCCAAAGCACTGCCAGAAAGCGCGCTGCCGGAGCCGGTGGCAAACCTGATTGATATGCCCGGTTATCGTAACGCGTTCAAATACATCAAAGCGCTGGTGCAGGACGTGGCGAAAGAAAAGGGATTGAGCCCGGAGCTTATCGCTTCGCGCCGCCAGATTAACCAGCTACTGAACTGGCACTGGAAGCTCAAGCCTTCGGCCACGCTGCCAGAACTGGCAAGCGGGTGGCGTCACGCGCTGTTTGACGGCTGTCTTGCTGCACTGTTGGCTGATTTTTAATATCTCTGCGCCGTCTGCGGGCGGCGAATAGGGCAGTAAAGGTGATAATAGATCCACAAGGGCAGAACAAAGCTCAGTGTGATCGACGTGCCAGAAAAGACACTCAGATGCCGGGAAGAATAGGGCGAAGGCAGTGGTAAAAAATAACCCCCGGTAATGCGAACATTGCCGGGGGTTATTATTAGCGTGATTCTTCCGCTTCCGGGAGCGTCACGTTGAGTTCAAGTACGGATATATCTTCACCCTTTTGCTCAAGCTGCACGCTAACCATTTCAGGATCGATTTTCACGTATTTGCAAATCACATCCAGAATATCGCGCTTAAGCTGCGGCAAATAATGGGGCTCAGAATCACCACGACGGCGTTCTGCAACAATAATCTGTAATCGTTCTTTGGCGATATTGGCTGTGTTCTTTTTTCGTGAAAGAAAAAAGTCAAGTAATGCCATGACTTATCCTCCGAACAGGCGTTTGAGGAAACCTTTCTTTTCTTCTTCAATGAAGCGGAAAGGACGTTCTTCTCCCAGCAGGCGGTCTACGGCGTCCGCATAGGCTTTGCCAGCGTCTGAGTTTTCGTCGAGGATAACAGGCTCGCCCTGGTTAGAGGCGCGCAGCACTGACTGATCTTCCGGGATCACCCCAATGAGCGGTATGCGCAGGATTTCCAGCACATCTTCCATGCTTAACATATCACCACGGCTGACGCGACCCGGGTTATAACGGGTCAACAACAGATGTTCCTTGATAGGTTCTTCGCTGTTTTCGGCGCGGCGTGACTTTGAGGACAAAATCCCCAGAATGCGGTCGGAATCGCGTACGGAAGAGACTTCCGGGTTGGTGGTAATGATGGCTTCATCAGCATAATAAAGCGCCATCAGAGCACCGGTTTCGATACCGGCCGGAGAATCGCAGACGACAAAGTCAAATTCCATTTTGTTTAATTCGTCGAGGACTTTGCCCACGCCTTCGCGCGTCAGTGCGTCTTTATCGCGGGTCTGCGATGCCGGGAGAATAAAGAGATTGTCAGTACGCTTATCTTTAATAAGCGCCTGATTAAGAGTCGCATCACCCTGAAGAACGTTAACGAAATCGTAAACGACACGGCGCTCGCATCCCATGATGAGATCAAGGTTACGCAAGCCAATGTCGAAGTCGATAACGACGGTTTTCTTCCCCTTCTGGGCGAGACCCGTAGCGATGGCCGCGCTGGAGGTTGTTTTACCAACGCCCCCTTTACCCGATGTAACAACAATAATGCGTGCCATAAAGAATTCCTTGTTAAAAGGGCTTAATTAAAAGTTTGAACTGTCAAAGCACCCGCTGCGAGGCGCAGTCTGGCCGCTTTGCCAAAAAAATCAGGCGGAATTTGTTCACTGAGCCAGTAAACACCGGCAATGGAAACCAACTCTGCTGTTAATGCTGTACAAAATATTTGAGCTTCCCGCTCGCCGCTGGCGCCTGCCAGTGCGCGACCACGCATTACACCATAGATGTGAATGTTGCCGTCTGCGATAAGTTCTGCGCCGGCACTGACGTGGTTGGTGACTACCAGATCACAGTTTGGCGCATAAATGCGCTGACCGGAACGTACTGGCGTATCAATTATGCGCGTTTTTGTGACGCAGGCGACAACCGGCTCGTTGGCGGGTGGTTTTTCGACCGCTCGCGGTTTGTCTTTTCCACCAGTGAGCAGGGGAATACCGGCATTTTCAATGGTCTGACGCAGTGCATTATCTTTGCAGCCGCTAATGCCAACGATGCGCAGGCCGGTTGAAATCACCACCTGCTGAAGTGCAGCCCAGTCGACCGGGCCTGACAGGCCCGCGACGTTAAGCACAACGGGCGCATGTTTTAAGAACGCGGGAGCCTGGGCGATTTTTTCCAGCAGTGCCTCGCGGATAACCTCTGGCTGCGCATGGTGAAGATGAACCACTGAAAGGGTGAAACTGCTGCCTTTTAGCTCGATTGGCGTATTTGACATCCTGGCCTTACTCAATTCAGTTTTATACCCAGTGGCGGGACGATATTCCGATGTACAGCAGGCATGTTATAGTCAGCGCTATATTGAGGCAAGTCGCCACGGGCGAAATCAGAGCAAAAGAATGATTTGTGTAATCTACCGTAGTACGAAACGTGATCAGACCTATCTTTATGTCGAAAAAAAAGACGACTTTTCCCGCGTGCCGCCAGAATTAATGAGCAGTTTTGGTGAGCCTAAACTGGCAATGTTATTACCGCTCGACGGCAGCAAAAAACTCGTCAATGCCGATTTGGAAAAAGTAAAACAGGCGCTTGAAGAACAAGGTTATTATTTACAGCTGCCACCGCCGCCGGAAAGTCTGCTTAAAATGCATCTTGACGGCCAGTCACAGAAATAACTCTTCATACATCCCCGGACTTTCCTGGCTACAGTGAAAACAGATATCGCTGATAATGCAGGCAAGCTATGAAAGTCCCGGTTCTTTATTTATCCCTGTATAGCGCAATGGCGATGGTTAGCACCTGTGCCTTTGCTGCCAACACCACCCCGCCTGCCCAACAGAGCACGGCCATTCAGTCCACGGACGGTGAGCGCCTGTCGCTGACCGGGCGTGACCCGAAAGAATTCCCGGCCTTTGTGGCAACGCTGCGTGTGAAGGCGCGTGATGCAGGCATCAGCGCAGCCACTATCGACAGCGCGTTTGCCAGTATCCATTTCGTTGACCGGGTGATTCGCTCCGATCGCAACCAGCCTGAGCAAAAAATCACGCTCGATGATTATCTGGCGAAAGTCATGCCGCAGACGCGCATTGACCAGGCGCGTAAGCTGCGCCAGCAGTACCGTGACGCGCTGGCGAAAACCCGTGCAACTTATGGCGTGCAAAGCAACTACATTGTGGCACTGTGGGCGCTGGAGAGCGGCTTTGGCAAAATCCAGGGCAAAGAGGATATCTTTTCGGCGCTGGCGACGCTGGCGTTTGAAGGGCGGCGCGAGGCGTTTTTTACCGGCGAGTTGATGGCGGCGCTGCGCATGGTAGATGCCGGTCATATCTCCGTGGCTGATATGAAAAGCTCCTGGGCAGGGGCGATGGGGCAGAACCAGTTTATGCCCAGTTCATATTTGCGCTATGGCGCAGACGGCGACGGCGACGGCAAAATCGATATCTGGAATAACCCGCAGGATGTGTTTGCCTCAAGTGCGCGCTATCTGGCGAAAGAAGGATGGCAGCGCGGCGGTCGCTGGGGCGTGGAGGTGACGTTGCCTTCGGGGTTTGACAGCGCACTGGTGGGCGTAAAAGCCCAGCAGGGCAAACGTGTTGCTGTCTGGCAGCAGTTGGGTGTGCAGCCCAAAGCAGGCGCGTCATTGCCGGACAGCGCGCAGCAGGCATGGATTGTGACGCCCGACGATGCCCAAGGGCGCAGCTTTATGGTGTTTCACAACTTCCAGACGCTGATGCGCTGGAACCGTTCGTACTACTTCGCAATCGGTGTGGGAATGATGGCCGATGCCATTGACAGTTCTGGCGAGGGCGCAGAAAGTGAACAGGTGAAATAACACACAACAGGGCCAATAATAATGTATCAACATCACAACTGGCAGGGAGCGCTACTGGATTATCCGGTAAACAAGGTGATTTGCGTAGGCAGTAACTATGCTGCACATATTCAGGAGATGAGCGGCGTGACGCCCGAGGAGCCGGTGCTGTTTATTAAACCGGCCACGGCGCTGTGTGATTTGCGCCAGCCGTTGGTCATACCACAGGGGCAGGGCACGGTGCACCATGAGGTCGAACTGGCTATTCTGATTGGCTCCACGCTCAAACAGGCGACGGAAGATCATGTGCGCCAGGCAATAGTAGGCTACGGTGTAGCACTGGATCTGACGTTGCGTGAGGTGCAGGCCGCACTCAAAAAGGCCGGTCGTCCGTGGGAGAAGGCCAAAGGATTTGATAACGCCTGCCCGGTGTCAGGCTTTATTCCCGGCACTGAGTTTACCGGTGACCCACAAAGCACGCAGCTGCGCCTGAAAGTTAACGGCGAGGTGCGCCAGCAGGGGAGCACGGCGGATATGATCCACCCCATTTTGCCGTTAATTGCCTACATGAGCCGCTTTTTTACATTGCATCCGGGCGACGTAGTGCTGACCGGCACACCGCAGGGCGTTGGCCCGCTGGTTAGCGGCGATGAACTGGTGGTTGGCTTTGACGGGCGTGACATCGAAACGCGGGTGCTGTAAGGCCTGAACCTGTCGCCGTGAGGCGGCAGGACTTGCATCTGTGGCCCATACTCTTTATAACGTGCAGCTTGTTTGACTCCCTGCGGACCGTGCTTATGACTGATTCTCCCTTCTGGCAACACAAAACTCTTGATGAAATGAGCGATGAGGAATGGGAATCCCTGTGCGACGGCTGTGGGCAGTGCTGCCTGCATAAGCTCATGGACGAAGACACCGACGAAATCTATTTCACTAACGTCGCCTGTCGGCAGCTCAATATCAAAACCTGTCAGTGCCGTAACTACGAGCGCCGCTTTGAGTACGAGCCAGACTGTATCAAACTCACCCGCGATAACCTGCCCACGTTCGAATGGCTGCCGCACACCTGCGCATACCGCTTGCTGGCCGAAGGCAAAGGGCTACCGGTCTGGCACCCACTGCGTAGCGGCTCAAAAGCGGCGATGCATGCCGAGCGGATTTCGGTGCGCAACATTGCGGTGCGCGAGTCTGAAGTACGCGACTGGCAGGATCATATCCTGAATAAGCCAGAGTGGGCGGATTAAGACGTCTGAAGCAGAGCAAAATGGTAAAATCGCTTTCTTCCTGCTCTCTGTATTGCCGTCCTCTGTGTGCTGCTATGCGTCAACCTTGTCTGTAAACTCCGGCCTATGTTCCTGCCTGGCGGCGCTTACACCTGCTACTGGTGTAGTACGTCAGGGCCGTGAAAGAACTCGCTGATTCTTCTTCACCCATGTACTCAGGTATCAACCTGTGATGATGGACGTACTTGCCTGCATTCAGACAACGTTATGGAATGGAAAGGAAATAAGAAGACATCAGGGGAACGAACTCGGCTCATGTTAACGTACTGAGTTTTAAGATAACGTCTAAGAAATGAGCAATATAGCCCGGGAAAACGTTAGAATACGAGTGACGATAGAAATGTTACGAGGTCTGTTTACCCACCAGTAGGAGTGACGCGTTGCCGTTAAAATCGCCCTGAAAGTCTCTCTTTTCTTTACGCTATGATGATTCAACCTGAAGATAAGAAAAGAATATATTGAAGTACAGCCATGGAAAATGGAACGATTATTATTATTGAGAATTGTTTTTGGCGGCTGATAATAGGTTTTATGATTGTATTTTTTGGTTTTAATTATTTTTTAAATCTTAATCAATGGGTTATGTAGTCACTCTGCGTTAATGTTTTTGTTATTTTTTAAAATCACGCCTGGCCTCATTTGCCAGTTGGCTTTCTGCTTTTGCAATAATGTGCTCTGCATCAAATTTTCAGTGGGATAGCTGGAATATCTTTTGTCTTAGCACGCTAATTAATGGTTGTGCTAAGGAAAAAGAAAACATGGATTACCAGACATAATGGAGGTGTATATGGAAAAAACTATTGAACAAAATAAAATGCGTGAACTAACCTCTGATGAGCTGCTATTAGTTTCTGGTGGTGAGTTATGGAAAAATATTGCTACTGGCGGTGGTGCTTTACTGGGCGGTATGTTTGGCCCGGTCGGCTCCTTCGTTGGGGGTGTAGCAGCTCACGCAGCATGGGAATTTGTCTTCGAATAAAATAAAAGGATTTTAATTATGGAAAAGAATAATCAAGGTTCGCTCGTGGGCCGGGAATTATCCGCGCAGGAAGTGAACCGGGTTTCTGGTGCAGGCGTGGGTGGTGCTGTTGCTGGTGGCATTCTTGGCGCAGCCGGAGGTGCCGTAGCTGGCGCGGTGACGGGCGGTGCCAAAGGCGCTATGGCTGGTTGGATTGCCGGTGCGGGTCTTGGGGCCAGGATTGGAATGTGGTCTCCGTTCTGATTAATGCCAGCGCTTTCATTGTAACAATGTTATCCAAAATAACCCTGTATTTTCTCGGTTTGATAGTTATTCAGGATATCAGTCAACCTGGTTAATGACTTATTCATACTCGGTTATTCTGTATATACATAAAAGCCTTTGCGTTTGCAGAGGCTTTTTCTCTTTGCCTGATTTTCGCTAAGCGCCCGTCACGTTTTTATTTTACTGTGTCTTTATAGATTATTCTCTGGCGGCAATGCTGTGAATTGATCGGGTAAATATTTTTATATTGCCCGTGTAACAAGATAGCTAAAAAAGGGATTGCAGCAGTAGAATACCGGCGTTTAATCACGAAATCAGAGGTAAATACCATTTGCTTATTCATGCCATTGAAGGGGAACAGGTATTTCTGCATTGAAAGGATGTTGTCTAAAAGTCAGCCTTAAAGAGCACTCATGTTCGTTCATTTCAGTCTCTGTTGTTGATAACTGCGCTGATGATGGGAAACGGCCGTAAAAGTCACCTGGCGGCTCAGGATGATGAATGATGTTAACAGGCCTGGAGCAGAGAAAGGTCAGCGAACGACGCTTCTGAGCACTCAATGGCTTTGCGCTATTCCGTCACAGGCGTAACAGGTGTGTGCCTGAGTTTATCATTTAGCGGTATCGGCTGATTATATTTCCGTCCACTGGGTTAATGTTCTGATATTTAAACCAAATCCCCGTGCTTCGCTTTACTTTTCAGGAAAAGTTGTCACACTTTTATCTGTGGGCACGTTTAGTCTGCCCGGACCATGATTAAGGAGACGATATGGGACTGTTTAACTTTGTAAAAGAAGCAGGCGAAAAGCTGTGGGATACCGTGACCGGCAACGGCGATGCTGCCCGTAAAGGGAAAATTGAAGAGCATCTGAAAAAAACCGGTATTCCGGGCGCTGACAAGGTGGATGTCACAGTAGAAGGCGACAAGGTTATCGTCAGCGGTGACGGCCTGAGCCAGGAAGAGAAGGAGAAGATCCTCGTTGCAGCAGGCAACGTGGAAGGGATCAAAGATGTCGAAGATAAAGTCAGCGTGGCTGCCGGTGAAACAGAAAGCAAATTCTACACCGTGAAAAAAGGCGATACGCTGAGCGCTATTTCTAAAGAAGTGTACGGCAACGCGAACCTGTACAACAAAATTTTCGAAGCCAACAAACCGATGCTCTCTCACCCAGACAAAATTTATCCGGGTCAGGTACTGCGTATTCCTCAGTAAGCGCAACTTCCCTGAGCACAAAAAAGGCCTGCATTCGCAGGCCTTTCTTTATCTGACATCATCTGCCATCAGGGTCATCACGAGTGATAAAACAGCTCGCCGCGACGCTTGGGCTTAAAGAATTGTGCCAGCACCACCACCAGCGCAACGACCAGATAGGCAACAAAGATACCTAACAGCCACTGCGGCATTTCAAGGCCGAGGAATTCCCACTGGCGTACGGAGCAGTCACCAGAGGCAACAAACACCTGCGGCAGCCACTTGTCCAGCGGCAGCCAGGTTGGAAAACGCACGGCGAAATCGCAGGTCTGAAAGGGTGACGGATTCAGCTGCATTTGCGTATGTTGCCAGGCAAGCTCAATGCCACGCCAGGCGCTGTAAATCCATAAAGCCAGCGCCGCAATGCGTAACGGCGTTTTAGGTGCAATAGCCCCCAGCAAACCCGCCCCCATTACACCAAACAGCGCGCAACGCTCGTAGATACAGAGCACACACGGCTGGAGTTTCATCACGTGCTGAAACCACAATGCCACCAGCTCAAGAGCAAGCGCGGTGAAAGCCATCAGTAGCCATGCGCTGCGGCGGTGTGAGGACCGGTTAAGAGATCGCAACATAAAAATCTTCCCTGCAGGATTAGAGTCAGGCGCAGTGTAAACTAATTCGCCCATTCAGCCACTAGCGTAGCGCGTAATAGCCTGTAAAGCAGCCTTTTTACGGCAATTTTCTGTGCGGTTTTGACCAAAGCAACGCTTTTATTTAAATCAATAGAGAAAATTATTACGGCGATCGTTTTTTTGTGGTGTGGCCGTGCTATCTGCCCCTTGCGTCATCTGGTATGATGAGTCAATTCGTACACACCTGAGTAATGGAAATCCCCCTATGGTAATTAAGGCGCAAAGCCCTGCTGGCTTCGCGGAAGAGTACATTATCGAAAGCATCTGGAATAATCGTTTCCCCCCAGGTTCTATCCTTCCTGCCGAACGTGAGCTTTCCGAACTTATCGGTGTGACCCGTACAACGCTTCGCGAAGTGCTGCAGCGCCTGGCCAGAGACGGCTGGCTGACCATTCAGCACGGTAAACCCACTAAAGTGAACAACTTCTGGGAAACGTCGGGTCTGAACATTCTTGAGACACTGGCGCGTCTCGATCACGACAGCGTACCGCAGCTTATTGATAACCTGCTGTCCGTGCGTACCAACATTTCCACCATTTTTATTCGCACAGCGCTGCGCCAGCATCCTGAAGATTCTCAGAAGGTGCTGGCGATGGCGAACGAAGTCGAAGATCACGCCGATGCCTTCGCCGAGCTGGATTACAGCATTTTCCGCGGGCTGGCATTTGCTTCTGGCAACCCGATTTACGGGCTTATCCTTAACGGGATGAAAGGGCTGTATACCCGCATCGGTCGCCACTACTTCTCAAGCCCCGAGGCGCGCAGCCTGGCACTGGGTTTTTATCACCGCCTGATGAAGCTCAGCAAAGAAGGGCTGTACGACCAGGTGTTTGACGTGGTGCGCAGCTACGGGCGCGACAGTGGTGACATCTGGCACCGCATGCAAAAAACCATGCCGAGCAGCCTGGCCATGCCTACGCGCTAATCAGCAGGTACTGAAAACAAAAGGCTTCCCGTGGGAAGCCTTTTTTAGTGGGTTCATTACAATGTGTTATTGACCCGCGGCGGGCAGCGCTCCAGTAGCTCAACGCTACCGTCGCTGTTTTGCTGCTCCAGCAGCACGTCAAACCCCCACAGGCGGTGTACGTGCTTGAGCACTTCACGTCGGCCTTTATCCAGCGGCGCGCGGTTGTGCGGGATATAGCGCAGTGTGAGCGAGCGGTCGCCACGCAGGTCTACATTCCAGACCTGAATGTTTGGCTCCAGGTTGCTCAGGTTATACTGGGCTGAAAGCTGGCTGCGAATTTCGCGATAGCCTTCTTCATTATGGATGGCCGCAATTTCCAGATAATTATTGCGATCGTCATCCAACACCGTGAACAGGCGGAAATCGCGCATCAGCTTCGGCGACAGGAACTGGCTGATAAAACTCTCGTCTTTAAAGTCGCGCATCGCAAAGTGCAGCGTATCCAGCCAGTCTTTACCGGCAATATCCGGGAACCAGTAGCGGTCCTCCTCGGTAGGTGACTGGCAGATGCGTTTAATATCCTGGAACATGGCAAACCCCAGTGCGTAAGGGTTAATACCGTTGTACCACGGGCTGTTGTACGGCGGCTGGAATACCACGTTGGTGTGGCTGTGTAAAAACTCCAGCATAAAGCGCTCGCTGACTTTACCTTCGTCATACAGGTGATTCAGGATGGTGTAATGCCAGAACGTCGCCCAGCCTTCGTTCATCACCTGAGTCTGCTTTTGCGGATAAAAATACTGGCTCACCTTGCGCACGATGCGCACAATCTCGCGCTGCCACGGTTCGAGCAGCGGTGCGTTTTTCTCCAGGAAATAGAGCAGGTTCTCCTGTGGCTCAGAGGGATAGCGATGGCTGGTTTCCACCGCGCGTTCTTCTTCGCGATGGGGCAACGTACGCCAGAGCAGGTTAACCTGGCTTTGCAGATACTCTTCCCGACTCTTCTGGCGTGCTTTCTCTTCCTGCAATGAGATCTTCTGTGGGCGCTTATAGCGGTCAACGCCGTAATTCATCAGCGCATGGCAGGAGTCCAGCAGCTTCTCCACCTCATCCATACCGTAGCGCTCTTCACATTCGGTGATGTAATGACGCGCAAAGATAAGATAGTCAACTATCGAGCTGGCATCGGTCCAGCTACGGAACAGATAGTTATTTTTGAAAAAGGAGTTGTGGCCGTAACAGGCGTGAGCCATTACCAGCGCCTGCATGGTAATGGTGTTTTCTTCCATCAGATAGGCAATACACGGGTTGGAGTTAATAACGATTTCGTAAGCCAGTCCCTGCTGTCCATGCTTGTAGAGCTGTTCAGTTTCAATGAATTTCTTACCGAACGACCAGTGCGGATAATTGATGGGCATCCCGATACTGGAATAGGCGTCAATCATCTGCTCAGACGTAATCACTTCAATCTGATGCGGATAGGTGTCAAGCCGGTATGACTTCGCGACCCGGTCAATCTCGGCAAGATAGTCCTCAAGTAGGCTGAACGTCCAGTCCGGCCCGTCACTCAGACGATGTGACGTTGTGACAGTGGAATCCGTAACAGTAGCCATCAGCGCGCCCTCATTGTTGAGACTCTCTCTGAATGGAAAGCCTTAACCTCAAGCATAGAACAGACGTTGTGATTAGGGCGGATGAAGGAATTTTTTTCTGCCGCGCTTTTTGTCTTTTTTATGCTTTATTTTCCACTCTGAGCAACACGAAATAGTGAAGCGGTTAGGGCGAAAGCAGGAGATTCTGAAAACCGCATTTCCCGCCATGGCGGGCGTGATGTGAAATACGTCACCATAATAAATGCCTATGTTGAATAAACTTTTCAACTGGGTTATCAGTTTGTATGCAGAGGATTATTCTTTTACTTTCGACAGGGGTGGTTATGCGAATCGTGGTACTCGGGAGTGGCGTGGTCGGTGTCACCAGCGCCTGGTATTTATCTCAGGCAGGACATGAGGTTACGGTTATCGACCGCGAACCCGGCCCGGCTGAAGAAACCAGCGCCGGTAATGCAGGCCAGATCTCGCCAGGCTACGCTACGCCGTGGGCAGCGCCGGGCATCCCGCTTAAGGCCATCAAGTGGCTGTTCCAGCGCCACGCGCCGCTGGCGATTAATCTCGACGGCAGCAGCTTTCAGCTTAAATGGATGTGGCAGATGCTGCGCAACTGCGATGCCCGCCACTATGCGGTAAACAAAGAGCGCATGGTGCGCCTGTCGGAATACAGCCGTGATTGCCTGCGCGCACTGCGCGCCGAAACCGGAATCAGCTACGAGGAACGTCAGGGCGGTACGCTACAGCTGTTTCGCAGCCAGGAGCAGTTTGATAACGCCGCGCGTGATATTGCGGTACTGAAAGAGGCTGGCGTGCCTTATAGGCTACTGGAGTCGTCGCAGTTAGCGCTGGCCGAACCTGCGCTGGCCGAGGTTGCGCACAAACTCACCGGCGGCTTGCGTCTGCCCAACGATGAAACCGGCGACTGCCAGCTTTTTACCCAGCGGCTTGCGCAAATGGCGCAGCAGGCGGGCGTGGTGTTCCGTTACAACACGCGGGTGGAGCAGCTTTTGACCGACGGTGAACGCATCAGCGGTGTGAAGTGTGGTGATGACATCATCACGGCCGATGGCTACGTGATGGCCTTTGGTTCGTATTCCACCGCCATGCTCAAAGGGCTGGTGGATATCCCGGTGTATCCACTCAAGGGCTACTCCCTGACTATCCCGATTAACGAGGAAGACGGCGCACCGGTTTCCACTGTGCTCGACGAAACCTACAAAATCGCCATTACCCGCTTTGATAACCGTATCCGCGTGGGCGGCATGGCGGAAATTGTTGGCTTTAACACCGAGCTTTTGAAGGCCAGACGTGAAACGCTGGAGATGGTGGTACGCGATCTTTATCCGCGCGGCGGCCACGTCGAGCAGGCTACATTCTGGAGCGGACTGCGCCCAATGACGCCTGACGGCACGCCGGTGGTTGGGCGCTCGCCGTATCGCAACCTGTGGCTGAACACTGGCCACGGTACGCTGGGCTGGACCATGGCCTGCGGCTCCGGACTGATGCTGAGCGATATTATCTCCGGGCGTACACCGGCCATCCCGTTCGATGACCTGGCAGTGGCCCGTTACCGTCGCGATTTCACACCGCAGCAGGGCACCCGGTTGCACGGCGCTCACGGCTAACAAGGACTCGTTATGGCTCGCCCCATCATTGCAGAAATCCATCTGGATGCGCTGCGCAGTAATCTTGACACACTCCGTGGGCGCACAGCGGCAAAAATGTGGGCGGTGGTGAAAGCCAACGCTTACGGTCACCGTCTGGCTGAAATGGCAGCGGCTTTCAACAAGACGGACGGCTACGCCATGCTCAATCTTGAAGAGGCCGTCTTGTTGCGGGAAAACGGCTGGCAGGGACCGCTGCTGTTGCTTGAAGGGTTCTTTTATGCCGATGAGCTGGCGCTGCTGGATACATACCGTCTCACTACCTGTGTGCACAGTGACTGGCAGATTGAGGCGCTGGCGCAGGCGAAGCTGAATGCGCCGCTCAACGTTTACCTGAAAACCAACAGCGGAATGAACCGGCTGGGTTTTGCGCCAGAGCGGGTGAATGCGGTCTGGCATCGGTTACGCCAGCTTGCTAACGTCGGCGACATAACGCTGATGTCGCACTTTGCCCGCGCAGAAAGCCCTGACGGCGTCACGCAGGCGGTACAGACGCTGGAGCGTGCCTGGGAAGGGCTGAGCGGGCCGCGCTCAATGGCTAACTCTGCGGCCACGCTATGGCACCCGCAAACGCATCATGACTGGGTGCGTACCGGCGTCATTCTTTATGGCGTGTCGCCGAGCGGGCGCTGGCAGGATATCGCAGATACCGGACTGCGCCCGGCAATGACGCTGCGCAGTGAGTTGATTGCTATCCAGCAGTTGAAGGCGGGTGACAGAGTCGGCTACGGCGGGCGCTATAGCGCAAGCGGCGCACAGCGTATTGGCATTGTGGCCTGCGGCTACGCTGATGGCTACCCGCGCGTGGCGCCCGACGGCACGCCGGTGCTGGTGGACGGCGTGCGCACCGGTACGGTAGGAATGATTTCAATGGACATGATGGCGGTGGATCTCACGCCATGTCCGCAGGCACAGATTGGCGCGCCGGTGGAGTTGTGGGGGCAGAATCTGCCGGTGGATGACGTAGCGAGCGCTGCCGGTACAGTCGGTTATGAACTGGTTTGTGCACTGGCCCCGCGCGTGACGTCCGTGACAGTGTAACTTATATATAGCTGGCGCGTATTTACCGGCAGGGGCAGGCGTGCTCCTGCCGGTGTGTATGACGTCTATGAGCGGGGCGGTTATTCTGCCTCGCTGTCGGCTTCACGCAGGCCGATTTTACGTACCTGATTGTTTTCCTTTTCTGCAACCGTCCACACCATACCGGCGTATTCGACCTGGTCGCCCACAACGGGTGCACCGCCGAGATGGCTTAACACCATATCGCCCAGCGTCTGCTCACGGTCCACGTTATCGTCCAGTTCAAGCCCGTAAATAGTGGCAACATCGCCAAAGCGTGCGTCCGCGGCAAGAATAAAGTCACCAAAGAAGCGCTGATCCAGCGACACCGGCGGCGTCTGGCTAAAAAGCGTGCCCAGCGCTGGCAGGTCGTGCTCACGGCCAATGACACACAGCACGTCACCTTCGTGCAGCCGCGTGCTGCCGGAAGGGTGCAGCAGCCGGTTATCGCGAAACAGGGCGGCAATACGCGTTTCTCTGGGCATATGTAAATCACGCAGCGCCGCACCCACGCACCACTTATCGGCACTGAGCTGGTAGACAAACTGCTCCCACGGATTTTCAGGGTGGATGTCCAGCCCAACGCGTGAAACTGGCCAACCGGTGAGCGGTACGACCACCCTGGCACGCCGAGCGGCCCAGCCGAGTGTCGAGCCTTGCAGCAGCAGCGACACCAGCACCACGAAAAACGCGACGTTAAAGAATAACCGGGCGTTGTCCAGCCCTGCCATCATCGGGAAAACCGCCAGAATAATCGGCACTGCGCCGCGCAGGCCGACCCAACTGATAAACACACGCTCGCGTAAATTGAAGCCGCGAAACGGCAGCAGGCCGAAAAACACCGACAGCGGGCGGGCGAAGAAAATCATCCACAACGACAGCAGCAGCGCCGGAATGGCAATAGGCAGCAGGTCAGATGGCGTGACCAGCAGCCCAAGCACCAGGAACATGCCAATCTGCGCCATCCAGGCCAGTCCGTCAAAGGTTTGCAGAATGCCGTAGCGGTTGCGAATAGGGCGGTTGCCAAGCAAAAAGCCGCACAAATACACCGCCAGAATACCGCTGCCGTCCAGCGCCGTGGTCAGCGAGAACACGATAATCCCGCCGCTCACCGCCAGCAGCGGGTACAGCCCCTGTGGGAGCGTGATGCGGTTAATCATCTGTTGTAGCAACAGCCCACCCAGACCGCCGAGCACAATCCCCAATCCGAACTGCTGCACAAGATGAACCAGGAACATCCAGCTCAGCCCGCTTTCACCGCGCTGGATCATCTCGATAAGCGTTACCGTCAGAAAGACCGCCATCGGGTCGTTACTGCCGGATTCTATTTCAAGCGTGGAGCCGACGCGCTCGTTGAGCCCTTTGCCGCCGAGCAGTGAGAACACGGCAGCGGCGTCCGTGGAGCCGACGATGGCGCCAATCAGCAGGCCGTCCATGAGGTTGAGGTTAAACAGCCACGCGGCGGCCATGCCGGTGAGGCCGGAGGTGATAATGACTCCCACCGTCGCCAGTGACAGCGCCGGGCCGAGTGCGACGCGAAAGGAGCTTGCCTGAGTGCGCATCCCGCCGTCGAGCAGAATCATCGCCAGCGCCAGGTTACTGATGAGATAGGCAAACGGGTAGTTATCAAAAGGAATGCCGCCGATGCCGTCAACGCCAGCCAGCATACCAATAGCAAGAAAGATAACCAGGATAGGAATACCAAGGCGGGAAGAAAAAGTACTTAACAGAATGCTGAAGGTAACCAGCACGGAGCCAATAATAAACAAATGAAAGACAGCCGTAGCATCCAAAATAACGCCTCTCCTGGGTAAGTGTTTCGCAATAAAGTTATTATCGGTCAGTGTGGCGGCTTCTTTGCCGCCTTATGCGATTTTTTTATGTAAGCGTTGGATGACCGCTCAGGGTCAGGTGCGCATAGGTACCGTCATACACCAGTTCGCCGTGAGCACCAAGCGGCAATGTAACGGTGTCGGGCTCGTGGCCGAAGGCCAGGCCGTCAATGATGGGCACCGCAATACGGCTGCGCAGCGCGTTAGCCATCTCGGTAAGATTATAGCCATTGTCGTAGTCATTAGGCTTCGCTGCACTGAAGCTGCCGAGCACAACCGCGCTCTGGCGCGCCAGCACGCCCGCCTGATGCAACTGTAACAGCATGCGCTCCACCCGGTAAGGGTGTTCGTTAATATCTTCCACAACCAGAATACCGCCTTCAATACGCGGCATCCACGGTGTGCCGAGCAGCGACATCAGCATGGCGAGATTGCCGCCCCAGACGGTACCCTGGGCGCTAAACGGCTGCGCTGCGTGGCCGGGCCAGCGCAGGGTAAAGCGCGGTTCGCGCAGCGCCTGCCAGAAATGGTCGAGGGTAAATTCACTGAGGTTCTCGCTACCGAAGTTGCCCGCCAGCATAGGTCCGCTGAATGTCACGGTGCCTTCCTGCGCCAGCAGCGCCAGCTGAAAGGCGGTGAAGTCGCTATGCCCGCAAATCAGCAGCGGATCACGGCGTGCTCGTGCGCCAAGGGCCGCGTAGTCAATCGCTTCCAGCAGGCGGCTCATGCCGTAGCCACCGCGCACAGCCAGCGCAATCGTCTGGTTTTCGGATAATTCTACCAACTGGTTCAGATCCGCCAGCCGCTCGGCGTCTGTCCCGGCAAAGCGCTGCCAGCGGCGCGCAATAACCTGTGTGTTCTCTACGCTGTGGCCGGTTTCACGCAAATATGCCACGCCGCGCTCGGCGGCCTGCTGTTGGATGCAATAGCCTGAAGGAGCAATCAGATGAAAAATGGCCATGGCATTTCCTTGCTGATTTAAATTGTGGATTCGTTATGATGCCGTCTGGCGCTGCGGTTGTCATCCGCGACCTCCAATCAAACATAAGGATAGAGCTGTGAAGTTAAAATGGTTTATTGTCCTGTGCCTGGTGCTGGCCGGGTGTTCGAGTAAAACATCAAAACATCAGCAGACGCCGTGGGAAGCCCAGCGTCCGGTGTCAGGGGCGCAAACCTGGATGCCAATATCCGAAGAAGCGGGCGAAGCCTGGGGCGTTAGCCCAAGGCTGCTGACGGCGATCATCGCCGTGGAATCTGGCGGTAACCCGACTCTGGTGAGTTCTTCCAACGCGGTGGGGCTGATGCAGATTAAAGCTTCAACCGCCGGGCGTGAAGTGTGGCGCCATCTGGGGCGCAGCGGTCAGCCTTCGACCAGCGAGCTTAAAGATCCCGCACGCAATATTGATATTGGCGCAGCCTACCTGAGCATTCTTGAGCACGGCATTTTGCGCGGTATCGACAATACGCAGACCATGCAGTATGCGCTGATTGTGGCCTATGTTAACGGTGCCGGTGCGCTGCTGCGTATGTTCTCGTCAAACCGTGGTGAGGCGATTGCGCAGATTAACAGCATGTCACCGGAGCAGTTCTGGCAGTACGTGATGGATAATCATCCGTCGTCGCAGGCACCGCGTTATTTGTGGAAGGTGAAGCAGGCGCTGGAAGCGGCGTAGGGTGAGATGTGCTGGTGAGCCAGCAATAATCACATATGTGATTTCATCCTGTGGAATATTCCGTTCACTTTAAGCCCGTCAGCAAATGGGGCTTCATATGCGGTGAACGGGTTAAGTGGCGCTCCCGCGCGCCCCTTAACCATCCCCGCAGCCCCGCAAAGAAATCGCCGCTTCGCAGTGCGCTCACCTCCCGGCCTTCAGCCTTCGGCTGGCTTGACGCATGATTACTCGGTCCATCCCTGGGCCTCGCCCTTCGGGCCAACGCCTGGGGCGTTGTTCAACATTGCTCCTGCAATGTTGTCCATGCTGCGTTGCGCCTCAGCCCGCCATCCCTGGCGGTCTGACCTTGTCTTCCGGCCTCCGGTTCGCCGATTTCAGCGGGGGTCAGCAACCCCACACAGTATGCCTGTGCGCATTAAAAACGATTATGTGCGCTGTTCATCTGCAACAGGAAACAAATAGCCCGATGACTCGGGCTTCAGAAGGAGAGCGTTTTTAAGCATAAAGATGCTTAAGTGACCCGTATCAGGCGCTCAGCCTCCTGTTTAATACGGGATCCCGATAAAAGTATTACCGTGGATAGCCCTGGTGAATCAGGCAGTGTTCGCGACTAAGCCGTCTTCTCATCCTCAAAAATCATATCCCACCGTCACATTCACCTGCCGCTCTTTGCCCCAGTAGCAATAACCGGTGCCGTAGCAGCCTGCAACATAGTCGCGTCCGGTAAGGTTGCTGGCATTCACCTGCACAAACGCACCGCGCAGCGGCGCACTCCACCCGCCGAGATTGGCGCGCACCATCGCATCAAACAGCGTCACCGACGGCACACGCAGCGTGTTTTCGTTGTCGGCCCACTGTTTGCCGATATAGCGCACGCCTGCGCCGAGGCTGATGCCATAGTCTGCCTGATACAGCCCCCACAGCGAGGCGAACTGCTCTGGCGTTACGTACGGCGCGTTACCGTCATTACCGTCGATGGCGTCTTTAAAGCGCACTTTGTTCCGGGTGTAGCCCGCAATGGTGCTCAGGCGCGGTGTTATCTGCGAGCGGGCTTCCAACTCCACGCCCTGAGAGTGCACCTTGCCAGCGGGCTCATAGTAGCTGCCCTGCACCACGCGATTGCCGACATCTTTTTGCGTCAGGTCGTACATCGCAATACTGTACATCGCCTGGCTGCCCGGCGGCTGGTACTTCACGCCGGCCTCGTACTGCTGGCTGGTGGTAGGTTTGAGGATGCGGCCTTCGGCATCCGGCAAAACCTGCGGCGTGACAGCAGTGCTGTAGCTCATATACGGGGAAACGCCGTTCTCAAAGGCGTACAGCAGCGATGCGCGGCCGCTGAAGTGGTCATCGCGGCGATTATCAATCACCTCAGTTGCTGCTTCAGGCGTCAGCGTGCGGCTTTTGGTGACGATATGGTCGTAACGCCCGGAGAGATCCAGATGCCAGCGCTGCCAGACCATCTCATCCTGCAAATACACACCGCTTTGTTCATATACGCGCTTTGCGTCAGACAACAGTGCGCCCTGAACAAGGGTGGAGTATGTCGGATCGCGCGGGTCGTAGTGCCACAGTCCGCTGCCGCCAGACTGCCCGGTCCACGGATTGAGGTTGCTGGCATAACCCGAACCGTCGTTGATGTTGTTGCGATAGCGGTGATATTCCCCGCCGAGCACCAGTTTGTGCGCCAGGTCGCCGGTGGTGAAATCAGCCTCAAGCTGGTTGTCGATAGCCCAGGCGTCAAGCGATGAGTTCTGCTGGCTGTAGTAGCGGCTCAGTTCATTGTGCTGTGCGTCGGCCCAGCCTATCTGGTAGGCCTGCTTCAGGTCGACGTTCGAATGGGTGTAGCTGGCGTTGGAGCGAAACGCCCAGGTGTCGTTAAAACGGTGGGCAAACTCGTAGCTGTATAGCTGCTGGTGGCGCTTAAAGGCATCGTTGCCTGGCTCCACGTCAGAAAACCCGGTGTCGAGTTTGCGCCCGGTTGTGGTGTACAGGCTGCCGTCGGCGGGCACTGAGCCGTGGTAACCGCCGGAGGGATCTTTTTCCAGATACGCTCGCAGCACCAGGCTGGTGTCGTCGTCAGGTTGCCACATCAGCGACGGCGCAATGGCATAACGCTCATCGCGGGTATTGATGTACTGCGTGTGGGTATTTTTGCTAAGCCCGGTCAGGCGCCAGGCCCACTGTTCGTTGATGGCATCGGTATAGTCAAAGGCGGCACCGGTGGTTGCGTTGTTACCCACCCAGCTACGCAGGTGGCCTTCGCGTACAAACTGCGGGCGCTTTGACGTTTCCATCACCAGCCCACCGGGGACTGTTTGTCCATAGAGCGCGGAAGAGGGGCCGCGAATCACGTCAATGCGTTCAAGAAACCACGGGTCAACCTGCAATACGTTGTAGCTGCCGCCGTCGCTCATTAGCCGCAGACCGTCGAGGAAGGTGTTATTCACATCACCGCCGTGAAAGCCGCGCAGGGCGACTGTGTCGTAGCGGGTGGCACCGCCAGAAAAGCCGGTAAACACGCCTGGAGTGTAGTTCAGGGCGCTGTTCACATCGCTGGCGCCCTGGTCTTCAATCTGCTGGCGCGTGATGACCGATACGGCCTGGCCGGTTTCAATCAACGGGGTATCGGTTTTGGTGGCGCCTCGCGTGGTACGTGCGCTGTAGCCGAGCGTTGGAGAGGCGGCGGTGTCAGCCGGGGCTGCTGTGACCACCACGGTATCTTCGGCGCGCAGTGACGTACAGATGAGCAGCGTGAGCGGCGCAAGCAGCAAAACGCCGCCCTGAAAGGCCTGTTTCATGTGTGTATCCATCAATAATGGTTGAAAACGCGGTAAGATGCCGCGAAAGATGTAATAACAAATGCGAATTATTATCGTTATTGTTTCTTATTTTCAAGTGTTGATACACGCAGAAACAAAAAGAAAAGCCCTTATAAATGAAAGGGCTGTATGGATGTATTTGTTGTGAAAGGTTAGCGCTGGTCGTCGTCAGGCGGGGGAAGGGCGCTGAATTCACTCAGTAGCGCCTGTAGCTGGGCAAGTTTTTGTGGCCCAAACAGGCGCTCAATTTCCCGATAGCCGCTTTCCACCTGAGAGCAGGCTTCCTGGTATAGCGCTTCGCCTTGTGGCGTGAGTGAAGCAAACAGTTTGCGCTGATCGCTTGCGGGTTTAAGGCGGTATACCAGGCCGTCGCGCTCAAGGCGAGTCAGAATGCCGGTCAGGCTGGGGCGCAGAATACACGCCTGGCGCGCCAGTTCATGGAAATCAAGTGAACGGTGCTGCGCCAGAATGCGAATCACGCGCCATTGTTGCTCAGTGAGATTATGGCGATTGAGCACGGGTCTGAACCAGCTCATGGCGGTTTCACGCGCCTGGAGTAACGAAATAGTAAGGGATTCGTGCATGGCGTTGCCCTGACAGAAAGAGACTGAATCCAGTATATTTTTTTCCTCTGTGGTCGCAAGACTTGTAATGAATGCTTTTGCTGTCATCTCTTGTTTTATTCACTTATTAACAATATGCCGTAACGATGAGCCTGGCACGGCTTTTGCGGTTACATGGCCCAAAAGACACTATTGTTTATGATGTGTTAAATGGATCACAGCCTTTTAACACCAATCTTGAACATTCCGGATTCGCAGCATAAATACATATTGTTCACATGTTAATGATTTAAAAATAACGGCGGTGCTGCCCGGTTTACGCAGCCCCGGCAATGCGTACCGGAGGAAGCGATGAGCACCTTAACCACACAGCAGCCCGAACTCAGCGCCATTGAACAGCAGGTTGTACGTAAGCTATTTCGCAGGCTGATCCCATTTTTGTTTGTCCTGTTTTTCTTCTCATTTCTGGACCGTATCAACATCGGCTTTGCTGGCCTGACCATGGGCAAGGACCTTGGCTTAAATGCCACCATGTTTGGCCTGGCGGCCACGCTGTTTTACGTGACTTACATCATTTTTGGTATCCCAAGTAACATTATGCTCGGGATAGTGGGCGCACGCCGCTGGATAGCGGCCATCATGGTGCTGTGGGGCATAGCTTCAACCTGCACGCTGTTTGCCACCGGACCGGGTTCGTTGTACGCATTGCGCATGATTGTCGGTATCACCGAGGCGGGTTTTCTGCCGGGTATTCTGCTGTATCTCACCTGGTGGTTTCCTGCCTGGTATCGCGCCCGCGCCAACGCGCTGTTCATGATTGCCATGCCGGTTACCATGATGATGGGTTCGGCCGTGTCGGGCTATATCCTGGCACTGGACGGGGTGATGAATCTCAAAGGTTGGCAGTGGCTGTTTCTGCTCGAAGGGCTGCCGTCAGTGCTGCTGGGTATTGTGGTCTGGCGCTGGCTGGATGACAAACCCGCCGATGCCCGTTGGCTTAACGGCGAAGAGAAGATGGCGCTCGCGGTGATGTTATCGCGTGATGGTCAACTCCAGGCTTCCAAAAACGCGCCGCGGTTTCGCCTGGGTGAAGTCCTCACGCCAGTGGTGCTGATGTATACGCTGGCCTACTTTTGTCTCACCAACACGTTGAGTGCCATCAACATCTGGACGCCACAAATACTGCAAAGCTTTAACCAGCAAAGCAGCACCATTGTTATTGGCCTGCTGGCTGCCATCCCACAGTTGTGTACTATTTTTGGCATGGTCTGGTGGAGCCGCCGTTCAGATCGGTTGCAGGAGCGGCGTATGCACACCGTGCTGCCATACCTCTTTGCCGCACTGGGTTGGTTACTCGCATCGGCCACCAACCATGTGCTGGTGCAGCTTTTGGGGCTGATTATGGCCTCTGTTGGGTCGTTTACCGCGATGGTGGTGTTCTGGACGATGCCGGACAGCGTTATTAGTATTGAGGGGCGTGCGGTGGCGATTGCGCTGATTAATGCCATCGGCAACGTGGGCTCGGCGTTAAGTCCGCTGTTGATTGGTGTGGTGCATGATATGACCGGCAGCTTCAATGGCGGCTTGTGGTTCCTCGCCGCGTTACTGGTTGTGGGTGCCGGGCTGGTGTGGAGTGCTCCTCCGGTTAAGCGTGCTGGCAACGCTGTGGCGCAGGGGGCGAAAGAGGGAACGTGATAACGGGCAGTTATCATGATGAATCACGGCTCATCACCGCTGCCGACAGGAAAGATTCCGTTCACCCCAGGGTGAACGGAATGCATTATCACAGAGATCCCCTTACTGGCCCGCAGCCTGCTTTGGCGCCGCCTGGGTGTTATTTAGCGCAGGCGTCTGGCCCGGGTGCTGCTCCGGGACGCTGTCGCACGGTTTGTCTGCCGGGCACAACAGATCCAGCATTTTCAGCGTGACCCCGTTGGTCCAGCCAAAGCCGTCCTGCAACGGATATTCCCCGCCGCCCCCGCCAGTGCCGGTCGAGCTCACGTCATATTTCTCCACCAGCTTCTGCTCGCTGTTGTACGTGTGCTGCACGTTACTCAGAAAACGCCAGACAACCTCCAGCGCCTCGTCCTGTTTGCCGTAATTTTGCAGACCAACAACCGTCACCCACTGCAGCGGCGCCCAGCCGTTAGGCGCATCCCACTGCTGGCCGGTTTTCACGTTGGTGGTCGCAATACCGCCGGGTTTTAGCAACTGGCTGCGCACGGCGGCGGCGGTTTTTGTCGCTCGCTCTGGTGAGGCCAGCTTCAAATACAGTGGGAACATGGCCGCCGCGGTGAGCGGGCTGCGCACCGCGTGGGTTTTCAAATCGTAATCGGCGTACCAGCCGTTTTTGCTGTTCCACAGGTGGGCTTCAATGGCTTTCTGGCGCTGCGTGGCAAGGGCTGCGTAGCGCTGGGCCTCACTGTCATCACCCGCGTCACGACTGGCGCTCGCCAGCATTTGTTCAAGCTGGTACATCAGCGCGTTTAAATCCACCGGCACGATGCTGGTGGTGCGGATAGTGCCGAGCTTTTGCGGATCGTCCATCCAGCGTGAGCTAAAGTCCCAGCCAGAGGCCGCTGCCGCGCGCAGGTCGCGATAAATGTCTGTCGCCGGGCGTTCCGGGTTGTTTTTGGCGGTAGTGATATCGTCAAGCCAGGACTCCGGGCGCGGCACGTCGCGCTCGTCCCAGTAGCGGTTTAGCACTGAACCGTCACGCAGCTTGACCACGCGCGCGCTGGCGTCACCGTTTTTCAGGCCATCGCTGCCCGCCATCCAGTACGCGTACTCTTTTTTCAACTGCGGCAGATATTGCTTAAGGGCGCCAGCATCATGGCTTGCCAGTAGCTCTACCATCAGGGCAAAAAAGGGCGGTTGGGAGCGGCTCAGGTAGTAGCTGCGGTTGCCGTTGGGAATGTGCCCCCAGTTGTCAATTTCCCAGGCGAAGTTCTCCACCATGTCCTGCACTTTATCCCAGTGATTGCTTTCGGCAAGGCCGAGCATGGTGAAGTAGCTGTCCCAGTAATAGACCTCGCGAAAGCGCCCACCGGGCACCACATAGGGTTTGGGGAGAGACAGCAGCGAGTCCCATTCCCCGGCGCGCTCCGTTGTGCGCGTCAGCACCGGCCACAGGCTGTCGATATGTTCACGCAGGCTTTGTCCTGCGGGAGGCACATATTTTTCGTTTTCACCGGGTACCGTGAAATTCAGTTCCACAAAATGGCGCAGGTCAAAACCGGACTGGTCGCGCTGCATACGGTAGTCGGCCAGAATCATCAGCGGATCGCTTTTGGGCACGGCATCGGCAAAGGTTTTCTGGTCTGGATAAAGTTTTGCGCGCTGCACGGCGTCAAACAGCGGGCCGAGCAGGGCGTCAGGCGGCTGGGGTGCAGCGGCTTTAACCGGCGGCGTGTCGTCGGCCATGGCTGGAAATCCAGTGAACAATCCAGTTAACGCAAGCTGAACGGCAAAGAAAAGAGCAGGTGGGCGGCGCAAATCGGTTTTTATCATTAGGTATTCTCCATAACAAAATGCGCAATGCGAAACGAGAGCGATCAACGTAATGAAAACCTTAGACGAATTTTGCTCATGCAGCGTGAAAGGGCACGCGAATTCTGTGACCGCAGGCAGCATATCGGTAAGACATAAGGAGGGTTGCAAGGGGGATGTCAGCGTCCGTGCTGACCAGGCCATCAGCCATTCAGGGCTTTCCAGCGCTCATAAACGCGAATTGCGCTGCTGTCCGGGTGATGCACCATCGGCAGGCGACGCTGCTCAATGGGTTTTTTATATTCATCATAGAATGTGTCCAGCTCGAAATACTTACGGTCATCGCGATACAGCGGCGCGTAATCCTCGCGGGTGGTGATATAGGTAACCTGCTTTGGGCTGCAGTAATACAGCGAGCCGAGGCACATCGGGCAGGGGCTGGCAAGAATATAAATTTCACAGTCGGTCAGGTTTTCCGTTTGCAGCTTCTGGCAGGCCGCGCGGATAGCCAGGATTTCCGCGTGCGCGGTCGGGTCGCAGGTCTGGGCGACCTGGTTGGCACTTTCGGCAATCACTTCTCCGTTGCGAACGATGACGGTGGCAAACGGGCGCCCACCGGCTTCGACGTTCTGCATAGCAAGGTCAATGGTGCGTTTAATAAAATCCATGCTTTCTCCTCAGGACGTGATGTCCCTGTAAAGGTAGGCACTGCGTTTTATAAACACAAAGACTGCCAGGCCATTTTTGCATAGATACTGTCTATGCGTGGCCTGCTTATTATCCCTTTACGGTGGTGGAACCGGGATAAGAGGACGCACCGATGAATAATGTTCATCTGCGAGCGGCGTCACTTTCGCTTTTCAGTTAGCTAAGTAAAAATACGCGGTCTTAACAGGATGTTCTAATGGACACAGCCGCGTGTCACGCAGGTTAAGACAACGATAAAAAATGCGTTTCAGACAGAGGGATACATGGAAAGGAAATTGAAATCAGGGGTATTGATATCATTACTGGCACTGTCCGGTTATGGCTGGGCGGGCAGTACCAACGTTGAGATTCTGAGCGCAGTGGTGAAAGATGCCAAAATTGCTGGCGCACAGGTCATGCTACAGCGAAACGGTGAAAGCTCTATCAGCGCTACAACCGATGCTCAGGGTAAAGTGGTGCTCAACGGCGCGTTTGCCGATGACAGCAACACGCTACTGCTGGTCAAAAAGCCGGGGTATTCTAACCTTGTGGTCAAATGTCCGTGCGACGGCCTGTCTTATGCCCTCAGCCCGGTGATGAGTGGGCTGGACAGTATGCGTGTGGTGTTGACCTGGGGAGCGACGCCAGATGACCTGGACTCACACATGGTTTATCCCGGCAATCACATTTATTACGCGCATAAAGAGGGAAGCAAAGGCAACCTGGATGTCGATGACACCGACAGCTACGGCCCGGAGACCGTCACCCTGACCGAGCGCCAGAACGGTCAATCTTACGTTTACGCCATCCATAACTTCAGCGAGCGCATGTCACCACAGAGCACGAGCCTGTCTGGCAGCGGTGCCAAAGTGTTTGTTTACGTTGGGGAGTCGCTGGTGCGCACCTATTATGTGCCCACTCAGCAGGCAGGTAACTTGTGGACGGTATTCAAGGTTACTCCAGCGGGTGAGTTTGTTGATATCAACCGTGTTGAAGGCGTGAGCATGGAGTCAGCGAACATTGCCGCCCAGTTGTCCCCTGCGCTCAGTGACAGCTGGACGACGCAGAACAACGCGCGCTGGGATCAGGCCGATATGGCGGCGTCGCGTGACTGGAACCTCAAAGGTGAAGCGGCCTATCAGCGCAAAGCGTATGACGAGGCGATTTATGCCTTCACCGAGGCGGTGAACCTGTGGGCTGATAACGGCAAGGCGTACGGTAACCTGGGGCTGGTTTACCAGAAGGCCGGACGCACGGCAGAAGCCCTGTGGGCCAACCGCAAGGCGCTGGCGCTGGCAAGCGGGGCAGGTGCGCCAACGGTGCGCGCCGGGGCTAACTATAACATTGGCAAGATCTACGAAACCTCTGGTAACTACCAGGAAGCACTGACCTACTACCAGGCAGCGCGCAGCGAAAAAGAAAATAAGGTTTACGATAATGCGATAGCGAGGGTTCAGGCGCTTATCCATTAATTCCAGGGCCGGTATCAGATGATACCGGCTTTTTTAACACGCTGTTTTACCGTTGACGGCGGCGCTAACCGCATAAATACGCAGGCGTTTTTGGCTATGTCGCCTGGTGGCAAAGCGACTCACAGGATGCCCGCTGCGCTAACCGTTCCCCAGATATTACGCGCCCCGCGAGCACTCCTTCTGCACCGGCCTACGGTGAGGCACGATAACGTCACAAACTGCCTTTTGTTGCCGGTCTAAAAAGCCGCTAACACTCCCGGTTACAGGGCGACCTCCAGCGCCAGGGTTATCTTCCTGTTGCGCTATTTCACCGGCGCTTCACACGATTTGAAAATAACCTCAACAGAGGCTTGCTCTGCGTTTATTTTTTAGCAGGGGAAAGTCTTTTATTGGTGTTATTCGTCACACTTTATTTCGCCTTTTCTTCTTAAAAAATCTGGTCGCCTTTTTTTGCCGATCTGGTTCTTATTTACCACCGCACCCGTTGCTATGGTGTTTTTAACGAGGGGGCGTCCCTTCTGCGACGTTTAAAACATCACGTAATGAGGAATGCATTATGTCTAAAAAACTGGAAGGAAAAGTTGCACTGATTACCGGTGGCGCATCGGGCATTGGTGAGGCCATTGCGAAAATATATGCCCGCGAAGGCTGTAAAGTCACCCTGCTGGATATTGATAAAAACCGTCTGCACAGCGTTGCTGATGAAATGCAAAATAGCGGCTTCGAGGTATTTGCGCAGACCGTCGATGTCGTGGACGAAAATCAGGTTATTGATGCTTTTAAAAAGACCGTCGCCCGTTGGGGGAAAATCGATCTGGTGGTAAACAGTGCCGGACGTGATTCGCTTTCTCCCCATATTTCTGAAACCACGCTGGAAGAATGGAATAAGACCATTGGTCCAAACCTGACTGGCGTATTTTTATGCTGTCGCGAAGCGTTTAGGGTCATGGAAAAACAGCACAGCGGCGGGCGCATTATGAATATTGGCTCGTCGTCAGCACGCATGGCCTCCTGCCCGGGCCACAGCCCGTACCGCGCGTCTAAACACGGCATGATGGGGTTGAGTAAAAATATTCTGCTTGAAGGCATGAATAAGAATATTGGCGTCACCGTGATTAACCCTTCACACGTAAAAACGCCGATGACAGAAGTGCTGGACTCCGGCACCTACGACGGCGGAGTGGTACATACCGACGGCTGGCTGGATGAAAAAGAGCTGCGCGACGGTATTTACAACAGCTGTATCGACGTAGAAAACGTGGCGGAAATTGCGCTGTACATTGCCACCCGCACCCCGGATGTCACCGTTCCGACAGTGGCGTTTTATCCCACGCATAAAGCCCACCGCTACGGCATGGAAGTGTAGGAGAGCCGCATGAAAACGTTAACGCCAAAACAATTAGCCAAATATTTCGACCATACCCAGCTTAAGGCATTTGCCACTGAAGCTGATTTTAAAACGCTGTGTGATGAAGCCCGCCAGTACGGTTTTATGATGGTGGCAATTAACTCGGCCCCCGTCGCGACCTGTAAAGCATTGCTGGTAGGCTCCGGTGTGCATGTCGGCGCGGCTATCAGTTTCCCTCTGGGCCAGACCACTATTGCGGTGAAGTGTTTTGAAACCGAGCAGGCCATTGCCGAAGGTGCCGATGAAATCGACTACGTGATTAATATTGGCAAATTAAAAGAGGGCAACCTCAGCTATATCGAAGAAGAAATGGCCGCAATTGTCGCAATATGCCGCAACGCCAGGGTGTGCTCGAAAGTTATTTTTGAAACCTGTTATCTGAGCAAAACGGAAATTGTTCAGGTCGCGGAAATCGCAAAGCGCGTGCAGCCTGATTTTATTAAAACCTCCACTGGTTTTGGCACCGCTGGCGCCACGGTTGAAGATGTCGCGCTGATGAAAAAAACGGTTGGCGACAGTGTGAAAGTGAAAGCCTCTGGCGGTGTGCGCGACCTTAAAACCTGTCTTGCCATGATTGAGGCGGGTGCCGAGCGTATCGGCAGTTCCAGCTGTATCAGCATTGTTGAGGAATACGCTAAACAGCAGGCATAGCCGTGAGCATAACAAGGAGGCGCTCATGTCATTAAAAATGGTCGTGACCGATCTTGACGGCACGTTACTGACCTCAGCAGATACGCTGACACCGGCAACCGCAGCGGCGTTTACCGATCTGGCGGCGCAGAACATTATCAGCGTGATTGCCACCGGGCGAATGTACCAGGAGGCGCAGTTTGCCGCTGAACATATTGGCGCTACGCGCTATTTCATCGGCATGAACGGTGCGCAAACGGTGGACCTGCACACGCAGCGGGTGATTTATGAAAAAACGCTGGATGAAGTGACCGTTGGGGCACTGGTTGAGATCCTTGATGCACTCGGCCTGTTTTATCAGATCTACAGCCATCGCGCGGTGTATGCACGGGCGCGTTGGGTCAATGATATGGGCGCTTCCGGTATGAAGGCCGAATATATTCGCCGCTTTGCCGCGTTAATTCGGCCCTTTACCGACGCTGAAGACTTATGTGCAGTAAAGTTTTTTGTCATATGCAAAGACGACGACATAAAAGCAGAACTCCAGCGGCGCATTACTGCGTTGAATACTGTGACCATGGTGTCGTCATATCCGGGTTATTTTGAAATTCTGCCACGGGGTTTGAATAAAGGTGATGCACTGCTGCGCTTATGTGCCCATCTGGATATTTCGCCCCAGAGCGTGGCGGCAATAGGTGACAGCGATAATGATGTGGAAATGCTCATGCAGGCGGGTGTTGCCATTGCCATGGGAAATGCGTATCCACGAATTAAAGATATTGCTGACCATATTGTTCCGCGTAATGACGAAGATGGGGTGGCTTTTGCGCTGACCCATATTATTCCAAAATATTTATAACACTGAGGTTAATCATGAAAGCTGCCTATTTTCACGGTGTGGGTGATATTCGCGTTGAAGAGACGTTACCCCCAGAAGCCGGTGCCGATGAATTAGTTATTAAAATGAAAGCGAGCGCTATTTGCGGCACCGATTTACGTATTCTGAAATTTGGTCATTTTAAAATTCCAGGCGGTACAAAGCGGGTATTAGGGCATGAAATTGCCGGTGAAGTGGTTCAGGTAGGGAAAAATGTTACCCAGTTTAAAATCGGTATGCGCGTAGCACTGCCACCAAACGTGGGCTGCGGCGCATGTGCCATGTGCCGCCGCGGGTATACCCAGCTGTGTCCGACCTATGAAGCCTTTGGTATCAGCTATGACGGCGGTTTCCAGGACTATGTGAAGGTGCCGGCGCGGGCGATTGCACGCGGTAACGTCGTCGTTATCCCGGATGGCATCTCCTATGAAGAGGCCGCGATGGTGGAGCCTTTCTCCTGTGCTTATCACTCTTATAAAGCGCTGAATATTAAACCGGGCGATAGCGTCGTTGTCATCGGTGCCGGACCCATCGGCGGCTGCCATGTCTTAATGAGCAAACTGGCCGGTGCGGCAAAAATTATTGTGGCTGATGTCCAGGATAACCGACTGGAAGAGATGGTGAAACTGGGTGTTGATGTTACGGTCAACTCTGCAAAAGAGGACCTGAAACAGGCGGTGCTGCGAGAAACCGACGGCGAGGGTGCCAGCGTCATCATTACCGCCTGTTCTATTCCTCAAATCCAGACACTGGCGATGGAACTGGCAGCGACCCACGGGCGCATCAACCTGTTTGGCGGTATGCCAAAAGACAAAGAGATTGTGCCGCTTAACACCAACCTGATTCATTACAAAGAGCTTACCGTGCTGGGTACGACCGGCTCCAGCGTGAATGACTATTGCGAATCAATGGCGCTGGTCGCCTCCGGCAAACTCAACCTGATGCCGCTTGCCAGCGCACGCTTTGGCGTCTCGCAAATCAACGCCGCGTTCGATTACGCGCTGTCCGGACAAGGCATGAAAACGCTGGTGGTGGAGGAGTAATCATGGTGGCAAGTTCAACAATGAAGGCCGCAGTACTGCATGCGCCAGGTGACTTACGGGTCGAGGATGTGGCAATACCGACGTATGCCGACGACGAGGTCCTGGTGCAGGTCAAAGCAACCGGGATCTGTGGCTCCGACCTCGATCGCGTAATGGTGACGGGAACCTATCGGTTCCCGACCATTCCCGGCCATGAATTTAGCGGCGTGGTGGCGAAGGTGGGACAAAAGGTCAGCGCATTTGCGCCCGGTGACCGGGTCGCGGTTGCGCCCATTTTGCCTTGCTTTAGCTGTGAGTTCTGCCAGCAGGGCCACTACGGGCAATGCAATGATTACAATTACCTCGGCTCGCGCACCAACGGCGGCTTTGCCGGGTTTGTTGCAGCACCCCAGCGTAACCTGCTGCGATTGCCTGACAACGTCAGTTTTGAGCATGGTGCAATGATTGAGCCTGCGGCGGTGACGTTACACGGCGTCATGAAGGCCGGGATAAAAGCCGGTGACAGCGTAGCGGTACTGGGCTGTGGTACGCTCGGGCTTTTTGCTATCCAGTTTGCCCGCATTTTGGGGGCGACGCGCATTGTGGCAACCGATATTGCTGAAGATAAACTGGCGCTGGCAAAAATGATGGGCGCCACGCACATCATTAACAGCAAAACCCAGGATGCGGTTGCGGCTATCCGCACGCAGGGGGCGGTGGATGTGGCCATTGAAACGGCAGGTGTGTCGCTCACGCAGGTACAGGCGCTGCAAATTACCCAAAAGCAGGGCAATGTGTTGTTTCTTGGGTCAGCCCATGCGGATGTTGTGATTGCGCCGCATGTCTTTGAGCACATTATTCGCAATGAGTTGACCTTGCTCGGCTCCTGGAACTCGTATTCGGCACCGTTTCCAGGCCGGGAATGGACGGCGATTATCGATTATATCCAGAATGGCGCATTAATAATGGCACCGTTAATGACCCACAGAATTACGCTCGACGATCTACCTGCATTTATCCGGGATATGAAACATCGCGTTGTCTCCTACAACAAGGTTATCGTCGACATGCAATAATAAAATACGAGGAATATCGTATGACATTTTTCGAGCTCAAGAATTTTATTAATCCGTCCATTAGTCTTGCACAGCAGCGTCGCCAGTGGGGCGTTCAGTTTCTTAAAGCTTTTCTGGCGGTATTTCTGGGCTATATGGCTATGTATTTTATCCGCAACAACTTTAAAGTTGCCGGACCGTTGCTCAAAGAACAACTGGATATGACTACCACCGAGCTTGGCCTGATAGGGCTGAGCTTTTCTATCACCTATGGTGGGTGTAAGGCGCTGGTGGGGTTTTATATCGACGGGAAAAACACCAAAAAATTTCTTGCCGTGTTGCTGGGGTTATCGGCGCTCTCCGTATTAGCGATGGGACTGGTAATGAGCTATTTCGGCTCGCCCATTGGCATATTAATGACACTGTGGGGATTAAATGGTTTATTTCAGACCTCTGGCGGTCCGGCGTCTTATTCCACATTAAGCCGCTGGACCCCTAAAGAAAAACGCGGGCGTTTCCTTGGGCTGTGGAATATGTCCCATAACGTCGGCGGTGGCCTGGCAGGCGTCATTGCGCTGTGGGGCGCGAATCAATTTTTTGACGGTAACGTCGTTGGCATGTTTATTTTCCCCTCCATCATCGCGCTGATTATTGCGCTATTGACCTTCTGGTTAGGAAAGGGCGACCCGCGAGAGCTGGGGTGGGCCAGGGCCGAGGAGATATTTGGCGAGCCGGTGGCTGACGTGGATAAGGACTGCCAGGAAAGCAAATGGGCCATCGTAAAAAAACATGTGCTGCTTAACCCGTTTGTCTGGATATTGTGCATCTCCAATATCTTCGTTTATATCATCCGTATTGGCGTGGATAACTGGGCGCCGCTGTATGTGGCCGAGCAGTTTAACTGGAGCGGTGCGGATGTGGTTAACACCATCCTGTATTTTGAAATGGGCGCGCTGGTGGCAAGCTTATTATGGGGATATATTTCAGACCTGCTGCACGGGCGGCGCGCGATTGTGGCGGTGGGCTGCTTTGTCTTAATTATTTTTGCGCTAATAAGCTACCGCTACGCCACCTCGGTATTTATGGTCAACGCCTCGCTTGCCGCACTCGGTCTGCTTATTTTTGGCCCGCAGCTGATGATTACGATTTCCCTGGTCGACTTTGTGCCGAAAAATGCGGTCAGCGTCACGACCGGACTATCCGGCGTATTTGCCTATTTGCTGGGCGACTCCATTGCTAAAGTTTATCTGGCAATGATTGCTGACCCGGAAAAGCCGGGGGTGAGTTTTTTCCATACCACGCTGCACGGCTGGCATGATGTTTTTGTGGTGTTTTACTGCTGCGTGTTTATGGGCATTGTGCTGTTGTCGGTGGTGGCTTTCGCAGAAGAAAAACGCATTCGCCGGGAAAAACGCCAGGCGCTTTCTTCGCTCGAAAACAGCGTTACGCCCTCGACCTGATATTTTACTTCACCAGTGAACGAAGATGACAGATCAGCTTTTCAATGTTGGGTAATGAGTCTGCTGCGCCGTACATATACAGCGAACCGGTGAGGCTTTTATCGAGCGTTTGCAGAGGAAGTAAACTGATCTGTCGTCCCTGCATGTTGAGTATCGCTTTTTCATCAAGCGGCTGTTCAAAGTGAATAAAGCGACTGATGCTGGGCATGCCGTGCCACCGGGCTTTGCCAGTAAGCTGCGCGCAAAGAATGTCTTCTATACCTTCATTTTGCTGACGGACATTGTGCGTTAACGCTGCCAAAAATTGTTCATACGCGCCGCTGCGCAACATTTCCTCTGCATAAATCTGAATCAACGTACTGATGCGCGGCTCTACCTGCGACTTCACTTCCAGCAACCGTTTGATGGTATTGCGTGGGGCAACAATCCATGCCAGGCGCATACTGTGCCCAATGGTGTTAGTAAAGGTGCCGACATAAATCACGTTTGACTCACTACCGGCATAGGCACGCATGGGCAGCGGGGCGTCAAATAAACCACGCATCACGTCTACTTCAATAATGGGGTTATCGTTAGCGCGACAGAGTTCATATTGTGCGCGTTTATTGGCGTCGCTGGTCATATGGCACGTTGGCCAGTGGCAGAGCGGGGTGGTGAGAAAAAACGCGTGGCGATGCTTCATTAATACGCTTTGCAGCGTGTCGGTATGAATACCTCCCGCACACATTGGCAGCGGGAGGGTAGACGCGCCGAGGCTGGTTAATATGGGTTCATAATAGCCGGGCGCTTCGTATATGACAGGCGACGCCCGGCTAAAAAAGGCCGAAGAAATAATATATAACGCGTTGGAGATACCGCTGGTAATAACAATATCCTCAGGGGAACAGGTTATTGACAGCGTATTTTTTAAATGGGTCGCCAGACATTCGCGCAAGGCATAAAAATTAATATCATCGTAATTCATTAAATCTTTACTGGCGATACGGCGGGTAACGGCATCTGACACGGCCATCAGCGGTGTTTGTGGTGAAAACTCCATGCCAGGCCATAACAGCATACTTTTGCTGTAGGCGCGCGCCGTAGAGCGGTGAATATTTTCCTGCGTGGGTGCGTGGCAGGCCCGGTGCAGCAGTTGCTGCCAGTCAATACCTGGCGCCCGCAGCGTGGAAATCGCGCAGGCTTTTTCGCGCAGGCTAATGACGTTTTCGGTCTCTAGCAGGTTAAACGCCTCAACCACCGTGGTTTTACTCACGTTCAGTTCATCAGCAATGCGGCGTTGTGAGGGAAGCTTGTGCCCGCTGGGATAGTTTTCTAAATACTTTTTAATACGGCTCGCAACCTGAAGGTACAGCGGCGTATTGGCCATAGGATCGATGGGCTTTAGCATACACATTCCTTGTTGGCTGAGCGGGCAGCACGGGGTGAGCCACTATAAGCAGGCCTCAAACCCGGCGTCAAAAGGTGTGGTGCATAACTGTTGGTGAGCTAACACTGTGTGTCAGGCGAGCGTTGCGCATTCACATTCTCAAGCAGACACACCACTACAGACAAAAAAGCGGAAGGTGTGTTTTTGGAGAGTGCTGCAAAGCGATTGAATAATGACAATGCAAAGTCATCAATAATTATTCTGGCTCTGGCAACAGCCATTGTTTTTATCAATGATAAATGCACCTCAATTGCGCGCCATTGTACTTATTCAGTGCATGCTTATTTCGAAGAAAAAGAATTTTTCATGAACCTGGCCGTTAATTCAGTGAATTAACGTTCTGGCACGCGTATTGCTAATTGGATCCCATCTTGTATACCAGCGGGGATCCCACAATGGCATTAATGGCTGGAAAAACGCTGACCGCCTGGCAGCAGTATATTCACAACAACAGCGGCGCGGTGCTTTCATTATTAACGCACTATCTCCAGGCTATTCCTGAAGACGATAATGCATGGATTGTCCTTGCCAGTGAGGAGCAACTGCGCACGCAAATTGAGGCGCTACTCCCGCTCTACCTGCATAACCCACAGTCTTTGCCGTTGTTTGGCATTCCGTTTGCGGTTAAAGACAATATCGACGTGGCAGGCTGGCCGACCAGCGCCGCGTGCCCGGCTTTTACCTACACCGCGCAGCACGATGCCACCGCTGTGGCACAACTCAAGGCGGCAGGGGCAGTCGTTATTGGTAAAACCAACCTCGACCAGTTTGCCACAGGTCTGGTGGGTACGCGCTCACCGTTTGGCGCGGTGCCCAATGCCTTTAATCCAGAGTATGTCAGCGGCGGGTCAAGCTCCGGCTCGGCCTCGGTGGTGGCGCGCGGTCTGGTGCCGTTTGCACTGGGTACCGACACCGCAGGTTCCGGGCGGGTGCCTGCCGGGTTTAATAATATCGTTGGGCTAAAACCCACCAAAGGCTGGCTGTCGGCGGCAGGTGTGGTCCCGGCCTGTCGGTTGATTGACACCATTTCGGTGTTTGCGCTGACGGTAGAAGATGCGTTTGTTATTGCCACGCTTGCCGGGGGTGAAGATACCCAGGACGCTTACTCGCGCGTTAACCCGGCCAGCGCACCGGCGGCATTTGTACAAAACCCGGTATTCGCGATCCCCGACACGCTGGAGTTCTTCGGTGATACGCAGGCACAACAGGCCTGGCAGCAAACGCAGGCGGCGCTGCGCGCAAGCGGCGTGACGCTTAAGCCCATCGATTTTACTGACTTTTATCAGCTTGCCGGGCAACTCTACCAGGGACCGTGGGTTGCCGAGCGCACGGCGGCGGTAGGCGACATGCTGCAACACCCGCAATGGATGGACCCCACCGTTCACACCATTGTCGCCAATGGCCTGAACTACAGCGCCGTCGAAACCTTTAACGCGGAATACCTGCGCGCAACGCTGGCAAAGCGTATCCAGCGCGCGTTGAGCGAGGTTGATGCATTGGTTGTGCCGACATCGCCCACCATTCATACGCTCGACGAAATGAAGCAGGAGCCGATTCGCTTTAACTCGCAGTTTGGCACCTACACCAACTTTACCAACCTGGCCGATCTCAGCGCGCTGGCGCTACCGGGTACTTTTCGCGAAGACGGGCTGCCTGCGGGCATTACGTTAATTGCGCCTGCCTGGCACGACAGAGCGCTGGCCGAGTTTGGCCTGCGCTGGCAGCGCCAGCAGGACCTGCCGCTGGGGGCAACCGGGCAAAGGTTAACGCCGGGTGAGGTCGCACTGCCTGAATCACCCCATCACGTGCGCGTGGCGGTCGTCGGCGCACATCTGCGCGGTATGCCGCTTAACGCCCAACTGACCAACCGCCATGCCGTGTTTGTTGAAGCCACCGAAACCGCGCCGAGCTACCGGCTGTATGCACTTGCAGGCACCACGCCCGCCAAACCCGGTATTGCACGCGCAACGTCCGGCGCGGCGATAGCCGTAGAACTGTGGGACATCCCGCTTGCCCGTTTTGGCGAGTTTGTGGCCGAAATCCCCGCGCCGCTGGGCATCGGCTCGCTGGAACTGGCCGACGGGCGCTGGGTAAAAGGCTTTATTTGCGAACCGGCGGCACTGAGTGCGGCCACCGACATTACTGAATTTAAGGGCTGGCGCAACTGGATGGCCCGCCAGGAGAGCCACCATGTTTAACACCGTGCTGATTGCCAACCGTGGCGAGATTGCCTGTCGCGCCATGCGTACTCTGAAGCGACTGGGCGTGGCCAGCGTCGCCGTCTATTCCGATGCCGATAAAAACGCCGAGCACGTCAGGCAGGCTGATGTCGCCATAGCGCTGGGCGGTGAGAAGGCAAGCGACAGCTACCTGGCTATCGACAAAATCATCAATGCCGCACGTACCAGTGGGGCGCAGGCTATCTGGCCGGGCTATGGCTTTTTGTCGGAAAGCGTGGCGTTTGCGCAAGCCTGTGAGCAGGCCGGCATCATATTTATCGGGCCAACGGCACGCCAGATTAGCGAGTTTGGTCTCAAGCACCGGGCGCGCGAACTGGCAGCCCTGGCGGGCGTACCGATGACGCCGGGTACCGGGCTGCTGGCGTCGCTGGAAGAAGCTATCGTGGCAGCAGACCGAATCGGTTACCCGGTGATGCTCAAAAGCACCGCAGGGGGCGGCGGTATTGGCCTTACCCGCTGCGCGGATGCGCAGACGCTGACGCAGGCCTGGGAAAGTGTGCGCCGTCTGGGTGAGCAGTTTTTTAGCGATGCAGGCGTATTTATTGAGCGCTGCGTGGACCGTGCGCGCCATATCGAGGTGCAACTGTTCGGCGACGGCAAAGGCAATGTGGTGGCGTTGGGTGAACGCGACTGCTCGTTGCAGCGGCGTAACCAGAAAGTGGTGGAAGAAACGCCCGCACCTGGCCTGCCCACGGCGACCCGCGCGGCGTTACTCAGTGCGGCGGTGCAGCTTGGCAGGCAGGTGAACTACCGCAGCGCAGGCACGGTGGAGTTTATCTACGACCCCGAGCGCGACGCTTTCTATTTCCTTGAGGTGAATACCCGTTTGCAGGTCGAGCACCCGGTGACCGAGTGCGTGACCGGGCTGGATCTGGTGGAGTGCATGCTGCGCGTGGCGGCGGGTGAGTCCATAGACTGGGCGCGGCTGCAAGCGCCAGCGCAGGGAGCGGCCATTGAAGTCCGTATTTACGCAGAAAACCCGCTGAAAAACTTTCAGCCCAGTCCTGGCCTATTAACGGAAGTGGCTTTTCCGCAGGGTGAGGGCGTGCGCGTGGACAGCGGCGTCACTACCGGTAGCGAAGTATCGGCGTTTTACGACCCAATGATTGCCAAGCTGATTGTGCACGGTGCAGACCGCCAGGCGGCGCTGGTTAAACTGCATGCCGCACTGGATGCCACGCGCCTGCACGGTATTGCCACCAACCTGGACTACCTGCGCCAGATAACCGCCAGCGCGGCATTCCACAGCGGCAGCGTCTGGACACGCATGCTTGATGATGTTGTCGCTCAGTCACCGGTGATTGAGGTGCTGCAACCCGGCACCTGGAGCAGCGTTCAGGATTATCCGGGGCGCACCGGTTACTGGGACATTGGCGTGCCGCCGTCTGGCCCAATGGATGACTATGCTTTTCGCCTTGCCAACCGCATTGTGGGTAACCATGAAGCCGCCGCCGGGCTGGAGTTTACGTTGCAAGGCCCGGTGCTGCTGTTTCACACCTCGGCCATTATTGCCCTGACCGGCGCGGACTGCCAGGCCACGCTTGATGGTAAGGCCGTGGCGTGCTGGCAGCCTGTCACGGTACAGGCCGGGCAAACCCTGACGTTAGGGCGCGCGCAACGCGGTTGTCGCGGCTACCTGGCGGTGCGTAACGGGATTGATGTCCCGGAGTATCTCGGTAGCCGCTCTACTTTTGCTCTTGGTCAGTTTGGCGGCCATGCCGGACGCACGCTGAAGGTGGCCGATATGCTCACGCTTTCGCGCCCGGAACTGGCCGCCTGCACCACGCCCGCGCCAGTCAGCGAACCGCAGGCGCTCAGTAGCACGCTTATTCCCGAGTATGGCGACGAGTGGCGCATTGGCGTGCTGTATGGGCCACACGGCGCGCCGGACTTTTTTACCCAGGAGTCGATTGACACCTTCTTCGCCAGCGACTGGCAGGTGCATTACAACTCCAACCGGCTGGGCGTGCGCCTTAGCGGACCTAAACCGGGCTGGGCGAGGCCGGATGGCGGCGAGGCGGGGCTGCATCCTTCTAACGTTCACGACTGTGAATACGCCATCGGCGCGATTAACTTTACCGGCGACTTCCCGGTGATTTTAACCCGTGATGGCCCAAGCCTCGGCGGATTCGTCTGCCCGGTCACCATTGCCAAAGCGGAATTGTGGAAAGTCGGTCAGGTGAAACCCGGCGACCGCATTCGTTTCTATCCCATCAGCGTGGAAGAGGCGGTGGCGCGGGAAAAAGCGCAGGCCTTCAGCATCGACACGCTTGAGCGTAGCCACCTTAGCGACTTTGCCACGCCAACGCTTGGCGCAAGTGATGGCGTTAGCGCCGCCGTGCTGGTAGCTCGGCCCGAAGCCGCTGGCGCGCCCGCCATTGTCTACCGCCAGGCCGGGGATAACTACATCCTGATTGAGTACGGCGATAACGTGCTGGATCTGGCGCTGCGCCTGCGGGTGCACCTGCTGATGGAGCACCTGCGGGCGCGGGCGCACCCGGGAATTAACGAGCTTTCTCCAGGCGTGCGTTCATTGCAGGTGCGCTATGACAGCCTGCTCATCAGCCAGCAGGCGCTGGTGGCGCTGTTACTGGAACTGGAAGCGCACATTGGTGATGTCAGCCAGATGACGGTGCCTTCACGCATTGTTTATCTGCCGATGGCCTTTGAAGACAGCGCCACGCTGGATGCGGTGAGCCGTTACCAGGATACGGTGCGTGACCACGCGCCGTGGTTGCCGAACAACGTTGACTTTATCCAGCGCATTAACGGTCTTGCGAGCCGGGAGGCGGTACGCAAGACGCTTTTTGATGCCAGCTACCTGATTCTTGGCCTGGGCGATGTGTACCTCGGCGCGCCCTGCGCGGTGCCGCTTGACCCGCGCCACCGCCTGCTCAGTTCTAAATACAACCCGGCACGCACTTTTACCGCCGAAGGCACGGTGGGCATTGGCGGTATGTATATGTGCATTTACGGCATGGACTCGCCCGGCGGCTATCAGCTGGTGGGGCGCACGCTGCCCATCTGGAACCGCTTTGTGAAAAACACCCAGTTCCAGGCCGGTGAACCCTGGCTGCTGCGCTTTTTTGACCAGGTGCGCTTTTACCCGGTGAGCGAAGACGAGCTAACCGTGCTGCGTGAGGACTTTCGCGAAGGGCGCGCGGCGCTGCGTATTGAAGAGACGGTGTTTGATTTCGCCGAGCACCTGCACTTCCTGCAAACCCACCGCGCGGAGATTGACGACTTTCGCGTGCGCCAGGCGCAGGCCTTTGAAGCTGAGGTGGGGCGCTGGCAGCAGGAGGAAGAGCGTGTCGTTGAGAGCCTGTCGCCCGAGCCACCTGAGCGCGATGACGATGCGCAGGCGGTGTGTGCTGACATGAGCGGCAGCATCTGGAAGGTGCTGGTGTCTGCGGGCGACACGGTACAGGAAGGGCAGCCGCTGGTGATTGTCGAGGCAATGAAGATGGAGCTTGCCATCGTGGCGCCGCAGGCGGGCCGGGTCAAACGCCTTGCCTGCCAGCCGGGCCGCCCGGTCAGTCCTGGCGATGCGCTGTTGTGGCTGGAATAAGGACACATACATGACCAGAACCAAGAGCGTGAAGCTGGCAGAGCGCATCTACCAGGCGCTGAAAAACGACATTTTCGATTTTCGCTTAATGCCGGGCGCGCATTTTAGCGAGAACGATATCTGCGAGCGCATGTCAGCCAGCCGCACGCCGGTGCGCCAGGCCCTGTTCTGGCTGGAGCATGAAGGCTACGTACAGGTCTATTCGCGCAGCGGCTGGCAGGTTAAACCCTTTGACTTTGCCTACCTGGAGTCGCTCTACGACTTTCGCATTGTGCTGGAAAGAGAAGCGGTGCATCGCCTGTGTGCGATGGCGCCGCAGAGTTGTCGCGCACATCTGGCACCGCTGGTGTGTTTCTGGATTGAGGCAGAGCGCATGGAACCCGGAAAGGCGCTGTCGCTGGAAGATGAACAGTTTCACACCGCGTTGGTCCGCGCCAGCGGTAACGAAGAAATGGTGCGCGTGCACGTGGAACTGACTGAGAAGATGCGCATTGTGCGCCGCCTCGACTTCACCCGCGACGACCGCGTGGCGGCGACCTACAGCGAGCACGCCCGCATTTTACAAGCCATTGAGCAGCAGCAGACAGAGGAGGCGCAGCGCATCCTGACGGCTCACATTTCTCAAAGCAAAGACGAGGTCAGGAAAATCACGTTACACCGGCTCCAGCAGGCAAGTTTACAACCGGTTTCACCGTAATCGACCTTTCGCCGCACGGCGGGGAACATCATTGATTCAATACCATCCAGGGGTTTTGTCATGAAAAGACGTTCATTACTGAAAGTATTTGCGCTCTCTGCTACCTTTTTGAGCATGGGCGTGACGTATACGGCTCAGGCCGCCGACACCATTAAAGTCGGCATTATTCACTCGCTGTCCGGCACGATGGCTATCTCAGAAACGCCGCTCAAAGATATGGCGCTAATGACCATCGATGACATTAACGCGAAAGGTGGCGTACTGGGGAAAAAGCTTGAGCCAGTGGTGGTAGATCCGGCGTCCAACTGGCCGCTGTTTGCCGAAAAGGCGCGCCAGTTGCTCTCTCAGGACAAAGTGGCGGTGGTATTTGGCGGCTGGACCTCGGTGTCGCGCAAATCAATGCTGCCGGTGTTTGAAGAGCTAAACGGCCTGCTGTTCTACCCGGTGCAGTATGAGGGTGAAGAGATGTCGCCCAACGTGTTTTATACCGGCGCGGCGCCCAATCAGCAGGCCATTCCGGCGGTGGAATACATGATGAGCGAGGACGGTGGCGCTGCGAAGCGCTTCTTCCTACTCGGCACCGATTATGTCTACCCGCGCACCACCAATAAAATCCTGCGTGCGTTTCTGAATTCCAAAGGTATCCAGGACAAAGACATTGAAGAAGTGTATACGCCGTTTGGCTATAGCGATTACCAGACCATTGTCTCCAATATCAAAAAATTCGCAGCCGGTGGCAAAACGGCGGTGATCTCCACCATCAACGGCGACTCCAACGTGCCGTTTTATAAAGAACTCGCCAATCAGGGCATTAAAGCGACCGACGTACCGGTGGTGGCTTTCTCGGTGGGTGAAGAGGAGTTGCGCGGTATTGATACCAAACCGCTGGTCGGCCACCTCGCCGCGTGGAACTACTTTGAATCCGTCAGTAACCCGGTAAACAGCAAGTTTGTGGCGGATTACCGCGCCTATGCCAAAGCGCACAACCTGGCGAACGCCAGCACCGTGGTCACGAACGACCCGATGGAAGCAACCTGGGTGGGCATACATATGTGGGCGCAGGCGGTAGAGAAAGCGGGCACTACCGATGTGGATAAAGTGCGCGCGGCGATGGCCGGGCAAACCTTTGCGGCGCCGAGCGGCTTTACGCTCACGATGGATGCCACCAACCACCACTTACATAAACCGGTGATGATTGGCGAAATTGAAGAGAACGGCCAGTTCAACGTGGTGTGGAATACCGAACAGCCGGTGCGCGCACAGCCCTGGAGCCCGTACATCGCGGGCAATGACAAAAAGCCGGACTACCCGGTAAAAACCGGCGGTATATAAACCCATTCGCGGCAGGGGCGACTGCCGCTGGCCGCGAATGTCCATCAGGTACCACTCGCCTGTAAAAGATGCTGACACCATGAAAATACTTCGGGCTTTAGGTTTTCTCATCGTAAGCAGTTTGCCGCTGGGGGCGCTGGCTGGTCCGGCGGCAGACTATGGTAACAGCAGCCGCAGCCAGCAGGCGCAGTTGCTCCAGCAGTGGGCGGCGCAACCCGATGTTGCGCGCCTGCCGCTGTTAGAGGCGCTGAGTGCGCAAACGGTGGTGGTTGACAGCCAGGGCCAGCTTTTTACCGAGCGCGGCAGCAGGCTGGTTGCGCTGGAGGGCAGCGTGCAGCCTGCGGGCGTGACCAAAAAAGTGTTTATGAATAACCGCTTGCGGGGGCTGGTGGCCAGTGCACTGGCAGCACATCAGTTATTAAGCACCAGTGCGCGCGTGCGCGCAGGGGCCGCGCAGGTACTGCAAGACAGCGCTCAGGCGCAGCAGCTGGCGTTTCTCAGCCAGCGGCTGGCGGCAGAAAACGATAACGGCGTGCGCACGGCATTGGCTATTGCCGTAGCAAATCTCCAGCTTGCCGACCCGCAGGCCACAGTGCGCTTACGGGCGGTACAACTGCTGAGTGAAACCAGCGATCCGCAGGTGCAGGCAAGCCTTGAACGCCTGGCGCAGGCGCAAAACGAACCGGATCCTGCCGTGCGCGCGGCGGCCAGTCAGGGGCTTAAGCAGGTGCAGCAGCGCCTGAAGTGGGGCGAATGGCTGGGGCAGGCGTTCAGCGGACTCTCGCTGGGTTCAATACTGCTGCTGGCCGCGCTGGGGCTGGCGATTACCTACGGGCTGCTTGGCGTGATTAACATGGCGCACGGCGAAATGTTGATGTTCGGTGCCTATGCCACCTGGCTGGTGCAAAGCCTGTTTCAGCGCCTGGCGCCGGACTGGCTCACGCTGTATCCGCTGGTGGCGCTGCCGGTGGCGTTCTGTATTACTGGCGCAGTTGGCATGGTGCTGGAGCGCACCATTATTCGCCACCTTTACGGCAGGCCGCTTGAAACCCTGCTGGCGACCTGGGGCATCAGCCTGATGCTGATTCAACTGGTGCGTGTGCTGTTTGGCACGCAGAACCTGGAGGTGGCTAACCCGTCCTGGCTCTCCGGCGGCTGGGCGGTGCTGCCAAACCTGGTGCTGCCGTACAACCGCATTGCCGTGATGGCGTTTGTGGCAGGCGTGCTGGCGCTGACCTGGCTTTTGCTCAACAAGACCCGACTGGGAATGAACGTGCGAGCGGTGACGCAAAACCGGCGCATGGCGGACTGCTGCGGCGTACCGACCGGGCGCGTTGACATGCTGGCCTTTGGCTTAGGCTCCGGCATTGCCGGGTTGGGCGGTGTGGCGCTCTCGCAGCTTGGCAACGTTGGCCCGGAACTGGGGCAGGGTTACATCATCGACTCGTTCCTGGTGGTGGTGACCGGCGGCGTCGGGCAACTGGCTGGCACGGTGGTGGCTGCACTGGGACTGGGCATGCTCAATAAGCTACTGGAGCCGCAGGTGGGCGCGGTGCTGGGCAAAATAGCGATTCTGTTTCTTATCGTGCTGTTCATTCAGAAACGGCCGCAAGGGCTGTTTGCATTCAAAGGGCGGGTGATTGACTGATGAGCCAACCTGTTATGTTGACGATGGCGCGTCGTGCGCCGAGGCTTGCCTGTACGCTGGCAACGCTTGTGCTGCTGGCCTTGTTGCTGATGCCGTTTCTGGCGCTGCTACCGGCCGATAATCCGCTGTCTCTTTCTACCTATACGCTGACGCTGGTGGGCAAAATTCTCTGCTACGCCATTATGGCGGTGGCGCTGGACCTGGTGTGGGGCTACGCCGGGCTGCTGTCGTTGGGGCACGGCCTGTTCTTTGCGCTCGGTGGCTACGCGATGGGCATGTATCTGATGCGCCAGGCGGCGGGAGACGGGCTGCCGGCGTTTATGTCTTTTCTGTCGTGGACCGAGCTGCCGTGGTTCTGGGCTGGCACCCAGTATTTTGCCTGGGCGCTGTGCCTGATTATCCTGGTGCCGGGTCTGCTGGCGCTGGTGTTTGGCTATTTCGCCTTTCGCTCGCGCATTAAGGACGTGTATTTCTCCATCATGACCCAGGCGTTGACCTACGCCGCCATGCTGCTGTTCTTTCGCAATGAAACCGGTTTTGGTGGCAACAACGGCTTTACCGGCTTCACCACATTGCTGGGTTTTCCGGTGTCGGCCACCGGTACGCGCATTGGGCTGTTTGTGGCGACCGTGCTGCTGCTGGCGGCGGCACTGGTAACCGGCATGCTGCTCACGCGCAGCAAGTTTGGCCGCGTGTTGACGGCGGTGCGTGATGCCGAGAACCGACTAATGTTCTGCGGCTATGACCCAAAAGGCTTCAAGCTGTTTGTCTGGACGCTGTCTGCGGTGCTGTGCGGACTGGCGGGCGCGCTTTATGTGCCGCAGGTTGGCATCATCAATCCAGGCGAAATGTCACCGATCAACTCAATCGAAGCTGCAATCTGGGTGGCGCTGGGTGGGCGCGGCTCGTTGATTGGTCCGGTGCTTGGGAGCGGGATTGTCAACGGTGCTAAAAGCTGGTTTACGGTGGCGTTCCCGGATTACTGGCTGTTTTTCCTCGGGCTGATGTTTATCCTGGTCACCCTGTTTCTGCCGCGTGGCGTGATTGGCCTGCTGAAACGGAGGAAGCATGACTGACTCACTGTTTACCCAGCCGCAGTTCTTCGACCAGTATCGAGAGACGACTGACCCGGTATTACTGCTTGAGCATATCAACGTCACGTTTGACGGCTTTCGGGCGCTCACCGACCTGTCGCTGTCGATTGGCGTGGGTGAACTGCGCTGCATCATCGGGCCGAATGGGGCCGGAAAAACCACGCTGATGGATGTCATAACCGGCAAAACGCGCCCGGACAGCGGCAACGCGTTTTACGACCAGGACATCAACCTGGTTGGCATGACGCCGGTGGATATTGCGCGTGCGGGCATTGGTCGCAAGTTCCAGAAACCCACGGTATTTGAAGCCCTGAGCGTGACAGAAAACCTCGAAATCGCCCAGAAGATGGATAAATCGGTCTGGACGTGCCTGCGGGCCAGGTTGAACGGCGAGCAGCGCGATCGTATTGATGAGGTGCTGCAACTGCTGAGGCTCACAGAACATCGACAGCGCCTGGCGGGGCTACTCTCCCACGGCCAAAAGCAGTTTCTGGAAATCGGCATGTTGCTGGTGCAGGAGCCGCATTTACTGCTGCTGGATGAGCCCGCCGCGGGCCTCACCGATGCAGAAACGGACTACATCGCCGAGTTGTTTAAAACGCTGGCGGGCAAGCACTCGCTGATGGTGGTTGAGCACGATATGGGCTTTGTTGAAACTATCGCCGACAACGTCACGGTACTGCACCAGGGGCAGGTGCTGGCAGAAGGCTCGCTGCGTGATGTGCAGGCGAACGAGCAGGTCATTGATGTCTATCTGGGGCGCTAAATATGTTGCAGGTTAATGAACTCAATCAATATTACGGCGGCAGCCATATTCTGCGCGGCCTGTCGTTTGACACCACGCCTGGTGAAATTACCTGTCTGCTGGGCCGCAACGGCGTGGGCAAAACCACGCTGCTGAAATGCCTGATGGGCATCCTCCCGGTGAAGTCCGGTACGCTGCACTGGCAGGGCAAGCTGATTAATCATGCAAAGCCGCACCAGCGGGTGCAGCAGGGCATTGCCTATGTGCCGCAGGGACGCGAGATTTTTCCGCGCCTGACGGTGGAGGAAAACCTGCTGATGGGGCTGTCGCGCTTTCATGGGCGAGCAGCTAAAAGCGTGCCGGAGGAGATTTACGCGCTGTTCCCGGTACTGCGTGAAATGAAGCAGCGCCGGGGCGGGGACTTGTCGGGCGGGCAGCAGCAGCAGCTTGCCATTGGCCGGGCGCTGGCCTGCCGCCCGCAGCTTTTGATTCTTGATGAACCGACCGAGGGGATTCAGCCGTCGGTGATTAAAGAGATTGGTGCGGTTATCCGTGCGCTGGCCGCGCGCGGCGACATGGCGATTTTGCTGGTTGAGCAGTTTTACGACTTTGCCGCTGAACTGGCGGACAACTATCTGGTAATGTCGCGCGGGGTTATTGTGCAACGCGGGCGCGGGCAGGATATGGAAAAAGACAGGGTGAGGGCGTTGGTAAGCGTATAGCGGTGATGAGGGAACAGGGGCGGCGGCGGGCGAGGGTGGGTAAAACTAACTGACTGAGCCTTTGCCATCGGCGAAAAGCCTTTACTCTGGTTCATGGCACCGCAAACAAATGGAAGCGTTCAGAGTACAAAGATCGCCTGTCCGGACGGTATACGCTGGCAAAACTGAGCGTAGCAAGAAAACGTAAGATGCCATAAAAAGAAAAATCCACACAATTGCATGGATTTTGAGTTGTTACGCTACCTGCAAGACATCACGCGATGTCCTGAAACCAGTAAAATTATTTTTTAGACGTTAAACAAGAAGTTCAGCACATCGCCGTCTTTAACGATGTAGTCCTTACCTTCTGCACGCATCTTACCGGCTTCTTTAGCACCCTGTTCACCTTTGTAGGTGATGAAGTCTTCATAGGCGATAGTCTGGGCGCGGATAAAGCCTTTCTCGAAGTCGGTATGGATTTTACCGGCCGCCTGCGGGGCGGTGGCACCGACCGGAATGGTCCAGGCACGCACTTCTTTTACGCCTGCGGTGAAGTAGGTTTGCAGGTTGAGCAGGGTGTAGCCTGCACGAATCACGCGGTTCAGGCCCGGCTCTTCAAGACCCAGTTCCTGCATGAATTCGTCGCGTTCTTCGTCGTCAAGCTCCGCAATGTCAGACTCCACAGAGGCGCAAACCGGCACGACCACAGAACCTTCTGCGGCGGCGATTTCACGCACCTGGTCCAGATATGGGTTGTTCTCAAAGCCGTCTTCGTTAACGTTAGCGATGTACATGGTCGGCTTAAGCGTCAGGAAGCTCAGGTAGCGAATCAGCGCTTTTTCTTCTTTAGTCAGGTCAAGCGCACGCAGCATACCGGCCTGCTCCAGCTGCGGCAGGCATTTCTCCAGCACTTCCAGTTCAGCTTTGGCGTCTTTATCGCCGCCTTTGGCTTTCTTCTGGATGCGATGAATGGCGCGCTCGCAGGTGTCCAGATCAGACAGGGCGAGTTCGGTGTTGATAACGTCAATGTCTTCCGCCGGGTTTACGCGACCGGAGACGTGGATGATGTTGTCGTTTTCAAAGCAGCGCACCACGTGGCCGATGGCTTCGGTCTCACGGATGTTGGTCAGAAACTGGTTGCCGAGGCCTTCACCTTTGGATGCGCCCTTTACCAGACCCGCGATGTCAACAAACTCCATCGTGGTCGGCAGAATGCGCTGCGGCTTAACGATTTCAGCAAGCTTGTCCAGACGCGGATCGGGCATTGGGACGACGCCGGTGTTTGGTTCGATAGTGCAGAACGGGAAGTTGGCTGCCTCGATGCCCGCTTTGGTCAGCGCGTTGAACAGCGTAGATTTACCGACGTTTGGCAGGCCGACGATACCGCATTTGAATCCCATGGTTTAGATCACCTTAAATTGCTTGATAATCAGAGGGCTGGATGCAGCCCGATGATGAAAAACTAATAACTTTGCCTATTATACACGTAAACCCCCGCCTCAGGGGCAGGGAAATCGCTGTACGCAGGCGCTATTGCGCCTTAAACGTGTGCAGGCGGCTGGTGGCTTTGGCAAGGCCGTCTTTAAGCCAGACTTCGGTACAACGTGCCGCTTCGTCTACGGCGTCGTCGATAAGTTTCTGCTCGCTGGCAAGCGGTTTACCCAGCACAAAACCGACAACTTTGTTTTTATCGCCCGGATGGCCAATTCCGATGCGTAAGCGATGAAAGTTCGGGTTATTGCCAAGTTTGCTGATGATGTCCTTGAGGCCGTTGTGGCCACCGTGACCACCGCCGAGTTTAAACTTTGCCACACCTGGCGGGAGGTCGAGTTCGTCGTGCGCGACCAGAATTTCATCCGGGTTGATGCGGTAAAACGTGGCCAGTGCCGCAACCGCTTTGCCGCTCAAATTCATAAACGTGGTAGGCACCAGCAGGCGCACGTCTTCACCGGTGAGATTGATACGCGCGGTATAACCAAAGAACTTGGGTTCTTCTTTCAGCGACTGGCCGTGGCGTTCGGCTAGCAAATCCACGTACCAGGCCCCGGCATTATGGCGGGTGGCGGCATACTCCGCGCCCGGATTAGCGAGGCCGACAATCAGTTTTATTGTCACAATCACAGTCCTGGAAAAGGGTTTTCGGCGCGTAGTTTACTGTGCATGGGCGCGGATGACAAAAACCCGACTCAGGCGACGCAGTAAAAGTGAATAGTCACCATTCTTAACCATTAAAAAATCATTTATTCAGTCAGTTATTTGTAAAGTTATGTGGGTTAAATGTTCCTAATTGTGATCGTCGCCGCAACGGATAAAAAACACTATGTCTATACTTGGCACACAAGGAGAGGGGATATTCCCTGCCGGCCCGAAGATTTCGGAGGTGACAGATGAAACGCAAAAACGCTTCGCTATTGGGAAACGTGCTGATGGGGCTTGGGTTAGTGGTGATGGTAGGCGGCATCGGAACCGCTGTTCTGAACCAGCTTCCACAATTTCACCTGCCGCAGCTTTTTGCCCATGGTGCTGTATTTGGCATTTTTGTTGGTGCATTGCTCTGGCTTGTGGGCGCTCGCCTCGGTGGCCATGAGAGAGTCGCCGATCGTTACTGGTGGTTGCGCAATTTCGACAAGCGCTGCAAGCGCGGTCAGCACGGCCATCATCAGAGTTAAGCAGAATTAAACAAAAAGCGGCGCCTCAGGGGGCCGCTTTTTCGTAGTGTCAACGTGATGTAGCAAACGTTAGTCATAAAAAAACCCGCCGTGGCGGGTTTTTTGCTGTCAGTCCAATCAGTGATCGAACATGGCAGAGATAGATTCTTCGTTGCTGATACGGCGAATCGCCTCAGCCAGCATGCCAGACAGCGTCAGGGTACGCACGTTTGGCAGCGCTTTAATTTCATCAGACAGCGGGATGGTATCGCAAACGACCACTTCGTCGATAACCGAGTTGCGCAGGTTAGATACCGCATTGCCGGAGAAAATCGGGTGCGTGGCATAGGCAAATACGCGTTTGGCACCGCGCTCTTTAAGAGCTTCAGCGGCTTTGCACAGTGTGCCACCGGTATCAATCATGTCGTCAACCAGCACACAGTCGCGTCCGGCAACGTCACCGATGATGTGCATGACCTGAGAAACGTTCGCACGCGGGCGACGTTTATCGATAATGGCCATCTCGGTGTCGTTCAGCAGTTTGGCCACTGCACGAGCGCGCACAACGCCGCCGATATCCGGAGAAACGACGATCGGGTTTTCGAGGTTCTGCTGCAGCATGTCTTCCAGCAGAATCGGGCTGCCGAACACGTTATCAACCGGTACGTCGAAGAAGCCCTGAATCTGCTCGGCGTGCAGGTCAACCGTCAGTACACGGTCAACGCCAACGCTTGAGAGGAAATCGGCTACGACTTTCGCGGTGATTGGCACACGGGCAGAGCGCACGCGGCGGTCCTGACGTGCGTAACCAAAGTAGGGGATGACAGCGGTAATTCGGCCTGCGGAAGCGCGGCGCAGGGCATCAACCATGACCACCAGTTCCATCAGGTTATCATTCGTGGGAGCGCAGGTTGACTGGATGATGAAAATATCCCCACCGCGAACGTTTTCGTTAATCTGCACGCTCACTTCGCCGTCGCTGAAGCGACCGACAGCAGCGTCTCCGAGTGAAGTGTACAGGCGGTTGGCAATACGTTGAGCCAGTTCCGGGGTGGCGTTACCAGCAAAAAGCTTCATATCAGGCACGAGTTGAACCTCAGGCATGCGTCCAGTAGTGGATGGCGGTCACGGGCGGAGCGTCCACCATCCGGGCGGTGTATTTTAAGAGCGTGATGCAACGTCTGAAACAAGGTGGCGCTGTCACCAACGCTCAGCTTGCCCGGAAATGGCTTTATGCAGCGCGGAGAGATTGACGCCACGCGCCACAAAACCCTGCGACCACTCCGGGGCTTGCTTTAGCACCTGACGGGCAGCGGATTCGGTGTCAAATTCAGCAAACACGCAAGCTCCTGTGCCAGTCAGGCGCGACGGCGCGTATTCTAACAGCCAGGAAAGCAGCGCATCAACCTCACGAAAACGTTTTCTTGCGATAACTTCACAATCGTTGCGGAATTCACAATTCATCAACATTTCCATTGACCTTGTGGGGGTATCGCGCGGTAATTCAGGATCATTAAAGATAGTGGGTGTCGGTATACTTACGCCAGGGTGCAGCACCAGATACCATTTCTGCGGCGGGTTAGCCGCAATCAGACGCTCGCCCACGCCCTCGGCAAACGCAGCATGCCCGCGTACAAAGACCGGCACATCAGCCCCCAGCGTGAGCCCCAGTTCGGCCAGCCGGTCGGTGCTGACGCCGCTTTCCCATATATGGTTGAGCGCTACGAGCGTAGTGGCCGCGTTAGACGAGCCACCACCCAGCCCACCGCCCATCGGCAACCGTTTTTCTACCGCGATATCTGCACCCGGCACGGTGTTGCCCATGTGCTGTACTTCGTCTGCCAGCAGGCGTGCGGCGCGCACTATCAGGTTTTGCTCATCCGGCACGCCGTCAACCGGCGTCAGCAGGTGAATTTGGCCGTCGCTGCGCGGCGTTATCGTCACCGTGTCGCCGTAGTCAAGGAACTGAAACAGCGTTTGCAGGTTATGGTAGCCGTCAGGACGACGGCCAGTGATATAAAGAAAAAGGTTCAGTTTGGCCGGTGAAGGCCAGCGCGTTGGCGTCATTTCACAATCCAGTTATCCATTTTCAGCTTGATGCGCTGCTCGCCGTCGCTCAACTCCATATTTGACGGGAAAGCCGGTTGAACCTTGTCGCTGTATTCGCTGTAGGTCACTTTCCAGGTTTTGCCGTCGCGCGCGTAGTTAACTTCACTCAGGCGATACTGGTCATCGAGACGGTAATCGGTGGCATCGCCCGGCAGCCCCAGAATCCACTGGCGCAGGCTTTCAAGCGGGATAGGCATGCCGGTCAGGCGTTGCAGCATCTCTTCGGCATCCTGCGCCTGGTAGCGCTGGCCTTTGTTGTCGATAAGCTCTGCGCCATCCGGGCCTGCCGTTAGCGAAAGCTCAGTGCTGCCAAGCGGGTTAGTCAGCAGCAGGCGATAGCGGTCCTGGCCAGTCTGTTGCCAGAAGAAGCGGGCGTAAACTTTCTGGCTGTCGGAGATATACGCGAAGGCGCCGCGGGTCTGATACTGGCTCAGGCTCTGAACCTGCGAAACGTGCTGTTTCCACTGTGGCGAATCGGGGCTTTTGCCCGGCCCTTTCGGTGGGGTCGTCATACAGGCAGCAAGCAGCAGGCTTGCCAGAGGCAGCAATCGAACGGGGCTGAATTTCGTCATAACGCGATAAATCCTTGAGAACCGTCAAAGTCGTAACCGGTAATACTGGCTTTATGCGTGAAGAGCGTCAATGGTGAAATTATCCGGAATCAGGAAAAGTGGGCTGGTATCTATTGTTGCGAAAGAGGGCGCTCCCTTTTATTGCCAGTGCGCATCCTGTATTATGCCACCAGAAATCCATATCAAGACCGGTATTACTCCCGCACACATGACTCTGCTAGCTCTGGGCATCAACCACAAAACGGCACCTGTATCATTGCGAGAACGCGTTACGTTTTCGCCGGATACGCTCGACAGCGCGCTGGATAGCCTGCTGGCGCAGCCGATGGTGCAGGGCGGAGTTGTGCTGTCGACCTGTAACCGCACGGAGCTGTACCTGAGCGTGGAGCAGCAGGATGACCTGCGCGAGGCGCTGGTGCGCTGGCTGTGTGATTATCACAAGCTGGACGAAGCCGAAGTGCGCCGCAGTCTGTACTGGCACCAGGATAACGAGGCAGTAAGTCACCTGATGCGTGTTGCCAGCGGTCTGGATTCCATGATTCTTGGCGAGCCGCAAATTCTGGGTCAGGTAAAAAAAGCCTTTGCCGACTCGTCGCGCGGGCACTCTCACGCAAGCGAGCTGGAGCGTATGTTCCAGAAGTCGTTTTCTGTGGCTAAACGGGTGCGCACCGAGACCGAAATTGGTGCCAGCGCTGTCTCCGTGGCCTTTGCCGCCTGTACCCTGGCGCGCCAAATCTTTGAATCACTCTCTGAGGTTACCGTGCTGCTGGTTGGTGCGGGTGAAACCATTGAACTGGTTGCGCGCCACCTGCGTGAGCACCAGGTGCGCAAAATGATTATTGCCAACCGTACCCGCGAGCGCGCGAAAGCGCTGGCTGAAGAAGTGGGTGCGGAAGAAATCGGCCTGCCAGATATTGATGCACGCCTGCCCGAAGCCGACATTATCATCAGTTCCACCGCCAGCCCGCTGCCGATTATTGGTAAAGGTATGGTTGAACGTGCACTTAAGGCACGCCGCAACCAGCCCATGCTGCTGGTAGATATTGCCGTGCCGCGCGACGTGGAGCCGGAAGTGGGCAAGCTTGCCAACGCCTATCTGTATGGCGTGGACGACCTGCAGGCCATTATTCAGCACAACATGGCACAGCGCCAGGCAGCCGCCGTGCAGGCTGAAACCATCGTTGCCCAGGAAACCAGCGAATTTATGGCCTGGCTGCGCGCCCAGAGCGCCAGTGAGAGCATTCGCGAGTTTCGCGGTAAGGCAGAAGCCACCCGCGACGAGCTGGCTGCCAAAGCGCTGGCCTCGCTCCAGCAGGGGGCCGATGCTGAGGCCGTGCTACAGGAACTGGCGTGGAAGCTGACCAACAAGCTTATTCACGCACCTACCAAATCGCTACAGCAGGCTGCGCGCGACGGCGACGATGAACGTCTGCAAATTCTGCGCAGCAGCCTCGGGCTGGATTAGTCCCACTCAACCCTATTTCTACAAGGTGAATCCCCACCCATGAAGCCTTCTATTGTTGCCAAACTGGAAGCCCTGAATGAGCGTCACGAAGAGGTTCAGGCGCTGCTTGGTGAAGCAGACGTTATCGCTGACCAGGAGCGTTTTCGTGCGCTGTCGCGGGAATACGCACAGTTAAGCGATGTCTCGCGCTGCTTTTTACAATGGCAACAGATTCAGCAGGATATTGAAACCGCACGCGAAATGCTCGACGACCCGGAAATGCGCGATATGGCGCAGGATGAGCTGGACGCTGCGCGTGAGCAAAACGACGTCATGGAACAACAGCTTCAGGTGCTGCTGTTGCCGCGTGACCCGGACGACGAACGCAACGCGTTTCTTGAAGTGCGTGCCGGAACCGGCGGTGACGAAGCGGCGCTGTTTGCCGGCGACCTGTTTCGTATGTACAGCCGCTACGCCGAAGCTAAACGCTGGCGCGTGGAAATCATGAGCGCCAACGAAGGCGAGCACGGCGGCTATAAAGAAATCATCGCCAAAATCAGCGGCGAGGGTGTTTATGGTCGGCTGAAGTTTGAGTCCGGCGGCCACCGCGTACAGCGCGTACCCGCCACTGAATCTCAGGGGCGTATCCACACTTCGGCCTGTACCGTGGCCGTGATGCCGGAACTGCCAGAAGCGGAACTGCCGGATATCAACCCGGCAGATTTGCGTATCGATACTTTCCGTTCTTCCGGCGCAGGCGGTCAGCACGTTAACACCACTGACTCGGCTATCCGCATCACCCACTTGCCGACCGGCATTGTGGTGGAGTGCCAGGACGAACGTTCGCAGCATAAAAACAAAGCCAAAGCGCTGGCGGTGCTGGGCGCGCGTATTCGCGCCGCCGAAGTCGCCAAGCGCCAGCAGGAAGAGGCGTCAACCCGCCGCAACCTGCTTGGCAGCGGCGACCGCTCCGATCGTAACCGTACCTACAATTTCCCACAGGGTCGCGTGACCGATCACCGCATTAACCTTACGCTCTACCGCCTGGACGAAACCATGGAAGGCAAGCTGGATATGCTCATTGAGCCTATTGTGCAGGAATATCAGGCAGACCAGCTTGCGGCGCTGGCCGGGCAAGAGTAATGGATTACCAGACGTGGCTTGCCGGGGCTATTGCGCAGCTTTCACCGGGCGACAGCCCGCGGCGCGATGCAGAAATCCTGCTTGGGCACGTCACGGGCAAAAGTCGCACGTTTATTCTCGCTTTTGGTGAGACGCGGCTTGCGCCTGAGGAGCAGTCACAGCTTGATGAACTGCTGGCGCGGCGCGTGCACGGTGAACCCGTGGCGCATCTCACTGGCGTGCGTGAGTTCTGGTCTATGGCGCTGTTTGTGTCTTCTGCTACCTTGATTCCCCGCCCTGACACTGAATGTCTGGTTGAGCAGGCGCTCGCACGACTGCCCAAAACGCCGTGTCGCATTCTGGAATTGGGTACCGGCACTGGCGCCATCGCGCTGGCCCTTGCCAGCGAGCGGCCAGACTGCGAGATTGTGGCGCTCGATTTGATCCCGGATGCGGTTGCACTGGCGCAACGTAACGCTGATTATCTCAGTGTGCGCAATGTTACGATAATGCAAAGCAACTGGTTTGCCGCCCTTGATGCGCAGCGTTTTGACCTTATCGTCAGCAATCCACCGTATATTGACGCCGCAGACCCGCACCTCAATGAAGGCGACGTGCGTTTTGAACCTCTCACCGCGCTGGTGGCGGCTGATAACGGGCTTGCTGATTTACGGTTGCTGGTAGATGAAGGACGCGCGTTTTTAGCGCCTGGTGGCTGGCTGCTGCTGGAGCACGGCTGGCAGCAGGGCGCGGCGGTGCGTGCGTTGTTTGGGGCTGCAGGCTATTCGCAGGTTGAAACCTGCCGCGACTATGGTGGCAACGAAAGGCTCACTGCGGGCCAACTTATAACAATGATGGAGTAAGCAATGGCGACGTATTTTGCGCTTAAGCACCTGCATGTACTGACGGTTCTGATTTCCGTCTCACTTTTTATCCTGCGCTACTGGTGGCAGTACCGCACATCGCCTATGTCGCAAAAGCGCTGGGTGCGCATCGTTCCGCACGTTAACGATACCCTAATGCTGCTCAGCGGCGTCGCGCTGATGGTTATGGCGCAGTTCTGGCCGTTTACGCCACAGGGCGCATGGCTGACTGAGAAGCTGTTTGGCGTTATTATCTACATCGTTTTGGGCTTTATCGCGCTTGGGCGTCGCCCGCGCAGCCAGCAGGTTCGTTGGTTTGCCTTCCTGTTGGGGTTGGTGGTGCTGTATGTCATCGTCAAACTCGCCACCACAAAAATACCGTTACTGGGGTAAGTCATGGAGTTGTTAGCCGATTTCGATTTTGATCAGGCACCGTTGTGTGAAGGGATCATTCAGATATCGCAGCAGATTCGCGAAAATTTTCCGACGCAGCAGGTGCGTGCCCAGCTGGATCAGCTGGCCGCACAGGCGCGTGAAGAGATTTGCCAGGGGCTGCATCACGATCTGCAGCTCGAAAAGCTCCTGGAACTGTTTTATAAAAAGTGGGGCTTTCGCGATGCAGACGGCGTTTATCGCCTGTCTGACGCGCTGTGGCTCGACGAAGTGCTCGATAAACGCCAGGGCAGCGCGGTATCGCTCGGGGCAATATTGCTGTGGGTGGCAGAGAGCCTGGACATTCCGCTGATGCCGGTGATTTTCCCGACCCAGCTTCTGCTGCGTGCCGACTGGCTGGACGGTGAAATGTGGCTCATTAACCCGTTTAACGGCGAAACGCTCGATGAGCACACGCTGGAAGTGTGGCTTAAGGGCAACATTGGTCCGGCGGCACAGTTGTTTGACGAGGACCTGGATGAGTCTGACAACATTGACGTTATCCGCAAACTGCTCGACACACTGAAAACCTCGCTGATGGAAGAACGGCAGATGGAGCTTGCGTTGCACGCAAGCGAAGTGCTGTTGCAGTTCAACCCCGAAGATCCTTATGAGATCCGAGATCGCGGCCTTATCTACGCCCAGCTGGACTGCGGACACGTGGCGCTCAATGACTTAACCTATTTCGTTGAGCAGTGCCCGGAAGACCCAATAAGCGAGATGATTAAGGCGCAGATTAACTCGATTTCACATAAACAGATTACGCTGCACTAGCAGCCGGGCGCGGCCCGTTTCGATTCACACCAACAAGGCGAAGATATGAAACAAAAAGTGGTTAGCATTGGCGACATCAACGTCGCGAACGACCTGCCGTTTGTACTGTTTGGCGGTATGAACGTGCTGGAATCACGCGACCTGGCGATGCGCATCTGTGAACACTATGTCACCGTGACCGACAAACTCGGCATCCCTTACGTCTTCAAAGCCTCTTTTGATAAGGCAAACCGCTCGTCAATTCACTCATATCGTGGCCCGGGCCTTGAAGAAGGAATGAAGATTTTCCAGGAACTGAAGCAGACCTTTGGTGTGAAAATCATCACCGACGTTCACGAAGCGCAACAGGCGCAGCCGGTTGCGGACGTGGTTGACGTCATTCAGCTGCCAGCCTTCCTGGCACGCCAGACCGACCTGGTGGAAGCCATGGCAAAAACCGGGGCGGTTATTAACGTGAAAAAACCGCAGTTTGTCAGCCCAGGCCAGATGGGTAATATCGTGGATAAATTCCACGAAGGCGGTAACGACAAAATTATCCTGTGCGATCGCGGCAGCAACTTCGGCTATGACAACCTGGTGGTCGACATGCTGGGCTTTAGCGTTATGAAGAAAGCATCGGGCAATGCGCCGGTGATTTTTGACGTGACCCACGCGCTGCAGTGCCGTGACCCGTTTGGCGCGGCTTCCAGCGGCCGTCGTGCGCAGGTAACCGAACTAGCCCGCGCAGGTATGGCGACCGGCCTGGCAGGCCTGTTTATTGAAGCGCATCCGGATCCGGAAAACGCCAAGTGTGATGGCCCGTCGGCGCTGCCGCTGGCGAAGCTGGAGCCGTTCCTTAAGCAAATTAAAGCCATTGATGACCTGGTGAAAAGCTTCGACGAGCTCGATACCAGCCATTAATGCGCCGTTGTGAGCCGCTCTGTTTAACCGCAGGGCGGCTTTTTTATTGCCTGAAAATACGCTTTGCCCTGCGTCCTGCGTGTTTGCTCTGTAGTCTTTGCGTTCACTGCGCGCTGTGTTGTCGCCTCCACTTTCTGAGGGGCTGAGTCTCGCCGTCAGTATTCTCACTGCCGCGCTTCGCTATCTGGCGTAACTACCGTCACCGTCTCTTGCTGCTTGTATGCCGTTTCGTTTTTTTACGACTGCGCTGTGTCACATCTGTCATTTCTTATTTCTGCCGCCTGCGCAACGCTTGATCAAAAACAACACTTTAAATGCGGGTTTTGATTTAAAAATGAACCGTTGAGCATATTTGTTGAGCAATTTCCGTTGGTTATTCCCATAAAAATAACAGGATGACACGTTATGACCAGGAGCTACTCGCTGGCAGGCGCGCTAATATTGTGTCTGTGTGCGGCTTTCGGCGCTTTTGCCACCGATACCCCTTCCGCTGCGTCGCCAGCAGCAAAACCCCTTAATGTTGAGGCGCGCAATAACCGCTTTGCAGAGCGCCATCCCGATCAATATGCCTCATGGCAGGCAACGTCTGAACAGTCGACACGTGAGGATGCCCTGGCAGAAGACCCTCGCCTGGTCATTCTGTGGGCTGGATATGCGTTCTCAAAAGACTATAACAAGCCACGCGGCCACGCTTATGCGCTCACGGACGTGCGTGAAACCTTGCGTACCGGCGCGCCCCAGAGCAGTGAAGACGGTCCACAGCCAATGGCGTGCTGGAGTTGTAAAAGTCCCGATGTGGCACGCGAAATCGCGCAAAACGGCGAAGATGGCTATTTCCGCGGCAAATGGGCGCGTGGCGGGCCGCTGATTGTTAACCAACTGGGCTGCGCGGATTGTCATAACACCGGCTCACCGGCGTTTGCCCGTGGAGAACCGGCATTGACGCTCTCACGCCCGTATGCCGCAAGGGCGATGGAAGCCATCAACAAACCGTTTAACCACGCCAGCCGTTTTGACCAGCAGTCGATGGTGTGCGGCCAGTGCCATGTGGAGTACTACTTTAGCGGTGAGGAAAAGCACGTCACTTTCCCGTGGAAGAAGGGCATTGCGGTGGAAGAGATGGAAGCACTGTATGACGAAATTAACTTCAGCGACTGGATCCATCAGCTGTCTAAAGCGCCCATGTTGAAGGCCCAGCACCCGGAATATGAAACCTGGAGTAAAGGCATTCACGGCCAGAATAACGTGACCTGTATTGACTGCCATATGCCTAAGCTGCAAAACAGCCAGGGCAAACTCTACACCAGCCATAAAATCGGCAACCCTTTCGACACTTTTGAGCAAACCTGTGCGACGTGCCATACCCAGGGCAAAGCGGCGCTGCAACAGGTCGTTGCTGAACGCAAGCAAGCCATTAACGACATAAAGCTAAAGGTGGAAGATCAGCTGGTTCACGCCCATTTCGAGGCGAAAGCGGCCTGGGATGCTGGCGCAAGCGAGCAGGATATGGCACCGGTGCTGCAAAATATCCGTCATGCCCAGTGGCGCTGGGACTTCTCCATTGCTTCCCACGGTATTCATATGCACGCGCCTGACGTGGGTTTGCGCATGCTAGGCACGGCGCTCGATGAAGCCGCGCAGGCACGCGTCAAACTGCTGCGCATCCTTGCAACGAAAGGTATTACCGAGCCGGCTCGACTACCGGATATCTCCAGCAAAGAAAAAGCCCAGCAGGCGCTTGGCCTGAATATGGCTGCGGCTACCGCAGAGAAAGAGGCGTTCCTGAAGACGGTTGTGCCGCAGTGGGGCAGCCAGGCGCACAGCAGCGGCTTACTTGATAAATAACCCCCATGCCCCGTTTACGGGGCAGACCGCGAGTGGAGTGATTATGAGCGTAATACGTTCGTTTTTTGCGGCTGGGGGTCTGGCGTGCTGTTTGTGGCTGGCATTGCCCGTCGCATCCGCACAGCCCCCGGCTGAGAGACCCGATGAGGCGACAGTGACGCTGCAACGCAGCCGCGACAGCGCCTGCCTTGACTGCCACAAACCCCATAAAGACGGCATGCTGGGTCAACACAGTCAGGTAACCAATCCGAATAACGGCCTGCCGGTAACCTGTACCGACTGCCACGGTAAACCTTCACCGAAACACCGTGAAGGGGTACGCGATGTGATGCGTTTTAACCATGCCGACTACAGCGTGGTGGAGCAAAACGGCGTCTGCTTTGCCTGCCATGAGCCTGAAAAGTTGCAACAGGCATTCTGGCCGCACGATGTACATCTGGCAAAAGTCAGTTGTGCCAGTTGCCATCGTCTGCACCCGCAGCAGGATGCGGTGACGACATTTGACGATAAGCGTCGGATTAAGCTGTGTGTCGACTGCCACAGCGAGCAGCGTAACAATCCGGCGTTTAATCCGGCGTCGGTCTGGCCGGGTAAGGAGCATCCATGAGTTGCTCCCGTCGCCATTTTCTTGCCGGTGCGGGAGTGCTGGCACTGACCGGCTTACCCGCCAGCGCAGTGCTGGCGCGTAGCGAAAATATTGGCGGTATACGCTACGGCATGGTGCATGACGAAACGCGCTGCATTGGTTGCACGGCCTGTATGGATGCCTGTCGTGAGGTGAACCGGGTGCCAGAGGGCGTCTCAAGGTTGACTATCATCCGCAGCGAACCGATTGGCGCGTTTCCGGATGTGAAATACCGTTTCTTTCGCCACTCCTGCCAGCACTGCGAACGTGCCCCCTGCGTTGACGTGTGCCCGACCGGCGCGTCGTTTCGCGATGCGGCAACCGGCATTGTCGATGTTAACCCGGACCTGTGTGTGGGTTGCCAGTACTGCATTGTGGCCTGTCCGTACCGCGTGCGTTTCATCCATCCGGAAAGCCACACGGCAGACAAGTGCGATTTTTGTCGTAAAACCCGGCTCAGGGAAGGGCGCTTGCCAGCCTGTGTAGAGTCCTGTCCGACGCAGGCGCTGACGTTTGGCAATCTTGACGATCCACAAAGCGAGATTTCAAGACTTATCGCCGGGCAGATCACGTACCGCTATAAGCTGGCGCTGGGCACATTGCCCAAAATGTACCGTGTGCCGTTTCGCTATGGAGAGGTGAAACAATGACATCTGCGTTTCATTTTCCGGGGCTGGTATGGGACTGGCCCATCGCGATTTACCTGTTCCTGATTGGTGTCTCAGCCGGGCTGGTGGTGGTGGCTATTTATCTGCGCCGAAGCCTGCCGGATGTCGAGGCCAGCCGTAACCCGGTCATGCTGACCACGCTGTGGCTGGCACCCGCGTCAGTGGCTCTGGGGCTTATTATCCTGATATTGCACCTGACTCGCCCGCTGGCGTTCTGGAAACTGATGTTTCATTACAGCCTGACATCGGTGATGTCGATGGGCGTCATGCTGTTTCAGCTTTATATGCTGGTGCTGGCATTGTGGCTGGCGATGATTTTTCGTGCCGATTTACAGCGGCTATTGCTGCGCTGGTTACCGCGGTTTGCCGGCGTTGCCGGGCTGTTTGAGCGAGCTAAACGTGTGCTGCCGGGGCTTGACGTGCTCATGTTAGTGCTGGCGGTGCTGCTGGGTGCTTATACCGGCTTTCTGCTCTCGGCACTAAAAGCCTGCCCCATGCTCAACAACCCGCTATTGCCGGTGCTGTTTTTGTTCTCGGGACTGTCATCGGGCATCGCAGTTGCCATGCTGGCGGCACTGCGCACAACCGATAACAGGCTGATGCACCGTCTGCATGTGCTGGAAACACCGGTGCTGGCGATGGAAATCTTCCTGCTGCTGGCGTTTTTCATCGGCATGCTGCTGGGCGACGACGGCAGGTTGCGTGCGCTTGATGCGGCAATGGGCGGCGGTTTCTGGACTCAGTGGTTCTGGTGGGGTGTGGTCGGTGTCGGTTTTGTGCTACCGCTGCTGTTGCGCCTGCTGCTGCGCAAGCCGCGTCTACAGGTGATGCTCGCCTGCTGTTGTACGCTGCTTGGCGTGCTGATGCTGCGTTTTTTCATTCTTTATGCGGGGCAAATGACCGTTGCCTGATGTCACGTTCGCCTGGTTGCCTGAGGTGGGTTACTTCTGCCTGTTACTGGCGCTGTTTACCAGCCTGGCGGTTGTCGTCAGCGGTGTCAGGCTGTTCATTTTCGGGCAGCGCAGGGCAGCAACCATGCTGCACCACGCCAGCAGATTTATTGCGTTTTTACTGACGCTGGCCTGGGTGTTGCTGACGCTGGCGTTTGTGCAGGATGACTTCTCGCTGTTTTATGTGGCCCAGCACAGCAATCGCGGGCTGAGCCTGCCTTATAAGCTGGCGGCAGCGTGGGGCGGGCATGAAGGCTCGCTGCTGTTCTGGAGCCTGGGTCTGGCGCTGTGGCAAGCCGTTGTCGTATGGTGCTGGCGCGGCGCTAACCGGCGGTTGCGTCTGCTTACTGTGTTATTTATCGCTCTGGCACAGGCCGGACTTGTGCTTTTCATTGTGACCACCTCCGATCCCTTCCTGCGCCAGTTTCCCGTTCCTGCTGACGGGCGCGATCTGAATCCCATGCTGCAACATCCGGCGCTGTTACTGCATCCACCGCTACTGTATCTGGGTTACGCCGGCGCCGGGGTTTGCTGCGCGCTGTTGCTGGCTGGTCTGTTCTGCCAGACGCCCGCACAGGCACTGGCGCGCCGATGCCAGAGGAGTCTGGCGCTGTCCTGGGCGCTGTTGAGCGCAGGCATAATCCTCGGCTCCTGGTGGGCTTACAGCGAATTGGGCTGGGGCGGCTGGTGGTTCTGGGACCCGGTAGAGAACGCCGCGCTGTTGCCGTGGCTCACGGGGGCGGCATGTCTGCATGCGTTGCAGGTTATGCGCCGCAGCGGACACCTTGTGCGCACAACAACCCTGCTGGCCACCGTGAGCGTGCTGCTGACATTACTGGGCACACTGGTTGTTCGTTCCGGCGTGCTGCAGTCGGTACACGCATTTGCGTTGGATGAAGCGCGTGCACTACCGCTGTTTACGCTCTTTATCGTACTGAGTGGCGCAATGTTGCTGGCATTTGCCTCGGGTGCGCGTGGTTACCGCGTGCTGCCCACAGGCGAGCTACCTTCTCTGTGGTTGATGGGCGGCCTTGGCGTGTTTTGCGCGTCAGCAATTGTGGTGCTGGTAGGAACGATGTTTCCGATGGTCTGGTCATTGGCTGGGGAGGGGCGTATTTCCGTGGGCGCGCCTTATTTCAACCGTGTGATGCTGCCGTTTGGCCTGCTGGCGGTTGTGCTGATGCTGGCCGGTAGCCGCAAGAAAAACCTGCCCATGTGGCTGGCGCACGCGGGCGTCTTGCTCTGTTCGCTCGGAATTGTCAGCGCCGGGTGGCTCAAGTCAGAAGTCAGCGTGGCGCTGGTGGCCGGTGAAAGCGTGATGCTCGACGGCTATCGCTTTACGCTTCAGGACGGTGAGTTTATAGCTGCGGGTAACTATACCGCGCAGCGGCTGAGTGTGAATATTCAGCGTGGTGATAAGGTGCTGGCTCGTCTGCACCCGGAGCGGCGTTTTTATACCGTGCGCAACCAGCGGATGTATGAACCTGGCATCGCTACCGATGGCTGGCACGACTGGTATGTATTGGTGGCAGAAAAGCAGGGAGAGCATTATGCAGCACGATTTATGGTGCAGCGTGGCGTGCGGTTTATCTGGGGCGGTGGTGTCTTAATGCTCTCGGGCGTACTGGCTGGAGCGTGGTGCAGGAGGCGCAAATGAAGTCACTGCGGATAGTCCTGCTGTGGCTGGCATTGCAGGGGCTGGCGGTCGCTGCTGTGGTGGACACCTGGGCTTTTAGTTCGCCAGAGGTGCAGAAGCAGGCGCTCTCGGTGGCAGCCAGTCTGCGCTGTCCACAATGCCAGAACCAGAATTTGCTGGAGTCCACCGCGCCTGTGGCGGTCACGATGCGTCATACGGTTTTTAGCATGACAGAGCAGGGAAAAACGCCCGCGGAAATTGTTGATTTTATGACGGCCCGCTACGGTGATTTTGTACGCTACCAGCCGCCGCTGCGTGGAGTGGCGTGGGTGTTGTGGTTGTTGCCGCCCTTGTTGTTACTTGCGCTTATGATGGGTCTGTGGCGCTGGCGCAGGAGGTTTTCGTGAAACGAACAACCCTCGCGGTGTGCCTGCTGGCTGTACTGGCGTATGCCAGCAGCGGGCGCTGGCACGCTGTGTATGCCTGGCAGACGCAAGCTGGGGTTCAGGCGCAGGCAAAACCGTCGCCTTCAGTGCCGCGCAACGGTGACGACTGGGCAAGAGTGGGTGATGAAGCACTGTGGGCGGACCGCTATGACGACGCGCTTTACGCTTATCAGCAGGCGCTGCGCCTGCGCGGTGGTGACGCCAGGTTATACGCGGCTTACGGCACGGCGCTGTACTGGCAGGCAGGACAGGTGTTGACACCTCTGGCGCTGGAATGGCTTAACCAGGCGCTGGAGGTTGACCCACTGGAAGTCACGGCGTTGATGTTGCTGGCATCAGAGGCATTTATGCAGGCTGATTATGCCCAGGCCATTACGCTGTGGAAGAAGGTGCTGGAGTCGCCGTCGGCAAGAGTCAGTCGGGAGCGGGTCATTGAGGCCATTCAGATGGCACAGCGGCTGGGGCAGCAGGAAAGTGCCAGGCACTGAAAGCAAGGCAGGCCGCGTGGCGGCCTGCCGGTGAATCAGGCAAAAATGGTCATCAGGTAGGCGGCAAACAGTGCCAGGTGAGCCGAACCGTTCAACACATTGGTGCGCCCGGTGGAGAACGAAATCTGGCACAGAACCAAAGACGCCAGCATCACCACCATTTCCGGTGCGCCGAGCGAGAAAATAAGTTCGTTGCCAGTCAGGATGGCAATCAGCGTCACGGTCGGTACAGTCAGTGAAATAGTGGCCAGCACGGAACCGAAGAACAGGTTCATCGCACGCTGTACCTGGTTTTGCATCACGGCTTTAATCGCGCCCAGACCTTCCGGGGAGAGAATCAGCAGGGCTACCAGGAAGCCGGTGAAGGCCGCAGGGGCGTTCATCCACGTCAGCAGCGACTCGAGCGGCTCGGCGTTCATCTTGGTCACCGAGATAACCGCAATCAGATGCACAATCAGCCAGGCCGCGTGCCATTTGCTGCTGTGGGCAGACGGCTTGCCGTGGTGCGGGTCGTCATCGTCACCTTCGTCTTCGTGCTCATACACAAACAGGCTCTGGTGCGTTTTGGTCTGAATAATCAGGAACACGCCATACATGGCAGCAGAAATCAGAGCCACTATCAGCGACTGGCCGACGGTGAAATTGCCTGCGGGCAGCGCCATTGGGAAGACCAGGACAATCACCGCCAGCGGGAAAAGGGCCATCAGGTATTGTTTGATACCAAACAGGTTCACATGCTGGGTAGCAAATTTGCGCCCGCCCATCAGCAACGCAAAGCCGACCAGACCGCCGGTGACAATCATGATGATGGAATAAAGGGTGTCGCGCATCAGCGCGGGAGCGGCGTCGCCGGTTGCCATTAATGCAGAAATCAGACTCACTTCAAGAATGACTACCGAAAGGCTCAGAATCAATGAGCCGTATGGTTCGCCGAGGCGGTGTGCCAATACGTCGGCATGACGGACTACGCTGAAGGCACTGGCCAGGATACCGACCAGAGCAAGAAGGTTAATGCCCGCTACAGCGGGAAGAGACTGGCTGCCGCTCCAGAAAAACAGTACGGCAAGCGCCAGCACCGGGAAGATGAGAGAGGTCTCCTTATGGCGGGTTTTTACCGCCTCATGGTTTTTTGTCATTCTAATTCTCCAGATTTACAGGTATATGCCAGGTTTTCATTATAGTAAGGCTATGAATGGCCGATAAAATAACAAAATTTTCACCTGTCAGGGGATTTTTTACGAAATTTTACCGCCTGGCCATAAAAAGTCATTTGGTGGGTATAAATATAGGTATTCGTTATTAAATTCATTATTTAACAATTAGTTGCTGTTGTTGAATATTCAAATAAGACATCTTTCTGGCAGGAGTGTGATGCGTGGTTCACACTTAAGTGTTATCTGCCTGATACAGGAGGAGATATGCCTTATAAAACGAAAAGTGAATTGCCAGACAGCGTACGGGGCGTCCTTCCTGCCCACGCGCAGGATATCTATAAAGAAGCTTTCAACAGCGCCTGGGAGCAGTATAAGGATAAATCGGCGCGGCGAGATGATGCCAGTCGTGAAGAAGTCGCGCACCGCGTCGCCTGGGCGGCAGTCAAGCAGAGTTACAAAAAGGGCGATGACGAACGCTGGCATCCTAAGCATTCGTGAAGAAATTCGTCCCGTCTTGACAAAACCGAAGCGTTAACCCCGCGCGCCAGTGTCGTACCTTGCCAGTGGCCTGCAAATTGCTTATCGTCGCAGAAGCATTTGAATAACGCAGGGATGCAGGCAGTGGCGGAGGTGGCACGTGTTAACGCGGGATTTTTTACTCAAAGCAGATTGCCGCACGGCATTCGGTGATATTGAAGAAACGCTGTTGTGGTCAGCGGAGCAACGCGCGGCGTCGCTTGCGGCAACGTTGGCCTGCAGGCCAGATAATAGCCCGGTATGGATTTTCGGTTATGGTTCGCTGATGTGGAACCCGGCACTGGAGTTTGTTGAGTCGGCCACCGGCACGCTGCCCGGTTGGCACCGGGCATTTTGCCTGCGTTTGACCGTGGGACGAGGGACGTTGCACCAGCCTGGACGTATGCTTGCTCTCAAAGAGGGGGGCAGAACGACGGGAGTTGCCTATCGGCTGGCAGAAGAGACGCTGGAGCAGGAGTTAACGCTGCTGTGGAAGCGCGAGATGGTCACCGGCTGCTATCTGCCGCGCTGGTGCCCGCTGGCGCTTGATGATGGGCGCACGGTTAGCGCACTGGTGTTCATTATGGATCCGCGCCACCCGTTATATGAGCCTGATACCCAGGCACCTCACATTGCGCCACTGATTGCCACTGCCAGCGGGCCACTTGGCACGAATGCGCAGTATCTGTTCTCGCTGGAGCAGGCGTTGTCATCACTGGGAATGCGCGATGACGGCCTGGTGGATTTGCTTGATGCAGTGCGCCGCTTTCAGGGCAACGCGCCGCAGCCAAAGTAGCACGGCGCGTGAGTCATCTCAGAACGTCAGGACCTTATCGGCCGCCAGCGTCCACTGCGCCAGCTCAACCAGTGTGCCAATTTCCACGCCGTCCACGAGCGGCAACGACGTAATACCGCGTCCGTCGGTGCAGGTTTTACACAGTTTTACCGCCACACCCTGGGCGGTGAGAATTTCCAGCATCTGCTGGATGTTATAGCCCTCCGCAGGGCGCTGGCCGCGCAGACCCGCAGTAACAGCATCAGACATTAAAAACAGCTGTAGCTGGGGAGCGTCGTCTTGCTCACGCAGTGCAATAGCCAGTCTCAGGCTATTAAACAAGGATTCACTGCCGTAGGCCGCACCGTTTGCGATGATCACTATCTTTTGCATCTACACTCCTGTTCCTTTGCGCCAGTTTTACATCAAGGCCGGAGTATATGCCGCCCGAGCAGCTATCACCAGACCTCAATCCTGGGCAAAACGAGCCAGCAGCGGGCGGTCAGGTTGCGTAAATGCCTGTCGCGCCAGCGACTCAGGTTGGGCAGCAGAAAGTGTGGCAATGGCAGGCCCGAGGCTCGCTGTTGCGGCATGCTGAATATGGCAGCGCTCGCTCCAGCGCAGGCTTGCGGTGCACGCTTTTTTTTCAGTATCGCTAAGGGCAAAACGTGCCTGGAGGCGGGTGGCCGAGCTCTCAGTCTCAGTGGCAAGTACGGCGCTGCTCCAGAGTGTAGCGGCGGCCAGTAACGTTATCTTTGCGGCGGTCATAGGGGTTCCTCGGTAACCAGACACCGCTAAGCGTAGCGTAACATTATATTATTGACCGATTTTGCAGACTTAACTGACATCAGCGTGGTTATCGCGATATGTTATACTCTGCTGCCTGACTATCCCGCGCCAGGCGTTAAACTTAAAAACGATTACGTTATCAGAGTGATGCAGTATCAGTATTTTGCTTTTCTCATTGCTGTTCCCGCGCTTTGCCTTGCCGCAGAGAGTACTGCTGTGCAACCTTCCTTTGAGCAACAGGCACAACACCCGTTTGACAACGATGGCGATACGCTGCCCGATCTTGGCTCTGCGCCAGAAAACGCCAGCAGCGAAAAAGCGTTTGCCACCATGGTGAAAACCTTTGGTGAAGCCAGCATGACTGACAACGGGCTCACCACCGGTGAGCAGGCGCGCCAGTTTGCCTTCACCCAGTTGCGTGATGCACTGGCAGATAAAGTCACCAGCGAAGCGCAATCTCTGCTTTCGCCCTGGGGACGGGCCGATTTTACGTTGGCGGTCGACCAGGAGGGCAGTTTCTCCGGCAGCAGTGGCTCACTCTTCACGCCGTGGCACGACAGTGAAAGCCGTTTGACCTGGAGCCAGCTTGGCGTAAGCCAGCGCAATCAAGGACTGGTGGGGAATTTTGGCATCGGTCAGCGCTGGAATACGGGAAACTGGCTTTTAGGTTACAACTCCTTTTATGACACCCAGTTTGATGACAATTTGCACCGCGCCGGACTGGGAGCAGAGGCATGGGGCGAATACTTGCGCCTGTCTGCCAACTATTACCAGCCGCTGGGTGACTGGAAGCTTACTGGCGTGACGCAGGAGCAGCGCATGGCGCGCGGCTACGACGTGACTGCCCAGGCCTGGCTGCCGTTCTATCGCCATATCAATACCAGCGTGAGCCTTGAGCAGTACTTTGGCGACAATGTGGATTTGTTCAATACCGGCACCGGCTATCGTGATCCGTTGGCGGTTAAAGTTGGTCTGAGTTACACCCCGGTCCCGCTGATGACGCTGACGGCAACCCACAAGCAAGGGGAGAATGGCAACACGCAGGACGACCTCGGGCTCAAGGTCAATTATCGCTTTGGCGTGCCGCTTGTTCAGCAGCTATCAGCCGCGCAGGTTGCCACCACGTCATCTCTGCGCGGAAGCCGCTACGACAGGGTTGAGCGCAGCGGCCTGCCGGTGATGGAGTACCGCCAGAGCAAAACGCTGTCGGTGTATCTGGCGACGCCACCGTGGCAGCTTGGCCCGGCAGAAAGCGTGGTGCTGAAACTTCAGATCCATTCGCGCCATGGCGTGAAGCATATTACCTGGCAGGGGGATACTCAGGCGCTTAGCTTAACGCCACCGGCAAAAAATACGTCCACCGACGGCTGGACGGTGATTATGCCCACCTGGGACAGCAGTCCGGAGGCAGAAAACGCCTGGCGGTTGTCCGTAACGGTTGAGGATGAGAAAGGACAGCGCGTAACATCAAACTGGATTACTCTGCGCCTGAGCGAACCGCTGACGATTTATTCGCAGGACGATACGCGCTGGCAACTGCTGCCAGACGAGCCGCAGCAGCAAAGCCTTGACGAATAAGCCAGCGTTAAAAAATGCGCTCCTGATGTACCCAGACAGCGGCTTCCACCCGCGATTTCAGTTTCATTTTCTTCAGAAGATGTTTGACGTGCACTTTCACCGTGCTTTCGGTGATATCCAGACGGCGAGCGATGGTTTTGTTCGGCAACCCCTGGGCAATCAGTTTCAGAATGTCGCGCTCGCGCGGCGTGAGTTGTGAGACATCGCGCTCTGAAGTCGCGCGGTTGGCGCGCAGGCTGGCGGCCAGCACCGGCGTCAGCGCCTCGCTCAGCACCATTTCTCCGGCTGCCGCCTGTTGCAAGGCTTTAAGTAAATCTTCTGGCTCCATGTCCTTAAGCAGGTAGCCGTCAGCGCCGCGCTTAAGGGCTGTCACCACATCCTCTTCATGGTTAGACACGCTGAATACCACGATACGCCCGGAGAGGGATTTCTCACGTAGCCTGTCCAGCGTTTCCAGCCCGTTCATGCCAGGCATGTTGAGGTCGAGCAGGATAAGATCCGGGTCGAGCGCTTCGGCAAGCTCCACGCCCTGTTCACCATTGCCGGCTTCGCCTACAACACGAATGTCGGGTGCCATGCTGATAAGCTGCTTCACGCCGGTGCGCAGCATCGGATGATCGTCAATAAGTAAAATAGTAGCGCTGTCCTGAGTCATCACTGCTCACTCCTGTCGCGCGGGGGAGTCAGAGCCCCCGGAATAAAATTCACGACCACTTCTGTGCCGCCGCCCGGGCGCGGGCGTATCTGGCAGTCGCCTTTCAGGCTTTGTGCGCGGTCGCGCATAATAATAAGGCCGTAATGATTGCTTCTTTCACCACTTCCTGCGATGCCACAGCCGTTATCCCAGATAGTGATGCGTACCTGGTCGCCGTGTTGTATCGCAGTGACGCCCGCAGCGCTGGCGCTGGCATGTTTAAAGGTGTTGTTGAGCGCTTCACGTGCGATTTGCACCAGATGAATGGCCTGATGTCCTGGCACACAACGCGGCGGCAGTTGGTAATCCAGTATGACCGGGAAACCGAGTCGGGAGCCGAACTCCTGACAGCTGGCCTCCAGCGCCGGGCGCAGGCCCGGCTCTGTCAGTTGCAGGCGAAACGTGGTTAACAGTTCGCGCAACTGGCGCCATGAGGTGTTCAACTCCTCGCGAATCTGTGCCAGCAACGTCTGGCTTGCCTGTGGCAGCGTGCCGCCCTGCATTTGCAGGCAACTGACCTGCATTTTCATACACGACAGGGACTGGGCAATAGAGTCATGCAGTTCGCGGGCGATAGCGGAGCGCTCCTCCATTACCATCAACTGCTGCTGGTGCTCATTCTGGCGTTCAAGGGCCAGTGCTGAGGTCAGTTGTTCCATGAACGTATCAACCAGCTGTTGGCGTTCGTGACTCAACGTTTCTCCTTGCGGCAGCCTGGCAAGCACCAGCCCGTATTGGGTATGGCTGTCGGTCAGACGCCATTTCAGCGGAGTGCCTTCGCCCGTGGCAGGCGACGCGTGTGCCGGGCAGGCGTTGCAGTCTGGCTGCGGGCAGTCAGCGCCGGCACGACAGGTAAATTCCTGATAATTTTCTTCATCACCGTGTTCGTAGACCCTGATCTCGATTTCCCGCAGTGGCGTAAGGCGCTGTAGCTCGTTAAGCGCGGGCGTTACGCGTTGGCAGAATGTGGCCTGCGAGTGCAGACGGCGGTTAGCGCTGTAGAGAAACGAGAGGGCTTCGTTGGTTTGGGCCAGTCCGGCGGTTTTTTCTGCCACCCGCTGCTCAAGGCTGGCATAACTGTGCGCGAGTTCGGCAGACATGCCGTTAAGTGCATCGCCCAGTGTTGCCATTTCATCGCGACCGCGAATATGCGCACGCTGGCTGAAGTCGCGCTGGCCAATGGCGGCTGCCATCGCCAGTAACTGACGCCACGGGCGCAAAAGTCGTTTACGCAACCAGATGACGGTAAAAATAAGCAGCAGGCCGGTCAGTATCGCCATGGCCTGTTGCAGAAGTATGACCTGGCGAATGCGCTGCTCGGTCTTATGGTCGAAGGTGGTGACAAGCTGGTCGATATACTCGACATAGGCGGCAACGTTGTCGCGAACGTCACTTTGCTTGTGGGCACTGGCGATGGCAGGGTGCAGTACGTCACGCCAGTAGTTGCGCAGGGCTTCAAGTTGCAGCGTCTGGGCATCGCGCCTGGCCGCGCGCGTGAGCTCATCGCTTGCTGCGGTGCGTGTCATCTCATCAAGCAGCGGCTGGGTCTGGGAGGTAAGGGGGATTTCTGCCAGCAAGCGGTAGCTTTGCATGCGCAGCGTGCCTGCTTTATTAATGGCGTGCGCGTTTCCCTGAATGCCCTGAACCAGCCAACCCGCCAGCCCCATTCCGGCCACGCCCAGCAGTGCCAGCAGCAGCATAATGAGCGCCAGCTGGTTGACCAGGGTCAGCGGTGAGAGGCAACGTTTAAACATGACGAAACGGCTCCGGTTACAGGGTTTATTCTGAGAGTGGCGTTATAGTCAGCGATCCTTCGAAGTATACCCATACCCACAAGTGAGTACCCCTTAGTTGCTGCAAAGCCAGGTTAAAGACGTTGTCGCAAAGACGATGTATACAGGGTAGTGAAATATCAGGCTTTTTTATGAATACGGCGCTACTCATCAGGAGGTATGGCGGTTTTTTCGCCGTTTATCTGTTGTATTATCCATTGATTTACATCAACTTATCTTCATCGGCAGCGCCTAATGTGGCGGCAATTATAACTGCATAAACGTGAGGTGTTTATGACTGAGTCTGCTGCTTGCGCACGCTCGTCCGGCGCCACGATTACCGACTGGCGGCCTGAAGATGCAAACTTCTGGCAGCGTGGTGGCAGTCGCATCGCCAGCCGTAATCTGTGGATTTCTGTACCCTGCCTGTTGCTCGCCTTCTGCGTCTGGATGCTGTTCAGTACAGTCGCGGTAAATCTCAACAAAGTAGGTTTTAGCTTCACCACTGACCAGCTATTTATGCTGACGGCGTTACCGTCGGTCTCCGGCGCGCTAATGCGCGTCCCGTACTCCTTTATGGTGCCCATTTTCGGTGGCCGCCGCTGGACGGCTTTTAGCACCGGCATTTTGATTATTCCCTGCGTCTGGCTGGGCTTTGCCGTACAGGATACGTCGACAACCTTTAGCACCTTTATCATGATTTCACTGCTGTGCGGTTTTGCCGGGGCTAACTTTGCTTCCAGCATGGCGAACATCAGCTTCTTCTTTCCAAAGAGCAAACAGGGCGGAGCGCTGGGGATTAACGGCGGTCTGGGTAACCTGGGTGTGAGCGTGATGCAGCTGCTGGCACCGCTGGCGATTTCGCTCTCTGTCTTTGCCTTTTTTGGTGCAGGACAGGGCGAGTTGCAAAGTGATGGCTCGCGCCTGTATCTGGAAAACGCAGCCTGGATTTGGGTGCCGCCGCTGGTGATTTTCACCCTTGCGGCCTGGTTTGGCATGAACGACCTGGCGGCTTCAAAAGCCTCGTTCAGGGAGCAGTTGCCGGTGCTTAAGCGCGTGCACCTGTGGATAATGAGCCTGCTGTATCTTGCTACGTTTGGTTCTTTTATCGGTTTTTCGGCCGGGTTTGCCATGCTCGCCCGCACGCAGTTCCCGCAGATAGATGTCATGAGCTTTGCCTTTTTTGGGCCACTGGTGGGCGCGCTTGCGCGTTCGGCGGGCGGCGTTATCTCTGACAAACTGGGGGGAACCCGGGTTACGCTGGTGAACTTCTTCTGTATGGCGCTCTTTAGCGGGCTGCTGTTTATGACCTTGCCAACGCAGGGGCAGGGCGGCAATTTCTATGCCTTCTTTGGCGTGTTTATTCTGTTGTTCCTGACCGCGGGCCTGGGCAGTGGTTCCACCTTCCAGATGATTTCGGTCATCTTCCGTAAGCTTACGCTGGAGCGCGTTAAGGCCGAGGGCGGCAGCGATGAGCAGGCGATGCGTGAGGCCGCAACCGACACCGCAGCAGCCCTTGGTTTTATCTCTGCAATTGGCGCTATCGGCGGCTTTTTTATCCCGAAAGCGTTTGGAACGTCCCTCGATCTGACCGGTTCACCGGCAGGCGCTATGAAAATTTTCTTCATCTTCTACGTATTGTGTGTGCTGATTACCTGGGGCGTGTATGGGCGTCGGGCTAAGCACTGAACCTGAATTGGTATAAATCGAGTTTGTTATCCTTTTTGCGCGGCACCTGTCGCGCTTTTTTTACTTCAACTTAGTTACAACATGCTATTGATTGTTAAAAAACTAACCAACTCCAGGCTTTAGTGCCACCGCCTTGTTTTACCAGCAACTACTCCTTAATACCCATCTCTCGTGGTTACCTTATCCTTTAGCTGCGCTAATGCATTTAAATTTCACTAAAAACAATGGGTTATTTCTTTTTATTGCGCACCCCTTTAGGAGTAGACGCTTTTTGAGGGCTAATCCGCGCCGCCTGTGGCGTTGATCGTTATCAAATCTTGCCTTAATTGCGCACGTTACCGTTCGGGCAAATCCAGCAATGTCGATTGAGAAGAGCGTCAAGCTCTCCACATCAGGAGAATCCCGATGAGCAAATTTTTAGACCGGTTTCGTTACTTCAGGCAGAAGGGCGAAACCTTTGCCGATGGTCACGGGCAACTGTTGACCACCAACAGGGACTGGGAGGACGGCTATCGTCAACGATGGCAGCATGACAAGGTTGTCCGCTCTACCCACGGCGTAAACTGCACCGGCTCCTGTAGCTGGAAAATCTATGTGAAAAATGGCCTGGTAACCTGGGAAACCCAGCAAACTGACTATCCGCGCACCCGCCCGGATATGCCCAATCATGAACCACGCGGCTGCCCGCGCGGCGCCAGCTACTCCTGGTATCTCTATAGCGCCAACCGCCTGAAATACCCGCTGATGCGCAAGCGCCTGATGAAGCTGTGGCGAGACGCCAAAACCCGCCACAGTGACCCGGTTGCGGCCTGGGCCTCCATTATGGAAGACGCCGATAAAGCCAAAAGCTACAAGCAGGCGCGCGGGCGCGGTGGCTTTGTGCGCTCTTCCTGGCAGGAAGTGAACGAGCTTATCGCAGCTTCCAACGTGTATACCGTGAAAACCTACGGCCCGGATCGCGTAGCTGGCTTCTCGCCCATTCCGGCGATGTCGATGGTGTCTTATGCTTCCGGCGCGCGTTATCTGTCGCTGATTGGCGGCACCTGCCTGAGCTTCTACGACTGGTATTGCGACCTGCCGCCCGCCTCGCCGATGACCTGGGGCGAGCAGACCGACGTGCCGGAATCAGCAGACTGGTACAACTCAAGCTACATCATCGCCTGGGGCTCAAACGTGCCGCAGACGCGCACCCCGGACGCGCACTTTTTTACCGAAGTCCGCTACAAGGGCACGAAAACGGTCGCCGTGACGCCGGACTATGCCGAAATCGCCAAACTGTGTGACCTGTGGCTGGCACCGAAGCAGGGCACCGACAGCGCAATGGCGCTGGCGATGGGCCATGTGATGTTGCGCGAGTTCCATCTTGATAACCCGAGCCAGTATTTTACCGACTACGTGCGCCGCTATACCGACATGCCCATGCTGGTCATGCTTGAAGAGCGTAACGGCGTGATGGCGGCGGGCCGCATGCTGCGTGCTGCCGACCTGGTTGGCGCGCTGGGCCAGGAAAACAATCCGGAGTGGAAAACGGTAGCCTGGGACGACAGCCGTGATGAGCTGGTGGCACCGAATGGTTCTATCGGTTTCCGCTGGGGCGAGAAGGGCAAGTGGAACCTTGAACAGCGCGACGGCACATCGGGTGCAGAGACCGAACTGCGTCTGAGCTTGCTCGGCAGTCATGATGACATCGCCGAGGTGGGCTTCCCGTATTTTGGCGGTGAAAGCAGCGAGCACTTCCAGAACGTGGCGTTGGAGAACGTGCTGGTACATAAACTGCCGGTCAAGCGACTGACGCTTGCGGATGGCAGCAGCGCGCTGGTCACCACCGTTTACGACCTGACAGTGGCGAACTACGGTCTCGATCGCGGTCTGGAAGACGCGAACTGCGCAACCAGCTATGACGATATGAAGGCATATACGCCAGCGTGGGCAGAAAAAATTACCGGCGTACCGTGTCAGCAGATTATCCGCACCGCGCGTGAATTTGCCGATAACGCCGATAAAACCCACGGACGTTCTATGGTCATTGTCGGTGCCGGTCTGAACCACTGGTATCACATGGACATGAACTACCGTGGCCTTATCAACATGCTGATTTTCTGTGGTTGCATCGGCCAGAGCGGCGGCGGCTGGGCGCACTATGTGGGCCAGGAAAAGCTGCGTCCGCAGACCGGCTGGCAGCCGCTGGCGTTTGCGCTCGACTGGCAGCGTCCGGCTCGCCACATGAACAGCACCTCGTTCTTCTATAACCACTCCAGCCAGTGGCGTTATGAAACGCTCACGGCACAGGAGTTGCTGTCACCGATGGCAGATAAATCCCGCTACAGCGGCCACTTGGTTGATTTTAACGTGCGCGCCGAGCGCATGGGCTGGCTGCCGTCTGCGCCGCAGCTTGGCACTAACCCGCTGCGCATCAAGGCCGCAGCAGACGCTGCGGGCGTAAGCCCGGTAGATTACACCGTCAAGGCGCTCAAATCAGGCGAGATTCGCTTTGCCGCCGAACAGCCGGATGCCGGTAATAACCATCCGCGCAATCTGTTTGTCTGGCGTTCTAACCTGCTTGGCTCTTCCGGTAAAGGTCATGAGTACATGCTCAAATACCTGCTCGGTACTGAGCACGGTATTCAAGGTAAAGATCTGGGTAAGGCGGGCGGTGTAATGCCTGAAGAGGTGGAATGGAAGGACAACGGGCTTGAGGGCAAGCTGGACCTGGTGGTCACGCTCGACTTCCGTCTTTCCAGCACTTGTCTCTATTCCGACATTGTGCTGCCAACCGCGACCTGGTATGAAAAAGACGATATGAATACCTCGGACATGCATCCGTTTATTCATCCACTGTCTGCGGCGGTTGACCCGGCCTGGGAATCGAAAAGCGACTGGGACATCTATAAAGGCATTGCGAAGGCATTCTCTGAGGTGTGCGTGGGCCATCTTGGTCAGGAAACGGATCTGGTAACGCTGCCGATTCAGCACGACTCCGCTAACGAACTGGCGCAGCCTGTCGACGTTAAGGACTGGAAAAAAGGCGAGTGCGACCTGATTCCCGGTAAAACCGCGCCGCACCTGATGGTGGTAGAGCGCGACTATCCGGCAACCTACGAGCGCTTTACCTCTATTGGCCCGCTGATGGAGAAAATTGGCAACGGCGGTAAGGGTATCGCCTGGAACACCCAGAGCGAAATGGACCTGCTGCGCAAGCTCAATTATGAGAAAGCAGACGGCCCAGCCAAAGGCCAGCCGATGCTTAACAGCGCCATCGACGCCGCCGAGATGATCCTCACGCTGGCACCGGAAACCAATGGTCAGGTAGCGGTAAAAGCCTGGGCGGCGCTCAGCGAATTTACCGGGCGCGATCACACCCACCTGGCGCGCCCGAAGGAAGAAGAGAAAATTCGCTTCCGTGATATTCAGGCCCAGCCGCGCAAAATTATCTCCAGCCCGACCTGGTCTGGCCTTGAAGATGAGCACGTTTCCTATAACGCCTGTTACACCAATGTGCACGAGCTGATCCCGTGGCGCACGCTGTCTGGCCGCCAACAGATGTATCAGGATCACCCGTGGATGCGTGACTTTGGTGAAAGCCTGCTGGTCTATCGCCCACCCATCGACACGCGCTCGGTGAAAGCGGTGATGAACGCAAAGTCCAACGGCAACCCGGAGAAGGCGCTCAACTTCCTCACGCCGCACCAGAAATGGGGCATTCACTCGACCTACAGCGACAACCTGCTGATGCTGACGCTGTCGCGCGGTGGCCCGATTGTGTGGATGAGCGAAGAGGACGCGAAAGATCTTGGCATTGTCGATAACGACTGGATTGAAGTGTTCAACAGTAACGGTGCGTTGACCGCCCGTGCGGTGGTCAGCCAGCGTGTACCGGCGGGCATGACGATGATGTATCACGCTCAGGAGCGCATTGTGAACCTGCCAGGCTCGGAAATTACGGGCCAGCGCGGCGGTATTCATAACTCTGTGACCCGTATCAGCCCCAAACCAACGCATATGATTGGCGGCTATGCCCAGCTGGCGTACGGCTTTAACTACTACGGCACCGTCGGTTCAAACCGCGATGAGTTCGTGGTGGTGCGTAAGATGAAAAACATTGACTGGTTAGATGGCGAAGGCAATGACCAGAAACAGGAGAGCGTAAAATGAAAATTCGTTCACAAGTCGGCATGGTGCTGAACCTGGATAAGTGCATCGGCTGTCACACCTGTTCGGTTACCTGTAAAAACGTCTGGACCAGCCGTGAGGGCATGGAATATGCCTGGTTTAACAACGTCGAGAGCAAGCCGGGCATTGGCTTTCCCAACGACTGGGAGAATCAGGAGAAATGGAAGGGCGGCTGGATACGCAAAATCAATGGCAAGCTGCAACCGCGTATGGGCGGCAAAGCAATGCTGCTCGGAAAAATCTTCGCCAACCCGCATTTGCCGGGTATTGACGACTACTACGAGCCGTTTGATTACGACTATCAAAACCTGCATAACGCGCCGGAAAGCAAGCATCAGCCGATAGCGCGCCCGCGCTCGCTGATTACCGGCCAGCGCATGAACAAAATCGAGGCTGGCCCGAACTGGGAAGAGATCCTCGGCGGTGAGTTCGAGAAGCGCAGCAAAGACCAGAACTTTGAGAACATGCAGAAGGCGATGTACGGCCAGTTCGAAAACACCTTCATGATGTATCTGCCGCGCCTGTGCGAGCACTGCCTGAACCCGGCGTGCGTTGCTACCTGCCCAAGCGGTGCCATCTACAAGCGTGAAGAAGACGGCATTGTATTGATTGACCAGGACAAATGCCGCGGCTGGCGCATGTGCATCACCGGCTGCCCGTACAAAAAAATCTACTTCAACTGGAAGAGCGGCAAATCCGAGAAGTGCATTTTCTGCTATCCACGCATTGAGTCGGGTCAGCCAACGGTATGCTCGGAAACCTGCGTGGGACGCATCCGCTATCTTGGCGTGCTGCTGTATGACGCAGACGCGATTGAAAACGCGGCCAGTACTGAAAATGAGAAAGACCTTTATCAACGCCAGCTTGATGTGTTCCTCGACCCGAACGATCCGGCGGTAATTGCCCAGGCGCTGAAAGACGGCGTGCCGCAGAGCGTAATTGATGCGGCGCAGCAGTCACCGGTTTACAAAATGGCGATGGACTGGAAGCTGGCGCTGCCGCTGCATCCGGAATACCGCACGCTGCCGATGGTGTGGTACGTGCCGCCGTTGTCACCGATTCAGTCTGCTGCCGATGCGGGCGAACTGCCGCACAGCGGCATTTTGCCGGACGTAGAAAGCCTGCGTATCCCGGTACAGTACCTGGCAAACCTGCTGACCGCAGGGGATACCGAACCGGTACTGTTGGCGCTTAAGCGCATGCTGGCGATGCGCCACTACAAACGCGCCGAAACCGTGGATGGCGTAACGGATGTGAGCGCACTTGAAGAAGTGGGTCTCAGTGAGGCACAGGCACAGGAAATGTACCGCTACCTGGCGATTGCCAACTATGAAGACCGCTTTGTAGTGCCAACCAGCCATCGCGAGCTGGCCCGCGATGCGTTCCCGGAGAAAAGCGGCTGCGGCTTCAGCTTTGGCGACGGCTGTCACGGTTCAGACAGCAAGTTCAACCTGTTCAACAGCCGCCGTATTGATGCCGTTGATGTAACGACTAAAACGGAGCCGCGCCCATGATTGAACTGCAAATACTCTCACGTCTGCTGGAATATCCGGATGCCGAACTGGTTCGACATCAGCAGGAGATGTTTGATGCGCTAAACGAGGCGCAGGCCTTTAAAAAAAGCGAGGCCCACGCGCTGGGCGTTTTTATGCGCGATATGCTGGCGCAGGATTTGCTTGATGCGCAGGCAAGCTACGGTGAGTTGTTTGACCGTGGCCGTGCCACCTCGCTGCTGTTATTTGAGCATGTTCATGGCGAGTCGCGTGACAGAGGTCAGGCAATGGTGGATCTGATGGCGCAGTACGAGCGTGCCGGGTTGTTACTCGACAGCCGCGAGTTGCCTGACCATCTGCCGCTCTACCTCGAATATCTGGCCCAGTTGCCAGAACAGGAGGCGCGCGGTGGCTTACAGGACATCGCGCCCATTCTGGCCCTGCTTGCCGCGCGACTGAAGCAACGCGAAAGCCGCTATGCGCTGCTGTTTGATGTACTGCTGGTGCTGGCTGACACCGCAGTTGACCCGCAAAAAGTGCGCGACCAGATTGCCAGCGAAGCCCGCGACGACACACCGCAGGCGCTGGATGCCGTATGGGAGGAGGAGCAGGTGAAGTTCTTCGCCGATGCAGGCTGTGCGGATTCTGATATCACAGCACATCAGCGCCGCTTTGCCGGTGCCGTGGCGCCGCAGTATCTGAATATCACTAACGGGGGGCAGCACTAATGCAATTTTTGAATATGTTCTTCTTCGATATCTACCCCTACATTGCCGGAGCGGTGTTTCTGGTAGGAAGCTGGCTTCGTTATGACTACGGTCAGTACAGCTGGCGTGCAGCCTCCAGCCAGATGCTGGACAAAAAAGGGATGAATCTTGCGTCAAACCTGTTCCACATTGGGATTCTGGGGATTTTTGCCGGTCACTTCCTCGGTATGCTGACGCCGCACTGGATGTATGAGTCGTTTTTGCCGATGGACGTGAAGCAAAAGATGGCCATGATTGCAGGTGGGGCTTGTGGTGTGATGACGCTGGTGGGCGGGGGGCTTTTGCTTAAGCGCCGGCTGTTTAATCCGCGTATTCGCGCAACCTCAACGGGTGCGGATATCCTGGTGCTGACTCTGCTGGTTGTTCAGTGTGCGCTGGGGCTGCTGACCATTCCGTTTTCCGCGCAGCATATGGACGGCAGCGAGATGCTGAAACTGGTGGGCTGGGCGCAGTCGGTGGTGACGTTCCACGGCGGTGCGTCGGCGCATCTTGATGGCGTGGCGTTTATCTTCCGCGTGCATCTGGTGCTGGGCATGACATTGTTCCTGCTGTTCCCGTTCAGCCGTCTGGTGCACATCTGGAGTGTGCCGGTGGAATACCTGACGCGCCGTTATCAGCTGGTGCGTGCGCGCCGCTAAGGGTGTTTCAGACTGTATTGACATAAACCCGGCTTCGGCTGGGTTTTTTGTTTTTTTATGCGGTTTTGGATTTTGGATAAAGGAGACGTTGGGGGCTGACTGGTTGGAGGTAAGGGGAGATTCAGAATGGAGCGTGTTGATAGCGAACCCCGGCCGACGCTTCTCATCCTTCCCCTGCGGTGCGGTATGTCAGGGCGGTGAGCTTACGGGATTGGGACGGTGTCTGTGAGATGGTGGTGGGGGAAGGATTATTCGTCGCTTCGCGCCTCACCCTTCGGGCCGTTGCCTGCGGCAACGTTGTCTCGCTGGCGCTCGACTCGAACCTTAGTCGAAGGTTCTCGTCCTTCCCCATATGTGAGAGACGTCAGAGTGGTGAATTTACTGAACTGGGGAGATATCTTGAAGATGGTGGTGGGGGAAGGATTCGAACCTTCGAAGTCGATGACGGCAGATTTACAGTCTGCTCCCTTTGGCCGCTCGGGAACCCCACCAGGGGAAATCAAATTGTCGTGGCGTAAAACCAGTTACTGAATTGCTAAGGCTGGGCTAGTGACAGGGGGAAGGATTATTCGTCGCTTCGCGCCTCACCCTTCGGGCCGTTGCCTGCGGCAACGTTGTCTCGCTATCGCTCGACTCGAACCTTACTCGAAGGTTCTCAACCTTCCCCGTACAGTGTCAAACGTATGCTCACCGTGCGGGTTTAACCTTATCGCTAAGGTTGAGATGGTGGTGGGGGAAGGATTCGAACCTTCGAAGTCGATGACGGCAGATTTACAGTCTGCTCCCTTTGGCCGCTCGGGAACCCCACCAGGGGCTTGCTTTCGTCTGTGAAAGCGGGGCGCATCATATCAAATGAAGCGCCGCTGTAAAGTGCTGGTTTCCGTTAAACCGGCTGTTTGCGTAATTTTTACCCTGGGCGTGCTAAATATAAACAGCCTTCTATTCAGTTGATTAAAGAATGATTGTCCGGTTGCCGTAAACGAAAACACGCTGGGCCAGCACCTGGTAAAGCGCGCGGCTGAGCACGTTTTTTTCCACATCACGCCCGGCTCGCATCATATCTTCTGCCGTATAAGTGTGATCGACGTGAATCACATCCTGCATGATGATTGGACCTTCATCCAGATTGTCGTTCACGTAGTGCGCGGTCGCGCCAATTATCTTCACGCCGCGCTCATAGGCTTGGTGATAAGGACGTGCGCCAATAAACGCAGGCAAGAACGAATGGTGAATATTGATAATCTTATTTGGGAAGCGGGAAACAAAAGAGGGCGTCAGTACGCGCATATATTTTGCCAACACCACGTAGTCTGGCTGGTGCGCATCAATCGCATCCGCCATTTGCGTGTCATGTTCTTCACGGGTTAAACCTTCATGGCTTACCAGTTCAAAAGGAATGTCGAAACGCTCAACCAGTGAACGCAGGGTATTGTGATTACCAATAACGGCGGCAACTTCCACATCCAGCCCACCGTAATTGGCTTTCATTAGCAGATCGCCCAGGCAGTGCGCCTCTTTGGTGACCAGAATCACAATACGACGACGGCCTGCAGGCGTCAGTTCACGTATCGAACCTTCAGGTAGTGCGCTGTCGAGGTCAGCCAGCAGCGTTGCGTCATTGAAGATACCTTCAAGCTCGGTGCGCATAAAAAAGCGGCCGGTACGATGATCGACGAACTCATTATTCTGAACAATATTCAGTTCGTGCTTGTAGCAAATATTGGTGATACGCGCGATAAGTCCTTTCTGGTCAGGGCAGATAGTGCGCAGTACTTTTCTTTGTAGTGATTGCATTTCAGGGTAAATCCTGTTGTACGAGTTTGCATATATGCTGTTGGCTTTTAGCGGGCACAGCACTTTTTAAATTTTTTACCTGAGCCACAGGGGCAGGGGTCATTGCGACCGAATGTCGGGCGAATACCGTCGATATAATACCATTGCCCCTGCTCTTTTAAGAATCTTGAGCGCTCGATAATGGCGCCAGGCACACCGTTTTCCTCATAGCGGGCAACGAAGCTCACAAAACTTTCACCGCTCTTTTCCGGCGTTTCATCGAAAATGGTCAAACCCAGCCACTGAGTATTGGCGAAACCTGCGGTGATGCTTTCACGCATCTGTGCGGCCTGGCAGGAGGCATGCCAGCTGGCGATAAGCCAGTCAACATCATGAACCACAAATGCGGTATATCGACTTCGCATAAGTTGCGACGCACATTCGGCGACACGCTCGCCGCGTAGGTAAGGCTGGCAACATAGGCTATAATCCAATCCGCTGCCACAGGGGCAAAGTTGCGACACGGCATCTCCCTGGCGATAAAAATAACAAGTACGGCTATGTTAACTGAGTCGTGGTGGTGATGCCACGAGGGTTTACAGGTCGTCAATTGAGGCGTGATGAGACAGGTTAAAATAGGACTGGCGCTGGGGTCGGGCGCGGCAAAAGGATGGGCACATATCGGCGTTATCAACGCGCTGGCACAGCTTGGGATCAAACCTGACATTGTTGCAGGTTGTTCCGTGGGTGCGCTGGTGGGTGGTGCTTATGCCTGTGATCGACTGGAGCCGTTTGAGCGCTGGGTACGCTCATTTCGCTATTGGGACGTGTTGCGTCTGATGGATGTCTCGTGGCGAAGAGGGGGGTTACTGCGCGGTGAGCGGGTCTTTAATAATGTCCGTCGCCTGGTGCCTCATGAGATGATTGAAGATACGCCGCGTCGTTTTGGCGCAGTGGCAACCAATCTCAGCACGGGGCGCGAGCTGTGGTTTACCGACGGTTGTCTTCACACTGCCGTGCGTGCCTCCTGCAGTATGCCCGGTCTGCTCTCACCGGTGCGCCATAACGGCTACTGGCTGGTTGATGGCGCGGTAGTAAACCCTGTCCCTGTCTCTCTTGCCCGCGCGCTGGGTGCTGATATCGTGATTGCCGTTGATTTGCAGCATGATGCGCATCTGATGCAGCAGGACCTGCTGTCACAAGCACCAGAGCCTGAAAACGATCATGACGCAACCAGCTGGCGTGAGCGCCTGCGTGGGCTGGTGGCGCGGCGCACCAGCATCCCACCCACCGCGATGGAAATTATGAGTACGTCAATTCAGGTGCTGGAAAACCGACTTAAACGCAGCAGAATGGCGGGTGACCCGCCGGATATTTTGCTACAGCCTTTTTGCCCGCAGATTTCAACGCTCGATTTCCATCGTGCAGAGGAAGCCATTGCCGCAGGGGCGCTCGCCATTGATAAAAAAATGGATGAACTTTTACCGCTGGTTCAGGTCTGTGAGCAATCGCAGACGCTTTACGTTTCTTCAGGTAAATCCGACAGGCGATAGTTGCTATTGCATGCCACTATTTATCTATCGTCAGTCAGGGGAGAGAACATGACACAGCCTTTGGTCGGAAAACAAATTTTAATTGTTGAGGACGAGTATGTTTTCCGTTCCCTGCTGGATACTTATCTTACATCACTGGGTGCACAAACGCGGCTGGCGGCTGATGGTATTGAGGCGCTGGAGCGGATGGCTGAAGGTACGGTGGACCTTGTGATTTGCGACCTCGCGATGCCACGAATGAACGGTCTGACATTGGTGGAAGAAATTCGTAACGCCGGTGACCAGACGCCCATTCTGGTCATTTCCGCAACGGAAAACATGTCCGATATTGCCAAAGCGCTGCGCCTTGGGGTGCAGGATGTGCTGTTAAAACCGATAAAAGACCTTAATCGCCTGCGTGAAACCGTGTTTGCTTGTCTCTATCCTGGCGTGTACAACTCCCGGGTCGAAGAAGAAGAACGTTTGTTTCAGGACTGGGATGCACTGGTCAGCAACCCTGGTGCCGCAGCGCAGCTGTTGATGCAACTTCAGCCGCCCGTGCAACAATCTCTCTCCGGTTGCAAAATTAACTATCGCCAGTTGGTCAGCGCCGATACGCCGGGCCTGGTTCTGGATATTGCCCAGTTATCAGACAACGAACTCGCATTTTATTGCCTTGATGTCACCCGAGCGGGTGACAACGGTGTACTGGCCGCGCTGTTATTACGTGCATTATTTAATGGATTGCTTCAGGAGCAACTGGCTCACCAGCATCAGCGCTTACCAGAACTTGGCGCATTATTAAAACAGGTTAATCAATTGTTGCGTCAGGCTAATTTGCCCGGGCAGTTTCCATTGCTGGTAGGGTATTATCACAGCACGTTAAAAAATTTGATTTTAGTTTCTGCCGGGCTTAATGCGACATTAAATACTGAAGAACATCATATCCAGCTTAGTAACGGCGTTCCTCTGGGTACACTGGGCAACACTTATCTTAACCAAATCAGCCAACGCTGCGCTTCCTGGCAGTGTCAGGTCTGGGGTACAGGCGGGCGTTTGCGCCTGATGTTGAGCACAGAATAAGCGTCTGTTCCCCCCGCACTAAAATGCCTTTCTGCTTCATTTTCAGAGAGTGGTAATATTCTTTAATAGTACCTTCGTATTAGTCTTAATTTACGTATGGCCGTGATATTTGAACGCTGACGACGTTTTTTAGCTGATATACTCAGGCCGTTTTCAAATAACGAGCAAGTTTAATACTTGTGCAATCAAGGAGCATTGTAATGGCTGCTGTAAATTCAAAAGTGAGAAAAGCGGTTATACCTGTTGCCGGTTTGGGTACCAGGATGCTTCCGGCGACTAAGGCAATTCCGAAAGAAATGCTGCCGCTGGTTGATAAGCCATTAATTCAGTATGTTGTGAACGAATGTATTGCTGCCGGGATCACCGAAATTGTTCTGGTCACGCACTCTTCTAAAAACTCAATTGAAAACCATTTCGATACCAGCTTTGAGCTGGAAGCAATGCTGGAAAAACGCGTCAAGCGCCAGCTGCTGGCCGAAGTTCAGTCCATTTGCCCGCCGCATGTCACGATTATGCAGGTGCGCCAGGGGTTGGCCAAAGGGTTAGGACATGCGGTGATGTGCGCGCATCCGGTGGTGGGTGATGAGCCTGTGGCGGTGATTCTTCCGGACGTTATCCTGGATGAGTATGAGTCCGACCTAAGCCGTGAAAACCTCGCAGAAATGATTGCGCGCTACGATGAAACCGGTAACAGCCAGATTATGGTGGAGCCAGTGGAAGATGTAACGGCGTATGGCGTTGTTGACTGCCAGGGCGTTGAGCTTAAGGCCGGTGACAGCGTGCCGATGGTGGGTATTGTTGAGAAGCCAAAAGCCAACGAAGCGCCATCTAACCTTGCCGTTGTGGGTCGCTACGTACTCAGCGCAGATATCTGGCCGCTGCTGGCAAAAACCCCTCCCGGTGCGGGCGATGAAATCCAGCTGACTGACTCCATTGCCATGCTGATGGATAAAGAAACGGTGGAAGCCTATCACATGAAAGGCAAGAGCCACGACTGCGGCAACAAATTGGGCTACATGCAGGCATTTGTGGAGTACGGCGTGCGTCACAATACCCTCGGAGAAGACTTTAAAGCCTGGCTGAAAGAAACGGTGGGCAGCAGTAAATAAGTTAATAGACAACCCAGGATAACCTATGAAAGTAACCGTATTTGGCATTGGCTATGTGGGGCTTGTGCAGGCAGCAGTGCTTGCAGAAGTGGGCCATGAGGTGATGTGTATTGATGTCGACAAGACCAAAGTAGAGAACCTGAAAAAAGGTGAGGTTCCCATTTATGAACCTGGTCTGGCGCCGCTGGTGACCAAAAACTATGAAGAAGGTCGCCTGAAATTCAGTACTGATGCACGCGAAGGGGTTGAACACGGGGTGGTTCAGTTTATCGCAGTCGGCACGCCTCCTGACGAAGACGGTTCAGCGGACCTTAAGTATGTTACCGCTGTGGCGCGTACCATTGCTGAGCACATGACTTCTCATAAGGTTGTCCTGGACAAATCCACCGTGCCGGTTGGCACGGCGGAAAAAGTTCGCGCCGTGATGCAGGAAACGCTCAAGGCACGCGGTGTGGATATCACGTTTGATGTGGTATCAAACCCTGAGTTCCTCAAAGAAGGGGCGGCAGTCGCCGATTGTAAGCGTCCTGAGCGTATTGTTATTGGCACAGATAACCCCGAGGTTGAGGACTGGTTGCGTGAGCTTTACGAGCCGTTTAACCGCAACCACGACCGCATGATAATCATGGATATCCGCAGTGCGGAGCTGACCAAATATGCCGCCAACTGCATGCTGGCGACGAAAATCAGCTTTATGAATGAAATTGCTAACCTCGCAGAGCATCTGGGGGCAGACATTGAGAAAGTGCGCCAGGGGATAGGTTCTGACTCGCGCATTGGCTACCACTTTATTTATGCAGGCTGTGGCTATGGCGGCTCCTGCTTCCCGAAAGATGTCCAGGCGTTAGTTCGCACAGCAGAGCAGGTGGGCTATACGCCACGTTTGCTCAAAGCGGTGGAAGACATCAACAACGATCAGAAGTTTAAGCTTCCGCAGTATGTTACTCGCCACTTTGGGGACGATTTGCGTGGCAAAACCTTTGCATTGTGGGGACTGTCATTTAAGCCCAATACGGATGACATGCGTGAAGCCTCCAGTCGCGTTCTGATGGAAGAACTCTGGAAGCGAGGTGCCATCGTACAGGCCTACGATCCTGAAGCGATGAACGAAACCCAGCGTATCTATGGCCATCGCGATGATTTACGTCTGATGGGCACGAAAGAAGCGGCACTGCATAAAGCAGATGCGCTGATCATCTGTACCGAATGGCAGAGTTTTCGTGCACCCGATCTGGATATGATAAAACAGGCGCTCAAAGAGCCGGTCATTTTTGATGGGCGCAATTTGTTTGACCCGCAGCGTATGAGCAAACGTGGGTTTAGCTATTATGCTATTGGTCGCGGCCTGTCCATCGCACGATATTAAGCTTATTCATTAGTGTGGTTTGCCGGAGACGCTTTGCCGGCAAACGTCCTTCCCCTCTTGTTGTACTCTTTCCAGTTACAGACCAATATGCACCCTGCGTGATTGTCCACGTTCGCTTTATATTGCGACGGACATACTACGTAGTGGGGTTATTATCAGAACATCAGCAGCAACGTTTTCAGCGCCTCTGGGTGCTTTGGAATTATACATTTCCCGCGTCAAAAACAACCAGTTGATAGCTTTGCTTTCCGATAAGCTGCCAGTAGGCCGATATGATAAAACTACTTTTATTATGGAATTATTAGTATGTGAGCATAACCTATAGCGAATATTTATTACCGCCGGTGATTAACAAATGTTATCGATATACTCCTCAGGAAGCGGGAAGGCAGTGAGAATGCTTATCAAATTTAATCATTTCGATGGTGCAGGTGAGCATTCTGGCGCGGTGTTATTAGTGAAAATGTTACTGGTAATCTCGCAGGGTAAATTCTGAAAACCGTTCTTCAGATATGGTTATGTTTTAAGACTCGTTCATTTACTGATGGTGAAGAATAAACGAACATTCCGGCATGTCATGACATCTGCCATTCGCAGACGGGGCGTGGTGAAATTTCTTCAGGATAGCGTATCAAAGCAAAATGGAAGGGGAGGTTTCTGAAAAAGGGAAATAAAAATCCCGCCGAAGCGGGATTTTTAACAAGACAGAATTTATTTCTGTTTGATAAGGAAATCTTCGAGAGCTTTCCCTTCTTCTTCAATGGCTTTCTTGATAACAGCAGGCGTGCGACCCTGGCCTGTCCAGGTTTTTTCTTCGCCGTTCTCATCAATGTAAGAATATTTTGCCGGGCGGGCAGCACGCTTGCTTTTGGTGCCCGGTTTCGCGCTGCTTAATACGCTCAGCAGGTCAGTCGGATCAATACCGTCCTGCAGCAGCATTTCGCGGTACTGTTGCAGTTTACGATTGCGCTCTTCAATTTCAGCAGCAGCCGCGTTTTCTTCTTCGCGACGTTCGTTAACGACAACTTCGAGTTTTTCCAGCATTTCTTCCAGCGTTTCCAGGGTGCATTCTCTAGCCTGGGCGCGAAGAGTACGGATGTTGTTCAGAATTTTAAGTGCTTCGCTCATTGCAGTAATCTCAAACTTATAATGGGGTTGGGTTTGTTGAAGTAATAATAGAGTGTTAATTCTGGTTCTGCAATAGGGTGAAATGTAATGAATCAAAATTAAGCTTATTTACCCCGGTTTTATTTTCCATTAACCACAATTCTGCTTGAGGTCGCTCACAGAAAAACATGCAGCGAGTCAATTTATCAGCATTCATCTGATGGCTGACATCAGGGAGAATGTTGATAAAAAGAGAGGATGCTGTGTTTTATCCTGGGGACATAACGTAAAGAAAAGTTGTTAACGCCATATCATTTTACCGCACTGAAAATAATAATTAATGGGCAATAAAGGCGCTTTAATACTAAGAAAAAGCTTTAATCTCGTAGAGTTAACGCATGTTCTGTAAGTTGTACTTTATGTACCACGCTCTGTAACAAATCGTAATAACGATACCGGAAATGAAATACCCTGATTGACTGAAAGGGATGGCGAATCACCTTCCCTCGGTATGCTACAATCCCATCCTCACTATTACTACACACTGACTGGGGTCTTCTGGCAATGGCTCAGCTTTATTTTTACTATTCGGCAATGAACGCTGGTAAATCGACCGCTTTGTTGCAGTCATCGTACAACTACCAGGAACGCGGGATGCGTACCGTGGTTTATACCGCAGAAATTGATAACCGCTTTGGTTCAGGAAAAGTCAGTTCACGAATAGGGTTATCCTCCCCAGCTCGTCTTTATAACCCCGCTACTTCTCTGCTGGAGGATATTAAGGCGGAGAACAGCCGTGAATCGATTCATTGTGTTCTGGTGGATGAGAGTCAGTTTCTGACACGCGAGCAGGTTTATCAGCTTTCTGAAGTGGTCGATGAACTGGATATTCCGGTACTGTGCTACGGGTTGCGCACGGATTTTCGTGGTGAACTCTTTGTTGGTAGCCAGTATTTACTGGCATGGTCAGATAAACTCGTGGAATTAAAAACCATTTGTTTTTGTGGCCGTAAAGCCAGCATGGTGCTGCGCCTTGATAAAGAAGGGCGGCCTTATAATGAAGGCGAACAGGTGGTGATTGGCGGCAACGAGCGCTATGTGTCAGTTTGCCGCAAGCATTATAAAGAAGCCCTCTCTGAGGGCTCTCTACAGTCTATACAGGGCTGCTGAAACTTATCCCGGTAGGTCACAGGCGTTGCCACGCACAAGGCGTCTGAGGCGCTATAGATAGTGCTATAACGGTGCCGTGGATAAGAGCTGCGATACTACGTAGGCTGCTTCAGCGCTATACGCAACTGTCATGGGCGTTGCTGGGTTTTATCTGGCAGTAATGATGAGCTAGGTGCCGGGTCGTGATTTCATAATAATGCGGCGCGGCAGGCGTAATTAAATCCCCTCCAGAACGCTGCCTGGTAAATGGGCTTTGTTACGCCAGAGACTCAGCGCAAGGTGATATAAAAAGTCGATTTTTTGATATAAAAAAACCCGCCATATGGCGGGTTTTTTACTGGCTGTCAGTTAACAATTAAGCGGTTTTCTTGGCTTTCTTGTCAGCTTTAGCCGGTGCCGCGGCTTTCTTGTCTGCGACTTCACCTTCACTGAACTCACGGCCATAGTAAGTATCCAGCAGAATCTGCTTAAGTTCAGAAATCAGCGGATAACGCGGGTTAGCACCGGTGCACTGGTCGTCAAACGCATCTTCAGACAGTTTATCGACCTGCGCCAGGAAGTCGGCTTCCTGAACGCCTGCTTCACGGATAGATTTCGGAATACCCAGCTCAGCTTTCAGCGTATCCAGCCATGCCAGCAATTTCTCAATCTTAGCCGCGGTGCGGTCGCCCGGCGCGCTCAGACCAAGATGGTCGGCAATTTCAGCATAGCGGCGGCGTGCCTGCGGACGGTCATACTGGCTGAACGCGGTCTGTTTGGTCGGGTTGTCGTTCGCGTTGTAGCGAATTACGTTACCGATAAGCAGGGCGTTAGCAAGGCCGTGCGGGATATGGAACTGCGAACCCAGTTTGTGCGCCATTGAGTGGCACACGCCCAGGAAGGCGTTAGCAAACGCGATACCGGCGATAGTGGCTGCACTGTGTACACGCTCACGGGCAACCGGGTTTTTAGCGCCTTCGTTGTAAGACGCAGGCAGGTTTTCTTTGAGCAGTTTCAGTGCCTGCAGAGCCTGACCGTCAGAGAATTCACTCGCCAGGACAGAAACGTAGGCTTCCAGTGCGTGGGTTACCGCATCCAGACCGCCAAAGGCGCACAGGGATTTCGGCATATCCATCACCAGGTTGGCGTCAACAATCGCCATATCCGGGGTCAGCGCGTAGTCTGCCAGCGGATATTTCTGGCCAGTGGCATCGTCGGTCACAACCGCAAACGGGGTGACTTCAGAACCGGTACCGGAGGTGGTGGTGATGGCAATCATTTTCGCCTTCACGCCCATTTTCGGGAACTTGTAGATGCGTTTACGGATGTCCATAAAGCGCAGCGCCAGTTCTTCGAAGTGGGTCTCCGGGTGCTCATACATGACCCACATGATTTTAGCCGCATCCATCGGGGAACCACCGCCCAGGGCAATGATAACGTCCGGCTTAAAGGAGTTTGCGAGTTCCGCACCTTTACGCACGATGCTCAGCGTTGGGTCAGCTTCAACTTCAAAGAACACTTCTGTTTCAACGCCAGCAGCCTTCAGCACAGAGGTTATCTGGTCAGCATAGCCGTTGTTAAACAGGAAGCGGTCCGTCACGATAAGTGCACGTTTATGACCATCGGTCACCACCTCATCCAGAGCGATAGGCAGGGAACCACGGCGGAAGTAGATAGATTTCGGAAGTTTATGCCACAACATGTTTTCAGCTCGTTTAGCAACGGTTTTCTTGTTGATCAGGTGCTTCGGACCAACGTTTTCAGAGATGGAGTTACCACCCCAGGAACCACAACCCAACGTCAGTGACGGGGCGAGCTTGAAGTTATACAAATCACCGATACCACCCTGAGAGGCCGGGGTGTTGATAAGGATTCGTGCGGTTTTCATTTTATTGCCAAACAGCGCAACACGCTGTGGCTGGTTGTCCTGGTCGGTGTACAGGCAGGAGGTGTGGCCGATACCGCCCATTTCCACCAGCTTCTCTGCTTTATTGACGGCATCGTCAAAGTCTTTAGCGCGGTACATTGCCAGCGTCGGAGACAGTTTTTCGTGTGCGAACGGCTCGCTTTCATCAACCAGGGAGACTTCACCAATCAGAATCTTGGTGCTGGCCGGTACAGTCAGGCCTGCCATCTCGGCGATTTTGGTCGCGGGCTGACCTACGATAGCGGCATTCAGTGCGCCATTTTTCAGGATGATGTCCTGAACGGCTTTCAGCTCTTTACCCTGCAGCAGGTAGCCGCCGTGGGTGGCAAAGCGCTCGCGCACTGCGTCATAAACAGAGTCAACAACCACAACAGACTGTTCAGATGCACAGATAACACCGTTGTCGAAGGTTTTGGACATCAGAATTGACGCAACGGCGCGCTTGATATCTGCCGTTTCATCAATCACAACTGGCGTGTTACCAGCACCAACGCCGATAGCCGGTTTACCGGAGCTGTATGCCGCTTTAACCATGCCCGGACCACCGGTGGCCAGAATCAGGTTAATGTCCGGGTGGTGCATCAGCGCGTTAGACAGTTCTACAGAAGGTTGATCGATCCAGCCAATCAGGTCTTTCGGTGCGCCAGCGGCGATGGCTGCCTGCAGCACAATGTCAGCGGCTTTGTTAGTTGCTTCTTTGGCACGCGGGTGCGGGGAGAAGATGATAGCGTTACGGGTTTTGAGGCTGATCAGCGATTTGAAGATAGCGGTCGACGTCGGGTTTGTGGTCGGAACAATGCCACAAATAATGCCGATAGGCTCAGCAATAGTGATGGTGCCGAAGGTATCGTCGGTATCGAGAATGCCGCAGGTTTTTTCGTCTTTGTAGGCGTTGTAGATATACTCAGAAGCAAAGTGGTTTTTGATCACTTTATCTTCGATAATACCCATGCCTGACTCGGCAACGGCCATTTTCGCAAGGGGGATTCGAGCATCTGCAGCAGCCAGAGCGGCGGCGCGGAAGATTTTATCAACCTGTTCTTGGGTGAAGTTGGCATATTCACGCTGGGCTTTTTTTACGCGTTCAACCAGTGCGTTAAGTTCAGCGATATTAGTAACAGCCATAATGCTCTCCTGGTAATGTTAAACTCTTTTAGTAAATCAGCTGCCGAAAAATTTAGTATAGTTCTCTGTTTGCAGCTTGCTTTAGCGAATCCACGCTGGATACTGATTTACTAAAAGAGCCTTACCATAAACATCATTATGATGATTTTGTAATCCCTGGTGGCGAAACTAAGGCTACTTCCTTCTGAGTATATTTAATGTGATCTACATCAATTTTTGACGATGCTGACACCTTTCAGCAAGTGATTGCGATCACATCCCGCTAGTCCTTTATAAGTAGTCACATCCGGCATACTTTTTGGGGTAAAGAAATCAACATATAAATAACATTGACCGGTTTTGATCGTTTATTGCGAAAGAGAGGAAGTCACGCGAATAAATCAAATGGCGTAGCGGGGCATTTTCCATTACATTACGCAGGCCTTTTTTGTTCATTTTTGGAGCATCTTCTGGTGTTCGATGTTGCTATCTATTTTAAATTCTTTATCGGCCTGTTTGCGCTGGTAAACCCGGTAGGCATCATTCCGGTTTTTATTAGCATGACCAGCTATCAGGCTGCTCCCGCCAGGAATAAGACGAACCTCACTGCCAACCTTTCTGTCGCGATTATTTTGTGGACTTCGCTGTTTTTGGGCGATGGCATTTTGCAGATATTCGGTATCTCTATTGACTCCTTTCGCATCGCAGGCGGGATTCTGGTTGTTACGATTGCCATGTCGATGATTAGCGGAAAACTGGGGGAAGATAAACAGAACAAGCAGGAAAAATCAGAGACTGCTATTCGCGAAAGCGTGGGCGTGGTCCCGCTGGCGTTGCCGCTAATGGCGGGGCCAGGGGCAATCAGCTCCACCATTGTCTGGGGCACACGTTATAACTCCTGGGGTAATCTTTTAGGTTTTTCGCTGGCTATCGCCATCTTTGCTTTGTGCTGTTGGTTACTGTTTCGTGCTGCCCCCTGGCTGGTAAGGCTGTTGGGTCAGACCGGGATTAACGTTATCACGCGTATCATGGGTCTGCTGCTGATGGCACTCGGCATTGAGTTTATTATCACCGGCATCAAAGCAAGCTTCCCAGGCCTGCTGGCCTGATTCAGTCCTACCTGTTTGTATTACGCGCAGCTCAGGCTGCGCTTTTTTTTGCCATTAAAAAAACCTTTAGCAGGAAATTGGGCATAATTTCAGTGCGTTGCGATGCTTAATGCCAGCCGCAGGTTTCTTTGCCAATAGATCTGCTTGCCGCTTTTAGGAGCGAATGCTATTAGTAGCACTTAATCATTACGTGGATAAAACATACTGAAAATGCAGGGGAAATTAGCCGTTTCCGCAGTATGAATAACGTCCTTTATCAGTGAGGTGAACGCGCCTGTACTCACCCATTTGCCTGAGATTACGGGCTATTAAGCCTGTGACAAGGAGGCCAATAATCAAGCTGCGAGGTGGCGTTAACTGTCAAAGGAGAACCAGTTAACAATTTTGCAAACATCGGTGGCGATGCATCAGCACTTTTGATATTTTCCGGCTCATGTTACTCCTGAGAAGGATCACCGGATAACGACCATTTCTCCGGATTATCTGTGCGCCATACCATGCCCAACGGCAATGTTTGCTGCTATTTGCTTTCATAACCACATATTCTTCGGAAAAACCGGTCTGCGTTTATTGAAGGCAGCCCGGCAGCGATAGCCCGTAAATGCAGTACGTTCCTGCTTTTAGGGGAAACGAGCCGGCCATGAAGCCGGTAATAATAATGAGCGGAGTAACATCACAATGACCAACACGACAAAAAAAACTCTGATTGCTGCGGCGCTACTGACCGCATTTGCCGTACCGGGGGCTGTGAGGGCGGCCCAGGTTCCGGCTGGGGTGGAACTGGCGCAAAAGCAAACGCTGGTACGTAATAATGGCTCGGAAGTGCAGTCACTGGACCCGCATAAAATTGAGGGTGTGCCAGAGTCCAACATTAGCCGCGATCTCTTTGAGGGCCTGCTTATTACCGACCCTGAAGGGCGCCCGGTGGCAGGTGTGGCAGAAAAGTGGGAAAACAAAGACTTTAAAGTCTGGACCTTCCATTTACGTAAAGATGCCAGGTGGTCTAACGGTGAGCCAGTGACGGCACAAGACTTTGTCTATAGCTGGCAGCGTCTGGCAACGCCGGATACCGCCTCACCGTACGCGAGCTATCTGCAATATGGCCATATTGCCAATGTCGATGACATCATTGCTGGTAAGAAAAAACCGTCTGAGCTGGGCGTAAAGGCGCTGGATGACCAGACCTTACAGGTGACGTTGAGCGAGCCGGTGCCGTATTTCTACAAGCTACTGGTGCACTCATCATTGTCACCCGTGCCGAAAGCGGCGATTGAGAAATTTGGCGAGAAATGGACCCAGCCCGGGAATATCGTCAGTAACGGTGCGTACACTCTGAAATCCTGGGTCGTGAACGAGCGCATGGTGCTGGAGCGTAACCCGCAATACTGGGATAACGCCAAAACGGTGATTGAGCAGGTGACTTTCCTGCCCATTTCCTCGGAAGTGACCGACGTTAACCGCTACCGCAGCGGTGAAATCGACATGACTTATAACAACATGCCGATTGAGCTATTTCAGAAGCTGAAAAAAGAGATCCCGAAAGAAGTTCACGTTGACCCTTATTTGTGCACCTATTACTACGAAATCAATAACCAGAAAGCGCCATTTAATGATGTTCGCGTGCGTACTGCGCTGAAGCTGGGCATGGATCGCGACATTATTGTCAACAAGGTAAAAAACCAGGGTGACTTGCCTGCGTTTGGTTATACGCCGCCTTATATCGATGGCGCGAAACTGACGAAACCAGAATGGTTTGGCTGGACTCAGGAAAAACGCAATGAAGAAGCACGTAAACTGCTGCAGGAAGCCGGTTATGGTAAAGACAAACCGCTGACCTTTAATCTGCTCTATAACACCTCTGATTTGCATAAAAAGCTGGCAATTGCCGCGTCGTCCATCTGGTCTAAAAACCTTGGCGTAAAAGTGAAGCTGGAAAATCAGGAATGGAAAACGTTTCTTGATACCCGCCACCAGGGCAATTTTGATGTTGCGCGCGCAGGGTGGTGCGCCGATTACAACGAACCGACTGCATTCCTGAACACCATGCTTTCCGACAGTTCAAATAACACCTCGCATTATAAGAGCCCGGCGTTTGATAAACTGCTGGCCCAGGTGTTGCAGGCAACTGATGACGCACAGCGTGCTGAGATTTATAACCAGGCAGAGCAGCAACTGGATAAAGATTCAGCGATTACACCGCTGTTCTACTACGTTAACGCGCGTCTGGTAAAACCGTGGGTCGGTGGCTACACCGGGAAAGACCCGCTGGATAATACCCATACTAAAGATATGTACATTATTAAGCACTGATGGCAATTGGCGGGGCGGGCGATAGCTTGCCCCGCAGTGTCTTTATTTACAGCACGTTCGAGGCACAGGCCACAAGGTGGGGCAATGTTAAAATTTATTCTTCGTCGCTGTCTGGAAGCGATACCGACACTCTTTATTCTCATCACCATCTCTTTTTTCATGATGCGACTTGCGCCAGGCAGCCCGTTTACCGGTGAGCGCAATCTGCCGCCAGAAGTGATGGCCAATATCGAAGCCAAGTATCATCTTAACGATCCCATCCTGACGCAGTACGTTAATTACCTGAAGCAACTGGCACACGGCGATTTTGGCCCTTCGTTTAAATATAAAGATTATTCAGTAAACGACCTGGTCGCGTCCTCTTTTCCGGTCTCGGCAAAGCTCGGTGCCGCGGCATTCCTGATGGCGGTTTTCTTTGGCGTGAGTGCCGGCGTGATAGCTGCGCTTAATCAGAATACCAAATGGGATTACACGGTGATGGGGTTTGCAATGACCGGGGTGGTAATACCGGGATTTGTAGTGGCCCCGCTGCTGGTGCTGATTTTTGCTATTACGCTTAAATGGCTGCCCGGCGGGGGCTGGAACGGCGGAGCGCTGAAGTTCATGATTTTGCCAATGGTGGCGCTGTCGCTTGCGTATATTGCCAGCATTGCGCGTATTACGCGCGGCTCCATGATTGAAGTGCTGCATTCTAACTTCATCCGCACCGCGCGAGCCAAAGGACTGCCGATGCGGCGCATTGTTTTACGCCACGCACTGCGCCCGGCACTGCTGCCGGTGCTGTCTTACATGGGACCGGCGTTTGTGGGCATCATCACAGGCTCGATGGTGATTGAAACTATCTTCGGTCTGCCGGGTATTGGTCAGCTGTTTGTTAACGGTGCGCTTAACCGCGACTACTCGCTGGTGTTGAGCCTGACGATTCTGGTCGGTGCGCTGACGATTTTGTTTAACGCCGTGGTTGATGTGTTGTACGCCGTCATCGACCCGAAAATTCGCTACTGACGCGGGAGCTGACTGATGATGTTTAGTAAAAAAAGCAGCGTCGCGCTGGAAAATTTTGGCGAACAGCTGGAAGTGGAAGGACGCAGCCTGTGGCAGGATGCGCGTCGACGTTTTATGCACAACCGCGCGGCGCTGGCGAGCCTGATAGTGCTGACGCTGATTGCGTTATTTGTGATTCTGGCACCGCTGCTGTCGCAGTTTGCTTACGACGACACCGACTGGGCAATGATGTCAGCGGCACCGGATATGGCATCCGGCCACTATTTTGGTACTGACTCTTCCGGGCGTGATTTGCTGGTGCGCGTGGCGATTGGTGGGCGTATTTCGCTGATGGTTGGCGTGGCCGCTGCGCTGGTGGCGGTGGTGGTGGGGACGCTGTATGGCTCGCTGTCGGGCTATCTCGGTGGACGCGTGGATTCGGTTATGATGCGCTTGCTGGAAATCCTCAACTCCTTTCCGTTTATGTTCTTCGTCATTCTGCTGGTGACCTTTTTCGGTCAGAACATCTTCCTGATTTTTGTCGCTATCGGCATGGTGTCCTGGCTTGATATGGCGCGTATTGTGCGTGGCCAGACCTTAAGCCTGCGTCGCAAAGAATTTATTGAAGCCGCCCAGGTCGGCGGGGTGTCAACTGCCAGCATCGTGCTGCGCCACATCGTACCCAATGTGCTTGGCGTGGTGGTGGTTTACGCGTCTTTGCTGGTACCGGGTATGATTTTGTTTGAATCGTTCCTGAGCTTTCTGGGTCTTGGTACCCAGGAGCCATTAAGCAGTTGGGGTGCGTTGCTGAGCGATGGCGCAAACTCAATGGAAGTTTCGCCGTGGCTGCTACTGTTTCCAGCCGGGTTTCTGGTGGTGACGCTGTTTTGTTTTAACTTCATTGGCGACGGTCTGCGCGACGCCCTTGACCCGAAAGACCGCTGAGGAGTAAGCCTGTGAGCATGACACAAAACAGTTTGCTGGAGGTCAGTGACCTGCGAGTGACGTTCAGCACGCCAGATGGCGACGTGACGGCGGTGAACGATTTGAACTTTACGCTTGAGGCCGGGCAGACGCTGGGTATTGTTGGAGAGTCCGGCTCAGGAAAATCTCAGACCGCGTTTGCACTCATGGGGCTGCTGGCGGCAAATGGCCGCACCGGCGGTTCGGCACAGTTTAACGGCAAGCCCATTCTCAACCTGCCGGAATCGCAGCTAAATCGCCTGCGTGCCGAGCAAATTTCGATGATTTTTCAGGACCCGATGACGTCGCTTAATCCCTATATGCGCGTGGGTGAGCAGTTGATGGAGGTGCTCATTTTGCATAAAAAGATGAGCAAAGCGCAGGCGTTTGAAGAGTCAGTGCGCATGCTGGATGCGGTGAAAATGCCCGAAGCACGCAAGCGTATGCGCATGTTTCCGCACGAGTTTTCTGGCGGTATGCGCCAGCGTGTCATGATTGCAATGGCGCTACTGTGTCGCCCGAAGTTGCTGATTGCCGATGAGCCTACCACGGCGCTTGATGTCACCGTGCAGGCGCAAATCATGACGCTACTGAACGAGCTTAAGCGTGAATTTAACACCGCCATTATCATGATCACCCACGATCTGGGTGTTGTGGCGGGGATTTGTGACAAGGTGCTGGTAATGTACGCCGGGCGCACCATGGAATACGGTAGCGCGCGCGAGGTGTTTTATCAGCCAACGCACCCTTATTCCATTGGCCTTTTGAATGCTGTACCGCGTCTTGATAGCGAAGAGGAAGCACTGTTGACCATACCTGGTAACCCGCCCAATCTGCTGCGTTTACCGGGAGGTTGCCCCTTCCGACCACGCTGTCCGCACGCGATGGAGCAATGCAATACCATGCCACCGCTGGAGCGTTTTGACGACGGGCGTTTACGTGCCTGCTTTGCGCCGAAGGAGGCACTGGTATGAGTACCCTCGCTGAGAAAAAAGTGTTGCTGGAAGTCCAGGATCTGAAGGTGCATTTTGACATTAAAGACGGCAGGCAATGGTTCTGGCAGCCGCCAAAAACCCTCAAGGCGGTAGATGGCGTTTCGCTGCGTTTGTATGAGGGTGAAACGTTGGGCGTGGTCGGTGAGTCCGGCTGTGGAAAGTCGACCTTTGCGCGCGCGATTATTGGGCTTGTGAAGGCAAGTCACGGACGAGTGGCGTGGCTCGGGCGCGATTTACTCGGCATGGATGCCGAACAGTGGCGCAATGTCCGCAGCGATATTCAGATGATTTTTCAGGACCCGCTGGCGTCACTCAACCCGCGTATGACTATCGGTGAAATCATTGCGGAACCGCTGCGTACCTATCACCCGAAAATGCCGCGTCAGCAGGTAAAAGACAAAGTGAAAGCAATGATGATGCGCGTTGGGTTGCTGCCGAACCTCATCAACCGCTATCCGCATGAGTTCTCAGGTGGCCAGTGTCAGCGCATTGGTATTGCACGGGCGCTGATTCTGGAGCCGAAGCTTATTATCTGCGATGAGCCGGTGTCGGCGCTGGATGTCTCGATTCAGGCTCAGGTGGTGAATTTGCTGCAAACATTGCAGCGTGAAATGGGGCTGTCGCTGATTTTTATCGCCCATGACCTGGCGGTGGTAAAGCACATCTCAGACCGTGTGCTGGTAATGTACCTGGGCCACGCGGTGGAATTGGGCACCTACGATGAGGTGTACAGTAATCCGCTGCACCCTTACACTCGGGCGCTGATGTCTGCTGTACCGGTGCCTGACCCGGATAAAGAGCGTGATAAGACCATTCAGTTGCTGGAAGGCGAGTTGCCGTCACCCATCAACCCGCCATCGGGCTGCGTGTTCCGTACCCGCTGCCCGATAGCCGGGCCGGAGTGCGCCGTCACGCGCCCGCTGCTGGAAGGTAACTTCCGTCATGCCGTGTCGTGTCTGAAAGTGGATCCGCTGTAAGCGACGGCGATTGTGGGCGTGGCAGGAGGGGATTTGCGCGCACGGTAAGAACAAAAAAGGCCAGCATTGTGCTGGCCTTTTCTTTACGCAATGAGGCTTATTCGCGCCACAGAATATGGCAAACCTTGTGGCTCTTCTCACGGCACAACAGCACGCGGGCAAAAATATCGTTAATTTCTCCGCCGTCTTCGTCCGCCAGCCCAATCACGACTTCTGAAAAGAAATCCGGGTTCAGATCGAAATCAACGTGCTCCGCCCAGTCTTCGGAAGGATCGAACAATTCCGCGCCGCCGCGCTCTTCAAACTGCAGATTAAACAGAATGATATCCGCTGGTTCCAGGTTATCGGGCGCCAGTTCGAGGAAAATATCGTAAGCCTGCTCCAGAGTGTCGTCTTCGCTCAGGCGGTTATTCAGATCCATATCCATCATGATTACCAGTTTATTATCAGCTGTTGGGCACGTTTTACAGTAATGGGCTGAAGAAGTAAAACAGTCGCTCGACAATGCGCTGCCAGAGCGGGCGCTTGAGCCACTGCTTCTCGTCAACCAGCCTTGAGTGCGAAATATAATCGTCCTGGACTGCGGCCAGATCGCTGCCAAAACCGTCGTCGTCAATCACCAGCGTGATTTCAAAATTAAGCCACAGGCTTCGCATATCGAGGTTTACGGTGCCGACAAGGCTCAACTGACCGTCTACTAACACGCTTTTGGTGTGCAGCAAACCGCCTTCAAACTGATAAATTTTAACGCCTGCGGCCAGCAATTCGCTAAAGAAGGCTCGGCTTGCCCAGCCTACCAGAAGCGAATCATTCTTGTAAGGTACGATAATGCTGACATCTACGCCGCGCTGGGCGGCAGTGCAGATAGCGTGCAACAGATCGTCACTCGGTACAAAGTAGGGCGTGGTCATCACCAGATGTTTCTGCGCGGCGTAAACCGAGGTCAGCAGCGCCTGGTGAATCAAATCTTCCGGAAAACCAGGACCAGAGGCGATAGTCTGAATGGTATGCCCGCTGGCTTGCTCAAACGGCATCACGTTGGCATCCGGCGGCGGCGGTAAAATGCGCTTGCCGGTCTCAATTTCCCAGTCGCAGGAGTAAATGACGCCCATGGATGTCGCGACCGGGCCTTCCATACGCGCCATTAAATCAACCCACTGGCCAACGCCAGCATCCTGTTTGAAATAGCGTGGGTCGACCAGATTCATGCTGCCGGTATAGGCGATATAGTTATCGATAAGCACCATTTTACGGTGCTGGCGCAGGTCCATACGGCGCAGGAAAACGCGCATCAGGCTGACCTGAAGCGCTTCGACGACTTCAACACCCGCGTTACGCATCATGCTGGCCCAGGGGCTGCGAAAGAAGTCTACGCTGCCTGCAGAATCCAGCATCAGGCGGCAGTGTACGCCGCGTCGCGCCGCCGCCATCAGTGATTCTGCCACCTGGTCTGCCATACCGCCCGGCTGCCAGATGTAAAACACCATCTCAATATTGTGATGGGCCAACTGGATGTCGCGAATTAGCGCCTGCATCACATCATCCGAGGTGGTCAGCAGTTGTAGTTGATTGCCCTTAACCTCGCCGATGCCCTGGCGACGTTCGCATAGTTCAAACAGCGAGCGCGCGACGTCGCTGCTTTCGGTGGCAAAAATATGCTTGCTGGCTTTCAGGTCGCTAAGCCACTTTGCTGTGGAAGGCCACATTGCTCGGGCGCGCTCGGCGCGGCGTTTGCCCAGGTTGAGTTCACCGAGTGACAGATAGGCGATAATCCCGACCAGCGGCAGAATGTAGATTATCAACAGCCAGGCCATCGCAGAAGGAACGGCACGGCGCTTCATCAAAATGCGCAGGGTTACGCCTGCTATCAGTAACCAGTAGCCTAAAATGAGCAGCCAACTTACCACCGTATAGAAGGTTGTCATATTGCGTAAAATCCTTTCATAAGCGCGCCGGTCACAGTGAGCAGGCGCGTAAGGCTCAGGCGTCAGTCTGCACTGCAGCCGTTATATCAACATGTATCCCAGATTTGTCGGTTCAGTCAAAGGGCAGCGGCGCTGTTTTACTGAAACCTGAATGCCTTAGCGATGAAAATGGGGAGTGTTAAGAGTGTACGCACTACGGTGCGCCCGGCAAGTGAAAACAGGAAGAAACGGCTGGTTTAGGGCCAGGATGGGTCTATAATGGGGCATCGTTTTTTGAAAGAGTGGTAAAAATGAGGCGTAGTCGAACGGAAGTCGGGCGCTGGCGTATGGTGCGTCAGGCTCAACGGCGTAAGTCGCGCTGGCTGGAAGCTCAGTCTCGTCGCAACATACGCATTCATGCCATCAGGAAGTGCCTTGTGAACAGACAGCGTCTGTCGCTGATGTTTTCCATTCACTATCTTTGAGTGCATAAGTCAGAGCACCGCTTACGGTGCTCTGAGTGTGTAATTATCCGCTTTCCTCCCCGCACCCTTCACGTTCAGTTTCAGCTCATTGTGTTGCTAAATCCGCTGCGGGCCATTGGGGCAAGAAACTCAGAACGTTCTGCGATAGGGCTTTACCGAGACGCTGGCGTAGACACCCGCCGCGATATACGGGTCGTCATTTGCCCAGGCCTGAGCCGCTTCAAGTGAGTCGAACTCGGCAATCACCGTTGAGCCGGTGTAACCCGCAGGGCCGGGATCGTTGCTGTCCACGGCGGGCATGGGGCCTGCGGTAATCAGGCGCCCCTCGTCATGCAACAGCTCAAGGCGGGCCAGATGCGCCGGGCGAGCCGCCAGGCGTTTTTCCAGCGAATCGGCGGTATCTTCAGCGTAAATCACATACAGCACGGGGATGGCTCCTTTGGTCATCATTTTCCCGGGTACGTTAAGTGAAAGTTATGTGACACGCAATGGAAAGATAAGCGTCTTGCCAAAGGCATAACATTTGTAAGGGAAATGGCTGGGATTACACCGTAAAGTTCAGACATTTCACTGGGCCGTTATTGAATATGATTGCTATTTGCATTTAAAATTATGCCCTCGCTAAGATACCGGGACGATTATGACCGTAATGACCCTTGAACCTCCTCGCCAGTTTCCATGGCCCGCGCTGCTGTCAGTGGGGCTGCATGGTGCCGTTGTGGCGGGGCTGCTGTATGCCTCGGTAAACCAGACGGTACAAATGCCCGCACCCTCGCCACAGGCTATCAGTGTGACGATGGTCGCGCCTGAAGCGCTTGAGCCCCCGCAGGCAGCGCCTGCACCGCAACCGGTCGTTGAGCCAGAACCGGAGCCAGAGCCAGAACCTGTTCCAGAGCCACCAAAAGAAGCGCCGGTCGTTATCCATAAGCCCAAACCGAAGCCAAAACCCAAGCCGAAACCGGTCAAAAAGGTCGAGCAGCCTAAGCAGGACGTTAAACGCGACGAGCCGCGTGCGGCATCACCGTTTGATAACAATACCGCGACGCGCCCCACCGCAAGCGCACCGCGCACGACGCCTGGTACGGCTGCCCCAAGTGCAGCGACACCCAGCGGCCCGCGGGCGCTGAGCCGCAACCAGCCGCAGTACCCAAGCCGCGCGTATGCGCTGCGTATGGAAGGGCAGGTGCGGGTTAAGTTTGATGTGGCAAGCGACGGCAGCGTAGAAAACGTGTCGGTTCTGTCTGCTAAACCGGCCAACATGTTTGACCGCGAAGTGAAGCAGGCGATGCGCAAATGGCGCTACGAAGCGGGCAAGCCAGGCAAAGGGCTGGTGGTAAATATCGTCTTTCGTATTAACGGTGGCGCGACGGTAGACTAAGCCGCGCTGCTGTATCAAGCCCGCCCGCGTGCGGGCTTTTTTATGGGCAGAGTAAAATCAGGACGCGCTCGTAAATGCGCCTGGCCACCGCCGGTATCAGCTGCGGATGCATTGCTTTGTGATGAATAATGTTACAGACCCGTGACAGTAAAAATTCATCTGCATAGCAGGCGGCATGGTTTATGCTCCGAAAGGGCGTACAAACACCCTTAACAGGAAATTTCTGTCAGCACTGAGAACTGCCAGGCAAAAGATAAATAAGGCCGAGCCAACACGGGCTGCTGACCCTACCCACAGCGCGGGGCACCGTCATCATCTCGTTCTCCTGGGTTAAGTCAGGAACGTGTCCACGCGATTGAGGACAGGTCATTGGCAATAAAAAAGCCACCTGCGGGTGGCTTCAGTACTTATTGAGCAGGGGCAATGGCCCGTGGGCGCCCGTCGTTGTCGACTGCAACGTAAATAAAAATCGCCTCAGTCGCTTTATAACGCTGACCAACCGGTTCGGTGGATACCTTCTTCACCCACACTTCCACATTGATGGTAATAGAGCTGTTACCGCGTTTGACGCAGCGTGCATAGCAACACACCACATCACCCACGGCTACCGGCTTGAGAAATGTCATGCCGTCTACGCGCACGGTCACTACGCGGCCCAGCGCTATCTCTTTGGCAAGAATGGCGCCGCCCATGTCCATTTGTGACATCAGCCAGCCGCCAAAAATATCACCGTTGGCGTTAGTGTCAGCAGGCATGGCCAGCGTGCGCAGCACCAGCTCACCCTGCGGCGTTTCTTTTGTGGTCATTATTCGTATTCCTGAAAAACAGTGTGTTTATGCGTGTGTCAGCGCGGAGTATACACGAAGTCGTGAAGGAGTCGGCAGGCAGGAAAGGGCAAAAAAACGCCGGCAATACCGGCGTATTTAAAGCGTGTTACTTCTGTTGTTCGGTCATATTACGGTACATATAAACGCCGCTCAGCAGGGTAAAAATCAGCGTCAGCGCGGTCAGCCCAAACACCTTGAAGTTTACCCAGATATTTTGCGGCAGCCAGAAGGCCACATAAATGTTCACCAGCCCGCAGATGATAAAAAACAGCGCCCAGGCCAGGTTGAGTCGTGACCACACTTGCGCGGGCAGCATAATCTCTTTGCCCAGCATGCTTTGAATCAGGTTCTTTTTAAGTACCCACTGGCTAATCAACAGCGCGGCGGCGAACAGGCCGTAAATGACGGTGACTTTCCATTTGATAAATTCATCGTTATGGAAAAACAGCGTCAGGCCGCCGAAGAAGGCCACCAGCACAAAGGTCACCAGCGTCATTTTCTCGACTTTACGGTATTTGTACCAACTGATAACCAGCGCAACGGCAGTAGCAACAATCAGCGCACCAGTGGCGACAAAGATGTCGTACATCTTATAAAAGGCGAAAAAGATAATGAGCGGGAGAAAATCGAGCAACTGCTTCATAGTGAGTTCCATAAAAAGAGGACTCCTGACTATAGCCTGATGTCAGGAGTCGGAAAAGATTACTGGCGTAACAGCATGTACAGGCGATACAGATAGACAATCAGCGTTGCCGAAATCAGGTTACTGACGGTGTTGAGGAGGATGGCGGCCACCTCTGGTGTCAGTACGGCCAGTGAGGCGGCCATCAGCATCAACGCAACTTTTGCCAGCAGCCAGCCGACGACAGCCGGCGCCACCAGGCGCATGTTGGCCCAGGACAGTTTCATACTGCTGCGCATGGCGGCGAAGATGCCCGCCTGGTCCTGTGCCAGAATCACCGGTGCCAGCGACAGCACAATAGCCAACAGAATGCCGGGTACGATGATAAACATCATGCCCATCTGCACGATAAAGGTCGTGAGCAGGATAAGAATAAGCAGGCGCGGCAGCAGCGGCACAGCGGCACCGATAGCGGTCAGCGCACTGGTGCGACGACCGGCAGAAACCAGCGCGATGAGTGCCAGTACGCTACCGGCAAGAATTGTGTTGCCGAGCAATGCCGAAAAGGTAGACGCGGCCGACGCACGCAGCAGCACCTGCTGTTGTTCCGGTGTCATATTGCGCACCAGATCAAACAAACCGACGCTGCCTGCGAGATTATCCCCTTCACTGAGAATAGAAAGTTGCTCACTGCTCGGAGAGAGAGCAAGGCTGGTCACGAACGACACAAAAGCACAAAGTAGGGCGATCAGTAAAATGGTAATAAACTGATTGCGAACGAAATTACCGGTATCGCGGTAAATCGTGTTCGCCGTGATAGACATGCACACTCCTTGGGTTAAAGCCTCTATTAATCTGCGAGCGATTGTACCCTGGTTGCGCCCGGCTGGCACCACTGTTGGCGGGGAGATTGCCTGCCAGAACGTGGGTTAAACGCCCCTGAGCCTGGAGTGGATTAAAACCTGTTCACCTTCAGCACTCACGTACCTTATTGCACCGTTGCCAACAGCCAGGAGATAGCCCGCAATAGCCATGCTGGCGCACTCTGCTGATTCCTGACGTTTCATGAAATGACGAGAATAACGCAGAGCAATGCGCATGGTCGGCATACATTTTTGGTAGCAACCAGAAATAAAGCGAACAAAAAATATTTACCTGCAGCGATGTGACGTAAATTGATCTCCTGTCAAAAAACGGCTTTCGCCGAGATATCAAAAAATTAATCTGGATCATTGAATGTTAAATTAGCCAGCGAAATGTGATCGCGAGCGGTTCTGAATTACTCCTTACCAGGTATATTTGCTCGGCAGCAAAACCATAATAAGGAAAGGGACATGAAAAAGTTCGCAGTGGCACTTCTCGCATTAAGTTGTTTTTCTGGCGTGGCAGCGGCGCATGAAGCAGGTGAGTTCTTCCTGCGTGCCGGTAGCGCCACCGTTCGTCCGACCGAAGGTTCAAGTAACGTACTGGGTCTGGGCAGTTTTAACGTTAACAACAACACCCAGCTGGGTTTAACCTTCACCTACATGGCAACCGATAACGTGGGGATCGAACTGCTGGCCGCAACGCCGTTCCGCCACCGCGTGGGTCTGGCTCCGTTGGGTCAAATCGCCACAGTTAACCATCTTCCGCCGTCACTGATGGCACAGTGGTACTTCGGTGATGCCGGCAGCAAGGCGCGTCCGTATGTGGGCGTGGGTGTTAACTACACTAACTTCTTCAACGAGAAATTTAACCGCGCTGGTAAAGAAGCCGGTCTTAGCGATCTGAGTCTGAGCGATTCCTGGGGTGTTGCGGGTCAGGTGGGGATTGATTATCTGATTAACCGTGACTGGCTGATTAACGCCTCAGTCTGGTATATGGATATTGATACCGACGTGAAATTTAAAGCAGGCGACCAGCGCGTAACAGTCGACACGCGTCTCGACCCGTGGGTATTTATGTTCTCAGCAGGCTATCGCTTCTGATTACTGCACCATCTTACTTTTCTTAAGGGGCAATGTATTGCCCCTTTTTTATTGCCTGAAGCCGAGGCAGTATTGCGATCATGTCAACCGTAATACGGTTGGCCACGCCTGAATTGACGTGAGATATAACGCCTGGCTGCAATAGTTATTATGGGATGAAATCATCCTCGCTTTGTTTATCGGGCTGTGTGTTGTGGTTATGTGGTTTCCTTGTGGTTATTTCACTCAGTGGTATTGCGCTGTGACGACACCGACCGTTCTGGCATCGTTCATCCACTGCATGGAGGTGGTGCCTTTGTTAGCAGGTAACAGCCCCTGAGTTACCGGACGTACCGTGAGCGATGCTGTTTGCATAGTGCCGTCAATGGCACGGCAAGTGGAGTTAATGCCGTTTTGCTGTTTCGTCATCGTGCAGACATCTTCGATGAGCGCCCCTGAGAACGTAAGGGTCCCATCGGTTTGCGCAAATGCGGCTGTTGAGTTCATCATCCCTGATAGAAGTACTCCCGTTGCGACAAGCGCAATGCGGTTGAGCATTTTCATGATGAACCTCTGAAGGTTAATGATAAAACGTGTTTGCTCTATATGATTGAGCGTAGAGGAAATTTATTCCTGCTGTGGGATTTTTCCATATTGTTAAGAATACGACGTTACCAATAAGCGCGAAGTAACTCTGTCGCGGCGTAAAATAACGGCAGAGAAAGACAGGACTATTACTGACAGATAATGCGGGGATTTAGGCAGGAAATTGATGCAGGTGCTTAAGGCAATAATAAAAACGCCGCCTCTCAACAGGCGGCGTTTCAGGTTAATTGCGGTGAGTGGCCGCTTTCATTCCCTGCACAAACGCTTTCAGTTCGGCCAGCATTTGCTGCGGCTGTTGCAGGTTTTTCTCAATGATTTTGACAATAGCTGATCCAGAAATCGCACCTGCGGCGCCGGCATCCAGCGCGGCACGCACCTGTGCCGGTTCAGAGATACCGAAACCTTGCAGGGGAGGCGCAGCGTGATATTCGGTGAGCTTTTCCACCAGGTGATGCAGCGGCGTGCTGGCACGGTTTTCTGCACCGGTAACGCCAGCACGCGACAGCAGATAGGTATAGCCACGTCCGTGAGAGGCCAGTTGACGCAGCAGTTCGTCATCGGCGTTAGGCGGGCAGATAAAGATAGGAGCTACCTCATGGCGCAGCGCGGCCTGGCGAAACGGTGCCGATTCTTCGACTGGCACATCTGCCACCAGCACCGAGTCAACGCCCGCGTTGGCGCAGCGTGCGTAAAACTCATCAATACCACCGGTCCACACCAGGTTGGCATACATCAGCAGCCCTATCGGCAGGTCCGGGTATTTATGGCGAATTGCTGCCAGCATTTCAAAGCACTGGCCCGGCGTAGTGCCGGAAGCGAAGGCGCGCAAAGTGGCATTCTGAATTGTCGGGCCGTCTGCCAGCGGGTCAGAGAACGGAATTCCCAACTCCAGCGCATCGGCACCGCCCTCAACCAGCGCATCGATGATTTTTAGCGACTGCTCAGGAGAAGGATCGCCCAGTGTCACAAAAGGAACAAATGCACCTTCCTGGCGGGCAGCGAGGCGTTTAAAAAGCTGTTCGTAGCGTTCCATCAGATTTCCCCTCGTGCTTTCAGGATGTCGTGAACGGTGAAAATGTCTTTGTCGCCGCGACCGGAGAGGTTAACCACCAGTAACTGCTCTTTTTCCGGGTCTTCACGCATCATGCGCAGCGCGTGCGCCAGGGCGTGAGATGATTCCAGCGCGGGCAGAATACCTTCGCGGCGACACAGAGTCTGGAAGGCATCCAGCGCTTCATCATCGGTAATAGAAACATAGTCGGCGCGACCGGTGCTATTGAGATGAGCATGCTGCGGTCCAACTGATGGGAAATCAAGACCGGCTGAAATGGAGTAAGACTCTTCAATCTGGCCGTCATCGGTCTGCATCATGGGCGATTTCATGCCGAAATAGATACCGACGCGCCCGTGCTTGAGCGGTGCGCCGTGCTCGCCGGTCTCGATGCCGTGGCCGGCAGGCTCTACGCCAATCAGGCGTACCGAGGTTTCATCGATAAAGTCGGCAAACATGCCAATGGCGTTAGAGCCACCGCCCACGCAGGCAATAACGGCATCCGGCAGGCGGCCTTCTTTTTCCAGCATCTGGGCTTTAGTTTCTTCGCCGATCATGCGCTGGAATTCACGCACGATGGTTGGGAACGGGTGCGGGCCAGCGGCGGTGCCGAGCATATAGTGCGCTTTTTCATAGCTGCCAGACCAGTCGCGCAGCGCTTCGTTACAGGCATCCTTGAGCGTGGCGGAACCACTGTGCACCGGAATCACCTCCGCACCCATCAGGCGCATGCGAAACACGTTCGGTGACTGGCGCTCGACGTCCTTGGCACCCATATAAATGCGGCACTTCAGGCCGAGCAGGGCGCAGACGATAGCTGAGGCCACACCGTGCTGACCTGCGCCGGTTTCGGCGATGATTTCTGTTTTGCCCATGCGCTTAGCCAGCAGCGCCTGACCCAGTACCTGGTTAGTTTTGTGCGCCCCGCCGTGCAGCAGATCTTCGCGCTTGAGATATAACGTGGTGCGCGTGCCTTCAGTGATATTGCGGCATTTCGTCAGTGCGGTCGGGCGGCCAGCGTAGTTTTTCAACAGATCGGTAAACTGCGCCTGAAATTCCGGGTCGCTCTGTGCCTCAACAAAGGCGGCTTCAAGCTGTCGCAAGGCAGGCATCAAAATTTGCGGCACGTACATGCCGCCAAATTCACCAAAATAGGGGTTCAGTAATGTGCTCATCATCTCTTCCTTAGTAAGCCCGCAGGGTGCGAAACACCGCTGCCAGCTTGTTGCCATCTTTAATTCCGGGCGCGGATTCCACGCCTGAGTTGAAGTCGAGTCCGGCGCAGCCTGCTTTTGCTGCCTCAATACAGTTATCTGCACCAAGGCCGCCTGCCAGAATCACGTTATTGAGGTTTGCAGCCCCGGCCAGCAGCGACCAGTCAAAACGCTGCCCACTACCGCCCTGGCCGTTATCCAGCACGTAGCGCTCAACGTTGCGCAGATTGCGCATTGGTAGGGTGTCGCCCACACTCAGCGCCTTCCAGATAGCAGTTTGTTCGGGCAGGGCGGCGCGAAGCTCATCAATGTAAGACTGGTCTTCACTGCCGTGCAGTTGTAATGCACGCAGATTTAAACTTTTGGCGAGCGTTGCCGCTTCTGCGACGGGCATATCCCGGGTCACGCCGACGTAGCGCAGTGGTGCAGCCGCCATCACCTCACGTGCTTTAGCCGCATCGACAGCACGCGGTGACGAAGGCACAAAAATCAGGCCGCCGTAGATAGCGCCAGCGTCATAAGCCGCGCGAGCGTCTTCGGCGCGGGTCAGGCCACAGACTTTGTTTTCACCCAGCAGCACCCGGCGCACTGCGGCGGGTAAATCGTCCTCTTCCATCAGCGCCGAACCAATCAGGAAGCCGTTGGCAAAATGGCTCAACTCACGCACATTGGCGTAGCTGCTAATGCCGGATTCGCTGATGACAGTGACATTCGGCCCCAGGCGCGGAGCCAGTTGGCGGGTACGGTTAAGGTCAACGGAGAGGTCGCGCAGGTCGCGGTTGTTGATACCCACCACTCTGGCTTCAAGGCGAATAGCGCGCTCCAGTTCTTCTTCATTACTGGCTTCGGTCAGCACGCCCATATTAAGGCTGTGAGCAACGGCGGCAAGCTGACGATATTCGTCGTCGTTAAGCACCGACAGCATCAGCAGGCAGGCGTCCGCCTGGTAGTGGCGGGCGAGGTAAATCTGGTAAGGGTCAATAATAAAATCTTTGCACAGCACCGGCTGACTGACGATGCCGCTGACAACAGGCAGGAAATCAAAGCTACCCTGAAAATATTTCTCATCGGTCAGCACGGAAATGGCTGAAGCGTAGTCTTTATAAACGCCTGCAATGCGCGCCGGGTCGAAATCATCGCGGATCAGTCCCTTGGATGGCGAAGCCTTTTTGCACTCAAGGATAAAGGCCGTGCGGGTACCGGCGAGTGCGTCATAGAAGCTGCGCGTGCTGGCAACGATATCATTCTGAAACGTGGCCAGGGGCTGCTGCGCTTTGCGCGCCTCAAGCCAGATAGCCTTATCTGCAACAATTTTAGCTAAAACAGTGTCCTTCATCTGAGCCTTATCCTCTCGATGCCAGTGCCGTAACGCGGGAATATGCTTCGCCGCTGCGCACCACTTCCAGCGCGTGGCTGGCGTTTTCGCGTAAATTTTCATGACCGTGCAGGCGCATTAACATGGCGACGTTGGCTGCCACTGCGCATTCGTGGGCGATGTCACCTTTACCTTGTAACAGGCGCGCCAGAATGTCACGGTTTTCTTCCGGTGAGCCGCCAGCTAACGCCTCTTTGGCGTAAGGAGCAAGGCCAAAGTCGGCGGCACTTAGTTGGTAGTTATCGATAGCGCCGTTGTTCAGTTCGGCCACCAGCGTCGGGGCATGCAAAGACACTTCGTCCATGCCGCCGCTGTGTACGACGGCGGCGCGCTGGTAACCCAGCACTTTCAGCGTTTCAGCAATGGGTTGTACCAGTTCTGCGCTGTAGACACCAATCAGCGCCAATGGTGGGTGCGCCGGGTTAATCAGCGGCCCGAGTACGTTAAACAGCGTGCGGGTTTTCAGCTGCTGGCGTACCGGCATCGCGTGGCGAAACCCGGTGTGATACTGCGGTGCGAACAGAAAGCACACGCCCAATTCGTCAAGCGCTTTGCGTGACGCTTCAGCACTCATATCAAGGCGGATGCCAAACGCGGCCAGCAGGTCAGAAGAGCCGGAACGGCTGGAGACGCTGCGGTTGCCGTGCTTGGCGACCTTCATCCCACAGGCGGCAGCAACAAAGGCGCTGGCGGTTGAAATATTGATGCTGTTGCTGCCGTCACCGCCGGTGCCGACAATGTCGGTAAAGGTGTAGTCCGGGCGCGGAAACGGCTCGGCGTCATCCAGCAGAGCGGAGGCTGCACCGGCAATCTCAAGCGGGTCTTCGCCGCGCACTTTCATACTGATGAGCGCTGCCGCAAGCTGGCTTGGCTCCAGCTCGCCGCGCACGATGGCGGTAAACAGCGCGCGGCTTTCCTCAAGGGTGAGCACCTGAGACTGAAACAGTTTTTCTAAAATCGGTTGCATTGTGCTTTCCCTCTTACTTACGCCAGCGCCCAGGCCAGTGTTTGCTCAAGCAGCTTTGCTCCCTGAGTAGTTAAAATCGATTCCGGATGAAACTGGAAACCACAGACCCGGTCGGCGTCATGGCGTACCGCCATGACCATACCGTTAAATTGTGCGGTGACTTTCAGTTCTGCCGGGATGCGGCTGCCAACCAGCGAGTGGTAGCGCGCCACCGGCAGCGGTGAGGGCAGCCCGGCAAACATGGCTTCACCGTCATGTTCAACGGCCGAGGCTTTGCCGTGCAGGATTTCGCCTGCCTGGCCGACGTAGCCGCCGTAGGCCTCAACAATGGCCTGGTGGCCAAGGCAGATGCCAATAATCGGCAGTTTGCTGCGCAGGTGTGCGAGCAGTTCTGGCATACAGCCCGCGTCAGACGGGGCGCCTGGGCCCGGTGAGAGCATCAGCACCGGCTTTTCCATTTCAGACAGGCGCGCAAGGATTGTGTCAATCGCCACCTGATTGCGGTAAATCACCACGCGGTGGCCGCTGGCGCGCAACTGATCCACCAGGTTCCAGGTAAAGGAGTCCACGTTATCGAGCAGCAGAATATCGGCCATCAGAAAGTCTCCTTTGCGTGGTGCGCGGTGGCAATCGCACGCAGCACCGCGCGCGCTTTGTTTCGGGTTTCGTCGGCTTCAGCCTGCGGCACAGAGTCCAGCACTACGCCAGCACCGGCCTGTACGGTAGCAATGCCGTCTTCGACATAAGCGGAGCGGATAACAATGCAGGTATCAAGGTCGCCGTGAGCGGTGAAGTAACCGACGGCACCGCCGTAGCTACCACGACGGCAGCCTTCGGCGCTGGCGATAAGCTGCATTGCGCGCACTTTGGGGGCGCCGCTCAGTGTGCCCATATTCATACAGGCGCGGTAGGCGTGCAGGGCATCAAGATCGTGACGTAGTTCGCCGACCACGCGGGAAACGAGGTGCATCACAAAGGAGTAGCGGTCAACTTTAGTGAGATCGGCTACATAGCGGCTGCCGGGGGTGCAGATACGCGCCAGATCATTACGCGCCAGATCCACCAGCATCAGGTGTTCGGACAGCTCTTTGTGATCGGTACGCATCTCAAGCTCAATGCGGCTGTCGAGATCGCGGTCCAGCTCGCCGTCAGCGCGGCGTCCGCGCGGGCGTGTTCCGGCAATTGGGTAAATTTCAATCTGGCGCTGGTGGGATTCATATTTGAGCGAGCTTTCCGGAGAGGCGCCAAACAGCGTGAACTCGTTGTCCTGCATATAGAACATGTACGGACTGGGGTTGCTCTTTTTCAGCACCTGATAAGCGGCAAGCGGCGACGGGCAGGGCAGTGAGAAACGGCGTGACGGCACGACCTGGAAGATTTCACCGATGCGAATGGCTTGCTGCATCTGGCTGACCACGTCACCGTATTCCTCATCGCTCTGGTTGCAGCTCAGTGCCATGTTTTCCAGTTTCTGCACCGGTAGTTCGGTGCTGATGTTGTGCATTTGCTCTGCCAGTGCCGCGATACGCTGCGTCAGGCGAGCGCGCTCAGCATCAAGCGGGGTAAACAGGCTTGCCTGCACGCGGGTAGATTGTTGCTGGTGGTCAACCACCAGCAGCGTTTCTGCAAGATAAAAGCAGTAATCCGGGCAGCGGTTTTCCTGGCGCAGCGCGGGCAAATCTTCAAACCCCGCAACCAGGTCATAGGCAAACAGGCCACCGAAAAACATGGCTTCACGCTCATGTTGTGGCACGCTCACTAACGTCTGAAGAATGCGTAGCGCGTCAAACACTGACAGCGACTGTAAGCGGCTGTCTTCATCAAGCATGTTATCTGGCGTCGGAAAGGTCAGTTCGCGCCCTTGCGGTAAAGTGGTATTGGTCACGTCGGCTGGCAGTGCGGCATCAAGCAGTGGGAGCAGTGCGTCACCGTTTGCCGACAGCGCCTGTACCGTTACGCGGTTGCCGAGCGCCGTAATGCGCAGTGCGCTGTCTGCGAGCAGCAGGCTTTTGAGGTCGTCTTTGCTGTCAATGTCGGCAGATTCCAGCAGCAGCGTAGCCGGGCGCGCGCCGCACAGCTGGTGAAATAGTGCTGTCGGGTTTTCGCAATACGGGGCGGCGAGGGTAATCAGTTCCAGCGCCGGTTTTGCATGTTCCATAAGACCTTCCCAAATTTTGTTCATAAAAAAGCCCGCGTCGTGGCGGGCCAGGTATCTGCATTGCATGCGCAAGTGCGAGCACTCTGTCCCATTCAGGAAGTGCGCCACCAGCGGTTATGCATAACGATAATGTGTTGCATGATCAGATACCTTAATCGAGTGAACTTGCGTACTAGTTAACTGGTTCGCGAAGATAATGTCAATAGCGATTTTTCATTATCAGACGGTTATGATGGTGTTTTGTGATGCGAATAATCCAGGAGACGCTTTGAGCGAAGCCAGCAAGCAGGTGATGTACGACCTACACAGCCATACGACGGCATCTGACGGCCTGCTGACGCCGGAACAGCTGGTGCACAGAGCCGCAGAGCAGGGTATTGATGTGCTGGCGATAACCGATCATGACACGGTGGCAGGCATTGCACCGGCGCAGGCTGAAATTGCCCGTGCCGGGCTGGCGCTGCGCCTGGTCAGTGGCGTCGAGATTTCTACCGTCTGGGAAAATCATGAAATCCACATTGTTGGTCTTGGTGTGGATGAAACGCATCCTGCGCTGCGGACCTTTCTGGCAAACCAGCACCAGCTGCGCGAATCCCGCGCGCGCATGATTGCCGAACGTCTTGAAAAAGCCCGCATTCCCGGTGCCTGGGAAGGGGCGCAAAAATATGCCGAGGGTGGCACTGTCACACGCAGCCACTTTGCGCGTTTTTTGATTGAAAACGGGCGTGCTACCACTATTGCCGATGTGTTTAAACACTATCTGGCACGAGGGAAAACGGGATATGTTCCGCCGCAGTGGTGTACAATAGAACAAGCTATTGAAGTTATTCATCATTCAGGCGGGCAGGCGGTGGTGGCTCATCCGGGCCGCTACCGCTTGTCGGCAAAATGGCTCAAGCGCCTGCTGGCGCACTTTGCGCAATGTGGCGGAGATGCGATGGAGGTGGCGCAGTGTCAGCAGGCGCCGGACGAGCGTAACCAACTGGCGCAATATGCACGACAGTTTATGCTGCTGGCCTCCCAGGGTTCGGATTTTCACCAACCCTGCCCGTGGATTGAACTGGGGCGTAAACTGTGGTTACCGGAGGGCGTTATGCCGGTCTGGCAGCGTTGGAGTCATAATGAACAGTAAGAGAGGGCAGTCATGAGTCAGTTTTTCTATATCCACCCGGATAACCCGCAGCCGCGTCTGATCAACCAGGCGGTGGAGATCGTGCGTAAGGGCGGTGTTATTGTTTATCCCACCGATTCCGGGTACGCGCTGGGCTGCAGGCTGGAAGAGAAAAACGCGATGGAACGCATCTGCCGCATTCGCCATCTGGAAAGTGGCCATAACTTTACTCTGATGTGCCGCGATTTGTCGGAGCTGTCGACGTATGCCTACGTTGATAACGTGGCGTTTCGCCTGATTAAGAACAACACGCCGGGTAACTATACTTTTATCCTTAAGGGTACCAAAGAGGTGCCGCGCCGCCTGTTGCAGGAAAAGCGTAAAACCATTGGGCTGCGCGTGCCGTCAAATCCTATCGCTCTGGCGTTGCTGGAAGTGTTGAATGAGCCGATGCTTTCCACTTCATTGATGCTCCCGGACAGTGAATTTACCGAATCCGATCCAGATGAAATCAAAGACCGGCTGGAAAAGCAGGTTGATTTGATTATCCACGGTGGCTATCTGGGGCAGAAACCAACCACGGTTATTGATCTTACTGAAGATACGCCAGAAGTGGTGCGTGAAGGCGTGGGTGACGTCAAACCCTTCCTGTAATGACCCTGCGGCGACGTAGTCTAACGCCGCCGTTATTGTATTTATCCGTTCTTAAATTTCATAATCCGTGCCATCACGTTGCCTTTTTTCCTGTTTTGTTAAATCTCTCTCATTTTTATATTTCATTCTGTAACGCTGCCTTTTATCAGCACAATCAGTAAATGGATGAAATAAATATCCCGGTAATATAACAATCCCATTACAAATATTTAAAATAACAATCATGAAAAAACTAACCGCAGTGGCTAAAAAACGCGGCCTGGCGCTGAGTGCTCTTGGCATAGCACTCTTTGCCGGTCAAACCTGGGCGGCAGGTGAGCCTTTCAGCTATGACTCTCCGTGGATGTTCGGCGACTGGGATGGAAGTCGTTCAGCGCTTAAGGCAAACGGTGTTGATTTCAACGTAAACTACACTATGGAAACCGCCTCTAATTTCGCCGGGGGCTATAACAAATCTACGACGGCGCGCTACAGTGACCAGTGGGCGTTTGGTGTTAACCTGGATCTGGAAAAATTCCTCAACTGGCAGGACAGCGAATTCCAGCTGACTATCACTAACCGTGACGGTCAGAACCTCTCCGGGCAGGTGGCAGACCCGCGTACCGGTATGCTCTCTTCAGTGCAGGAGGTGTATGGTCGTGGTCAGACGTGGCGTTTAACGCAGTTCTGGCTGCGTAAAGGCTTCTTTGACGATGTGCTGGACGTTAAAGCCGGTCGCGTTACTGTCGCGGAGGACTTTGATAACTTCGACAATAACAAATTCCAGAACCTGGCATTTGGTAGCGGCCAGGGAGGAAACTGGCGCGGTGACCGCTGGTATAACTGGCCGGTGTCCCAGTGGGGCGGGCGTGTGAAGCTCAACATCACACCGCAAGTGTTCTTCCAGGTGGGTTTCTATAACCAGAACCCGTACAACTACGCGCGCGGCGACGGTTTCCGTTTCGAATTCAGACCGACGGAAGGTAATCTGGTGCCGGTGGAACTGGGCTGGAAGCCGACCTTTGGCCCGGACAAACTGCCAGGTAACTACCGCATTGGCTACTACTACACGTCCGTCAATAGCGACGTTTATAGCAGTTGGGGCAACGGTGGCTATAACGACAGTGCACATTCCTGGGGCGGTTATATCCTCGCCCAGCAGCAGCTGACAAGCCAGGGTGGCAGTGCTGACCGTGGTCTTAGGCTGACGGTGCAGGGGGTAATGAACGACAAAAAAACCTCCAAAACCGACAACTACCAGTCTATTTCACTGGCCTGGAAAGGACCCTTTGACGCTCGTCCACAGGACGAAATCGGCATGGGGGCAGGTCGTATCCACGTGAACTCCGACTATACGCGTATGCTGCGTGCCCAGAATCTCGCCAACGGCGTCAGCAATTACAACAGCCCGACGTACCTGCCTATTCAGAACGGTTCGGAATACAACTACGAGATTTACTACAACGTGCAAGTCAACAACTGGCTACAGGTACGCCCGAACCTGCAATATATTTCGGCACCGGGTGCTGTTAGCAAAGTGGACGACGCTTTTGTCGGTGGCCTTGCCGCCAATATCAACTTCTGATGTCTGATGCGGCCCCGATTGGGGCCGCAGCGTTTTTGACAGCCGCTGTTTCGCCATCTATACCGAAAGCAGGTTAGTGCTTTGCACCGGGTGCGGGCGCTGATATGCCGTGATGAATTGAATCCTTTCAGGAGCGTAACGATGGCAAATACCGACAAAGAACACATTAATTTTTCTGAAGAGCATGAGCTTAACCATATCCTGCGCAAGCTGGGCAAAAGACAGACCCAGGCAAACCGTACCACCTTGCAGGATGAGGGGAAAAAGCTTAAAGCGGCTTCCGGCAAACGCACGCTGACCCACGCAGAGTTTGAAGCTCATCTTAAATCGGCGAATGCGGCGCTGGAATAAACGCTGGCTCCGGCTTGTGCGGGGCCTTTTTTACCTGTGACGACAGGTCATTTCTCAGTCCCTTATGTCGGGTTTGTCGGTACTGCGTCGCCTTACGGCGCGCGGGTAAAGCAGAACCCGGTATACGCCGAGAAATGCCACCTTTTATACGCAATTTCGTGTACCATACGCGTCCGCGTAAAAAGGCGCGCCGTAATTTGGCGCGCCTCATGCTAAGAGTGTTTACTTAGCCGTAAGGCAAATGTGTTTTGCGGCTGTTATCAGACGCCTGTGAAGGCGACACCCGAGGAAGCTCAATGAACGACAAGAGCGAAAAGTTACAGAAAGTGCTGGCGCGAGCTGGCCACGGCTCACGCCGCGAAATCGAAACTATTATCTCTGCCGGGCGCGTTAGCGTGGACGGCAAAATCGCCACACTTGGCGATCGTGTTGAAGTGACGCCGTCACTGAAGCTGCGTATTGATGGTCGCCTGATTGATATCAAGCCCGTTGTCGGCCAGGTGTGCCGCGTGCTGGCGTACTATAAGCCGGAAGGCGAACTGTGTACCCGCAGTGACCCCGAAGGCCGCCCAACGGTGTTTGACCGACTGCCGAAACTCAATGGCGCGCGCTGGATTGCCGTGGGCCGCCTTGACGTGAACACCTGCGGTCTGCTGATTTTCACCACTGACGGTGAACTGGCTAACCGCCTGATGCACCCAAGCCGCGAAGTTGAACGTGAATACGCGGTACGTGTGTTTGGCCAGGTGGATCAGTCAAAACTCAACGAACTGACGCGCGGCGTGCAGCTGGAGGACGGTCCGGCGGCGTTTAAAACCCTGCGTTTTAGCGGCGGTGAAGGTATTAATCAGTGGTATAACGTGACGCTGACCGAAGGGCGCAACCGTGAAGTGCGTCGCTTGTGGGAAGCGGTGGGCGTGCAGGTCAGCCGACTGATTCGCGTACGCTATGGCGATATTCCGCTGCCGAAAGGACTGCCGCGCGGTGGCTGGACGGAACTGGACCTGGCGCAAACTAACTATCTGCGCCAACTGGTGGAACTGGCACCGGAAACCACCAGTAAAGTGGCGGTAGAAAAAGACCGTCGCCGCACCAAGGCGAATCAGATTCGCCGCGCCGTGAAGCGCCACAGTAAAACCAGCAACAGCAGCCGCCGTACCGGCGGGGGCCGCACGGGGTCTTAACACGGGCGATATGCTGGAAACGGCACAAAAAGGGAAAGCAATGCTTTCCCTTTTTTAATGGTTTCAGTTTGCTACGTTCACTGGTTCACTGGTTCACTGGTTCACTGGTTCACTGGTTCACTGGTTCACTGGTTCACTGGTTCACTGGTTCATACGCTTACACTCTCGAACGCCCGTTCAGTGCATCAGGGAATCATCACTAAACACTGTGCTGGCAATCACGTTAGCGTCTCGCGCAATACATCAACGCAACCCAAAGGCAGCACAGTCACCAGGGCTTATCAGTAATCAATCCTCAGTTGGGCTTTAATGCCAGCGTCAAAGGCGTGCTTCACCGGGCGCATTTCAGTCACCGTATCGGCCATGTCCAGCAGGTCGCGATGGCAGCCGCGCCCGGTAATAATCACGCTCTGGTGAGCCGGACGTGCCTGAAGTGCCGCCAGCACCTCGTGGAGCGGCAGGTACTCATAGGCAACCATATAGGTCAGTTCATCAAGAACCACTAAATCCAGCGTGGAATCGGCCAGCATACGCAGCCCGTGTTGCCAGACTTGCAGGCAGGCGGCGGTGTCGCTGGCGCGGTTTTGCGTATCCCAGGTAAAGCCGGTTGCCATCACCTGGAACTCCACACCGTGCGGCTCCAGTAGAGTGCGTTCGCCGTTGGGCCATTCGCCTTTAATAAACTGAATCACGCCCACGCGTTTACCGTGGCCCACTGCGCGCGTGGCGGTGCCGAAAGCGGCGGTGGTTTTTCCCTTACCGTTGCCGGTAAAGACCATCATAATGCCGCGCTCTTGCTGGGCGGCGGCCACGCGGGCATCAACTTTTTCTTTTAGCCGCTGCTGGCGCTGCTGGTGGCGTTGGTCGTTCATTCGGCTATTCCCGGCTTGCGGCCCGGCTGGGCGTCAAAACACATACCGGTTTTGCGGCGGCTGTCGTCGCCCATTAGCCACAAATAAAGTGGCATCAGGTCGCGTGGGGTCTTGAGCTTATTGGGATCTTCCTGCGGGAACGCACTGGCGCGCATTTTAGTTCGGGTGCCGCCTGGGTTGATGGTGTTCACCCGCAGATTGCGGTGGCGATACTCTTCGGCCAGCACCTGCATCATGCCTTCGGTGGCAAATTTGGATACCGCATAAGCCCCCCAACTGGCGCGCCCCTGGCGGCCCACGCTGGAGCTGGTAAACACCAGCGACCCTGAGTCGGATTTAAGCAGCAGCGGCAGCAGCGCCTGAGTCAGGTAAAAGGTGACGTTAACGTTAATCTGCATCACGCGCTCCCAGACCTCAGGCTTTTGCTCGGTCATTGGCACGATGTCGCCGAGAATACCGGCGTTGTGCAGTACGCCGTCCAGGCGCGGCACCAGTGAGGCCAGCCGCTGGCCAAACTGCTGGCAGCTTGCGGCATCGGCCTTGTCATAATCCAGCACCAGCCACTGGGCAGCAGGCAGGCCGTGTTGGTTGATTTCCTGCGCGACGGCGCGCAATTTGTCTTCGTTACGACCGACCAGAATCACACTTGCGCCGTAGCGCGCGTAGGTGAGTGCGGCTTCGCGGCCAATACCGTCGCTGGCGCCGGTGACCAGAATAATACGGTTGTCGAGCAGGTCGGTTTTGGGTTGGTAATGCACAATGTTCTCCTCATTGCCGAGGTGAGCGGAATGAATGGCGTCAGGTGAGCGCGTATAGCCTCGTTTTATGCCCGATTGCGCCCGGGATTTCAATCGGAGGGGCAGACAGCCGTCCATTGGTTAACATTTTGCAAACATTTCGCCGCAAGTCTGAGCAGACTCGCCCATTATAGTGGTCTGAATGTCTGGCAGGACGCTACAATAGCGCATCTTACGATTCTCGATGGAAAAAGGCGGAACTGTGGATCTGATTATTAATTATGGATTATTTCTGGCCCGTGTTGCGACGGTGGTGGTGGCTATCGCCATAGTGGCGCTGATTCTTACCAATCTGGCAATGCGCAGAAAGCAGCAGCGTGGCGTGCTGGAGGTAACCCGCCTGAATAAGCAGTACCAGGACATCAACGACACCATGCAGAGCGCGCTGCTTGACGATCACCAGCGTAAGGTGTGGCAAAAAGCGCAGAAAAAGCGCCTCAAGCAGGAAAATAAAGAAGCAAAAGAGAAAGCAAAGCGTGGCGATGATGTAGCGACGAAGCCGGTGCTGTATGTTCTCGATTTCAAAGGCAGTATGGATGCCCATGAGGTGGGTGCGCTGCGAGAAGAAGTGGGGGCCGTGCTGTCGGCGTATAAACCCAATGATGAAGTGCTGCTGCGTCTTGAAAGCCCGGGCGGTGTGGTACACGGCTACGGTCTAGCTGCCTCGCAGCTGCAACGCCTGCGCAGCCGTGGTATCCCTCTGACGGCGGCGGTCGATAAAGTGGCCGCCAGCGGCGGTTATATGATGGCCTGCGTTGCCAACACTATCGTTAGTGCGCCGTTTGCTATTGTTGGCTCTATTGGTGTTGTGGCGCAGGTACCGAACTTCCATCGGTTGCTCAAGCGTAACGATGTGGATGTGGAGCTGCATACCGCCGGGCAGTACAAACGCACGCTAACGCTATTTGGTGAAAACACTGAAGAGGGGCGCGAAAAATTCCGTGAAGAGCTAAACGAAACTCACCAGCTGTTTAAAGCGTTTGTGGCCGATATGCGCCCGTCGCTTGATATTGAACAGGTGGCTACCGGTGAACACTGGTATGGCAGCCAGGCCAGGGATAAAGGACTGGTCGATGAAATCAGCACCAGCGACGACTGGTTGCTGGCGCGCCTTGAACAGTTTGACGTTGTTCAGGTGCGTTACATAACGCGTAAAAGCCTGACCGATCGCGTGACAAAAAGCCTCATGCTAAACGCTGACAGGCTGCTGCTGCGCTGGTGGCAGCGCGGTGAAAAACCGCTGCTGTAAACTAAAAGGGACCCGAGGGTCCCTTTTTCATTTGCTCAGACCAGACAGCGAGGATGACGCTTGCCCGCAATGCATAATTATCTGTGCGTGTGTGACTGTTCAGATAAATTTAAACGTTTGCGCGCGTTCATTTCTACTTTTAAATGCCCGGTCTTAACAGACATTGCTTCACTTATTGTCGCGCCGCGCTTTATTGATAAAAATGGCACGTTAACGGCAAAGTGAAATAATTATGACGCGAGGTGATACTTTTCTGACAGCACGTGCGCGAGGTGTTTAAACATATTAAATACCGCCGTGCTTTTTGCTGTTGGCAGGCCTTGCTCATCAAGGAAGTATTCGCCGCGGAAAATCAGCACGCCGTTTTGCTGGACGACATCTGTCGCTTCCATGCCCTTGAGGTAATCCTCATGATCGCGTATCAATTTATTGGCTTCGGTCAGTAACGTTTCTTTGTCTATGGGTTGGGTTTCACCGTGCATAATGCTCTCCTTACAAACTGCGCATAGTTTACGGCTGCGCTCATTTAAGGGCAAATTTTGCCGGGGTTTATCGACACCGGTGTAAAGTCTCGCGGGCTGGCGGGATTTAATAACTCATGCTAATAAAGTTGCGTATCAAATTTTATCAGGTACAGTGTGACGCTTTCGCAGAACTGGCAATAGAATTGCTTGACATTCCGGCGATATTCCGTCGTGCTGTATCATATTTGCACGAAAAGCCTGTTTTTTCCGTACTCTGAGTCTATTTTTTGCGTAAGCTCAGCGTTGAAAAAAACAGGGTTGATATCCATTAGCGCCGCCACAATATAGCTGGCACGTCGCCTGTGGAAGGTGAATCAACGTGCGGCGTATTCCTGGAAGAATCAGATAGGTAAAGGTGAATATGGGTAAAGCTCTCGTCATCGTTGAGTCACCGGCAAAGGCCAAAACAATCAACAAATATCTCGGCAATGACTACGTGGTGAAATCGAGCGTAGGGCATGTCCGCGATCTGCCGACCAGTGGTTCAACTCAGAAAAAGAGCGCCGACTCTGACTCCACCAAAACGGCTAAAACGACGAAAAAGGTCAAAAAGGATGAACGCGGCGCCCTGGTAAATCGCATGGGCATCGACCCCTGGCATGACTGGACTGCACATTACGAAGTGCTGCCGGGAAAAGAAAAAGTGGTTTCAGAGCTGAAATCACTGGCCGAGAAAGCCGACCACATTTATCTCGCAACCGACCTTGACCGCGAAGGGGAAGCCATTGCCTGGCACCTGCGGGAAATCATCGGTGGCGACGAAAAACGCTACAGTCGCGTTGTCTTTAACGAAATCACCAAAAACGCTATCCAGCAGGCCTTTGAAAAACCAGGCGAGCTGAATATTGACCGCGTAAACGCACAGCAGGCGCGCCGCTTTATGGACCGCGTGGTGGGCTATATGGTGTCACCGCTGCTGTGGAAGAAAATTGCCCGCGGTCTGTCAGCCGGGCGCGTACAGTCCGTTGCCGTGCGTCTGGTGGTGGAACGCGAGCGCGAAATCAAGGCGTTTGTACCGGAAGAATACTGGGAAGTGGACGCCAGTTTGTCCACTCCGAAAGGCGATACGCTGCCAGTTCAGGTCACGCACCAGAACGATAAGCCGTTCCGTCCGGTCACCCGTGACGAAACCATGGCGGCGGTGAGCGTACTGGAAAAAGCGCGCTACAGCGTGCTTGAACGTGAAGACAAACCGACCAGCAGCAAGCCAGGTGCACCGTTTATTACCTCTACGCTCCAGCAGGCGGCAAGTACTCGCCTTGGCTTTGGCGTGAAAAGAACCATGATGATGGCCCAGCGTCTTTATGAGGCAGGCTACATCACTTATATGCGTACCGACTCAACTAACCTGAGCCAGGACGCACTGAATATGGTGCGCGACTATATTGACGGTAACTTTGGCAGTGAGTATCTGCCAAAAGCGGCTAACCAGTACGCCAGTAAAGAGAACTCACAGGAAGCGCACGAAGCGATTCGTCCTTCTGACGTGAATGTGCTGGCTGAAGCGCTTAAGGACATGGAAGCCGACGCGCAGAAACTCTATCAGCTGATCTGGCGCCAGTTTGTTGCCTGCCAGATGACACCGGCAAAATACGACTCCACCACGTTGACCGTTGAAGCGGGCGATTTCCGCCTCAAAGCGCGTGGGCGTACGCTGCGTTTTGACGGCTGGACTAAAGTCATGCCTGCACTGCGCAAGGGTGATGAAGACCGCACGCTGCCGCCGGTTAACAAAGGCGATACGCTGAGCCTCATTGAACTGCTGCCAGCACAGCACTTCACCAAGCCGCCGGCGCGTTTTAGCGAAGCATCGCTGGTGCGTGAGCTGGAAAAACGCGGTATTGGTCGTCCGTCTACTTATGCTTCCATCATCTCGACTATTCAGGATCGTGGTTACGTGCGCGTGGAAAGCCGTCGTTTTTACGCCGAGAAAATGGGTGAGATTGTCACCGATCGCCTGGAAGAGAACTTCCGCGATCTGATGAACTACGACTTTACCGCGCAGATGGAAGATAACCTGGACCAGGTGGCGAACCACGAGAAAGAGTGGAAACGCGTGCTGGACAACTTCTTTAGCGACTTTAGCGAGAAACTGGAGACGGCGAGTAAAGACCCGGAAGACGGCGGTATGCGCCCAAACCCGATGGTACTGACCAGCATTGACTGCCCGACCTGCTCGCGCCCGATGGGGATTCGCACCGCCAGCACTGGCGTTTTCCTCGGTTGCTCCGGCTATGCGCTGTCACCAAAAGAGCGCTGCAAAACCACCATTAATCTGGTGCCGGAAAACGAAGTGCTCAACGTGCTGGAAGGGGATGACGCAGAAACCAATGCGCTGCGCGCTAAACGTCGCTGCCCGAAATGCGGCACAGCGATGGACAGCTACCTTATCGATCCGAAGCGTAAGCTGCACGTCTGTGGTAACAACCCAGCCTGTGACGGTTACGAGATTGAAGAAGGCGAATTCCGCATTAAGGGCTACGATGGCCCGGTTGTTGAGTGCGAGAAATGCGGTTCTGAAATGCACCTGAAAATGGGGCGCTTTGGCAAGTACATGGCGTGCACCAACGAAGAGTGTAAGAACACCCGCAAGATCCTTCGCAATGGTGAAGTGGCACCGCCGAAAGAAGATCCGGTACCGCTGCCGGAGCTGCCGTGCGAGAAGTCAGATGCGTACTTTGTACTGCGTGACGGTGCGGCTGGTGTGTTCCTTGCGGCTAATACCTTCCCGAAATCGCGTGAAACCCGCGCGCCGCAGGTAGCTGAGCTGTATCGCTTTCGCGACAGGCTGCCGGAGAAGCTGCGCTATCTGGCCGATGCGCCGCAGGAAGACCCGCAGGGCAATAAAACCATCGTGCGCTACAGCCGTAAGACGAAACAGCAGTACGTCGCATCAGAAAAAGAAGGCAAAGCGACCGGTTGGTCCGCATTCTTTATCGACGGCAAGTGGGTCGAGGCTAAAAAATAAGCACTTAATAAGCGTTAAATATCAGGGGCCGGTGATTACCGGCCCCTTTTTTATAACGTCATTATTATCTTTTGTTCACATCTATACATAGCAGCTATAAGTGATATAGTGGTTATCATTGCATCATTTCTTATGATGAAATCGTCTTAACAGGCAATTATTTTCCCCGGATGGTCAGCCATGAAATTACAGCAGCTTCGCTATATTGTTGAGGTGGTGAATCATAATCTCAACGTCTCCTCAACAGCGGAAGGTCTTTACACCTCACAGCCTGGCATAAGTAAACAGGTGAGGATGCTTGAGGATGAGCTGGGCGTTCAGGTTTTTGCCCGCAGCGGTAAACACCTTACTCAGGTGACGCCAGCAGGCGAGGAAATCATCCGTATTGCACGCGAAGTGCTGTCAAAAGTGGATGCTATCAAAGCCGTAGCAGGAGAGCATACCTGGCCGGACAAAGGCTCCTTGTATGTGGCTACCACCCACACGCAGGCACGTTACGCGCTGCCCGGCGTGATTAAGGGATTTATCGAGCGCTATCCGCGCGTATCGTTGCACATGCACCAGGGCTCGCCCACGCAGATTGCGGAAGCGGTCTCAAAGGGTAATGCTGATTTCGCCATTGCAACCGAAGCACTGCACCTGTACGACGACCTGGTGATGCTGCCGTGCTACCACTGGAATCGCTCGATTGTGGTGACGCCGGATCATCCGCTGGCGTCAAAAGGGAAAGTGGGAATTGAAGAACTGGCGCAGTATCCGCTGGTGACATACACCTTCGGCTTTACCGGGCGCTCTGAGCTGGACACCGCGTTTAGCCGCGCCGGACTGACGCCGCGCATCGTTTTTACTGCGACCGATGCCGATGTAATTAAGACCTATGTGCGGCTTGGGCTGGGTGTTGGGGTGATTGCCAGCATGGCGGTGGATCCCGTGGCGGACCCGGACCTGGTGCGCCTGGATGCGCAGGACATTTTCAGTCACAGCACGACGAAAATTGGCTTTCGCCGCAGTACTTTTCTGCGTAGCTATATGTATGATTTTATTCAGCGCTTTGCGCCGCATCTTACTCGTGACGTGGTGGACACGGCGGTGGCGCTACGCTCCAATGAAGATATCGAAGCGATGTTTCGCGATATTAAACTGCCTTCCCGCTAATACCATAACGGTATCTTGCTGTTCGCGAGATACCGTTTCTTATTCTTTCGCAGCTCAATAAGCACACTTATCATTGCCCTTTATCGTAATAATTAGTTAATTCCATGCTATTAATATGGTTAACTTGTCGCATATTCGCGACAAAAGTAGAGAAGAGTTTTAAACTACGCAAATCTGTTATTTCTGTTATTGGTGTCCGATCAAAAGATTAATTATCCGCTGATAAAATATTCGTAAATCCACTGGCTTTTACACTAGAGTTTATTTAGGATTTATCCCAAGTCTTGATTATTATAACCAATCGTTCAGCGTGTAATGATTAGTGATGTCGATTGTATGAGGTCAGCAATGTCATCAAAAAAGGATATGCCGTCGCAGAGGGACCCTGAACTGAAGCGTAAAGCATGGTTAGCCGTTTTTGCGGTTTCAGCGCTGTTCTGGCTGGTTGTGGCGCTCCTGGCGTGGAAATTCTGGGGTTAAGTTATGGCGGTATTGCCTGGTGCTGTACCTGCGGGGCAAATGTGTCGTAAAGGTGACCGGCGTAAACGTCGTCGTCATGCGTCTTCAACGGTCCCGGAGTCCTGGAAGTTAACTGACGATCAGCAGGCTTTTATTGACCTGTTTGCCAGTGATGAACGTAAAAAACAATAATTCTCATTTAATTAAAAACTATTTAGTGTGACGTAATAACATTTTTAAGATTATTACCGAACTGCATGCAAGACTGCACACAGCATTTCGTGAACTGATGAGTTAATCAGTTTATTCATTATCTGAACTTACTCACGCCGTTACTATGAATCGATATCACCTTAAATACTGGTCATGGCTCAGCGTTTTTAGCCTCTCAGTGGCATTCTGGGCGCAGCTTATCTGGATTATCACTCGCTAAATCAAAACGCCCGGTACAAGCCGGGCGTTTCTTTTCATCATCTTAGCGCCGTGGCAGGCGTTTAGCATTTCGGGTTGTTATCAAAACGTTACACCTCTTTTGTGTTATCTTTAAAGACAAACCCAAACATCATTCCGGGTTTCTCTTTTCATGGTAAATGGAGGAGTTATGTCGTCATCCCTACACGAAGCCTGCCGGGAGATACTGCAGGTAAACAATAAAAACTACCGTTATTACAGTCTGGCAAAAGCCGAATCCCTTCTGGGCGAGCTATCCCGCCTGCCAAAATCCCTAAAAGTCCTGCTCGAAAACCTGCTGCGCTGGCAGGATGGCGACTCCGTCACGCACAAAGACATCCAGGCGCTGGCTGACTGGCTGAAAACGGCTCATGCAGAGCGGGAAATTGCCTACCGCCCGGCGCGTGTATTAATGCAGGATTTTACCGGTGTACCGGCGGTGGTGGATCTTGCCGCCATGCGCGAGGCGGTCAAACGTCTGGGCGGTAACGTGGACAAGGTTAACCCGCTGTCGCCGGTTGACCTCGTTATTGACCACTCGGTCACAGTCGATCATTTTGGTGATGACGATGCGTTTGGTGCCAACGTTAAGCTTGAGATGGCGCGCAACCATGAGCGCTATGTGTTCCTGCGTTGGGGCCAGCAGGCCTTCAGCCGCTTTAGCGTTGTGCCACCTGGCACCGGCATCTGCCATCAGGTTAACCTGGAATACCTGGGTAAAACCGTGTGGAGTGAAGAGCAAAACGGCGAGACAGTGGCTTACCCTGACACGCTGGTCGGTACCGACTCCCACACCACGATGATTAACGGCCTTGGCGTGCTGGGTTGGGGAGTGGGGGGGATTGAAGCTGAGGCGGCGATGCTCGGCCAGCCGGTTTCGATGCTGATCCCGGATGTGGTGGGTTTTAAACTCACGGGTAAGCTGCGCGAGGGCATTACCGCTACCGACCTGGTGCTGACCGTAACGCAGATGCTGCGTAAGCACGGCGTGGTCAGTAAGTTTGTTGAATTCTATGGCGATGGCCTGGACTCGCTGCCGCTGGCAGACCGTGCGACCATCGCGAACATGGCGCCGGAATATGGCGCGACCTGCGGCTTTTTCCCGGTGGATGGCGTGACGCTTGATTACCTGCGCCTGAGCGGGCGCAGTGATGAACAGGTCGCGCTGGTGGAGGCGTATGCCAAAGCGCAGGGCATGTGGCGCAACATGGGCGACGAGCCGGTCTTTACCAGTACGCTTGCGCTGGATATGGGTGAGGTCGAGGCAAGTCTTGCCGGGCCGAAACGTCCGCAAGACCGGGTGGCACTGGGTGAGGTGCCAAAGGCATTCAAGGCCAGCGAAGAGCTGGAGCTCAATACCGCTGGCAAAGCTCGCCCGCCTGTTGCGTATACGCTTGACGGCAAGCGTGAGCAACTGCCCGACGGTGCCGTGGTTATCGCGGCCATAACCTCCTGTACCAACACCTCCAACCCCAGCGTGCTGATGGCCGCGGGCCTGCTCGCGAAGAAAGCCGCAGAGTGTGGACTGGTACGCAAACCCTGGGTAAAGGCATCGCTGGCGCCCGGCTCGAAGGTGGTGTCGGACTATCTGGCGAAAGCAAAACTAACGCCGTATCTCGATGCGCTGGGTTTTAACCTTGTCGGCTATGGGTGTACGACCTGTATTGGTAACTCTGGCCCACTGCCGGAGCCAATTGAACAAGCCATTCGCCAGGCAGACCTGACAGTTGGTGCGGTGCTTTCCGGCAACCGCAACTTTGAAGGGCGCATTCATCCGCTGGTCAAAACGAACTGGCTGGCATCACCGCCGTTGGTGGTCGCATATGCGCTGGCGGGCAACATGAATGTGAATCTGGTGAGCGAGCCGTTGGGTGAGGACAAAACCGGCAAACCGGTCTACCTCAAGGATATCTGGCCGTCGACGCAGGAAATCAGTCAGGCAGTAGCGCAAGTGTCTACGGCGATGTTCCGTAAGGAATACGCTGAGGTGTTCGAAGGGACGCCAGAGTGGAAGCAGATTGAGGTCGAAACGTCAGACACCTATGGCTGGCAGGAGGATTCCACCTACATTCGCCTGACGCCGTTCTTTAATGAGATGCGCGCGCAGCCAGAACCTGTGAAAGATATTCACGGTGCGCGGCTACTGGCCATACTGGGTGATTCAGTCACAACCGACCATATCTCACCTGCGGGCAGCATCAAAGCCGACAGCCCGGCAGGGCGTTACCTCCAGTCGCACGGCGTTGCGCGTGATGACTTTAACTCTTACGGATCGCGGCGTGGCAACCATGAAGTGATGATGCGCGGCACGTTTGCCAATATCCGTATTCGTAATGAGATGGTGCCGGGCGTGGAAGGGGGTATGACGCGTCAGCTGCCGGGAAACAACGTGGTGGCTATTTACGACGCGGCGATGGCCTATAAAGAGCAGGGCGTCCCGCTGGCGGTGATCGCAGGTAAAGAATACGGTTCAGGCTCAAGCCGGGACTGGGCAGCCAAAGGCCCACGCCTGCTGGGTATTCGTGTGGTGATTGCCGAATCCTTCGAGCGTATTCATCGCTCTAACCTGATTGGTATGGGCATATTGCCGCTGGAGTTCCCGCAGGGTGTTACGCGAAAAACGCTTAAGTTAAGCGGTGAAGAGCGCATTGATATCAGTAACCTGGCCGCACTCAAGCCAGGGGCGACGGTGCCCGTCATGCTGACCTATGCTGACGGCCATACTGAGCAGGTGGACTGCCGTTGCCGCATTGATACGGCAACCGAACTCACCTACTACCAGAACGACGGTATTTTGCACTATGTGATTCGCAACATGCTGAACTAAAAAGAAAGGCCTGCATTGCAGGCCTTTTTCTTATGCATTGGCGTTACTCAGAAAGCAGATGCCCCATGCGTGCGGCTTTGGTATCAAGATAGCGTTCGTTTTTTGGATTGCGACCGACTATCAGCGGTACGCGCTCAACAATGTTAATACCGGCTTCAGTCAGGATCTCGACCTTGCGTGGGTTGTTGGTGAGCAGGCGCACGGCTTCTACGCCTAGCAGTTTAAACATATCGGCACACAGGGTGAAGTCGCGCTCGTCAGCAGCAAACCCGAGCTGATGGTTAGCTTCCACCGTATCGTAGCCCTGGTCCTGCAACGCATAGGCGCGGATTTTATTCAGCAGGCCGATATTGCGGCCTTCCTGACGGTGATAAAGCAGAATACCGCGACCTTCTTCAGCAATGCGCGTCAGCGCAGCCTCCAGTTGGAAACCGCAATCGCAGCGCAGGCTGAACAGGGCATCGCCGGTAAGGCATTCGGAATGCACGCGCGCCAGCACTGGGGCGCTGCCGCTGGTGTCACCATAAACCAGTGCGACATGGTCCTGTCCGGTTGCCAGTTCTTCAAAACCCACCATCAGGAAATCGCCCCAGGGGGTTGGCAGTTTGCACTCTGCCACACGTTTAAGCTGCATGTGATTCTCCAGTACACATATCACGCCCGCAGGCGTCTGCCAGTTAGCTGGCTGTATGCAATTATTATTCGTTATTTTGCCACATCCGGGGCATAAACGCCTCCCCGACAGTGTAGCCCGCTATTTTCGCTATTTACGTCACGTGCTGTTTTACCGCTGGTGCACTTTTTCGGTTATCCTTGAACGGTTTCGCTCACGAGGAAAAAAACATGCTGCCTATCGCCAGACGTACCGCGCTTGCGGCGCTGCTGTTGCTCATTATTCCGGTACTGACCTTGCTTTGGGGTTGGCAGTGGCAACCAGGTTCAGATTCTCGCTGGCTGAAGGCCATGTATTGGGTCACAGAAACGGTTACGCAACCCTGGGGGCTCATCACGCACGTTGTGTTGTTTTGCTGGTTTTTATGGTGTCTGCGCTTTCGGCTTAAGGCGGCGTTGGTGTTGTTTGCGCTGCTGGGTGGGGCCATCCTGCTGGGGCAGGGGGCAAAGTCGGTGATTAAAGAGCAGGTTCAGGCACCGCGTCCGTATGTGGTGTGGCTGGAAAAATCCCGTAGCGTTCCGGTTGAGCAGTTCTACAATTTAAAGCGTAAGGCACGCAGCGAGCTTGTGGCGCGTCAGCTGGAGAAAGAAACGCAGGTCCCGGCCTGGCTGCGCAGTCACTGGCAGAATGAAACCGGTTTTGCTTTCCCTTCCGGACACACGATGTTTGCTGCCAGCTGGGCGTTGCTTGCGGTGGGGCTGCTATGGCCGCGTCGCAGGGTGGTGACCATTGTCGTACTCATGGTGTGGGCATGCGCGGTAATGAGTAGCCGTATGCTGCTCGGCATGCACTGGCCGCGGGATCTCATTGCCGCAACGCTGATTTCCTGGCTGCTGGTCACAATTGCCTGCTGGCTTACGCAGCGCCTGTGTGGACCGCTGGCACCGCCACGTGAAGAGCAGGTTGAAATAGCTGAACGTCATGACTCCGAGGGCTGAGTGGGTTGCAAAAGGTACCCGTAGCCCCCATTAATTAGAGATTAACAGACGCTTAATGATTCCCCGCCACTAAGGGAAATGGTAATTTATAGCGCTGAACATGATGTTCTGGACAGAATTTATCCAATTAAAACATACGGGAAGTGATGTGAAATACTTAGTGATCTTATTGCTGGTCCTGGCGATATTCATCGTTTCAGTGACGCTGGGGGCGCAAAATGGCACTCAGGTGCACTTTAACTACCTTCTTGCGCAAGGTAACTTCAGCATTTCGACGCTGCTGGCAGTGCTGTTTGGTGCGGGCTTTGTCATTGGCTGGGTCATTTGTGGCCTGTTCTGGTTGCGCGTTCGAGTTTCGTTAATGCGTGCAGAGCGTCGAATCAAAAAACTGGAACAGCAGCTTATCGCCTCAAACGTTGTAGGTACGCCAACAACCATGCCTGAACCAGTGAAGGAATAATTCACGATGCTGGAGTTGTTATTTCTGCTTTTGCCCATTGCGGCCGCCTACGGCTGGTATATGGGTCGCAGAAGTGCGCACCAGGATAAGCAGCAGGAAGCTAACCGCCTGTCGCGTGAATACGTGGCGGGAGTCAACTTTTTACTCTCCAATCAGCAGGACAAAGCGGTAGATCTGTTCCTCGATATGTTAAAAGAGGATACCAGCACCGTTGAAGCCCATCTCACTCTCGGCAACTTGTTTCGCTCACGCGGTGAGGTTGACCGCGCCATTCGCATTCACCAGTCCCTTATGGAAAGTGCATCCCTGAGCTACGATCAGCGCCTGCTGGCGGTGCAGCAGCTTGGCCGCGATTATATGGCGGCGGGTATGTATGACCGTGCAGAAGACATGTTCAGCCAACTGGTGGATGAAACCGATTTTCGCGACAGCGCATTGCAGCAACTGTTGCAAATTTACCAGGCTACCAGCGACTGGCAAAAGGCCATCGACACGGCAGAGCGCCTGGTGAAGCTGGGTAAAGAAAATCAGCGCCTCAAGATTGCCCATTTTTACTGTGAGCAGGCGTTGCAGTGTATGGGTAATGACGATCTCGATCGTGCCATGACGTTGCTCAAAAAGGGTGCGGCCGCCGATCGCAACAGCGCGCGCGTCTCCATTATGATGGGGCGTATCTTTATGGCGCGCGGCGACTACGCCCGTGCCGTAGAGCATCTTGAGCGTGTCATTGAACAGGATAAAAACCTGGTCAGTGAAACGCTGGAAATGCTGCAAAGTTGCTATCAGCATCTGGGCAAAGCGCAGGAGTGGGAACACTTCCTGCGCCGCTGCGTGGAGGAAGACAGCGGGGCGACGGCCGAACTGATGCTGGCCGAAATTATTGAGCAGAGGCAAGGGCGCGAGGCGGCGCAGGAGTATATTACTCAACAGCTTCAACGCCACCCAACCACGCGCGTGTTCCATCGCCTGATGGACTACCACGTTAGTGAAGCAGAAGAAGGGCGCGCGAAAGAAGGACTGGTGGCGCTGCGTGATATGGTTGGCGAGCAATTGCGCACCAAACCCCGCTACCGCTGTGAGAAGTGCGGTTTTACCGCCTTTACCATGTATTGGCACTGCCCGTCGTGCCGCTCCTGGTCAACGATCAAGCCGATTCGCGGACTTGATGGTCAGTGATTTTAAAAAAAACGGCGCTTTAGTTACAACATTCTAATGATAGGAGCACTGTTGCCAGACGCAAACCGCGTGCCCATGCAGGCTCAACCAGGATAGCCGCTGTCAATTTAACGGGGGGACAGGTAGAATGCGTGCCGTTTAACTTTCTGTGACACGCAAAAGGAACCAGCTATGAAGCCTGCCGAAACCGCCTCCCGCATTGTTACGGACTCTCCCGTTGTTGTAGCGCTGGATTATGACGACAGAAACAGCGCACTGGCCTTTGTTGACCGGATTGAACCGGGTTCCTGCCGCCTTAAAGTCGGCAAAGAAATGTTTACGCTGTTTGGGCCGCAGTTTGTGCGCGACCTGCACCAGCGCGGTTTTGAGGTTTTCCTCGACCTTAAATTTCACGATATTCCCAATACCGTCGCCAAAGCTGTAGCCGCTGCGGCCGAACTGGGTGTGTGGATGGTCAATGTCCACGCCAGCGGTGGGGCGCGGATGATGCGTGCCGCACGTGAAGCGTTGCAGCCATTTGGTGAGCAGGTGCCGCTGCTGATAGCGGTGACGGTGCTGACCAGTATGGAAGCCAGCGATCTTGCTGAGCTTGGGCTGAACATCAGCCCGGCTGATTATGCCGAGCGCCTGGCGCGCCTGACCCAGCAATGTGGACTGGACGGCATAGTGTGCTCCGCCCAGGAAGCGGAGCGCTTCGAAAATACCTTCGGTGCAGATTTTAAACTGGTCACCCCAGGTATTCGGCCTGAGGGCAGTGCAGCCGGTGACCAACGCCGCATCATGACGCCGCAGGCAGCTCTGCGTGCGGGCGTGGATTACATGGTGATTGGTCGCCCCATCACACAGTCAGCTGACCCGGCCCAGGCGCTGCGCGATATTCTGGCTTCATTGCAGGGAGTTGCCTGATGCGTGACGATAATAGCCGCCTTGTTTATTCAACCGAAAGTGGGCGTATTGATGAGCCCAAAGCGGTGGAACAAAGACCCAGGGGCGATGGGATTGTGCGTATCCAGCGCCAGACCAGTGGGCGCAAAGGTAAAGGCGTATGTCTGATTACCGGTATTGATGCCGACGATGCCGAACTGGTAAAGATCGCGGCTGAACTTAAGAAAAAATGCGGCTGCGGCGGTGCGCTCAAGGATGGCGTGATTGAAATTCAGGGCGATAAGCGTGAACTGATAAAGTCGCTGCTGGAAGCGAAAGGCATGAAAGTGAAGCTTGCCGGCGGCTAAAACGGCAAAAGGCCACGGTATGTACCGTGGCCTTTGTATAAGACAGACCTGTTTCGCAACGTGAGTAATACGTCAAAGCATTCCGCTTATATTTACCGGCTCTTATTTTACCTGATGGCCGATAATCCCACCTACAGCCGCGCCACCCAGCGTACCTAGGGTGCTGCCATCGGTCAGAATAGAGCCACCGATTGCACCTGCACCAGCGCCGATTGCCGTGTTACGGTCGCGTTTGGACCAGTTACTACAGGCACTCAGAGACATTGCAAGGGTAACAGCCAGTACAGCAGCAGCGATTTTTTTGCTATTTATCGACATAATACTTTCTCCAGAAAATGGGATTCACAAAAGCAAGTCTCCCTTAAAGTATAGTGGTTTTTACTCACTTAAGGCGCTTGTGTGAACAACGCTGCGATACAGGCTATAAATCACTCGGGTGATAATTACATCCTGTTTTATCGCTGATAGTAATTTTAAGTTTTGCAGGATATTAAGACAGGTAAATAATCTTAATATTTAGTTCAGAACTATCTGGATAGCGCCCGCGCAATGCGCGGGGTGCGTAAGAGAATCAGTGTGCCAGAACGACACTTAGCTGAGTGGGAAGCGCGGGATGATATCAACCTTTATGCCCGTCTGCTCAAGAAGCTCACGGCTTGATGATGCCAGACCATCGTCGGTGATGATGCGGCTGAACTGTTGCTGTGGGCCGAGCGTGTAAGGGTGCATTACGCCGAATTTGCTGCTGTCCGTCAGCACAATGGTCTCGCTGCCTTTTTCCAGCACGGCATTCACCACGTCTGAGCGCATCATATCGCGTCCAGTGAAGCCAGTTTCCGGCAGCCAGCCGTCAATACCAATGAACGCCTTGCTGAAGTGCACCTGTGACACATACTGGCGCGTCAGTGGGCCCACCATACTTTCACTTTTTTTCTGATAAATGCCACCCAGCAGAATTACTTCGCACGCGCTGTCTTTGAGCAAATGCGCGATATAGCTGCTGACAGTGATGATGGTGACCTGCGGTTTGCTTCCCAGTTCCCGGGCCAGCAGTGCGTTGCTGCTGCCGTTTTCGATAAATACCGTTTCCCCGGCGCTGACCAGTGCGGCCGCATGTTCTGCCAGTTGCCGCTTAAGCGGGAAATTATTCATCATTCGGGTTTCTACGTCGTCGCTTTCCAGCGGCAGGGCGTAGCCGTGGGCGCGTCGCAAATAGTTGCCGTTCTCAAGCAGGTTGAGATCCTGGCGGATAGTTACAGCAGAAACACCGGTCATTTTCGCGAGATCTGCAACGCTCATCCGTCCGCGATCGACCACCATCTGTAGAATAATCTGTTGTCTGGAGTTCATATTTACCGTTGTGTCATCAAGTTAGAACAACATTGTTCCATGATAACACTCACAGAAGAGTGTGTGGAGGAAATGGCGCCTACCGAAGGCAAGCGCCACAAGAGCGCTCAGATTTCCCAGGGCGATTTGCCGCTGTCTTGCGGTTTAGCGCCGCTATCCTTAACAGATTGCGCCAGTTCAGCGCGCAGAATTTCAAGGTTGCGGATAGCTGATGCGGTATCGCCGGCGACGAGAATATCCAGCACGGTGTCGATACGTTGGGTCAACAGTAGAGGGTCGAGAGGGGATGACATAACGGCTCCTTCAGTTACTCATTTTCTCCACATCATGCAGAAAATCAGCGCAAAAGAGAACGCCTGGCGGATGTTAATTCACAATGTCATCAGAACGATGTGTTTTAACTCATGCTAAAAAATGATGAAACGGCACGGCGATGTTATCGCCGTGCCGTCAGAGAGGGAATCAGGCTGCGGGACGAGCGATAATACTACGTGTTTCCATGCGCACTTCGGCGATGGTCACATCAATCACATCTGTCACTTTATAAACCGTTTCACCTTTAATCTGCACGGTACCGTTTTCCTGGCTGCATACCATTTCATCGCGTACAGCGTGTACGAACGGAGCCGGGATAAAGGCAACAGCGCCGTTATCCACCAGACGCACACGCATACCGCCACGGCTCACATCAATGATCTCTGCCGGGAAACGGGTGTCGGTTGCGGCATGCTTCTCAAGAAAGCGTGCATAGAGCCAGTCACCCACGTCACGTTCGGCCATGCGGTTCAGGCGGCGGCGCTCGCTCATCTGTACCGTGGTGTCTTCCGGCGGGCGTTGCGCGGACTCACCTTTGATAATGGCTTTCAGCAAACGGTGGTTCACCATGTCGCCAAACTTACGAATCGGTGAGGTCCAGGTCGCGTAAGCCTCCAGACCAAGACCGAAGTGTGGACCTGGCTCGGTGCTGATTTCCGCAAACGACTGGTAGCGGCGAATGCGGCTGTCCAGGAATCCCGTAGGCTGGGCGTCGAGCTCACGGCGCAGCTTGCAAAAGCCGTCCAGTGTCAGCACTTCTTGCGCATCGACATGCAAACCGTGGGTTTTCAGCATGGCAGCAAGCTGCTCGGTGTTGGCCGGGTCAAAACCGGTATGCACGTTATAGATACCAAAGCCAAGGCGTTCACGCAGCACAATCGCCGCGCAGACGTTGGCTGCAATCATGGACTCTTCAACGATACGGTTAGCGATACGACGCGGTTCGGCCACAATGTCCAGCACTTCACCTTTCTCACCCAGCACAAAGCGGTAGTCCGGGCGGTCTTTAAACACCAGCGCGTGCTCGTGACGCCAGCTGCTGCGTCGCTGACACACCTGTTGCAACAGCGCGATCTGCTGTGCAATGGTGTCGTTTTCCGGCTGCCAGTTACCCTGTTTTTCGAGCCAGTTAGAGACATCGTCGTAAGCCAGTTTGGCTTTAGATTGAATGGTTGCCGTAAAGAAGCGGATATCACTGTCGATAGCGCCGTCTTCGAGAATGGTCATGCGACAGGCAAGCACCGGGCGCACTTCATCAGGGCGCAGCGAGCACAGGTCGTCAGACAGCTCGCGTGGCAGCATAGGGATATTAAAGCCCGGCAGATAGTTCGTGAACGCACGGACCTGAGCGGCTTTATCCAGCTTGCTACCAGGTGCAATCCACGCCGTTGGGTCGGCGATGGCAACGGTAAGGTGCAGCTTACCATCGGCGTCCTGCTCAACATACAGCGCATCGTCCATGTCTTCGGTGCTGGCGCTGTCGATTGTGACAAAGCTTAGCGCGGTCAGGTCTTCACGCGTCAGGCCTTCATCAAGCATGTCGGTTGCAACGCCATCTGGCGCTTCACGTTCAAGGTTATGGCGCGCCAGTGTTACCCACCACGGCGCGAAATGGTCATCGCCGAAGGTAATAAAATGGGTGAGTTCAGCGTAGAAACCTCTGTCGCCTTTCAGCGGATGGCGACGCATTTCTGCAACAGCCCAGTCGCCTTCCTGAAATTCGTGTTTCAGCCCGCGTTCAGGACGGCAGGGGATGGCATCACGTAACAGCGGATGATCCGGCACGATGCTAAAGCGATCGTCTTTCTTCTGCACGCGGCCGACAAAGCGGGTCAGAAACGGTTCGATAAGCTCTTCCGGCTCAGCCGTTTCACGGTCTTTATCGGTATGAATCACCGCGCTGACGCGATCGCCGTGCATGACTTTCTTCATCTGCGGAGGCGGAATAAAGTAGCTTTTGTTGGCATCCACTTCGAGGAAGCCAAATCCTTTTTCTGTGCCTTTCACCACACCTTCGGCGCGAGGCGTTTGGGAGTGGAGTTGCTGTTTTAGCTGAGCAAGCAGCGGGTTATCCTGAAACATAGCATTGAGTTTTCGTGGCCTAAAGAGCGGCTGACATTTTTACGCGAATACGTCTGCGGCAGCAAGCGCTGTTTCGAGTTAATCAGACTCGCCCAGGCCTGCGTAGAGCCTGTCCAGCCAGCCACACAGGCCGCACCAGCCCAGTAATTGCCAGATATCCTGATCGCTCGTCATCCATTCACGCAGCGGGGCCAGTGCAGTGCTGGAAAAACTGGCCGGGGACAACGTCAGTTGCCGTAGCACCTGAAGATAAGAGAGCGTGCGTGCATCGTCACTCCATGCCTGTAAGGTGTGCTCGCCACTGCGTATTGCCTCTGGCAGCGTTTGCGCGCCCGGCCAGCGTGCGCTGGCTGCGTCGAATCGGGCAACGCAGCCGTTCAGGCGTGCGCTACTCAGTTCGCATAGCGTGGCTAGCTCTGTATTCGCAGGCACGAGTGCGTCAATCAGCGTATTAAGATGCTGTAACGTGCTCTCATCCCAGGCCAGCACACCAGCCAGAGGTTTGAGGCTGGACGTCACCTGCGGGGTGGCAAGCGTATTTTTAACGGCAATGCCCGCACGCCATTCGCGTGTTGGCGTCAGAAAAGCGGCAGCATCGGCCTCCTGCTGGCTATCGAGCCCCGTCAGCCAGCGCACGGTAATATTGCTGAGCGCCTGCAAGGCGGCAATAGCGCGTGCCTGGAAACCAATAAAACCTATGATGTGATGAAAGGTAATGATATCTGCGCTGCTTAATCCTACGTCTTCAAGCTGCTGCCTGGCGCGTGCAGTAATTAACGTTGGCTGGCTTGCAAGCAGGCGCGCGTACTGAGTGATTTGCGTCAGACGGTGGTTACTCTCGCGTGAGGAGTCCGGACTGGGCTGAGGCGCCAGTCGCGCAGCGTAGTGGCTGCACAGGCGTTGCACGCCATAAACCTGCGCGACAGTGAGTGCTGTGCTCAGTCGGTCATAGCTACTGAGCGTATGAAACCGACTTGTTTCCACGGTATCAGGCAACAGGCTGTTGGCAATCACGCGTGCGTGGATGAGCCAGGCAGGCGCAGGTTTGAGTGTGTTGGGGAGAGTGAGGTCGAGACAGAACGGGTCGTCTACATGCGCTAACGCCACTACCTCCGGTGCCGATAGACTGGATTGCGTTTCATGATACCAGTGGTCTTTGCCGGTAGCGCGGCGTTGTTCCATCGTCGTTCCCTGGAGGCGAAAAAGAGTCGAACAACGATCCTGGCGTAACCGTAGGCAGAAGTGAAAGAAAGGAGGGTGATAAGAAATATCAGAAAGCTATATAGCAGCAGGGCGGGAGAAACCCGCCCTGAAAGGAAACTTATTTCAGTTCCAGTTCGTTCATGGCGGCGATGCTGAACCCGCCGTCAACGTGAACGACTTCGCCAGAGATACCGGCAGACAGGTCAGAACACAGGAACGCGGCAGAGTTACCCACATCTTCAATGGTAACGGTGCGGCGAATCGGGGTAACCGCTTCGCAGTGTGCCAGCATTTTGCGGAAGTCTTTGATGCCGGATGCGGCCAGCGTACGAATAGGACCTGCGGAAATGGCGTTAACACGCACGCCTTCCGGGCCCATCGCGTTCGCCATATAGCGCACGTTAGCTTCCAGAGAGGCTTTCGCCAGACCCATCACGTTATAGTTCGGGATAGCGCGCTCAGCACCCAGGTAAGACAGCGTCAGCAGCGCAGAGCCAGGATTGAGCATGGTGCGGCAAGATTTAGCCATCGCGACAAAGCTGTAGGAGCTGATGTCGTGAGCGATTTTGAAGCCTTCGCGAGTTACGGCATTCACATAGTCGCCGTCCAACTGGTCGCCAGGAGCAAAACCGATGGAGTGCACGAAACCGTCAAACTTCGGCCAGGTTTTTGCCAGTTCGACAAACATTGCATCAATGCTTTCGTCCTGAGCAACGTCACATTCCAGCACCAGGCTTGAACCCAGTTCGGCGGCGAAGTCGTCAACGCGGCCTTTCAGTTTCTCGTTCTGGTAGGTAAAGGCCAGTTCAGCACCTTCGCGACGCATTGCCTGCGCAATACCGTAGGCGATGGAACGGTTGCTGGCGACGCCAGTCACCAGAATGCGCTTGCCGGTAAGAAAACCCATAGCATTTAATCCTTATCGTTGTGGCTCAATCACGCCTTTCAGTCTGGCGTTTGTGAAATTGGTGCGGATAACGCGGGATTATATCCCACAGCCCTGGCCCTGTGTCGACAATTTTCACCTCGGGCAGGCCAGTGGTCGGGGCAGTCGGGGGTGAAAAGAACCCGGCAACGCCGGGCCACCGCAAGCTATCTATCATCATTAACAATACAGTGTCCATTCGTCCCCTTATCGTGTGCATTATCCAGGGACGAACCCCTCCAGCGGAGGGAATAAAGGCATATATGCGAAAGAGGGTGCTTTCGCGCGCATGACATTAGCCGGGCGCTGAAATTAAGGCAATCACATTTATCGGCAGTTGTGCGCTTTATCGGTCTTTGCGCCAGGCGTCTGCCGTCAGGGCTTCGCCAAAGTGGCCCGCAATAAGTCGTTTAGTCAGTTCGTGCAGCGGCGAAGCCAGCACATCTGCCGTGCTGCCACGCTCTACGACTTCGCCGTGGTGCATCACCATCACCTGATCGCTGATGTGCTTCATCATGCCAAGGTGCTGAGTCACATACACATAAGACAGCCCCTGTTTTTCCTGCAATTCCAGCATCAGGTTGATGAGCTGCGAGCGCATCGACATATCCAGAGACGCCAGCGCCTCATCGGCAATAATCACCTTTGGGCGCAGAATCAGTGCACGCGCCAGCGCCAGACGTTGTTTTTGTCCGGGGGCCAGCATATGGGGATAATAATCGGCATGGTCCGGCAGCAGCCCAACCATACGCAGCGTTTCGACAATGTGTTTATGCCTGGCCTGCGCCTCCAGTTCGGTGTTCAGGCGTAGCGGGAAATTCAGGATCTGTGAGACGCGCTGACGCGGGTTCAGCGAGGTGCTCGGGTCCTGAAAAATCATGCGGATGCGCTGGCTGCGAAACGAATAATCACCGTAATGTAGCGGATGGTCGTCAATCACCAGTTCGCCGGTGGTAGGCGGGATAACGCCCGCGAGCATTTTCGCCAGCGTCGATTTTCCAGAGCCGTTTTCACCAATGATGGCCAGCGTCTGGCGCTCACGCAGGGTAAAACTCAGCGGCTTTACCGCTTCCAGCGTCTGGCGGTGGAACCAGCCGGTGCGGTAGCGAAAGGTCTTGCTCAGGTTGCGCACTTCAAGCAGCGTTTCGCCCATCTCACTCCCTCTCCATGTTCAGCGGGAAGTGGCAGGCATACAGGTGATTCCTGGCGCCCGTCAGCCGCGGTGTTTCAATGCATTTACGTTGGGCATACGGGCAGCGAGGCCCAAGTCGGCAGCCAATCGGTAGCTGTTCAAGCAGCGGAATCGCGCCTGGCAGCGTGTTGAGGCGGCTTTTATGCGGCATTGCACTGCCAAAATCTGGAATAGCGCGAATCAGTGCCTGGGTATAAGGATGATGCGGCATGGCAATCAGCTCTTCGCTGGGTGCGGTTTCCACCGTCTGCCCGCAGTACATCACGTTAATGCGGTTAGCCCACTGGCTTAGCATTTGCAGATCATGGCTTATCAGTAAAATCGTGGTGTTGTTATTCTGGTTAAGGCGACTTAACAGGCGAAAAATCTGCGCCTGGGTTGTGGGCTCCATCGCATTAGTGGGTTCGTCGGCAATGAGCAGGCGTGGCTGGTTGGCGAGCGCAATGGCAATCATCACCTTCTGGCATTCGCCATCGGTCAGCTCGTAAGGGTAGCTGCGCATCGCGTCTTTATGGTCCTTGATGCCCACGCGGTGCAGCAATTCAATGGCGCGCCGTTTGCGCCAGCCAATGCGCTGCCACCAGCGGCCTTTAAACGTCCAGCCGGGGATATTCTGCATTAACTGGCGACCAATATGTTCAGAAGGGTCAAGACAGGACTGCGGCTCCTGAAAAATCATCGACACGTTGTGGCCGACCAGCTTGCGCCGTTCACGTACACTCAGGCGCAGCAGATCGATATCGTCAAAACGCATGCGATCGGCGGTCACGCGCCAGTTGTCGCGGGTAACGCCGCAGATAGCTTTCGCGATAATGCTTTTCCCGGAGCCGGATTCGCCCACCAGGCCGCGAATTTCACCTTCGTTGAGCGTCAGGCTGACGCGATCTACGGCCTTCACCCAGCCGTCATTGGTGCGAAATTCAATGGTCAGATTGCGGATATCGAGTAACGCCATTATTCCACTCCCGCAATAATGGCGCGGCGCAGGCCGTCACCTAACAAATTGACCAGCAGCACGCTAATCATAATGGCGGCACCGGGCAGCATTACGGTCCAGGGGGCCGCGTAGACTAATTCCAGCGCATCGCCGAGCATGGCACCCCATTCCGGCGAAGGTAACTGTGCACCGAGATCGAGAAAGCCCAGTGCCGCAATATCCAGAATCGCCATCGACATCGTGCGTGTCACTTCGCTGACCAGCAGCGGGGCGGTATTCGGGATCACCGCATACCAGAGAATATTGAGCGTTGACGCACCATCGAGGCGTGCGGCAATGACGTATTCTTTTTCCAGTTCGTCGTGCACCATGAAATATACCGAGCGCACGATGCGCGGCATCAGCGCCAGCCAGACGGCAAACATGGCGTGAGTGAGATGCGGGCCAACAAAGGCCACGACCACAATCGCCAGCAGCAGTGAGGGTAGCGACAGCAGTGTGTCGAGCACGTGATTGAGCACCGCCGAGCGCAGTCCATGGGTCGCGCCGGCAAAGACGCCGAGCAGCAGGCCGATAGCGGTTGCACCGAGGGTAACCACAAACGCGCCGCCCACGGTTGGCATCGCACCACTGAGCAGGCGCGTAAGCACATCGCGGCCCAGATCGTCGGTGCCAAGAAAGAAGGAAACGTCGCCATAGCGCGACCAGGAGGGCGGCAGTAGCTGGTAGCCAAGGAACTGCTGGTTGATATCGTAGGGCGCCAGCAGGCCGCCAAACAGACACAGCAACACCAGTGCACCACAGCCGTACAGACCAATCATCGCGCTTGGGTCAGCATAAAATTTACCCCAGACGTTACGCAGCGCACCGGGTGCGCGCCTTTCGCGATAAACGCTATCGTAAGGCATACCATTCCTTATGTTTCAACGGGTTAGCCATTGCGCCCAAAATATCTGAAACCACGTTTACAATCAGCACCAGCGCGCCAATGGTCATTACACCTGCGGAAATAGCGGCATAGTCCTGTTGGCGAATGGCATTGACCAGCCAGCGGCCAACGCCGGGCCAGCTAAATACCATTTCAGTAATCATCGCCAGCGTGAGCATGGTGGAAAACTGTAGCCCAAGACGTGGAATAATCGGCGGCAGGGCGTTGTGCAGCACGTGGCGGTGCAGAATGGTAAAACGCGACAGTCCGCGCGTGGCGGCGGCCTTAATGTAGTTCTGGTCAAACACCTCAATGGTGCTGTTGCGCATCAGGCGAATCACCTCGGTGGTGGGCACGACTGCAAGCGTTAATACCGGCAGCACCATATGGCGCAGAGCGCTGATAATCATCTCGTGACGCCACGGTGAGTCGGCACGCCAGGCATCAATTAGCGCCACTCCGGTCACGGTTTTCACTTCATAAAGCAGGTCAAAACGCCCGGAGACCGGCAGCCAGCCGAGATTAAGCGAGAAAAAGAGCGTTAACAGCAGCGCCAGCCAGAACACCGGAATTGAAAACCCCACCAGCGCCAGTGCAGAGATAAGTTTATCCTGCCACTTATTACGCATCACGCCCGCCAGCATCCCGGCAGGAATACCTACCAGCAGCGCCAGCGTAAAGGCGTAGAAACACAGTTCTAGCGTGGCAGGAAACACTTCACGCAGTTGGGTGTTAATAAGCTGGCCGTTGATACTGGAGACGCCAAAGTCCCAGTGCAGGAGACTGCTGAACCAGAACCACCAGGCGTTCCAGGGCGACGCGCCCTGCAAAGGCGCGTGTGGCGTAAAATAGCTGAGGCTAAACCCCACCAGACTGAGCAAAAATAGCGTCACCAGCAGTAAGAGCAGACGGCGTAGCGTAAAAATGATCATGGCGTTGTGCCCTCGGCGTCATCGCGGTAAACACCGGCAAACGAGGCGTTGCCAAAGGGACTGAGTACCAGCCCTTTGATGTCATAACGGTAGGCCAGCAGGCGCAGAGAGGAGGCCAGTGGCAGCACGGGTAATTCCCGAGCCAGAATGCGCTGGGCACGATCGTAGTCATCAATGCGCGCCGCCAGCTGTTGTGAGCGCAGCGCCTGCTGGAGCACGTTGTCAAACTCAGGATTGCACCAGTGGGTATAGTTGGTCTGCGAGCGAATAGCCGCACAGCTTAATAGCGGGCGAAAGAAACTGTCTGGGTCGTTGCTGTCGGTGGCCCAACCGGCCAGCGTCAGATCGTGGTTCATATCCATCAGCCGGGCTTCCTGGAAGCGGCCTTCGACCGGAACTATCGTCACTTTCACGCCAATCTGTGCCATATCGGCCTGCAACAGCTCTGCGGTTTTGAGCGGGCTGGGGTTCCAGGCCTGGGAACTGGTGGGAACCCAGAGTTGTAATTGCAGGTTCTGTACGCCGAGTTCAGCAAGGCGCTCGCGCGCTTTTTTCGGATTATATTCCGTCACCCGGGCATCATTATCATAAGCCCAGGAGGCGCGTGGCAAGATAGAAGCCGCGGTTTCGGCCGTGCCGTAATAAATTGACTGCATCAGGCGCTGGTTATTAATTGCCAGCGCCAGCGCGTGGCGCACTTCGGGGTTATTGAGCGGTGGTTTATTGGTGTTAAACGCCAGGTAGGCAATGTTCATGCCCGGTCGCAGCGACAGGCGCAGACGTGGGTCGTCGCGCAGAATGGTGAGCTGGCTGGCGGCAGGCCAGGCCAGCACGTCGCATTCGCCCGTCAGCAGTCGCGACAGGCGGCCTGTGCCACCAGAGCCAAGATCGATAACCACCTGTGGCATACGCGGCACGCCGCGCCAGAACTTCTCATGGCGCGCCAGGCGGATATATTGCCCGGCCCGGTGTTCGCTTAGCAGAAACGGCCCGGTGCCGACAGGCTGGCGGTCCAGTTGCTCCTGCTTATCTTCTGCCGCCAGCTTATTGGCATATTCCGCTGACATCACCGAAGCGTAATGCGTAGCAAGGTGCCACAAGAATGAGGCGTCAGGCTGTTTAAGCTGGAACTCAACGGTGTAATTATCAAGCTTACGCACGTTTTTAACGTTGCTACCGAACTGCAAACTGTCGAAATAGGGATAGCTGCCGCCGTTAATGTAGTGCCAGGGGTGATTTTCATTAATGATGCGTTCAAAGGTGAACACCACATCGTCAGCGTTTAATGCCCGCCTGGGCGTGAACCACGCTGTGGTCTGGAACTGGACATTGCGACGCAGGTGGAAACGGTAGGTCGCCCCGTTGTCGAGCACTTCCCAGCTTTCAGCCAGCTCCGGCACCAGCCGATAGGTGTACGGGTCGACGTCAAGCAGGCGGTCGTAAAGCTGGGCGGCGAGCGTATCCACGGTCAGACCGCTGCTGGATTGCTGGGGGTTGAAGGTGTTTACCTGACCGCTGACGCAATAAACAAACCCGCTCTGGCGAATATCCAGTGCGGGTTTGGCGGGGGCCTCGGCGTGCGCCGCTGCGCTTAGGGTGCCGAGCGTCAGTAACAGGAATGGAATAAATCCGCGCATAAGTTTTTGAGTTTTCATCTGCAATAGGCAAAGTGTATCTCACATCAGGGCGCTTCCCAAAGCCCATCGCATTGCCGGGTATTTTGTTGACGTGTTCAGCGCAGTGGCGACAGCTCGTAAAGGACCAGTGCGTTGCTCTCCAGCGTCTCCTGTACCCGCCATTCGCCAGACAGCGTTTCTTCCCACATCTGCATTTGTGGGCGGGCGCGGTGGCGTATCCAGTCCAGCGCCTCTGCGTCCGGGCCGCTTACGGTCTGCATGTGTTCCATCAGTGGAAACAACGCGCCATTTTGCTGATCGAAGCGAAGACGGCGGATGCGCCAGCGCCCTGGCAGTATGCCGCTGACGGTCAGACTCATGCGGCGGCGAAAGCGCTGGATAAATGTTTCCTGGCTGGATAAGTCCGGGTTGAAGGCGACGGTGTTACTCAAAAGCAGCTGCCAGCCGTCGTCGCTGCGCGTCAGCAAGTGGCCTGGCCCGCTGGCAACTCGCTCCCCGCGCAGCCGGCACCACAGGCGCAGCACCCAATAAACCGGGCGCGGTAGCGCGTCACCAAACCAGATGGCCAGGCTTGAGGTGTCGAATTTCTCATCCTCCAGCGCTTCGTGTTGCAAAGTGGCATTGAGCCAGAAACCGACATTCACAACACTTTCGGGCAGACTAAGCAGGGTGTGCATCAGCAGCGCGCCGCGAAAGAAGCCGCCGTTGGCATACAGCGTTTGCCCGGTAAGCGTGTTCCAGGCCAGCAGGTGGACAGGCAATGTGAGTTTGTGGCGATGTAATTCGGTTGTGATGGCCTGCAACCTTTGTGTCGGGTAATCCACCGCACGCTGAAGCGGTGCGTCTTCATCGGGGTTGCTATGCAGATCGAGCGTTTCGTTAGCATCGGCAGTACAGGCAATAAAATCAGCTTCCCGCAGCCAGGGTTGATGCCAGACCGCTTCATGGCGAATACCGTCAGTACCGGGGGCAAACGGGTAATAAAGGCCAATTTGCGCCTGGGGCAGATGCTGTCGTATGCACCAGCGCAGTGTTTTCCAGCTTTGCTCATTGTTGCGCGCGGGAGTGTTGACAGAGCACACCCACAAAAAACGCCAGCGGCTCAGGCGCGATAAGGGGAAATAATCAACGCACTGGCGTAAAAAGTGGCCAAGTTGTTGCGGGGTGCTGCTGGCATCCAGGCGCAGATTGAGTGCAACATCCAGTTCATCGATAAAATGTAAAATCTGCTGCAGGCGCATCCAGCCGGGGTTTGCCATCAGCGGTGTCTGCCAGGCGCTGCTGAGCAGCGGACTGTTAAGCAACGGTTCGGCAATATCCAGTGCGCTTATCGGAAGCGTTGCGTGCAGTTTACGTAGTTGAGTCTGTACCTCATGCTGAAGCAAATCGTCAATGTCGCGCACGGTGATAACTATGTCGCGGGTGCGCTGCGGGCGCACTCTGCTATTACGAAGCGTCACTTTCAGTTCTTCGCCTGTGTCGTAATGCGGGGCCGGGATGGCGTCTTTATGTGGATCGGCTTGGTTAAGCAAGGCAAAAATCAGGTGCGTTGGGACGGGGCTTACATTGCGTTCATTGCGTTGCTCGTCGTCACGCGTCCCCGGGCGCAGCGGCGCGTCATCCTGGGGATTACGGCGAAACTGGCGTGGCGTTTTGCCGTAATGGCGCTTAAACAAATCTATCATCTGCCGGTTGTTGGCAAAGCCCTGCTCAAGCGCTATCTGATGCACCGGCTTGCTGGTGGTGCGCAGTGCTTCCACGGCGTTTTGCAGCCGCAGCGTGGTGATAAATTGCATAAAGCTTACACCGACTTCTCTGCGAAATAGCCGCGACAGCCATGCTTCAGAAACAAATTCGGCACGGGCGATTTCACCCAGACTGATGCGCCGCTCCACGTTGCTTTCAATGCGCTGCACCACCTGCGTGATGCGCCGGCTCCACTGCTGATGGCGGCTGCCGTTTGCTTTGGCCGGCTGTTGAAAACCCGTTATCAGAATCAGCATTACCTCGCTCAGCCAGCGATTCAACTCCAGGCGGTAACGTTGTGCGTTTTTCACAACGGTCGCTTCCAGCACCTGGCGCAGCGCAGTGTGCAGGGCGAGGTTCCAGTTCTGGGGTGCGTTTGGGTCAGTGAGTTGATAGTCATACAGGAAAAAATCAGGGTACCAGCGAGCGACCCATTGACCACTGAGCGTGACGATCATCACCATATTTTCACTCTGGCCCTGCAACGACCACTCGGTGTGGCGGTTGACCAGTTGTATTGCGCCGCTGTTCAGGGTGCTGGTGTGCTCACCTGAGCAAAACAGTAATTCGCCGCGCAGTACCTGAACCAGCGTCAGTCCGTTTAACCCGGATTTACGCAGAAACTGCACCTGGTACAGATCAACGGAGAACTCAGCAAGTTCACGTTCCGTCATGCTTCCTCCTGACTGTGAATGCAAAAATATAGTCCCTGTTTTTTGTCATAAGCGCACGGTATGAAAAACAGTCAACGCTCATGCGTCACTTTAAAACAAAAAACGCTATTTTAAAGCCGAAAAATCGCCATAAACTCCAGAGTGCGACCATAAAAATAACGAAGGTGACACACAATGGCACAGCACATGATTGCGGCGTTGCGCGAGCAGGAAGCAGTATTCACAGCCATACGGCGCCAGATACACAGTCAACCGGAAGTCGGTTTTGAAGAACATCACACCAGCGATTTAATTGCCAGGCTACTGGAAGAATGGGGATATGAGGTTCATCGCGGGCTGGCAACAACCGGTGTCGTTGGTACGCTGAAGTGCGGTGATGGCGCGAAGCGCCTGGGATTGCGCGCCGATATTGATGCGCTGCCAATGGGTGAAAACAACGGCAAAGCCTGGAGCAGTAAAATTGAAAACCGCTTCCACGGCTGTGGACATGACGGTCATACCACCATTCTTCTTTGTGCTGCGCAATATCTGGCACGCACCCGCAATTTTAACGGCACGCTGCATTTGATTTTCCAGCCCGCAGAAGAGCTGCTTTACGGCGGGCGAGTCATGCTCGAAGACGGGCTGTTCGATAAATTCCCCTGCGACAGCATCTTTGGTCTGCATAACATGCCGGGCGTAAAGCTCAACCACTTTGCTTTTCGCGATGGGCCGATGATGGCCTCATCCGACACCTTGCACATTGAGGTCAACGGCGTTGGCGGCCATGGCGCGCTGCCGGAGCGCACGGTTGATGCCACACTTGTCGCCTGCCATATCGCGGTGGCGCTGCAAACCATTGTCTCGCGCAATATCACGCCGTTCCAGCCGGTGGTGGTGACGGTGGGGAGTATTCAGGCGGGTGAAGCGCCGAACATCATTAACGAAAAAGCGCTGATGAAGCTCAGTATTCGCACGCTGGATGAAGACGTTCGCAAGACAGTGCTTCAACGGGTGCACGATATTGCGGTATCTCAGGCGGCAAGCTTTAACGCGACGGTAACGTTGACCCACGTTAACGGTAGCCCGGTGCTGGTCAACAACCCGCAGGCCAACGAACTGGTTCGTGGTATTGCGACCGATCTCTTTGGCGCGGAGCGCGTGATTACCGCACCACCGTTTATGGGCAGCGAAGACTTTGCCTTCATGCTGGAGAAAAACCCGAACGGCAGTTATTTCATCATTGGTGCCGGCGATGAAGCAGACAGATGCATGGTTCACAACCCCGGCTACGACTTCAACGACGAGAATATCGTTCCCGCTGCGGCGCTCTGGTGCTCTCTGACCGAAAAATTTTTGCGCTAATGAACCCGCCGGTGCTGTCACTGGCACCGGCTATCCCCCGATGAGGAGGGTAATACCATGAGTTCAATTTCTCTTGATGACGCACGTTTTGTCGGTAACGACCGTCTGTTGACTGGCATTGTTCTGGGTGTCCTTACGTTCTGGCTGTTCGCACAGTCGATGATAAACGTGGTACCGGCCATTGAGGCCAGTGTCGCAATCCCGGTTGAAACGCTGACAATGGCAGTCAGCCTCAGCGCGCTGTTTAGCGGCTGCTTCATTGTTGCCAGCGGTGGGCTGGCTGACCGTTTTGGCCGTATGCGCCTCACCCGCATCGGGCTGGTGTTAAGCATTGCAGGCAGTTTGATGCTGGTGGTCGCTCAGGGGCCGCTGCTGTTTTTACTGGGCCGGGCGGTGCAGGGGTTTTCTGCCGCCTGTATCATGCCCGCCACACTTGCGCTGCTCAAAGACTGGTATGACGGCAAAGCGCGTCAGCGTGCGGTGAGTTTTTGGGTGATTGGCTCCTGGGGCGGGAGTGGATTGAGTTCCATCGTCGGCGGTGCCATTGCCACGGGACTGGGCTGGCGCTGGATTTTCATTGTTTCAAGCGCGGTGGCGTTGCTCTCTCTCTACCTGCTGCGCAACGCGCCAGAAAGCCGTAGCGTTACGGCGGCACGCACAAAGCTTGACTGGGCCGGGCTGGTCAGCCTTGCCGCTGCGCTGGTGTTACTCAACCTCTTTATTTCTAAAGGGCGCGTCTGGGGCTGGTTTAGCGTTGAGTCGCTGACCATGCTGGCAGCGGCTGTCGTTGTAGCGCTGTGTTTCTGGCGCATAGAGCGCGCCAGGCAGGGCGGTAATGCGTTAATTGATTTCGAACTGTTCCGCAATCGGGCCTGGAACGGTGCCACACTCTCTAACATGCTGCTTAACGGCTGTATCGGTACCATGATGGTGGCCAGTATCTACATGCAGCAGGGGCGTGCCTTCAGTTCGTTTAAAGTGGGCATGATGACGCTGGGCTACCTGATTATGGTGCTGGCAATGATTCGCGTCGGGGAAAAGCTGCTGCAACGCTACGGTGCGCGCATTCCTATGCTGGCGGGGCCGGCCATTACTGGCGCAGGTGTAATGATGTTGTCGTTTACTTTCCTCGGTGATACGGCTTATGTCGTCAATGTCGCGCTGGCTTATGTGTTGTTCGGCTTTGGCCTGGGCTGCTACGCCACGCCGTCAACCGACACGGCGGTAACCAATGCACCGGCGGAAAAACTGGGTGTGGCCTCCGGTCTCTACAAAATGGGCAGTTCGCTGGGAGGGGCCTTCGGGATTGCCGGGTCGGCGTCACTGTTTGCACTGCTGATGCCCTTTGGCATTGAGCGTGCCGCTCAGTTTACGCTGCTGGCTAATACCGGGCTGTGCGTACTGGCGATTATTGTGAGCTACATTATGGTGCCGCGTACAGCATCATCATAAATCATGGCTCGCTGGCGTAAAAGCGGTAGGCCAGCAGTTGAACACCCGTTGAGGTGACTTTTTCCGTGATGAGTAGTGAATTCATGCCCGGCTTACGCAGCCGGGCGATTTCTTTATCCGTGGTGCAAAGCGTGAGCGCGCGGTTCAGGGACTGGCTGTTAATGCGTAGTCCGGCCTCACAGCGGCCTGATTTCCCGCGCGAGGGACCTGGATGCACAATTTGCCAGTGCGCGGCGTACTCGGTTTGTAGGCCATCACGCATCAGGACATAGCACTCCGGCGTGTTTAACGACAGCATAAAACACAGGCAGGCCGCGCCACCAAAGGCCTGAAGCATATCTTTAGTACTGCGATATTGCGTGCGGCCCATAAACACCATCAGCGCCGCCAGCAGCCCACCAATGCCTGCCGCCGTAGCAGGAATAAGCCACGAAAGCACGGGGTCAAACAGATAAACCTGGCGGGTGAGGCGCATCAACGTCACAACGCCCGCGAACATCAGCACGATGGGCGTCAGTATTACCAACATCATTACGCTGTCACGGGTGAACAGGCGGTGATACCAGCGCAATGCATCGTACGGATTACGCCGGGTTAATTTCATGCTTTTTCAGCAGCGCACGTAGCTGGTGATAGGTCAGGCCAAGCAGGTCAGCGGCCTGTTTTTGATGGTATTTCGCCTCACGCAGCCCTTGTTCAACCAGCGCTTTTTCCTGCTGGTTTTGCCAGCGACGTAAATCCAGCGGCAGCGCGGGCAGGGCGGTGGTTTCTGGAGTGAGACTGGCTGGCTGTATTGCCGAGCCATGGCGGGCAAACGGGTCAAGAATGATGTGCGATACCGGCTCGTCGCTGCTGGCGTGGCGGTATACCGAGCGCTCCACCACGTTTTTCAACTCGCGGATATTCCCCGGCCAACCATAGCCGAGCAGCGTCTCGCGTGCCTCATCGCTAAAGCCCGGAAACAGAGGCAACTGGAGTTCCCGACACATCTGAATAGCAAACTGTTCAGCGAGCAGCATGATGTCGCTGCGCCGTTCGCGCAGCGGCGGCAAACGCACGACGTCAAAGGCCAGTCGGTCCAGCAGGTCGGCACGAAAGGTCCCGTCCTGGGCCATCTGCGGTAAATCGGCATTGGTGGCACACACCAGCCGTACATTTACCTGAAGCGGCTGGCTGCCGCCAACGCGCTCAAGCTCGCCGTATTCAATCACGCGCAGGAGTTTTTCCTGCACCATCATCGGTGCAGTGGCGAGTTCATCCAGAAACAGCGTGCCGCCGTCGGCGCGTTCAAAGCGCCCGAGATGGCGTTTTTGTGCGCCGGTAAACGCCCCGGCTTCGTGACCGAACAGTTCAGAGTCGAGCAGGTTTTCATTGAGTGCTGAACAGTTAAGCGAGACAAACGGTCCCTGCCAGCGGTGCGACAGGAAGTGCAGACGGTTGGCAATCAGCTCTTTACCCGTACCGCGCTCGCCGGTGACCAGCACGGGTTTATTCAGTACAGCCAGGTGCGACACCTGTTCCAGCATTTCCAGGAAGCTGTTGTCTTCCCCCAGCAGGTTATCTTTATAATCCGTCATGATGAGATTAACCACTTGTTGGTGAATTACACCAATCTACGCTGAAGCGCGAAGACTGTAAATCAGTATAAACCCTGTTAAATCAGCAAAATAAAAAATTGGCACGCTTATTGTATTAAGTTATCCGTGACGGGCAGCAGCCTGCAGAGTAAATGACTGAGGATTGAATTATGGGTATTTTTTCTCGTTTTGCCGACATCGTGAATGCCAACATCAACTCGCTGCTCGAAAAAGCAGAAGACCCGCAAAAACTGGTTCGCCTGATGATTCAGGAAATGGAAGATACGCTGGTAGAAGTGCGCTCCACGTCGGCACGCGCGCTGGCGGAGAAAAAGCAGCTTAGTCGCCGCATTGAGCAGGCATTGGCCCAGCAGGCAGAATGGCAGGAAAAAGCTGAACTGGCGCTGCGTAAAGAGAAAGATGACCTGGCGCGAGCGGCACTGATTGAGAAGCAGAAGCTGACCGACATGATAAGCGCCCTGGAAGATGAAGTGACTCACGTTGACGATACACTTGAGCGCATGAAAAAAGAGATTGGTGAGCTTGAGAACAAACTCAGTGAAACCCGCGCTCGTCAGCAGGCGCTGGCGCTGCGTCACCAGGCCGCCTCTTCTTCACGTGATGTGCGCCGCCAACTCGACAGCGGTAAGCTTGATGAAGCCATGGCGCGCTTTGAATCCTTTGAGCGCCGTATTGATCAAATGGAAGCCGAAGCTGAAAGCCACCGCTTTGGCAAACAGACCAGCCTGGATCAGCAGTTTGCTGACCTGAAAGCGGATGATGAAATCAGTGAGCAGCTGGCGGCGTTAAAAGCTAAAGTACAGCGCGGCGATCAGTAATATTTCTGCGGCGCTGCATGCGCCGCAGCGTTTTATCTGTAAGGAGTACACATGAGCGCGCTTTTTCTTGCCATACCGCTGACAATTTTTATGTTGTTCGTCGCCCCTATCTGGCTCTGGCTGCACTACAGCAACCGGGCAGAGCGGGGGGCAGAGCTTAATGGTAACGAGCGTCAACGTCTGATGCAGCTTAGCGATGAGGCACAGCGGATGCGTGCGCGCATCGAAACGCTCGAGCAAATTCTTGACGCGGAACACCCTAACTGGAGGAACGACTGATGGCGATAACGTTTTCCGGGCGCAAGCTGTGGCGCATTCCGCAGCGCGGTATGCTTAAAGGCGTCTGCGCAGGGCTTGCGCAGTATTTTGGTGTGCCAGTGAAGCTGGTGCGTCTGATTGTCATTCTGTCGATGTTTTTTGGGCTGTTTTTCTTCACCATCGCGGCGTATATCGTGCTGACATTTGTGCTGGACCCGATGCCTGAAGATGCGGTCGATAATGCCCAACCCAGCCGTTCAGTGCTGGATGAGGTGGATGCCGAACTGGCGGCAGGCGAGCGCCGTTTGCGCACCATGGAGCGCTACATCACCTCTGATGCGTTTACGTTACGCAGCCGTTTTCGCCAGCTGTGATTCTGAGCAGGTTTGAGGAGAGAGAATGAATACATCAACGCTGAACCGTGCCGCTGTTCGGGCAAAACCGGTTATCAAAGTCGCGGGCAAGTTCGTTTTGCTAAGCGCGCTGCGCTTTGGCCCGGCGGGGGTTGCCGGTTGGGCGGTGAAGTCCGTGGCACGCCGCCCGCTCAAAATGCTGTTGGCGGTTGCCCTCGAGCCGCTGCTCTCTCGCCTGGCTGCCCGTTTGTCCCGCCGTTTCGCTAATCATTCCCCGCGTTAAATCGCCAGACGCCGCCGTAAGGCGGCGTGATGGTGAGGAAGCAGTGCGTCAGGTAAACTAAATGTAAGTCGCTGTGCGACTGCCTGATTGTTTACAACGCGGGTGACACAGGAGTGTTATGAAGCGAATTTACAACGCGGGTGACACAGGAGTGTTATGAAGCGAATCAAAAATGAACTACAGTCCCTGGTCAACCGGGGAATGGACCGCCATCTGCGCCTGGCCGTGACCGGTCTGAGCCGCAGCGGCAAAACCGCCTTCATTACCGCGATGGTAAATCAGTTGCTCAACGTTCATGCCGGTGCCCGGCTGCCGCTTTTGAGCGCGGTACGTGAAGAGCGGCTGCTTGGCGTAAAGCGCGTGCCCCAGCGTGATTTAGGTATTCCACGTTTTACTTACGATGAAGGTCTGGCCCAGCTTTACGGCACACCGCCCACCTGGCCGACGCCAACGCGTGGCGTCAGTGAAATGCGCCTCGCCCTGCGCTACCGCTCCGATGATTCCCTGTTGCGCCATTTCAAAGACACTTCCACATTGTGGCTGGAAATCGTCGATTATCCCGGCGAGTGGCTGCTTGATTTGCCGATGCTGGCGCAGGATTACCTGACCTGGTCGCGTCAGATGACCGGCCTGTTGCAGGGGCAACGAGAGGAGTGGTCGCGTCGCTGGGCACAGCTGTCTGCCGACCTCGACCCGCTGGCACCTGCCGATGAAAACCGGCTGGCAGAGATTGCGGCGGCCTGGACGGATTACCTCATTACCTGCAAAGCCGAAGGGCTGCACTTTATCCAGCCCGGGCGCTTTGTGCTGCCGGGGGATATGGCCGGCGCGCCGGCGCTACAGTTTTTTCCGTGGCCGGACGTGGATCGCTACGGCGAGTCGAAGCTGGCGCAGGCTGACAAGGGTAGCAACTTCGCCATGCTGCGTGCGCGCTTTGATTACTACTGCGACAAAGTCGTGAAGGGCTTTTATCGCGACTATTTTCTGCGTTTTGACCGCCAGATTGTGCTGGTGGACTGTCTTCAGCCGCTCAACAGCGGTCCGCAGGCGTTTAACGATATGCGCCTTGCGTTAACGCAACTGATGCAAAGCTTTCATTACGGTCAGCGCACGCTGTTTCGGCGCATGTTCTCCCCGGTTATCGACAAACTGCTGTTTGCCGCCACTAAAGCAGACCACGTTACGGTGGATCAGCACGCCAACCTGGTGTCGTTGCTTCAGCAACTGGTGCAGGACGCGTGGCAAAACGCGGCGTTTGAGGGCATCAGTATGGATTGCCTGGGGCTTGCCTCGGTACAGGCAACGCAAAGTGGCATGGTTGACGTGCAGGGGGAAAGCATCCCGGCGTTGCGCGGGCATCGTCTGAGCGACGGCGCTCCGTTGACCGTTTACCCAGGCGAAGTCCCGGCGCGCCTGCCGGGTAGTGCGTTCTGGGAAAGCCAGGGCTTTCAGTTTGAGCAGTTCCGCCCGCAGAGCATGGATGTGGACAAGCCGTTGCCGCATATTCGTCTTGACGCGGCGCTTGAGTTTTTAATTGGAGACAAGCTGCGATGAATGAACCGCTGAAGCCGCGTATCGATTTCGACAAACCACTACAGACCGAGACACGCGACAGGTTTAAATCCGCTCATGCCTTCAGCGAGCCGGAGGCAGAGAAGTTCACGCCGGCATTGATGGAGGCAGAGGAACTGCCAGAAGGGGCCGCGGAAGCCGCTGTTGATGCCGCACTGCGCCCAAAGCGCAGCCTGTGGCGCAAGATGGTGGGACTGGGTTTAGGTATTTTTGGCCTCAGCGTGGTCGGCCAGGGCGTTCAGTGGGCACACAATGCCTGGGTGACCCAGGACTGGGTGGCGCTTGGCGGCTGCGTCGCGGGTGGTTTAATCATTGGCGCAGGGGTTGGGTCAGTGTTGGGCGAGTGGCGTCGACTCTACCGGTTGCGCCAGCGGGCGCACGAGCGCGATGAAGCACGCGAACTACTCAACAGCCACAGCACCGGACGCGGCCGGGCGTTTTGTGAAAAACTTGCCGCTCAGGCAGGGCTTGATAACGGGCATCCGGCGTTACAACGCTGGCAGGCTGCTATCCACGAGACACAAAACGATCGTGAAGTCGTAGCGCTGTATGCCCACATGGTACAGCCAGTGTTGGATGCCCAGGCGCGGCGCGAAATTAGTCGCTCGGCGGCCGAATCCACGCTGATGATTGCCGTCAGCCCGCTGGCGCTGGTGGATATGGCGTTTATTGCCTGGCGTAACCTGCGCCTGGTTAACCGTATCGCGACGCTGTACGGTATTGAGCTTGGCTATTACAGCCGCATTCGGCTGTTTCGTCTGGTGTTGCTCAACATTGCGTTTGCAGGTGCGAGTGAACTGGTACGTGAAGTCGGTATGGACTGGATGTCTCAGGACCTGGCAGCTCGGCTTTCGGCCCGTGCGGCGCAGGGCATTGGCGTCGGGTTGCTCACGGCCCGCCTGGGGATTAAGGCGATGGAGGTGTGCCGGCCACTGCCGTGGTTTGAAGATGATAAACCGAAACTGGGCGATTTCCGTCGTCAGTTGTTAACACAAATGAAAGAAACGCTGCAAAAAAGTAAGGGTGGCAGCGCTAGCTGACGCTGTAACGTCGTGGCGCTACGGCCACGGCGCGCGCTTTTGCGGCCAGACTGTCAATTATTGTTGACAGATCCTTTCTCGGTCAGTGTGATTCGGGTTATGATTCTAAGACTCTTACATTGCTTTCCCCGTGAAGGTTCCCATGCGTCTGGAAGTTTTTTGTGAGGACCGCCTTGGTCTGACCCGTGAGCTACTCGATCTTCTGGTGCTGCGCAGCATCGATTTACGCGGTATTGAAATTGATCCTGTTGGCCGTATCTACCTGAATTTTTCCACTCTCGATTTTACGACTTTCAGCAGCCTGATGGCGGAAATCCGCCGTATTCCGGGCGTCACGGACGTACGCACTATTTCATGGATGCCGTCAGAGCGTGAACACCGCGCCCTGAGCGCACTGCTCGAAGCCCTGCCTGAGCCAGTGCTGTCACTGGATTTAAAAAGCAAAGTCGAGCTGGCCAACCCGGCAAGTTGCATGCTGTTTGGTCAGAGCGCGGAGCGTCTGCGCAACCACAGCGCCGCCACGCTGATAGCCGGGTTTAACTTTCAACGTTGGCTGGAAGAAGGACCGCAGGGATCGCATACGCAGCATGTTGCCATTGCAGGCCAACATTTTCTGATGGAAGTTACGCCGGTATATATGGACGCTGAAGACGAAACCCTGCTGGTTGGCGCGGTCGTAATGTTGCGCTCCACAGCGCGAATGGGGCGTCAGTTGCAGGACCTGAGCGACGCCGACCTTGAGGCCTTCAGCCAGATAGTGGCACTGAGCCCAAAAATGCGCCTGGTGGTCGAGCAGGCACGTAAAATGGCGACGCTGAGTGCGCCGCTGCTTATTGTGGGTGACACCGGCACCGGCAAAGATCTGCTGGCACATGCCTGTCACCTGGCCGGGCCGCGGGCGCAGAAACCATTCCTGGCACTCAACTGTGCTTCTATACCGGAAGATGCAGTAGAGAGTGAACTCTTTGGTCATGCGCCTGACGGCAAGAAAGGCTTTTTTGAGCAGGCCAACGGTGGCTCCGTGTTGCTTGATGAAATTGGCGAGATGTCGCCGCGTATGCAGGTTAAGCTGTTGCGCTTTCTCAACGACGGCACTTTTCGCCGGGTGGGCGAAGATAGTGAAGTTCACGTTGATGTGCGCGTTATCTGCGCCACGCAAAAAAATCTGGTTGAACTGGTACGCAAAGGGCTGTTTCGCGAGGATCTCTATTACCGCCTGAATGTGCTCACGCTCAGTCTGCCTCCATTGCGCGAGCGCCCACAGGACATTATGCCGTTGGCAGAACTGTTTGTTGCGCGTTTTGCCGACGAGCAGGGCGTGGCGCGCCCGAAGCTGTCGCCGGAGCTAAACAACATTCTGATGCGCTACGGCTGGCCCGGCAACGTGCGCCAGTTGAAAAACGCCATCTACAGCGCGTTAACGCAGCTTAACGGTTTCGAACTGGGTCCGCAGGATCTGCAGTTGCCCGATTTTGATGCCGATGCGCTGGCAGTGGGTGAAGATGTGATGGAAGGCTCGCTTGACGATATTACACGCCGCTTTGAGCGCTCGGTACTGGTGCAGCTGTATCGCAACTACCCGAGCACCCGTAAGCTTGCAAAGCGACTCGGTGTTTCCCACACGGCGATTGCCAACAAGCTGCGGGAATATGGTCTGGGGCAGCGTAAAACAGAAGAATAACGGGCCAGCCTGACGTGCTGTTCCAGCAATAAAAAACCCGACGCTCAGGTCGGGTTTTTTTATGCGCTGCGCAAATCAGCCTTTGAGGGCAGCCAGCGCGGCGTCGTAGTTCGGTTCCTGGGTAATTTCGTTGACCAGTTCACCGTAAACGACTTCGTCGTTCTCGTTGAGCACCAGCACGGCACGGGCGGCCAGGCCTTTAAGCGGGCCATCGGCGATAGCAACGCCGTAGTCCTGGAGGAAATCAGCGGAACGCAGCGTGGACAGGGTGACCACATTTTCCAGGCCTTCCGCACCGCAAAAACGGGCCTGCGCAAACGGCAGGTCAGCAGAAATGCACAGTACAGCGGTGTTTTGCAGCTGGCTTGCCAGCTCATTAAAGCGACGCACAGATGCCGCACAGACGCCGGTATCCACGCTTGGGAAAATATTCAGCACTTTGCGCTTACCGGCAAACTGCGTCAGGGAAACATCGGCGAGATCTTTCGCCACCAGGCTGAAGGATTTAGCTTTAGCGCCTGCCTGCGGAAACTGACCGGCAACGGCAACCGGATTGCCCTGGAGATGAACGGTTTGTGACATAATTATTTTCCTGTTTACATATGGTTAACGCACGCCCTAGTGTATGACAACATTTAGGGGATGAACATAAAAATCTGGCCCGCGTTGCTCCCCGGCTGTCTATACTCTTTCAAAAACCAAATCAGGGAGTTGCGATGAGAACCGTCAGAATCTCTCAGGAAACATGGCCGTTGCGTACACCGTTTACCATCGCCCGCGGTAGCCGCAGCGAAATCGAGGTCGTGGTGGTTGAACTGGAAAAGGATGGTGTAAAAGGTGCCGGTGAGGCCACTCCTTACCAACGCTACGGCGAGAGCACAGCGTCAGTGATGGCGCAAATTGCCATGATCCTGCCGCAGCTTGAGCGAGGAATGACGCGCGAGCAACTCCAGCAGGCGCTGCCGCCTGGTGCTGCGCGTAACGCCGTTGACAGCGCGATGTGGGATTTTGAGGCGCGCAGTCAGGGACTGAGCGTGCACGCCTTGCTGGGCGTAACGTTGCCTGACCCTCTCATTACCGCCTGCACGGTATCCCTTGGCGACCCCAGTGAAATGGCTGCTGCTGCGCTGGCGCTATGGGAAAACGGTGTTCAACTACTGAAAATCAAACTCGATGACCGGCTTATCAGCGAGCGCATGGTGGCTATCCGTGATGCAGTGCCGCAGGCTACGCTGATTGTGGATGCTAACGAGTCATGGCGAGCAGAAGGGCTGGCGGCGCGCTGCCAGCTACTGGCCGATCTCAATGTTGCGCTACTGGAACAGCCGCTGCCCGCTCAGGACGATGCGGCACTGGAGAATTTTATTCATCCGCTACCCATTTGTGCCGATGAAAGCTGCCATACCCGCAGCAGCCTCAAGGCTCTTCACGGCCGCTATGATTGCATCAATATCAAGCTTGATAAAACCGGCGGCCTGACAGAAGCGCTGTCGCTGGCCGAGGCCGCGCGCGAACAGGGCTTTACGCTGATGCTGGGCTGTATGCTTTGCACTTCGCGTGCCGTCATGGCTGCGCTGGCGCTTACCAGCCAGGCACAGTTTACCGATCTCGACGGTCCGTGGTGGCTTGCGGTGGATGTGGAGCCTGCCGTGGGGTTTAGCGGTGGTTATCTGCAGCTGGCGTAAGTGGGCGCTGCCAGCGCAGCAGGCCAATCATGGCCTCAAGGTAACGCTCGATAGCCGCATCGGCGGATATTGGCGGTAGTTCGGCGGTGATGCACGCCAGCGCCAGGTCTTCGCACCAGCTGCCAAAGGAGCCGGGAGTTTCATAACCCACGCTTGTTACCAGAGGCAGCATAAAGGCATCGGCTAGCCAGCGCCCAAGTGGTGTGGTGTGCGGGTCTTCAATACAGCCAAGCGGATCGTGAAATGACACCACCCAGGCTGGCCGCAGACGGTGAATCAGCTGGCACAGCGCCTGGGTTTCCGGCTCTGAGCCAGGGGTTTCACCACAGCTGAGAATCACGTCTCGCTCCTGCGTTACGCTGCTCCAGCGATAGACCGTTTGGCCGCTGCGCCAGTTGGCTGCCGGGAAGTTGCGGTTTAAATCAACGCCGTGCGCGTTGGCGCGCAGGCCGAGCTGGCAGCCGTCCGGGTTGACGGCAAGCACGGTATGATGCCGCCTCTCCTCAGGAGCCAGAGCGCGCAGGGCGCACGACAGGCTGACCATCGCCGCGTTTTCATCGCCGTGGGTTCCGGCAATGATAAGGCCACTGCGGGTATCATGCTGAGTCGCCGGGAAGTACAGCAGCGGCGCGCCGAGTGCGGACTCGCCGTAGCGTTCAACGCCAGGGGGTAGCGCGCCTCGTTCGGGGCGGGGACGGAGCAGGTTCATCGTTCTTCTCGCTCTTTTGTTGCTCTCTTTATTAAAGCAGTGCGGGGGCAGAACGCCATTCGCGTTGTATGCCGCTACGGCATTCAGTCACAATCATTGACAGAGTTAATTGATCTTACACAGTTTGTTTGTTTTTATCTGCGGCAGGAAACGCCAGCCAACCGTAAAGGTGCTCAATGAATATAATCCTTCTCTTCTCCTCCTGTGCGCTACTGGTAGCCTGCGCGCTCAATACCGCTTATGCCGCCGAGGTTCCCGCCGGTACGGCACTTGCCGAACGCCAGGAAGTGGTGCGCCATCTTAAAGATGAGCCGGCGTCGCTTGATCCAGCCAAAGCGGTAGGGTTACCGGAGATTCAGGTGATTCGCGACCTGTTTGAAGGGCTGGTGAATCAGGATGCGCAAGGCAAGCCGCAGCCTGGCGTGGCCACCCGTTGGCGCAGTAACGATGACCGCATCTGGACCTTCACACTGCGTGACAATGCTCGCTGGTCAGACGGTTCGCCGGTTAGCGCACAGGACTTTGTTTACAGCTGGCGTCGTCTGGTTGACCCGAAGACCATGTCACCCTTTGCCTGGTTTGCTGCACTGGCAGGCATCCACAACGCCCGTGACATTAGTGAGGGCAAGCTGGCGCCGGATGCACTTGGCGTTAGCGCCGTGGATGCGCGTACGCTGCGCATTCAGCTTGACCGGCCGGTTTCATACTTCCCGGCATTGACCGCCAACTTTGCGTTTTACCCGGTTAACGCCCGTAATGTTGAACGTTTTGGCAAGGACTGGACAAAGCCAGGCAATCTGGTGGGTAACGGCGCGTTCGTGCTGCGTACGCGCGTGGTGAACGAAAAGCTGGAGCTGACGCCAAATCGCCAATACTGGGATAACGCAAAAACCGTACTTACCAAAGTCACCTTTGTGCCTGTTAACCAGGAATCTGCTGCGACCAAGCGCTACCTGGCCGGGGACATTGATATCACAGAGTCTTTCCCTAAAAACCTTTATCAGAAGCTGCTAAAGGATATTCCTGGTCAGGTTTACACCCCGCCGCAGCTTGGCACCTATTACTACGCATTCAATACCCAAAAAGGGCCCACCGCCGACGTGCGCGTGCGCCAGGCGCTGTCGATGACCATTGACCGGCGCATCATTGCTGAGAAAGTGCTGGGTACCGGCGAAAAACCGGCATGGCGCTTTACCCCCGATGTGACCGCAGGTTTTACGCCTGAACCGTCGCAGATTGAAGGGATGAAGCAAGATGAGCTTAATGTCCAGGCCAGAACGCTGTTGCAGGCAGCGGGCTACGGTCCGGGGCGCCCGCTGGCGTTGACGCTGTTATACAACACGTCCGAAAACCACCAGAAGATAGCGATTGCCGTGCAGTCGATGTGGAAAAAGAACCTCGGCGTTGACGTTAAGCTGCAAAACCAGGAGTGGAAAACCTATATCGACAGCCGTAATACCGGCAATTTTGACGTGATTCGCGCCTCATGGGTGGGCGATTACAACGAACCATCTACGTTCTTATCACTGCTGACGACTGAGCACACGGGCAATATCCCGCACTTCAGCGACCCGGCTTATGACAAAGTGCTGGAGCAGGCCGGTCGTGAGGTGAGCGATAGCGCGCGCAACAAGGACTACAACGAGGCAGAGAAAATTCTGGCAGCGCTTGCACCCATTGCACCGATATACCAGTACACGAACGGACGTTTGATAAAGCCGTGGCTGAAAGGCTACCCAATTGAGAACCCCGAGGACATGGCATACAGCCGCACGCTTTACCTTATTAAACATTAAGTCATGAACTCCGTCGGCAGCCGCAGTTCGCTGCCGACAGGGGGGAGCATAATTCAATGTAAGGTGGTGCAATACTAAAAAGGCAATACATAAAAATTATGAAATATCTTATTTTTTAGTTTTGCATCACGGCTTTTTTATTAATGCAATAAATTGATTCACTGATTGGCGATATCTGTGATTTGTGCTAGATTTTTAAATGTGCGGAGGAATTCGCCGTACCCCGTTATAATGTATATATGAAACAATAAGTGAGGAAACCGTGGGTATTATTTCCTGGATTGTGTTTGGTTTAATTGCGGGCATTCTGGCCAAGTGGATTATGCCGGGTAAAGACGGCGGCGGTTTTATTATGACCGTGGTGCTTGGTGTGGTGGGTGCTGTAGTGGGTGGCTGGATCAGCACGCTCTTTGGCTTCGGTAGAGTCGACGGTTTCAACTTCGGTAGCTTCATCGTCGCTGTTATCGGTGCGCTGGTGGTTCTGTTCATCTATCGCAAAGTGCGCAGCTAACGCTGTCACTGCATATCCCTGAAAAACCCGCCGCGAGCGGGTTTTTCTTTGTCTGAGAAAAACGTGCAGACGTGCTATAATTTAGCCTGTTATTGTTGTGCAGGGGAACTATCATGGCGTCAGGCTGGGCCAGTGATGATGCAGTGCAGGAGCAAATCGACAGCACCATTAAAGATGCCGTAGATCGTGCACGCAGTGCATTGCCTAAAGGGCAGGAAAGTCAGCGCTTTTGCGAGGAATGCGGTGAACCAATACCTCAAGCGCGCAGAGACGCTATTCCCGGCGTAAGACTGTGTGTAAATTGCCAGCAAAAAGAAGACGAGCGCCAGAAAGTATTTTCCGGATATAACCGTCGCGGTTCAAAAGACAGTCAGCTGCGCTAAATATTATTAATATTCCTTCTGCGGTTATTTTTATTTGCACGGTTAATTTTAAGACTCGTCTCCTTTTCTGAATATTAAACATTAGTCTATCGGTCATATTTCCGTCATGCGGGCTGTGGTATTTATGCCGCCTGGCACATCGGATTTGCTTAACAAATCAGGACGGCTAGACTATCAGGATTATTGCTTATAAGGCGGGGTCAGGCGTGGAGAGTATTACAGGGGCAGAGCTTAACGTACCGGATGCGGTATTTGCCTGGCAGCTGGACGGTAAGGGCGGTGTTCACGACATTTCCCCTGACGATGTTTACGACAAAAGCCATCCCTGCTGGCTGCACCTGGATTATACCCAGGCTGAAAGCGCCCAGTGGCTTGCCACGACGGCCTTATTGCCCAACGCAGTGCGCGAGGCACTGGCAGGTGAGAGCAACCGTCCGCGAGTATCGCGCCAGGGAGATGGCACACTCATTACCCTGCGCTGCATTAACGGCAGCACCAATGAACGTCCTGAACAACTGGTGGCGGTGCGCGTCTACATTGATGAACACCTGATTGTTTCAACCCGGCGGCGCAGAGTGCTGGCGCTGGATGACGTGGTGGGCGATCTTGAAGAGGGAACCGGGCCAGTAAACAGCGGCTCCTGGCTGGTGGAGGTGTGCGATGCGCTCACCGATCACGCCAGCGAGTTCATCGAAGATCTGCACGATAAAATCATGGACCTGGAAGACGACCTCTTGGATCAGCAAGTACCGCCGCGCGGTGCGCTGGCGCTGATACGTAAACAACTTATTGTTATGCGCCGTTATATGGCGCCACAGCGTGATGTCTACGCGCGGCTTGCCAGCGAACGCCTGAACTGGATGAATGACGACGAACGCAGGCGTATGCAGGATATCGCTGACCGTCTCGGACGCGGCCTGGATGAAATTGATGCCTGTATTGCCCGCACGGCGGTCATGGCAGATGAAATCGCGCAGTTGATGCAGGAGTCCCTGACGCGACGCTCTTACACCATGTCGGTGATGGCGATGATATTCTTGCCCAGTACGCTGGTCACCGGGCTTTTTGGCGTGAACCTGGGCGGTATTCCAGGTAACGAATGGCGCTATGGCTTTAGCCTGTTCACTCTATTGTTAGTGTTGTTGATGAGTGGTGTTATATGGTGGTTGCGCCGTGGTAAATGGCTATAAAGTAGAGGATTTGATTACCTGAGCGCGTAAGGAAAGGGGAATAAACCTGATCAAAGTCAATAACCCCGGTAACGATTAGCGGCATTATCATTCCCGCAGGTGAATGCAACGTCAAGCGATGGGCGTTGCGCTCCATATTGTCTTACTTCCTTTTTTGAATTACTGCATAGCACAATTGATTCGTACGACGCCGGCTTAATAAAAGTCGGCTTTTTTTTGCCCGCAATCTGGCTCAGCTTCTACCCTTAAAGAACGTGTTTAACGTCAGGAGGTGAGTATGCCGTGTTTTATCCGCATGAGCGATCCGGTGCCTGTCGATCCGCCGCCGGTTCCGGACCCGATTCCACATCCGCAACCCATTCCCGAACCGCCGTTCGACCCCGACCCGATTATCGACCCGCCACCGCATGCCTGAAACAGCCTCTTCCTGATATATCGGGAAGAGGCGTGGGATTTATTTAATTTCCAGTACATCCAGGCGCTGTAACGGTGCCGCTTCTTCGTCTTCAGCACGCCAGCCTGCGGGCGTGAGAGGGATCTCTTCGCGGTCAAAGGCAAGATCGCCACCGTCCACCACGTCACTGCCGTGGGTAAGACCCGCAAAATCAAACAATTCACGGTCACACAGGTGCGAAGGCACCACATTTTGCATGGCGCTGAACATGGTCTCAATACGGCCAGGGTAGCGTTTGTCCCAGTCGCGCAGCATGTCGCCAATGACCTGACGCTGCAAATTGGGCTGTGAGCCGCACAGGTTGCACGGAATGATAGGGAAGCCCTTCGCCTGAGAAAAACGCTCAATATCTTTTTCGCGGCAGTAAGCTAGTGGGCGAATCACGATATGCTTGCCGTCATCGCTCATCAGCTTTGGCGGCATGCCTTTCATTTTGCCGCCGTAAAACATATTCAGAAACAGCGTTTGCAGAATGTCGTCGCGATGATGACCAAGCGCGATTTTGGTGGCACCCAGTTCGGTTGCGGTGCGATAAAGAATACCGCGGCGCAGGCGCGAGCACAGCGAGCAGGTCGTTTTGCCTTCCGGAATTTTCTCTTTAACGATGCCGTAGGTGTTCTCTTCAACAATTTTGTATTCCACGCCGAGACTGTCGAGATAGGCAGGCAGAATGTGTTCCGGGAAGCCAGGCTGTTTCTGATCAAGATTGACCGCTACCAGACTGAAGTTAACCGGCGCGCTCTGCTGCAAACTGCGCAGGATCTCGAGCATGGTGTAGCTGTCTTTGCCGCCAGACAGGCAAACCATAATTCTGTCGCCTTCTTCAATCATGTTGAAATCAGCGATCGCTTCACCCACATTGCGGCGCAGACGCTTTTGCAATTTGTTGAGGTTGTACTGTTCTTTCTGTGTAACTGTTTGGTTTTGCATATTTATTTCTGTTTCCGGAATACAGCGGGGGCATCAAGTAGGCCACTTTTTCACGTACCCAGTTTAGCGTTAAGCACCGCAACCTGCTCGCTATTCATCTCTTCAGCCCAGAGGGTAGCAACGTCAGTAACCTCTGAGTAGGGCCATGCCCCATTTGTGTTGCAACAAATGAGGGATTTGCACCTGCCGTTCGTCTCCGGCAGGCGAAAGTGTGGCGGCTATGGTACGGATTACTGCAGCGAATTCCAGCGTGTTTTATCGCTGAATAGCGACGAACGGCAGTGCTTGCTGGCTGCAAACCCCGTTTTTGCCCCGCGTTTTCTGGTACGACAGACACATAGAACACTGCCACTGTTATTGAGTTCAGGCGTATTGATGATGAAAAAAGTCCTCTTTGCGTGTGTGCAGGGCGTTGTGAGGAGATAAACCTCACTTTGAGGGGGAAATGTTTGCGCTGCTTGCGCCTCATTAATTTATGTCATGCGGCTGGTATCAGACGTAAATAAAAATGCCCGTAAATGGACTGAATCCATAAACGGGACGTCGATGGTTAATAAAAAGCAGCTACAGTTTCCCTGCGCTCATTTAAGCGGCGGGCGTTATCTTCAAATTCGGCATTGCCTGCTGCAATACCGTTGTAAGTTATCCGAGGATTAGAGTACATATTGATGCGTGAACATGAGCCTGTATTGCACTTGTAAGACATAATAGTGCGCCAGCCGCTGGCGCTGCTTGATTCCTCAGATTTAAAGCCGTGACGGTAGCAAGGTAGTCTTTGAGGTTGATTGTTTTCATATTGTTCTAAATCATGGCTGGCACCAATGTTATGTCCCATTTCATGAGCGAACGTATAGGTCCCGGTAAGATAGGAGTAACGAATAACCGAAAAGGCCGTTGAACGAGTGGCATCATTATAGCCTTTTCCTGAAGCTGAATTATCTTTCAGTAGCATCACGGCCAAATGTGCTCTATTTTTCGTTCTGAAATTATCGATCTCTTTACTCAACTCAGAACCGCTGGATGTCCTCATCTCGTTGAGCATAGTTGAATAGCTACCGTTTTCTGAATAATTAGCATCCAGAATACCTGCCGGGACGAAATTGATCCCAACATCACTGTTAGCGGCACCAAGATTGGCTTCTTCAAAGGCAACGGTCGTTAACGCAGTTAAATCACTTGCAGACAGCGCCTGTCTTGATTCTTTTGTTGTGACAATCGCCACTCTGATGGTGCTTTTTTGGCCTGAATCGCCCTGGTAAGGTGGGTGGACAGGGCAGGTTACTGTCCGGATTGCCGATGTCGTACTTCCAGGGGGGCTGACCGGAATTTTCCCTTCGTCAATCTTCGCGACCACTGCGTGGTTATTTTTTGCCGGATAGATCTGATAAAGCTGTCCATCCACACGAAAAGACGCCGCGATACTGCCGTTGTTATTAACAAGAACAATATTATTCATCAGGTCATGGGTTGCATTTTTATCCCTGAAACCTGTCCAGATTTGGCGTCCGTTCTCAACCCGTAAACGCTTTTTATAATAGGTGATGGCCGTATTGTCAGGCGTACGCACGGTTAATATCTCATCACTAAACGATTTTGCATTTACTGCAACGGTAAAGGTTGCAGTTTTAATGGTCGATGCTGATTCAGCTAAATCTTTAATAAAGGTGTTATGGCTGTTATCTGTCCTGGTTGCCAGACCATTAAATAACTCGTCACAGTAACCATTTGACGAAAAAAGGGAAGTCAGCATTACGGATAAAAACGCTCTTTTCTTAAGCATGGTATTACTCCTCTGTTGTGGGTGAGAAGGAGTGTAATTGACATGCCAGTTTGGAGTAAAATGATTAACAGGATAATTTATGACTCGGTTTTATCAAAACATAATGTCAGAATTATATTGGAAAAATGCGGACAAGAAAAAACATCTAATTTTTCTGTAAATGACCAACAACCGGTTAGGAGTGATGAGTAAAATAAATTTTGTAATTTCTCTGCACCAATGCCATGGCGAGTGGTGGCAATAGCATCGATATATTTTCTGAGCGTACCTTACAGCATTTATTTACTTGCCTGGCAACGGACGTGCGAGCGCCAGAGGTTGACGAACATAATAGTGTTAAATTCAGACTGCCGGTAGCAGGCAAACAACAACGCAGGTTTTCAGAGCCAGCGGCGGGTTCGGCGTGTGTATTGCGCCCACGTGGACCCAAATTTCTGGCTCAGATATTGCTCCTCAATGCGTATATGAAGCCATGTCATGGTTAACATAAACAGCGCAACCAGCACGCCGGCAATGAGGCTTTTAAGCACCAGAGCGACACCCAACAGCAGCAGAGCAAAACCGAGGTAAATAGGGTTACGCGACAGCCGAAACAGGCCGCTGGTGATAAGCGTTTGGGTTTTATCCAGGTGGAGCGGATCAACAGTCGTGCGCTGAAGTAGCATTTGTAACACAGCAGCAATGATAAGCAGCAGCGCGAAGGTGATAACCACCCAACCCGGCCAGGCGGCAGCGGAGGTAAAGCGTGCCAGTGAAATGTGCGGTGGGCTGACGAGCACCACATCAATAACCAGGAAAAACACTACCAGCACGGGTGGAATCAAAAATGGTCTTATCGTTATAGCCAAACTGTTCATGAGAACGACACGCCTCTTTGTGCATTCCGTAACCTGCGAATTATCGTTATAGTGGCTCAGATATTCTTGATTAACAACGTTTTTAAATCCACCAGACAAGATATTTCTCATGCTTTTATGCAGGCAGTGAGCCAGGTAATCGTCATTGTTATTAAAACGGTAATGCGACGTACATTGTGGAATGATTTATTTTTGCGGTTTTATAATTCGCCCGCTTTTATCCGGGGGAAATATGAAAAAGAAAGCAGGCTTATTATTTACAGCGTTAGCGCTAACGGGCTGTAAAACAGAACTAATGACAGAGATTAATCTTTCAGACCTGCTGGCACATGAATCAAAAGTCGTGTCATCCATGTTAAAAATAACGGTTGCTTCCTGTAAAAAAGCGGATGATGTCAGCGAAGGGCAGTTTTCCCTGAGTGATACTCAACAGAAAGTGGCGCTTTTTATTCCGGGAGCGGAATTCGTGAGTTGTAGTCAACAGAAGGCGCAATCCGTTGCCGTGTTTACGGCACCGGTGGTGCTTAACGCCGTGGCGGACAAACAGGCGTTTTCAATCCTTCAGGCAGAAGATATGGGGATGAAGCTGATGGTTGGTTCTTCGCCCACGCTACGAGAACAGTTTGCCGAGGAGAAACGTAGCGCTGATTTGAGTCGCGCAGACATAAATGTCACGATTAAAATAAATAACAATATTGGCAAAGACTTTAAGATTAAGCCCGTGGCAGCATGGGCTGATGATTTACCCGTTGTGACCACGCTCAGTGCGCCCGCAACACTCAAAAAAGGTAAATCGGTGACGCTTCGCCTTTCAGATGTCTCTGTGAGCAGTGTCTTGCAGAAAAATCTCGGGTTTGCGCCGGTGCTGCTTAAGCCCTGAGTACAGCCTGTCTTGCCGAAGACCTGAAAAAAACGCGCCCTGCAGGGCGCGTTAAATCAGACGTTTTCCAGCGCGAAAGTGCCCCACGGATGGATTTCCAGGAAAAAGGTGTCTCCCGGTGCGGGCTGCATGCGGGTGGCATTAATCTGCAACAGTACCGGCTGGCCGTGCCAGTCTACTGTCACTTCATACTGCGGTCCCATGTAGACCACCTGTTGCACGGTGCAACGTTGGCTTTCTGCGCCTTCTGCATGCAATGAAATCGCCTCCGGGCGCACGCCGAGCACACATTCTCCCTGGTTAAGCTTCAGGTTCTCCGGGCGCGGCAGGCGATAGCCCAGCACGTCAACGGTGTCGCCGGATGCATAGGCTGGGAAGATATTGGCATCTCCCATAAACCCAGCCATAAACCGTGACGCCGGCTGGCGGTACAGGGTTTGTGGCGCGCCCATCTGCATAATATGGCCTTTGTTCATGACCAACACGGTATCGGAGACGGCAAACGCCTCGCTCTGATCGTGGGTTACGTACAGCGAAGTAATGTTGAACTGGGTTTGCAGCTCGCGAATTTTATCGCGCATGCTGCGCCGCAGGTTGGCATCCAGGTTAGACAGCGGTTCGTCAAACAGCAGCACTTTTGGCTTGAGAATGAGCGCGCGGGCCAGCGCCACTCGCTGCTGTTGGCCGCCGGAAATCTGGTCAACAAACCGGTTTTCGTAGCCCGCAAGATCCACCAGCTCCAGCGCTTCGCCAACGCGTCGTTTGATCTCAGACTTTGGCGTGCCAAGCATCTTCAGGCCGTAACCGATGTTCTCGCCAAGCGACATATGCGGGAACAGCGCGTAGGACTGAAACACCATACAGATATCGCGCTGCTGGATGGACAGGTGCGTCACGTCTTCGCCGTCGATAAAAATCTGGCCGTCGCTCGGGGTTTCTAACCCGGCTACCAGGCGCAGTACCGTGGTTTTGCCGCAGCCGGAAGGGCCGAGCAGTGTCACCAGTTCACCTTTTGGAATAGCGAGGTCCAGTGAATCGATAACCGTGTTATCGCCAAAGCGCTTACTGACGTTGCGTAATTCAAGAAATGGCATGGTTAAGCTCTCCATCAGGACAGGTTTCTGGCTCTGGAGCGGGAAGTGCGAGACTCACCAATCAGCCAGTCAAAAAGGAAAATAATCGCCAGCATCACCACAATCAGAATGGAGCCGTAGGCGATGGCGATACCGTATTCACCGTCCTCGACGCGATTAAGGATATAGGCGGTGGCAACGCGGGTGTCTGGTGTCACCAGGAACACAATGGCGCTAACGGTGGTAATGGCGCGTACAAAGCTGTAAATCAGCGCCGAAAGAATGGCCGGGCGCAGCAGCGGCAGCAGAATATGCGTGATAGTACGCAGTGAGCCTGCGCGCAGACTTAGCGACGCCTCATCAAGCGATTTATCTATCTGCCCCAGACCGGCAATGCCCGCGCGGATGCCGACGGGAACGTTACGCATCACCATTGAGATAATCACAATCGCGGCGGTGCCAGTGAGATAAACCGGTGCGCCGTTAAAGGCCAGCAGATACGAAATCCCGGCGACGGTGCCCGGTACGGCAAAGCAGAGCATGGTCGTGAACTCAATGCTCTTTTTGCCGCGAAACTGCTGGCGCACCACAATCCAGGCAATGATAAGGCCAAAGGCGGCAGTAATGGGGGCGGCGATACCGGCATACAGCAGCGTATCGAGCAGTGAGGGCCATGCGCCGTCGCTCATCCCTTGACCGAATAACTTAATAAAGTTATCGAACGTCAGCGTGTAATCCACGCCCCAGTTAACGGTAAAGCTACCGTAGAAAATGCTGCCGTACAGCAGGGCGTTAAAACCGACCCAAATGATGAGCAGCGTATTCACGCCGCGAATGAGCGTGCGCGGCAGCGGCTGAACATCGCCGCGATAAGACTTACCGGAGACCGTGACGTAAGAGCGTTTGCCAATCCACAAATACTGTATGCAGAACACGCCCAGTGAGAACAGCAGCAGGAACGCGCCCAGCGTACTGGCGGCCTGGTAATCAAGCTGCGAGCCGGTGATGTAGAAGTAAATTTGTGTCGCGAGCACGTCGAAGTTGCCACCTAACACCAGCGGGTTGCTGAAGTCAGCCAGAGACTGCACTATCACAATCAGAAAGGCGTTTGCCAGTGCCGGGCGCAGCAGAGGCATAAAGACGTTAAAAAACGTTTGCCAGTGGCTGGCGCGCAGTGTGTACGACGCTTCTTCCTGAGAGGGATGAATAGTTTTAATCGCGCCGTCGAGGATCATGAACGCCATCGGCGTAAAGGCCAGCACCTGTGCCAGCCAGATGCCGGTAAAACCATACAGCCAGTTGGTGTTGGTCAACCCGATGGTTGTGAGCCATTCAGTGACATAGCCTGAGCGCCCCATCATCAGGGTTACGCCAAGGCCCACCACAAACGGTGGCGTCACGATAGGCAAAATGGAGAACACGCGGCCAATAATGGCACTGCGTCTGGCAATGCGCGTGGTGTAAATCGCCAGCACCAGTCCAAAGAAGGTACAGCCCACGCCAACGGCAACCGCCAGCAGCACCGAGTTGATGATAGTCTGCACGATGTGTGCCTGCGACAGCACGCCGAGAAATGCCAGCGGTGCGAATGCGCCACTGGCGTCCTCAAACATCGGGATAAAAATGGCGACACTGGGCCAGACAATGAACACGCCAATCAGCGCCACAATCACCACCAGCGCGCCAATGACGAACCTGTCGCCACCGAGCCACTCCAGGCGCGACAGCGCCAGCGTGACGATCGCGCCGAGTGCAATAAACAACACAATGCTGGCATAACCCAGCCCACGGCCTTCAAGGGTTGCGCTAACGATAACAAAGCCCGCACACAGTAAGGCCCAGGCGGCGTCAACATAGTGGCGGCGACGGTTATCGCGCCCGGCAGGTGTCAGCGGGCGCAGCAGCAACGCGCACGGCAGCAGGTACCACAGCAGGCTGATGTTGAGCGAGGCCCAGGCGTAGGATGCGAGAATTTCATCGCCCGTCGATTCAAGCAGCCCGTAGTCCAGGCTCCAGGATGGCAGCAGGGCGCAGGCGAGCCAGGCAAGCGCCAGCCAGCCGAAAATAGCGTCCCGGCGCGGCGGGACGCGTAATGATAACGTTTCAGACATAATTTGCCTCGTCGGCAGAAGGGGAATGGCGTGGCGCGAACGCCACGCGTACGGCATTATTTGCCCATCTTGACGTCGCTGACCCACTTGCTGATGAGCGCTTTACGGATCTCGGTGGCGCCGTAAGTGTCCATGTCGTAGTCAATCAGCTTAAGCTCATTGAGCTTGAGCGAATGTGGCGAGCTTTGAGCCGTGGTGTTGGTGAGGATCTGATAGGACTTTCCTTTCTGCCAGGACAGTTCCTGAGCCTCTTTTGACAGCACCCAGTCAATAAACAGCTTCGCGTTTTCCTCGTTGCGGGCGCCTTTAAGCAGGCTCACGCCGCCAATTTCATAGCCCGTGCCTTCGCAGGGAGAAATCAGTGTCAGCGGTGCGCCGTTCTCTTTTTCCAGCGAATAATCATGCAGGAAACCAATGCCAATGGCGGTTTCACCGCGGGCGGCGTTGCGCGCTGGTGCAATACCAGATTTGGTGTACTGAGAGATATTGCTGTTAAGCGCTTTCAGGTATTTAAAGGCGTCATCTTCGCCCCACAGTTGCACAAAGGTGGCGAGGGCAGTGTAGGCGGTGCCGGAGCTTTGCGGGTCAGCAATCTGAATTTCGCCTTTGTATTCCGGTTTGGTTAAATCTTTCCAGCACTGCGGTACCGGCAGATTTTTCTCTTTCAGGCGCTCGGTATTCACACCAAAACCGAGAATGCCGATATAAACCGCAGACGAGTAGTTGCCTTTGCGCTTTGCCGGATCGCGGAATTGTTCCAGAATCTGGTCCAGATTTGGTGATTTATAAGGGGCCAGCAGATCCATTTCACCGGCCTGAGAATGCGGGTCGAGGGTGCCGCCGTACCAGACGTCGGCTTGCGGGTTTTTCTTTTCAGCGTCGATTTTAGCAAGCGTGCTGCCGGAACCGTTGCGGATAAACGAGGTTTTAACATCGTATTTCTCGCCAAAGGCTTTGGCCTCTGTTTCGCATAGTTCGTTGGTACCGCTGCAATAAACCACCAGACGCCCTTTAGCCTGCGCAGCACCGGTGAGTGTCGCCAGCGTGAGCGCGGCGGTGATAAGACAGGATAACGGTGTGACTTTCATTTTATTGTCCTTATTTTATTCTCTTTCAGAGGGTAAAGAGGCACCGCTATCTTGTTGCGGTGTTTCCCCGGCCACCATCAACAGTGGCATTAACAGCAAAGCAATCAGCGTTGCGGCTATCGCCAGCGCAACGAACATCCCCGGCCAGCCATAACGCTCAATAATGTGTGCCAGCGGCCAGCCTGCCAGCGCTGCACCGAGATAGGCAAACAGCCCCAGAAAGCCGGTGACAGAGCCCGCGGCATCTTTGTGGCAGCACTCTACGGCAGCAAGACCGGTCAACATTTGCGGGCCGAAGACAAAAAAACCGCAGCTAAAAAATGTGGCCGCCAGCAGCGCGTAGTGATGTACCGGCATCAGCCATAGCGCGCAGACAGTGATAAACACGCCAATGGCAAACAGCAAAATCATGGGTGCCCGCTGCCCGCGAAACAGTAAATCTGAGCCCCAGCCGGCAAACAGGGCGCCCGCGAGGCCGCCTGCCTCAAACAACATCACGGTGGCGTTAGCGCCCATCAGGCTTACGCTGTGGCTTTCTGCCATCCACAGGTTGCCCCAGTCGTTGAGCGCAATACGAATCAGGTACACCAGTACGTACACCAGCCCAAGCAGCCACAGGGTAGGATTCGCCAGCACGGTATCGCGCAGCATCGGCCAGAGTGCCATCGGCGGGCTCATTTGCCGCTGGCGTATCTCAAGCGCATCCTGACGCCACTCGCCGACATCCGGCAGACCTTCCTGCTGCGGTGTCCCTCGCAGATGGCTGCACAGCCACAGCCCGATAACAATGCCAATAATCCCTGGCATCATCAGCGCCGCGCGCCAGCTCCACTGGCTAACCAGCAGCGTACTGAGCAGTGGCAGCAGTAGCGCACCAATATTGATGGAGGCATTCCAGCAGCCCCACCACAGGCCGCGCTCGTTGCGTGAGTACCATTGCGTCAGCAGGCGCGCGCACGGCGGCCAGCCCCAGCCCTGAAAAAATCCGTTCAGCGTCCAGACGGCAAGCAACAGGGGCAGGCTGTCACCGAAGGCAAAAGCAATATTGAGCACGCCTGTTGCGGTCAGTCCCGCTCCCATAAACCAGCGCGTGCCGTGCCGGTCATGCCATAGCCCGGAGCCAAACTTCGACACGCCGTAGGCCACGTAAAACAGCGTCCCCAGCAGGCCGATATCGGCTTTATCCAGCATCAGCGCCTGCTGCATTGCTGGCAGAGCAATGTTGACGCTTTTGCGCGTGAGGTAATACGTGGCATAGCCTGTCACCATCAAAAGCAACAGCCGCGGTCGCCAGTAGCGATAGCGGCGGTCAATCTCTTCTTGCGATAGCGTCAGGGACATGGTTCCTCCGTAAGAGTGCGACTATAAACAGCGAAGGCAGAAAAAGGATGAGTGCCAGTCTTGCCCATCCAGGACTTATTCCTGGATAACGGCGCTTTTATTCGTGAAATGTGGGCAGGTTAACAATTACGTGCGTTCCCTGACGGTTCTCAATATGAAAGCTGCCGCCAAGAGCGTGAATACGCTCACGCATGCCACGCAGCCCCATGCCTTTGTGCTCACCGGGCGTAATGCCCACGCCGTCGTCGCTGATATTCAGTGCAATGGTGTCAGCGTGCTGATCCAGCAGAATGCGAATATTGTGTGCGCTGGCATGGCGTGCAATGTTGTTCAACAGTTCTTGTACCAACCGGTAAAGCGTAAAACGCACGGTGTCGTTTTGCGGGGGGTGAGTCAGCCGGTAGTCCATACGGCAATCAATACCGCGCTCGGCAAAGGCAAACTCGGTGATAAGGTGCTCCAGCGCATCGTGCAGGGTTATTTCTTCCGGCACCGGCGGGCGTAACTGGCGCAGCAGTTGACGCGTTACCTGGTGAATGCGTAGCGCCATATCTTCTATCGCCCCGGCAGCCTGCACGGCACCGGGAGCGTCGGTATAACGCGTGACCAGGCGAGACTGAATCTGAATGGCGGTGATGTTCTGCCCAATTTCATCGTGCAGTTCACGTGCCAGCATCTTGCGCGTCTCTTCTTCTGCATGTACCAGCCGCTCTGTCAGTTGACGCCGCGCCTGTAACTCGCTCTCAAGGCGCATGCGGTAGTGTTCAAGGTGCTGCGTCAGATGTTGCTGGCGGCTAACGGCGATGCCAACGCCCATACCGAGCAGCGCCTGAGTGGTTAGAAACAACTCCATTTCGGTGAGGCTGGCAAAACCAGCACCAAACTGGCGGGCGAGGGTGATAATAAAGCTGCCCGTCAGTGCGGCCAGCACGCCGCCCTGCCAGCCAAAGCGCCAGGCCATGACGACATTAGGCAGAAAGACCAGAATCAGCAGCAGCCGCTCCATTTGAGGGGCAAGCGTTAGCTGCGCACCCGCACCGGCGGCAAAAAACAGGCTGCACCAGATGAGCAGCGAGGTGCGAAGCGGGGGGCTCGCAAGCTCGGTAGACTGCGGGTTGCTGCGGTGCTGGTGATAAAGCGCCTCCCAGATTAGCCAGGCAAAGGGCGCCATAATGGTGCCACCTGTCAGGCTTGCCAGGAACGTTGCCAGCGGTTGTGCCGCGCCGACAGAAAGCGCAAGCAGCGCGTTTGAGAATGCTGCGCCCAGCAGCAGAGAGAGCCGTTGCCAGTAAAGATGAAAACGCTGCCAGTAATGGCGCGTAACGAGGGCGACAGGTAACGACAACAGCGGGGCCGCCAGCACGCTGAGGGTGGTGATAAGCTGCTGCTGATACAGCCAGAAAAGCAGCACCAGAGGCACCAGCAGCAAAACAGGCCAGAAGCGGCGGGGCAGTAAAATCAACAGCGCCAGGCTGACGCCGCCGGGCAGCAACAGGCTCGCCTGAATATCGTCATTAAGCAGCCAGTAGCTCAGCGTCCACAGCGCCAGCCAGCAGGGCGCCCAGGCAAAAAGAATAAACAGCGACAGCGCCGGGTGCCTGAGGCTGGCTTTCATCAGCAGCGCGCCAGCAGGTTGTGCTCAAGCGCAAAATGCACCAGTTCAATGGTGGTATTGCACTGTAATTTGCCAAGTATACTGGCGCGATGTGCGTGCACGGTTTTATGGCTCAGTACCAGGCTTTCAGCAATGCTGCGCACACTTTCGCCGCGCACCAGCAGCGTAAAAATCTCACGTTCGCGCGGCGTCAGTTCTTTTAGCACGCCCGCAGGCTGACCGGCGCTGCGCATAGCGTTTAGCGCCTCGGCACACAGGTAGTGGCCACCTGCGCCTACAGAGCGCACGGCCTGTACCAGTTCCTCCGGGCCACAGCGTTTAGTCAGATAGCCGCAGGCCCCGGCCTCAATGGCGCTTTGCACGAACGCGGGCGTGTCATAAATGCTGAGGATAATCGCGCGAAAACCGGGCCTGCGCGCACGCACCTGGCGCAGCAGGCTCAGGCCGTCGCCGTCCGGCATAGCAATGTCCATGACGGCCACGTCAGGAGACTGGTGCGCCAGCCAGGACAGCGCCGCAGCGGCCTCGCCAAACTGGGCCACAACGTCGATATCAGCTTCGAGATTCAATAGCTGGGCAAAGCCCGAGCGCACAACGGCGTGGTCATCAATAAGAACAACTGAAAGCATGGTTTATGTCATGACAGAAAATCATAGCGCTATGATGCGTGGCAAAAATTCCAGCGCAACGAGCGAACCGTGGTTCTGGAATGCAGATAACAAAATAAATTTTATTTCATGCAGCATTGCAAAATAAGATTTATACGCACGCGTGAATCTTATTTCAGCAATTAAGGCACAGAGGCAATAAGCTTAAATTTTATTTATCAATATACCGTGCGACAATTTTAATAAAATATCGCTCATGATGTTGTCGGTGTCATCAGTCATTTTTTATTCTTGTCAGCAAAATAACAGTGCGTAACAGGGTTATTATCCCGGTGGCGCATTTTATTTACTGGCAAGGGGAGTGGTTATCGCGCTTATTTCAGTGCAGTAAAAACGGGCTGGGTCAAAAAGCATAAGCCAGAAGACGTAAATACTTTTCACCATGCGGTGCGGGCTGGTGGATAAAGGTGTGCATCGCACTCATCACGCGGCAGGCTCTGCGCGCATAACAGCAACAAACGGTGCCTCACTGTACGCAGCGCAGCGCGCCATGCCTGGCAAAGGGTAAGTGAGAACAAGCCAGGCGCGAAGCTAACTCCCCGTTTTGCAAAGATTTCAAGGGGAAGCTGGCGATTTTGCGTGCCTGGCCGCAGCCCGTTTGTCTCATGCTTGCGGGTAATTTTACAAAGGGTACGATGATAGGTCTGTTAGAGGATTTTTTACTGGCTCTCAGGGAGAGATCTTATGGATAGCATTATTGTCGCACTGCTTACTTCGGTGGTTACCGCTGCCGTCACGATTTATCTGGCATCGCGCACGATATTTAATAACACGGTCGCGCCAGAGCGCGTTAAGTGGCGCCAGACCATTAAAGATACGGTTGTCGGTATCAACTATTCCAGCCCACAGAGCATCGCGCAGGCCGTTGATATTTTGTCACTCAACCTTAACCCGTTTGATGATGCCGACCGGGCCATTATCGACCAGCTTAATTCCATCAAAGTGAAGGTAAGTGACGGCCAGGATGTGACGCAGGACAGAGAGGATGTCTTTTATAATGTCTCTTTTTTGCTTAAGCACGACTGGGAGCGCCAGAAGCACGAATCCTCTCTGTGTCACTTTAAGCAACGTGAGCCAACGCGTGCAGTGGTGGACAATATCTTTTTTAAAAATCGTCACCGCATCATCAGCCGCAAAGTCTGCTGCGGGCGTGCTGGTCAGTGTGAGAGCCACTTTGAGCGCATTAATCCACGCTGCGATAAAGTGTGACGCCAATGGCAGGGCCAGGACGGTGTCCTGATAAAAAGAACCCCGCACGCGGCGGGGTTCCTGTACGTCAGAACAGGTTTACTCTACGGTTTTTTCTGCTTTTCCTGCCATCATTGCCAGGAAGTCGTAGCGTTTTTGCAGGTCTGCGGTGGCATCTTTCCACAACTGTTCCGCTACCTCAGGCTGCTGTGCGTTCAGGCGACGGAAACGCTGTTCATTGAGCAGCGTTTCGGCCAGTGCATCGGATGGTGGACGGGAGTCGAGCGACAGCGCCAACTTGCCCTGTTCAGCGCGACGCGGATCGAAGCGGTACAGCGGCCAGAAGCCTGTAGCGGTTAGCTGGCGCATCTGGTCGTGGCTTAGTGCCAGATCGTAACCGTGCTCCACGCACGGGCTGTAGGCGATAATCAGCGACGGGCCGGGGTAAGCCTCTGCTTCCTGAATGGCTTTCACCGCCTGGTTAAGCTGAGCACCCAGGGCAATCTGTGCCACGTAAACATGACCATACATCATCACGTTAACGCCCAAATCTTTGCGCGCCTTGCGCTTACCCTGTTCGGCAAACTTCATCACGGCCCCGAGCGGTGTGGCCTTTGAGGCCTGTCCACCGGTGTTGGCGTAACACTGGGTATCCAGCACCATCACGTTGATGTTCTCACTGAGGCTCAGTACATGGTCAAGACCGCCATAGCCAATGTCGTAGGCCCAGCCGTCGCCGCCAATCAGCCAGATGGATTTCTCCACCAGCGCATCGGCATCGCGTGCAAGCTGCTGCGCCTGTGGGCTGTCGATGGTGCTCAGTGACTGGCGTAATGCCGCAACCTGGGTACGGCGCTCGGGTACTGAGGCTTCGGTACGTAATTGCTCGACCAGCTCTGCGGGCAGTTGGTCAGCCAGCTCGCTCAACAGGCGCTGTACACGAGCCGCGTGTTGGTTCGCGGTCAGGCGAAAGCCCAGTCCGAACTCGGCGTTATCTTCAAACAGCGAGTTCGCCCAGGCCGGACCCCGACCGTGCTCGTCGGTCGTCCAGGGTGTGGAGGGCAGGTTACCGCCATAAATAGATGAACAGCCGGTGGCATTAGCTACCATCATCCTGTCGCCGTAGAGTTGGGTCAGCAGCTTGAGATACGGTGTTTCGCCGCAGCCGGAGCAGGCACCGGAGTATTCAAACAGCGGCGTAATCAGCTGAGAAGTACGAATATCAATGCGCTCCAGCGAATTGCGGTCCATTTCCGGTAAACTGAGGAAGAAATCGTAGTTGTCTTTTTCTTCTTCCACATGCTCAAGGCGCGACATCATGTTGATGGCCTTAATGCTCGGATCTTCGCGGTCTTTCGCCGGGCAAACCTCCACGCACAAATTGCAGCCGGTGCAGTCTTCCGGGGCAACCTGCAAAACGTATTTCTGCCCGCGCATATCGCGCGACTTCACATCAAGTGAAGCAAGGGACGTCGGGGCATTTTCCATCGCCTCAGGGGCAACCACTTTAGCGCGAATAGCAGCGTGCGGGCAGGCGGCAACACAGTGGTTGCACTGGGTACACAAGTCCGGTTTCCAGATGGGAATCTCATCGGCGATGTTGCGTTTTTCCCAGCGCGTGGTGCCCACCGGCCAGGTACCGTCCGGCGGTAGGGCTGAGACGGGCAGTGCATCGCCCAGGCCTGCCAGCATGGCGGCTGTCACGGTTTTGACAAAATCCGGGGCGGCGTCAGAGACCACCGGCGGCATATGATGACTGCTTTCACACACCTCACCCAGCGCCACTTCATGCAACGACTCACGCGCCAGCGCCAGAGCCTGCCAGTTGCGCTCGACCAGCGCTTCGCCCTTACTGCTGTAGCTGCGGGCAACGGCACCCTGTAGCTCTTTAAAAGCGCTGTCGCCGGGCAGCACGTTACTGAGCTGGAAGAAGGCCATCTGCATTACGGTATTGATACGTGCGCCAAGTTGGCACTCGCGGGCTATCTTGGTGGCATTAATCACCCACAGCCTGGCCTGTTTTGCCCGCAGTTCAGCCTGAACTTCCTGCGGTAACCGCTCCCAGACCTCGTCGGGTTCATACGGCGTATTAAGCAGGAAAATACCGCCAGGCTTGAGTCGTTCAGCCATTGGGTATTTATCGGTGAACTGGATCTGGTGGCAGGCTACAAAATCAGCCTGGTCAACCAGGTAAGCGGAGTGAATAGGGTGCTCGCTCACGCGCAGGTGCGAAACCGTCAGGCCTCCCGCTTTTTTGGAGTCGTAAACAAAATAACCCTGTGCGTACCACGGCGTGGCGTTGCCAATAATTTTGATGTTGTTTTTGGTCGCAGAGACCGTACCGTCGCTACCCAGCCCGTAAAACAACGCTTGCAGCTTCGCGCGCGAGGGCAAGGTATTGGCCTGAAGCGGCAACGACAGGTTAGTCACATCGTCATAAATGCCGACGGTAAAGCGTGGCTTTGGTTTCTCAGCCTTGAGTTCATGGAACACGGCAAAGGCGCAGTCCGGACCAAACTCTTTTGAAGACAGGCCGTAACGCCCACCGATTACGCGAGGCATAATTTCACGCTCGCCATTGCTGAAGGCCTCAGCCAGTGCGGTCATCACCTCAAGGTGCAGCGGCTCGGCCAGAGCGCCCGGCTCTTTGGTGCGGTCAAGCACGGCAATGGTGCGCGCCGCTGGCGGCAGAGCGTCGAGCAGATGTGCGGCAGAAAACGGGCGGAACAGACGCACCTTCAGCACACCCACTTTTTCGCCGCGGGTGAGTAATTCATCCACGACTTCTTCGCAGGTGCCCAGAGCCGAGCCCATCAGCACCATTACGCGTTCGGCCTGCGGGTGGCCGTAGTACTCAAACGGTTTGTACTGGCGACCGGTGGCGGCAGCAAAGTCGTCCATTGCCTTTTCGACGTGCTCATATACCGCGTTGTACCAGGGATTGGTAGCTTCACGCGACTGGAAATATGTATCCGGGTTGGCTGAGGTGCCGCGAATTACCGGGTGCTCCGGGTTGAGTGCACGGGCGCGGTGCGCATCAATCGCCGTCTGCGGCATCAGTTCACGCAGAGTGTCGTCTGACAGCGGAGCGATTTTGTTGATTTCATGCGAGGTGCGAAAACCGTCGAAAAAATGAATGAACGGCACACGGCTGTTCAGACTCGCCATCTGGGAAATGAGTGCAAAATCCTGCGCTTCCTGCACGCTGGAGGCGCACAGCATGGCACAGCCGGTCTGACGCACGGCCATTACGTCAGAATGATCGCCAAAAATCGATAGCGCGTGGGTGGCAACGGTTCGTGCAGCCACATGCAGTACAAACGGCATCAGTTGCCCAGCCAGCTTGTAAAGCGTTGGGATCATCAACAGCAATCCCTGGGACGAGGTGAAAGAGGTCGACAGCGCGCCGCTCTGCAATGCGCCGTGTACGGTAGCGATAGCGCCGCCTTCAGATTGCATTTCAACGACCTGCGGCACATCGCCCCAGATATTTTGCACGCCATTTACCGACCAGGCATCCGACTGCTCGGCCATAGTGGAACTTGGGGTGATGGGATAAATGGCGATGACTTCGCTGGTGCGAAAGGCCACCGAAGCGACTGCGGCGTTGCCGTCAAGTGTTAGCATAAAACGACCCCTGAATTGCTCACGAAAAGGCCACTGCCGTCAGGCAGAAACCATAATGAATCAACCTTTATTGTAGGGGAATATTCTGGCAGAGCGTGAAGGGGAGCGTTTTCCTGTTTGTGTCTTGCGATATGTTAATGCGTGACATTGTCACGTTAAAAAGTGAGATATTGATCCCGATGTAATAAAAACACACTTTACATGACAAAAACCGCAGTTTTATGCCTCGACGTTTCGCGCTGCGCTGCCTATGATTCATGGGTTTTGTGTCATAAAAAGAGGGAAAGAACATGCGTGCAGGATTTCTGGCGGGAGTCGCCGTTTTATTTTTAAGCGCTTGCAGCAGTGAACCGCCTCAACAGGCGACTGCGGCTCATGTGGCTCCGGGTATGCGTGCGGCATTGTCGGAAAGAGGGCAGGCAAACTGTTCCATGATTGGCGGCTCAATGTCTGTTGCTCGCCAGCTTGATGGTTCAGTCACCGGAATGTGTGCGCTGCCGAACGGTAAGCGCTGTAGCGAAAGCGCGCTGGCGTCCGGCAGCTGCGGAAGTTACTGAACTAAATCTGCCAGGGTATAAACCAGCGTGTGCTGGGCATTTTTCAGCGTCAGTTCTTGACCGGCGAGGTTAATCTGTGCGCCGTCGTTGAGCATGGCACCAATCACGTTATCCAGCTCGCTCAGCTGTGGTTCGATACACATCATGCGGGTAGAGGCCATGCCTTCTACTTTCAGCGTGTCGCCCGTCAGTTTGCCCTGGCCCATGAAACGGTTGCACATTGCGCCTGCAACATGCATGTTTTCGCCAAAGCTGATTTCCGGCTGACGCGCAGCATCCAGCCCGCTCAGCGGTTTGCCATCAACACTTTGCAGCACATAACGGTGGTGCTGCAACTGTTCCGCGCTAATTTCAGCGTTATTCGTGGTGCCCGCACAACCGGTGATAACGGTGGCAGCTAACATCAGGGCAGCGAATTTTTTCATTTCTTCTCCATACGCTTTCATAGTGTGGCAGCGGTACGTGCCGCTGCCTTTCGGTGTAGTCCTAAAATGGCGCAGTAAATCGCGCCGGGACATCAGGCCAGCTGGTTAGGGCAGGTTTCACCGCTTTCCAGTTGGCGTAAATTTTGTAATGTGGTCTGTGAAATACTCGTCAGCGCTTCGGCCGTCAGGAAGGCCTGATGGCCGGTGAACAGCACGTTGTGGCAGGCTGACAGGCGACGGAACACATCATCCTGAATCACATCGTTAGACTTATCTTCAAAGAACAGGTCGCGCTCGTTCTCATAAACGTCCATGCCCAGCGCGCCGATTTTCTGGGTTTTCAGCGCATCTATCGCTGCCTGTGAGTTAATCAGGCCGCCGCGGCTGGTGTTGATAATCATCACGCCGTCTTTCATTTGTGCAAACGCGTCGCTGTCGAGCATGTGGTAATTTTCTTTTGTCAGCGGGCAGTGCAGGGATATTACGTCCGACTGGGCAAACAGCGTCGGCAGGTCGACATATTCCACGCCGAGATCTAACGCTGCGGCACTCGGGTAAGGGTCAAAGGCCAGCAGGCGCATGCCAAAACCTTTCAGAATACGCAGAGCCGCCACGCCGATTTTACCGGTGCCGATAACGCCTGCCGTTTTACCGTGCATGGTAAAACCGGTCAGACCTTCAAGCGAAAAGTTAGCATCGCGGGTACGTTGCCAGGCGCGGTGAATGCGGCGGTTAAGGCACATCATCATACCAATGGCGTGCTCGGCAACGGCCTCTGGCGAGTAGGCCGGTACGCGTACGACCTTCAGGCCCAGCTCTTTAGCAGCATCCAGATCGACATTGTTAAAGCCGGCACAGCGCTGGGCAATAAAACGCACGCCGTGCTTCTTAAGCTCCTCCAGTACCGGGCGGCTGCCGTCATCATTGACGAAAATACACACGCCATCGCAGCCGTGCGCGGTTTTGGCGGTCTTTTCCGTTAACAAAAAGTCGAAAAAGTCGAGTTCGCAGCCATAATCACTGTTAACATGCTCCAGATATTTTTTGTCATACTGCTTTGTGCTGTATACGGCGACTTTCATGAGATATTCTCCACTTGATCTGGCAACACATTACCATTGTTCATTTTGTCTTACAATTTCTCTGTGCGCAGGGTTTACGCCTTCTTATGCTTCTAAGTGTAGGACAGGAGCGCCCGATGTCGGGCAAGACTACTAGCGGGCGGATAAACGTGCCACAATGGTGCTCTGTTCCGGCCTGAAACATCGCTGAATCAGGATATTACCGGCCCATGAAGGGTAAATATAAAGCTGCAATTGCGCTACTGTTGTTACTGATTTTACTGCCACTTACGCTGATGCTGACGGTTGCACAATGGCTGCCAACCCTGGCAGGACTCTGGCTGCCTCAGGGGACGCGTATTGCTATGTCATCCAGCCCACGCCTGACGCGCCATGCATTATTACTGCCCGACCTGCGCTATTTCGCTGCCGACTGTGAGCTGGCGAGCGTGGAAAAGGCAAGCCTCAGTCACCCAAGTCGCTGGCAACTCAACGTCCGCACACTCAAACTCAATCCCGATTGCATCAGCAACATCCCCGCCAGTGACGCGCCCGTGTCTGCGCCGCGCACGCTGGCGCAGTGGCAGGCAATGCTGCCGCGCTCCTGGGTGAGCGTGGATAATCTGGTGCTAACGCCCTGGGAGCAGTACGCCGGGGCAGTAAAGCTCAACCTCACCCCTGAGCGCCAGGTGCTTGATTTCAAGGGCAACCTGCTGAGCCTGAACGCACAAATGAACGGCCAGTCAGTCACCATAAAGCAGTTGAGCATTGATGCCCTGCCGGGCCAGGCGCCGATTACGCTTGCCGGCGAGGTCACTATGCCGCTGGTGCCGGACGGTCTGCCGACTCAGGGGCGCGTGACGGCACGTTTCCATCTGCCGCAGGAACCAAAGGTGGCAGATGCTGAACTGACATGGCAGGAGAACAGCGGCCAGTTGCTGGTGTTCAGCGTCGACGATGCCGATCCGCTGCTCGATTTGCCCTGGACGTTAACCGCTGATCGCATCGCCATCAGCGACGGGCGCTGGCGCTGGCCTTACGTTGGTTTTCCGCTTAGCGGCAGGCTGAATCTTTACGTTGATGGCTGGCAAAAGGAACTCGACGCGATGCAGTTCAGCGGGCGTCTCAACGTGCTGACTGCCGGTGATGCCGGGAAGGGCAACGCGGTAATGACGATTGGCCCAGGTCGGCTTAGCCTCACTAACACCGATATGCCGCTGCGCGTGACCGGTGAGGCAAAACAGGATGCGCTGATATTTTACGCCGCGCTGCCTGCAAGACTCAGTGGCGCGCTACTTGACCCGGAACTGCGCTTTGCGCCCGGAGCGCTGCTGCGCTCGCGCGGGCGGGTGATTGACTCGCTCAATCTGGATGAAGTGCGCTGGCCGCTGGCGGGCGTGAAGGTCACCCAGCGCGGTGTGGATGGTCGCTTGCAAGCTATTCTGCGTGCTCATGAAAACGAAATGGGGCGCTTTACGCTGCATCTGGACGGCAAGGCGAATGATTTCTTACCCGATGCGGGCACGTGGGAATGGCGCTACTGGGGCGATGGCGAATTTATGCCAATGAAGGCGCGCTGGGATGTGAAGGGCGAGGGTGAGTGGCGTGACAGCACCATTCGTCTGTTGGCGCTGACCACCGGTTTTGACCAGCTACAGTACGGCAGCATGACCGTCAACGCACCGCGTCTGGTGTTAACCGAGCCAGTCGTGTGGCAGCGTGATGAGCAGACTCACGCCTTTACTGGCGCGCTGGCGCTCACCGCAGAGCAAACGCAGTTCAGTGGTGGCAGCGTGTTACCCCCGGCCACACTTAATTTCTCGGTACGCGGCCCGGAACCGACGCGCTTTCAGTACAGCGGTGATTTACAGGCAGGCGAGATAGGCCCGGTGCGACTCCAGGGGCGCTGGGACGGAGAACGCCTGCGCGGCCAGGCCTGGTGGCCAAAACAGCAGCTGGCGGTGTTCCAGCCGCTGATTCCACCGGAGTCGAAGCTTGCGCTCAAAGCCGGGGAGTTCTACGCCCAGGTGGCGTTTTCTGCAGCCCCTGGACAGGGGTTTGAAGCAGGCGGTCATGGCGTACTTAAAGGCGGTAGCGCCTGGCTGCCGGACAACCAGATAAACGGCGTCGATTTTGTGCTGCCGTTTCGCTACAGCGACAGCGTCTGGCATCTTGGCACACGCGGCCCGGTGCGCCTGCGCATTGGTGAAATCCAAAGCCAGGCGGTGGCGCGCAATTTCAGCGCCGATTTGCAGGGCTGGTATCCCTGGAGCGAGCAGCAGCCGCTGTTGTTAAGTGATGTCAGCGTGGATGTGCTTGGCGGCAGCATCATCATGCAGCAGTTGCGCATGCCCCAGCGCGATGCGGCGCTGCTGCGGGTGCAGAATATCTCCTCCAGCGAGTTAATGGCGGCCATCAACCCTAAACAGTTCACCCTCTCCGGGCGCATTAACGGTGCGCTACCGCTGTGGCTCAACCATCCGCAGTGGATTGTCAAAGGCGGTTGGCTTACCAACCCTGGCCCGCTAACGCTGCGCCTTGATAAGGATATGGCCGATGCCATCGTGCGCGACAATATGGTCGCCGGGTCGGCCATCAACTGGCTGCGCTACATGGAAATTTCCCGTTCATGGACCGATATCAATCTCGATAACCTTGGCGAATTGACCATGAAGTCCAGCCTTGAAGGCACCGCCCGCGTGGACGGCAAGAGCGGCACGATTAAACTCAACTATACACACCAGGAAAACCTGTTCACGCTGTGGCGCAGTCTGCGCTTTGGCGACAACCTGCAATCCTGGCTGGAACAAAATATGTTACTGCCTGCGCCGTGCGCCGGGCCTGCCTGTAAGGAGCAACAATGAAGCGACGGGAGGCGGCGGTGCTCGCTGCTGCAACACTCTGGCTCAGCGGCTGCACGCCGCGTATTGAGGTTGCGGCCCCTAAAGAGCCTATCACTATCAATATGAACGTGAAGATTGAGCACGAAATTCGCGTGAAGGCCGATAAAGACGTGGAGGCGTTGCTGAAAAACCGCAGCGATCTGTTCGGGGAGGGCGACTCATGAGGCGCGCCACGCTTTCTCTTCTGAGTGGTGTGTTACTGCTGCTGAGTGCGCCGTTGCAGGCCCTGACGCTGGATGAGGCGCGCAGCCGGGGTCTGGTCGGTGAAACGCTCAGTGGTTATGTGGCTGCTGTCGTGCAGGACAGCGACACGCAGGCCCTGGTTAAAAAAATCAACGCTGCACGACTTGAGAGCTATGAGCAGCTTGCCAGAAGTAACAACCTCAAGGTGGATGATGTGGCCCGGCTGGCGGGTCAGAAGCTGGTTGCACGGGCGCAGCCGGGCGACTATGTGCGCGGCATTAACGGCCAGTGGTTGCGTAAAGACTAACGGTGGCGACGGCGATATTCCCCAGGCGTCATACCAAAGCGCTGGCGAAAGGCCGTGGAGAAGTGACTGTGGTCGGTAAAGCCCCAGCTATAGCCTACGCTTGCAAGTTTCTCGTCACTGCTCTCACCGCGCAGCGCCAGTGCGCAACGGTCCAGCCGTCGGTTACGGATGTACTGAGCCACCACCAGCCCTTTATCGGCAAATAGCCGGTAGAGGCTGCGTACCGACATGCCGGCTTCGCTGGCCAACCACTCCGGGCGCAAATCGTCGCAGGCGAGACTGTCGTCAATCATACGTGTGACTTTGCTGAACAGCTGTTCGCGCCGTGAGGCCGGGGCATGGCGGCCCGTCAGCACCGGGCGCAGCAGGCACACCAGGGCGTTGAGCGCGGCTTCGCTTTCATCCATTGTCAGCGCTTTTCCTTTCATACTTTCATGCAGCAACTGGTGACTCAGGCGAACCACCGGGGCGCTGCCATCCAGCCTGCGAGCGCAGGGAATGCTCACACCTGGAGCATCAAGCAGATGGCGCGGTAACAGCAGTGAAATCTGGCGAGAATGCCCGTGCCAGTACAGGGCGCTGGGGCGCGCGGCGTCAATCAGCGTGATGTCTCCCGGGCATAGCTCGATGCGGGCGTCTTCCTGTTCCAGCTGCGCTTTGCCTTCAAGCTGGAACACAGTGTAAAACCAGTCGTCGCGGCTTACGGCAAGCTCGCGTCGCCCGCGTTGCATTTGAGCGTTACCGATCTCAACGGTGCTCAGTTTCATGCTACCTGCACAAAACTCATCCAGTTGACCCCGAAAGCGACCTTCCAGTGGCTGGCCACTAAAGCGACCGCAGGCGCTGTTAACGCGTGCAAGCCAGGCATCAAACTGCCGGTATTCTTGTCCAACCACGTTTTCTCTCCCGTTTCGACATTGCTTTAATGTTGTCTCACTGTTGCAATTCTGGTAAGTGCGCGGGACGTAATATAAAAATTAACTATAGATAGACGTTGCGCGGTAGCGAGAACCGGCTTTGACAATTGCGTACTTTGTCACAACCGACAAAACAGTTGGCACGCGCTTTAAACCGGTTTTGTGCGCCGCGTTCTAGACTGAAGTGACTTTCTGTACCCGATAAGGAGAGATTATGTCTGCTACACAGGTCACCCTGCTTGAGAGCGTGAAAAGCTTCCTTGCGCGCGCTCACGGGCTTTATATCGACGGGCGCTGGCAGGCCTCTGACGCTGAAGCCCGTCTGACGCTTTTTAACCCGGCAGACGGTGAGGCAATATCGTCCAGCGCAGATGCCAGCGCCGCCGATGTTGACCGTGCGGTCTCCTCGGCCTGGCGGGCATTTAGCGCACGAGTCTGGGCCGACATGCTGCCCGCGATGCGCGAGCGCATCCTGCTGCGCTTTGCCGATTTGGTTGAGCAGAACGGCGAGGAGTTAGCGCAGCTCGAAACCCTCGAACAGGGCAAATCAATTAACATTTCCCGTGCGTTTGAAGTGGGCTGCACGCTGAACTGGATGCGTTATACCGCGGGCTTGACGACAAAAATCAGCGGCCGGACGCTGGATCTGTCGATTCCGCTGCCCGAAGGGGCACGCTATCAGGCCTGGACGCGCAAAGAGCCGGTTGGCGTGGTGGCCGGGATTGTACCGTGGAACTTCCCGCTGCTGATTGGTATCTGGAAGGTGATGCCTGCGCTGGCTGCGGGTTGCTCCATCGTCGTGAAACCATCAGAAACCACGCCGCTTACGCTACTGCGTCTGGCAGAGCTTGCCACTGAGGCGGGCGTGCCGGACGGCGTATTCAACGTCGTGACGGGGCGCGGTGCAGTGTGCGGTGCCGCGCTGGTAAATCACCCGCAGGTGGCGAAGGTGAGCTTTACCGGCTCTACCGCTACCGGCAAAGCGATAGCCCGCAGTGCCGCCGACCGGCTGGCGCGCGTCACGCTGGAGCTTGGGGGCAAGAACCCGGCGATTGTGCTTAAAGATGCTGACCCGGCGCAGGTGGTGGAAGGGCTAATGACCGGTAGCTTCCTCAACCAGGGCCAGGTGTGCGCGGCCAGTTCACGCATATACATTGAAGCACCGCTGTTTGATAGCCTGACGAGTGCATTTGAGCAGGCGGTGAAGGGGCTTAACGTGGGGGCTGGCATGGACAGCGCCATGCACATTAACCCGCTGGTCTCTGCCGTGCAGCAACAGAAAGTCAGCGCGTTTCTTGATGAAGCGCGCGCCCAGAATGCCGAACTTCTGAGCGGCGATGCGGGGCCAGGCAACGGCGGTTATTACATTGCACCAACGCTTGTGGTTAACCCGGACCCGGCGTTACGTCTGGTGCGTGAGGAGGTGTTTGGTCCGGTGGTGAACCTGGTGCGTGTGGCAGACGCCGAAGAGGCGCTGCGTCTTGCCAACGACACAGAATATGGCCTGACCGCCAGCGTCTGGACGCAAAACGTGGGCAAAGCGCTGGACTACAGTGCACGGCTACAAGCGGGCACTGTATGGGTCAACACCCACACGCTCATTGACGCCAACCTGCCGTTTGGCGGCATGAAGCAGTCCGGCACTGGGCGAGACTTTGGTCCCGACTGGCTGGATGCCTATTGTGAAGAAAAATCGGTTTGCGTGCGGTATTGACGCGATGTTGAATCTTGCTTGTTTAGCAAAAGGCCCGGGCGTTATGCCGGGCCTTAATTTTTGCGCACATACAGGTGAGAACAGGTTGCAAGGATGAACCCGGTTTCACTGTCAAAACGCCCTTGAATTGGTGCAAATCATCTCATCGCTATTAATGATGCCGTAGCACATCAAATCGTTTTTTGTTTCCAGCGGGAAAAAGTAGGCAGGTTTATCATTTAACAGCGTTCTTTGCGCCTGCGGATCGATGGTGATTGAAATACTGTTGCCGTTTTCCCACTCCCAGTTACTTAAAAACGAAGTGACATTGGCACAGGTCGTGACCTGGCAGGCGCTCTGGCTTGTGAGATTTCCTGCCTTGTAGTAATAGCACTGGGCGCTATTGTCTTCGGCACATCCAGCCTGGGCATGGGATGTGAACAGCCCGACGGCTAGCAGAAACAGGGTAGAGAACAGGTTCTTAGGCATGGTTGTGATATCCGGTCACAGGGATGAAATCCGTTTTAATGCAGTATCATAGCGCGAGCGGCGGTAAAATGAATGTGTTACAGGCAATAAAAACGGGCCGTGAAGCCCGTTTCAGTAATGTCGTGAATTGATATTACCTCATCACATCTTCACCTCGCCCAACGACGGCGTTTCGTTAAAGTAATTCCACGGCTTGAGCAGTGCATGTACCCACTCTGTCGGCATCATCGGCCATTCTTCGGCGCGCGCCACGTGGGTGGTGCCGGTGGTGAGCCACACGACCAGGTCGGTGTTATCAATAGCGCCATTGTCCTTCGTGTACTGACCAAGCCCGGTGTCGTGGGTGGAACGGTTCGGGTATTTGCCTTCCGGGTAACGCTCGTTTGGGTCATAGCGTGTCACCCAAATCTGTTTATCCATAAAGCTCAGACGGTGATAAATCCATTCGTTGGGTGCAAAGTTCGCGCCTTTTGCCACCGGGTGCGTGCCGCCCGCATATGGAATGAGCTGGTAAGAGACCGGGTTGCCCATGCGGTTTTCTTTATTCGGGTTACTCAGCAGGCGAATCGTACCAGGGTCAAACTTCTGCGTGGCATCCTGCTCGGTGGCGTACGTTTTGTGTTCAAGCTGCATGGTACTGGTGCGTGGTCCACCGCTCTCGTTGGGCTTTACCACCGGATCCATCCCGGTGAGGCTGTTCTGCTCGCCGTCTACATCCAGATCCAGACGGAAGTTGTAGATATGCTGGTGGGTGGTGCCGACAATATTGTGGTCAATAAGCGTGCCGTAGCGTGTGTCGTCCTGCGCGCTGGGGTCGTGCATGGTTTTGGCCTTCACGCCTTTTACCGCTTCAATGCCGGTTGCACCTACGTCGATGCCAATCGTGCCGTTCTGGTGGAAAATCCAGTCAAAAATATAGTCGTAGTTGCCAACGGTGCTTATCCAGCGCACCACCAGTTCGCGCCGTTCACTACTGACGTTTGGCTTGCCGTATTCCTGGTGTTTATATTCCGGCCCGGCGTAGCGCTCAAATACGGCAATTGCCCGCGGAATGGTATTGGGTTTACCGGTGTAATCGGCAAGGGTTTCGTCAAGCATCACCGCGTTGTCTGGCGCGTCTTTGCCGCGCGAGAGCGGCGAGGTGAGGGTGCCCATGCCGTAATCGCCGGAATCGAGATAGGCTTTGAAGTACCAGCCAATATCCGGATCGCCATAAGGCACAATCATGCCGCCAAGGGAGCCTTCGTACATCACTTTGCGCGGCGTGCCGCCGTCGTTAAACGTGACGGTAGAGAGAATTGGTCCGACGCGCGAATCGAGGCGCAGGTGGAAGCGCCAGTTCTGCCAGGTGATGGTGTCACCGGTAATGGTGTAATTCTTGCCTTCAGGTTCGATGATATTTAGCGGCTTCACGACAGGTGCGCTGCGGTCACGGCCGTCATAAGGGCGTGGCGTCATCGGTACCGGGATAACCGGACCTTCTTCTATTTTAATGATTTTTTTCTGCGCTAAATCGACTACCGCCACCAGGTTCTCAATCGGATGTGCCCAGTAGTTACCGTCGCCCACATCCAGGTAGCTGATGACCTTCAGCAGTCGCTTGTCCTGGGTCAGACCGTCTTTCCCGTCGAAATAGCCAACGGTCAGTGGAGTAGTAATCACTTTACTCGGGTCGCTGATGCCGCGCTTTTTCACGGCGGCAGCAAACTCCGGGCTTGCGTTAATCACCTGCTGCACGGTAGCGAAATCATCCACCAGCACCATGCCCTGAGCGTCTTTCACCGGTTGCCAGGAGGTAACCTTGCCGTTTTTAAAATCTACCACGCTCTCAATAACCTGCGTTCCGTCGAGCATCACCACACTGGCCTGGCGCGGTGCAGTCACGGCTGTACCGTTGAGTGCAAATGCCCACACCTGGTCTTTAGGCGGCTCGCGCAGGCTAACTTCAGTAAAGCGCATACCTGGCTTAAAACCCTCGGCGGCTTTGACTATCTCCACTGCGCGATTAATTTCGTCTGTGGTCAGCCCATTGAGCGGGTGCGGGACTTTTTCGACCTGGAAGGTCTGGTCAAGACCGGACTGAAACACTGCGTTGATAAACCCTTCTTCGACGTAAGCCTTGTTATTTTTCATTGTCACCGGCACCTCTAGCTTAAGTGGTTTACCGTTGACGATGGCGGTGTCGGCGTTAGGTTTAACCTTCACATACGCGCCGTCTTTCACCAGAGTGAACATCTGAGCGTAATCATCCCATTGAACTTCAGCACCAAAATCCTGCAATGTTTTTTCAAGCTCTACCATGTGCGCTTCACCGCCGTGTGCGTGTACGGTTGGCGCGGTAGTAGTGAGTAGTGCAACGGTGCAAGCCAGAGCAGTTTTACGCAATGAGGGTTGCTTTCCCATGTCTTAACCTCTGCTTATTGTTGTGTGTTGTGCGAAGCAAAAAAAACCATGCCTGAATCACCATAAACAACATGCCGCGAGGCGACCTTGCATCATGCTGCCAGGTTATTTGCAGTTTCTGCCAGGATGGAAAAAAGGCGAGCGCCGTCGCGCCCGCCAGGGAGGTTAGCTGAAATCGCCGTTGCGGCGCGCGACCAGCGTCAGGATGGACCACAGCGCCACCGGCTGCTGGTGTTGGTTGATGACCTCAACGGCCCATTCCACCACGCCGACCGGGCGGTCTTCAGGCGTTTTTTGTGCTTTGGCGGTTTTACGCTGGCAGGTGAGGCGCGCCTGGATGGTATCGCCAATTTTCACTGGCTCGATAAAGCGCAGGCTTTCGAGCCCGTAGTTGGCAATCACCGGTCCCACGCCGGGGTCAACAAACAAACCGGCAGCGGCAGAAACCACAAAATAGCCGTGCGCCACGCGCTCGCCAAAGAACGACTCGGCAGCCCCGATTTTGTCCATGTGCGCGTAGAAATGATCGCCGCTCAGGCAGGCAAAATTGACAATATCGGCCTCGGTGACGGTGCGCCGCGCGGTGAGCAGGCTGTCGCCAGGCAGTAGATCTTCAAAATGCTTACGAAACGGGTGCACCGGCTCTTCGCGCACATCGGCACCGCGTACCCACTCGCCACCGATGGCGGCCAGCATGGTTGGGCTACCCTGAATAGCGGTGCGTTGCAGGTAATGTTTCACTGCACGCAGGCCGCCCAGCTCCTCGCCACCGCCCGCACGTCCCGGGCCGCCGTGCACCAGCATCGGCAGCGGCGAGCCGTGGCCGGTGGATTCAGTTGACGATTCTTCATTGAGGATCTGAATACGGCCATGTGCGCGGGCAGCGCCAAGGATAAAGCGCCGGGCCAGTGCACCGTCTGCTGTCACAAGCGTACCAGCCAGGCTGCCGCAGCCCGCGCGAGCAAGCGTCAGCGCGTGTTCGTCGTCGCGATACGGCATCAGCGTGGCTACCGGGCCAAATGCTTCAAGCTGGTGTACCAGCGTAATTTCATCCGGCTGGGTACACAGCAGCAGCGTAGGCGGGAAAAACGCCCCGCGCTGTGTGGTATCTACGCTTTTCGAGGTCACGCGCTGGCAGCCCGCTGCCAGCAGGGCCGCGACTTTCTCCTGCACGTCGTCACGCTGTTCGGCGCTCACCAGCGCACCCATTTTCACGCCTTCCTGCGCCGGGTCGCCAAACTTCACCGACTCAAGCTTTGCCACCAGTGCCTGGCGCACGGCGTCAAGCTGATGTTGCGGCACCATAATGCGTCGAATAGCGGTGCACTTCTGACCCGCCTTGGCGGTCATTTCACGCACCACTTCGCGGATAAACAATGCGAACTCAGGTTGTTCAGGTGTGACATCGCTACCCAGCACGCAGCAGTTAAGCGAGTCGGCTTCCATCGTAAACGGCACCGAGCGTGCCACAAGGTTAGGGTGGCAGCGCAGTTTCTGCCCGGTCTGTGCAGATCCGGTGAAAGTCACCACATCCTGCTCTTCAAGGTGGTCCAGCAGGTCGCCCGCGCCGCCGCAAATGACGCTTAACGCACCGTCCGGCACCAGACCGCTCTCAACAATGGACTTCACCATTGCCTGAGTGAGTTGAGCGCTGGCGGTGCCGGGTTTGACGATAGCCGGCATGCCTGCAAGCCAGGTCGGTGCCAGCTTTTCCAGCATGCCCCAGCAAGGGAAGTTAAAGGCATTGATGTGTACCGCGACGCCCTCGCGCGAGGTCAGCACGTGGCGGGCGGCAAAGCCGCCCTGTTTTGACAACGGAATCAGTTCATCTTCCGGCCATAGCGTGTCGTCCGGTAACTCGCGGTTGCCCATACCGGCATAGGCGAACAGGGTGCCAATGCCGCCTTCAATATCCACCCAACTGTCGGCGCGGGTGGCACCGGTTTCAGCGGAAATGGCATAGAAATGTTCCTTTTCTGCCAGCAGGTGTTTTGCCACCGCTTTGAGCATGGCGGCGCGCTGAATAAACGTCATCGCGCGCAGTGCCTTGCCCCCTTTATCAATAGCGAAACGGCGTGCGGCGGCCATATCCAGCCCTTCGCTTGTGACACTCCACAGCGCGTCGCCGCTCACGGCGTGATAGATGGTTCGCTCAGCACTGCGACCGGTTTGCCACGTGCCACAAAGATAACTGGCTAACTGCTGCATGATAATGCGCTCCCGTTAAATGTTACTGAATTACTCACTAATGGTTGAATTACGAATCACAAAAATCAAGCGAGTAATTAATAATTTATTAACAACGTGATCGTGGATTGATGCCTCTAAAGCCATAATTTGTTGATTAATATGTGTAAGTTGATATTTATCGTGACTGCACTCACAGAATAACCCTAAGTGCTTTGTACATTAAGTTAACTTATTTGTAACGTTTGTTTTATGAAGTGATTCGTTTTGATGTTGAATTTGTTTTATCTGGAATCATAAGGTGATGCCGTGATGACTTCGCAACAAGAACGCTTTGAGGCCAGCATCGCACGTGAGTGCGCTATTGAGCCTCAGGACTGGATGCCCGCCGACTATCGCAAAACACTGGTGCGTCAGATTGGTCAGCACGCCCACTCTGAAGTGGTGGGAATGCTGCCGGAGGGCAACTGGCTTACCCGTGCGCCCACCCTTAACCGCAAAGCCATTCTGCTGGCGAAAGTGCAGGACGAAGCCGGGCACGGGCTGTACCTGTACAGCGCGGCAGAGACACTGGGCTGCGCGCGTGAAGATCTCTACCAGAAGATGCTTGAAGGGCGCATGAAGTACTCCTCCATCTTTAACTACCCCACGCTCAGCTGGGCCGATATCCCGGTGATTGGCTGGCTGGTGGATGGGGCTGCCATCGTCAACCAGGTCGCGCTGTGTCGTACCTCGTACGGTCCATATGCCAGAGCCATGGTGAAAATCTGTAAAGAAGAGAGCTTTCACCAGCGCCAGGGCTACGAGGCCTGCATGGCACTGGCGCAGGGAAGTGAAGCGCAACGTCAGATGCTGCAGGACGCCATCAACCGCTTCTGGTGGCCGTCGCTGATGATGTTCGGCCCCAATGACGACAACTCCCCCAACAGTGCGAAAAGCCTGGCATGGAAAATCAAACGCCATACCAACGACGAGCTGCGCCAGCGCTTTGTGGATAACACCATCCCGCAGGTTGAAATGCTGGGCATGACGGTGCCAGACCCGGATCTGGCCTGGGATGACGCGAGCGGCCATTACCGTTTTGGCGAGATTGACTGGAGCGAGCTAAACGAGGTGATTCACGGACGCGGCCAGTGCAACCACGAGCGCATCGACGCCAAACAAAAGGCATGGGAGCGCGGCGCCTGGGTGCGTGAAGCCGCGCTGGCATACGCAGAGAAACAGCAGCGCCAGCGCGAGCACGCGGCGTAACGGAGGACAAGATGAGCAAAGTTTACTGGCCGTTGTACGAGGTTTTTATCCGTAACAAACAAGGGTTATCTCACCGCCACGTCGGCAGCCTGCACGCCGCCGATGACCAGATGGCACTGGAGAATGCCCGTGACGCCTACACGCGGCGCAGCGAAGGCTGCTCCATCTGGGTGGTGCGGGCGAGCGAAATTGTGGCGTCGCAGCCGGAAGATCGCGGCGAGTTCTTCGACCCGGCGGAGAGCAAAATCTATCGCCATCCGACGTTCTACACCATTCCCGACGGCATTGAGCACATGTGAGGTAGCCCGTGAGCGATATCAATCCCATTGCCCGTTACAGCCTGCGCCTTGGCGACAGTTGTCTGATCCTCTCCCAGCGCCTGTGCGCCTGGTGCGGTCATGCGCCGGAACTGGAAATCGATCTGGCGCTGGCGAATATTGGCCTGGATCTGCTGGGTCAGGGGCGCAACTTTCTGACTTATGCTGCCGAACTTCAGGGCGAGGGCAGCGAAGACACGCTGGCGTATCAGCGTGACGAACGTGAATACAGCAACCTGCTGCTGGCCGAGCAGCCAAACGGGGAGTTCAGCGACACGCTGGTGCGCCAGTATCTGCTGGATGCCTGGCACGTTGTGCTGTTCAGCCAGCTTGTGCAAAGCCGTGATGCCACGCTTGCCGCCATTGCCGCGAAGGCTATCAAAGAGGCGCGCTATCACCTGCGCTTTAGTCGCGGCTGGCTGGTACGCCTGGGTAACGGCACCGATTTCTCGCATGGAAAAATGCAGCAGGCGCTGGACAACCTGTGGCGCTTTACCGCTGAACTGTTTGACGCCGACGAGCTGGATATCAGCCTCGCGCAGGAAGGCATCGCCGTTGACCCGCGCACCCTGCGAGCGGCCTGGCAGCAGGAAGTGGAAGCCGGGCTGCGCGAAGCCGGTCTGGACGCGCCAGAGGATGCGCCGTACCGCACCGGCGGGCGTAACGGGCGTCATACCGAACACCTGGGGCCGTTGCTCGCCGAGATGCAGTATCTGGCACGCAGTTTTCCGGGCCTGAGCTGGTAAGGGGGCGCAATGAACCAGACGCTGACCGTCATGCAACCGCAGGTGCGCGCTGTATGGCAACTGATGGCAACCATCAGCGACCCGGAAATTCCGGTGCTGACGCTCACCGATTTAGGGATGGTGCGCAGCGTCGAGCACGATGACGACGGCTGGCGCATCGGTTTTACGCCGACGTGGTCCGGCTGCCCGGCGACAGCGTTTTTGCAAAAAGCGATTCACGACACGATGACCGAGCACGGCTATACGCCGGTGCGCGTCAGCGTGCAACTGCATCCGGCGTGGACTACGGCGTGGATGAGCGATGCGGCCAAAGTGCGGTTGCGCGAATACGGCATTAGCCCGCCGGTGGGACACAGCTGTAGCGCTGAATTGCCGGAGCATGTTGAGTGCCCGCGTTGTGGTAGCCAGCGTACCACGCTCATCAGCGAATTTGGCTCCACCGCCTGCAAGGCGCTGTGGCGCTGCGAAAGCTGCCGCGAGCCGTTCGACTATTTCAAATGTATCTGAGGTGGCCATGACAACCTTTCACGCCCTGAAAGTGGCGAAAATAGAGCCGGAAACGGCAGAGGCGGTGGAAATCACCTTCACCGTGCCGGTGGCGCTCGCTGAGCAGTTTGCCTGGCGGCCAGGGCAGCACCTGACCCTGAAAACCCGCATGGGTAATGAAGATATCCGCCGCTGTTACTCCATTTGCCGCGTCGGGCGCGACGGCGAAATCAGCGTGGCGGTAAAAGGCATTGCCAACGGCCGCTTCTCCCAGTACGCGCTGCGCGAACTGCGCCCTGGCATGGAACTGGAGGTGATGGTGCCGCAGGGTACCTTTGGTTATGCACCCCGTGCCGGCTGTAAAGGCAGCTACCTGGCGCTGGCGGCAGGCTCCGGCATTACGCCCATGCTGGCAATTATTGAGGCCACACTCCGTACCGAGCCGCAAAGCCAGTTCACGCTGATTTACGGCAACCGTAGCTCACGCAGCATGATGTTTCGCCAGGCGCTGGCCGACATGAAAGACCGCTGGCCACAGCGGTTACAGCTGGTTTACCTGTTTAGCCAGGAACAGACCGAAAGCGAACTGTTTCATGGCCGCCTTGATGGCGCAAAGCTACGAGCGCTGGGCGACACGCTGATTGATTTCACCGGTTTTGACCGCGCGTTTATCTGCGGGCCGCAGGCGATGATGCAGGAAACTCAGGCGGCATTGGTAAGCCTGGGACTGGACAGAGGCAAAATCGGCGTGGAGCACTTCAACACGCCAGACAGTGCGCCGAATTACGCTGCCCGCGGGCAGGCGGTAGGGCGCACGGTGACGCTGCGCCACGACGGCCACGAGCGCAACATTGTGTTCGAAGAGGGCGATAACAGCCTGCTCGACGCCGCCCTTCGCCAGGGCGCGGACCTGCCGTTTGCCTGTAAAGGCGGCGTGTGTGCGACCTGCAAGTGCCGGGTGGTGAGCGGTGAGGCGGAAATGGGCATCAACTACAGCCTTGAGGCCGACCAGATTGCCGCAGGCTACATCCTCAGTTGCCAGGCGCTGCCGAAGGGCGACGGGCTGGTGGTGGATTTTGATGTTTAAGGGGGCCGTATGTCGCAACTGCTGAGTGAACGCCGCGGGCGTGTGCTGACGCTAACGCTCAACCGCCCGCAGGCGCGCAACGCGCTCAATAACGCGCTGCTGGAACAACTGGCCGCAGAACTTGAGCACGCGCAGGACGACGCGCAAGTGGGGGCTGTGGTGATAACCGGCGCCGGACGGGGTTTTGCCGCCGGGGCTGACCTCAAGGAAATGGCGCAGCGCGACATGGTCGCCACGCTTAATGACCCGCGCCCGCAGTTGTGGGCGCGTATTGAGCGCTTTCCCAAACCGCTCATCACCGCGGTCAACGGCTATGCACTGGGCGCAGGCTGTGAACTGGCGTTACTGAGCGACATCGTGTTTGCCGGTGAAGATGCACGCTTTGGTTTGCCGGAAATCACGCTTGGGATAATGCCCGGCGCGGGCGGTATCCAGCGGTTGTTACGCTGTGTTGGCAAAGCGCTGACGGCACAAATGGTGTTCAGCGGCGAGCCGATTGACGCCAGACGCGCCCAGCAGGCAGGCATGGTGGCACAGGTTTGTCCCACAGCGCTGACGCTGGAATATGCACAAAAGCTGGCGGCAACCCTCGCCAGCCGTGCGCCATTGGCCCTTCAGGCGGCAAAACAGGCGCTGCGCCAGGGCCAGGACGTGGGCTTAAGCCAGGCACTGACCATTGAGCGCCAGCTATTTACGCTGCTTGCCGCGACTGAAGACCGCCAGGAAGGCATTAACGCTTTTCTTGAAAAACGCTCTCCCGACTTTACAGGACGCTAACCGTGGACTCATTGATACTGTGCGACATCCAGCAGGGCGTAATGACCCTGACGTTCAACCGCCCCGAGCGGCTGAACAGCTTTAACGACGCAATGCACCGGGAGCTTGCGGAGCACCTGACGCGTGCCGAGCGCGATGACGAGATCCGCTGCCTGCTGTTAACCGGTGCCGGGCGCGCCTTTTGCGCGGGCCAGGATCTGAACGATCGTAATGTTGACCCCGAAGCCGGGCCACCCGATCTCGGCTACTCGGTGGAGACCTTCTATAACCCGCTGGTGAAACGGCTGGCGCGTCTGGGTAAGCCGGTGATTGCCGCGGTTAACGGCGTAGCGGCCGGTGCCGGAGCGACGCTGGCGCTGGGCTGCGACATTGTGATTGCGGCGCGCTCGGCAAGTTTTGTGATGGCTTTTAGCAAGCTCGGGCTGATACCTGACTGTGGCGGCACCTGGTTTTTGCCCCGCGTGGCCGGACGCGCCCGGGCAATGGGCCTTGCGCTGCTGGGTGAGAAGCTCAGTGCCGAACAGGCAGAACGCTGGGGGCTTATCTGGCAGACGGTGGATGATGCTGAACTGGTGGATACCACCCGTACTTTGGCCCAACACCTGGCCACGCAACCGACCTACGGACTGGGTTTAATCAAGCAGGCGCTGCTGGCTGGCGAGGATAACAGCCTGGAGCAGCAACTGGAGCTTGAGCGTGACTACCAGCGTATGGCCGGGCGCAGTGCCGACTACCGTGAAGGCGTGGCGGCATTCCTGGCTCGTCGTCCCGCACAGTTTACGGGGAAATAACATGACTATCGGCGAAAACGACGTGATTGCCGTTGTCGGCAGCGGGGCGATGGGCAGCGGTATCGCTCAGGTGGCCGCCGCTGCGGGCCATCCGGTGCGCCTCTACGACATTTCCCCAGACGCAACGCGCCTTGCGCTGCAAAAAACCGACGCCGCGCTGCAAAAGCGCGTGCAGAAGGGCAAGCTTAGCGATGAACAGCGCAAAGCCATTATGTCGCGCCTGATGCTTGCCGATACGCTCACCGACCTTGCTGGCGCGCGGCTGGTGATTGAGGCCGTGGCGGAAAAGCTGGACATCAAACAGCAGCTTTTATGCGAGCTGGCGCAAATCTGTGGCGAGCAAACCCTGCTTGTCAGCAATACGTCGTCTATCTCTATTACGGCTATTGCAAGCGTGGTTCCGCAGCCGCAGCGCGTGGCAGGTTTTCACTTTTTTAATCCTGCCCCAGTGATGAAGCTAGTGGAAGTGGTCAGCGGGCTGGAAACCTCACACGCGACGGTGAGTGCCCTCTGTGCGCTGGCTGAACGCTGGGGTAAAACCGCCGTGCGCTGCGGTGCAACGCCGGGGTTCATTGTTAACCGCGTTGCCCGCCCGTACTACGCCGAAGCCTGGCGAGCGCTGGAAGAAAATATCGCACCGCCAGAGGTCATAGATAGCGCGCTGCGTGATGCAGGCGGTTTCCCGATGGGACCGCTGGAATTGACTGACCTCATCGGCCAGGACGTGAATTTCGCCGTGACGTGCTCGGTCTTTAATGCCTTCTGGCAAGAGCGGCGCTTTTTGCCGTCGCTGGTGCAGCAGGAGTTGGTGCTGGGTAAGCGGCTGGGGCAGAAAAGTGGGCGCGGGGTATATCGCTGGCCGCGTGAGAGTGCAGCTTCTGGGTTTATGCCGCCAGAACCCCGCTCTGGCGCAGCGCTCAACGTAACGCGTACCGGTGAGAGTGAGTGGCTGGATGCGCTGGCAAAACAGGTCACCAAAAGTGACGCTGTCACAAAAGAGGCGTTTCTTGAGCTTGACGATGTGGTACTGGCAGTCACCTGCGGCGAGAGCGCAGGCGCGATGGCACAGCGTCTGAAACGCCCGGTAGTGCTGTTGGATCTGGCGCTGGACTATGGACGCACACCGGTGCTGGTTATCAGTGCCGCTGCCAGCAATACGCGAGAACAAACAGCAAAAGCGGTGCACTGGCTACAGCAGCAGGATAAGCAGGTACTGATGATTGCCGATTATCCGGGTCTGCTGGTGTGGCGCACGGTCGCCATGCTGGTCAACGAGGCGCTCGACGCCGAGCAAAAACAGGTTGCCAGTGCGCAGGATATCGATACCGCGATGCGCCTTGGCGTCAATTATCCGCGCGGCCCACTTGCCTGGGGGCAAAGCCTCGGCTGGTGGCGCGTACTGCAAATGCTGGAAAACCTGCAGCGCCATTACGGTGAAGAGCGTTATCGACCCTGTTCACGACTGCGTCAGCGCGCACTTGAGGAGAGCCATGATGAGTAACGACGCCTGGCGTAACGCCCGCGAAATGTACGTCCGCGATAACTGCGCACAGGCGCTGGGCATCGACATTATTGATATGGAAGACGGCATGGCGGTACTGACCATGACGGTCACGCCACACATGCTCAATGGTCATCAGACCTGCCACGGCGGGCAACTTTTCTCCCTGGCCGATACCGCTTTTGCTTATGCCTGTAACAGCCAGGGGCTGCCTGCGGTCGCGGCGGGGTGCTCCATTGATTTTTTTCGCCCGGCGCTGGCGGGTGACAAGCTGACGGCAACGGCGCATGTGCGCCACCAGGGACGACAAACCGGCGTTTATGACATCGAAATTATAAATCAGCAGGCAAACGTGGTGGCGCTGTTCCGCGGTCGCGCCCACCGGTTACAGGCCCGCTAATAAAACATAACCCTACACCTGCGAGTACCCGACAATGACAACGACAAACAGTCTGGAACCGATAGAAACCGCATCGCTTGACGAACTGCAGGCTTTGCAGACGCAACGCCTTAAGTGGACGCTGAACCACGCTTACAACAATGTGCCGATGTATCGGCGTAAGTTTGATGCCGCTGGCGTTCATCCTGATGATTTTAAAGAGCTAAACGACCTACGGTTGTTTCCGTGCACCACCAAACAGGATCTGCGCGACAACTATCCGTTTGACACGTTTGCGGTGCCAATGGAACAGGTGGTGCGTATTCACGCCTCGTCAGGCACCACCGGCCAGCCTACGGTGGTGGGATATACCCAGAACGATATCGATACCTGGGCCAACATTGTGGCGCGCTCCTTGCGCGCAGCGGGTGCCACGGCGCGCGACAAGGTGCATGTCTCTTACGGTTACGGGCTGTTTACCGGTGGGCTGGGTGCGCATTACGGTGCCGAACGGTTGGGGGCAGCCGTCATTCCTATGTCTGGTGGGCAAACCGAGAAGCAGGCCCAGCTAATTCGCGATTTCCAGCCAGACATTATTATGGTGACCCCGTCATATTGTCTGAACCTGATAGAAGAACTGGAGCGCCAGATGGGCGGCGACGCCAGCCGCTGCTCGCTGCGCGTGGGCGTATTTGGTGCAGAGCCGTGGACGCTGGCGATGCGTAACGAAATCGAGCGCCGTCTGGGTATTACCGCGCTTGATATTTATGGGCTGTCTGAAGTAATGGGGCCTGGTGTGGCGATGGAATGCCTGGACTCTGCCGGTGGCCCGACTATCTGGGAAGATCATTTTTACCCTGAGGTGGTTAACCCGCAGGATGGTACGCCGCGTGCAGACGGTGAACAGGGCGAGCTGCTGTTTACTACGCTCACTAAAGAGGCGCTGCCGGTAATTCGCTACCGCACCCGCGATCTTACTCGTCTGTTGCCCGGCACATCACGCGCCATGCGCCGCATGGACCGTATTGCCGGGCGCTCTGACGATATGTTGATTATTCGCGGGGTAAATGTGTTTCCGTCTCAACTGGAAGAGGAAATTGTGAAGTTTGTGCACCTGGCACCGCATTACCAGCTGGAGGTGCGGCGTAACGGCCATCTGGATACGCTGGCTATTAAGGTCGAGCTTAAGCAAAGTAGCCTTTCGTTGAGCCAGCAGGAGCGTTGCCAGATTTGTAATAACCTGCGTCGGCGCATTAAATCGATGGTCGGTATCAGCACCGAGATCTCGATTGTGAACTGCGGTTCACTGCCGCGCTCGGAGGGCAAAGCGGTGCGCGTGTGCGATTTACGTACGGCAGCGAATCAGTAAATCAAAACACGCACCGCCGGACAGGGCGGTGCGTGTAAAGAGAGACGTGAGTTGATTTTTTGCCCGGCAAATGTCGGGCTTTTTTAGCGTGACTGTTGTACTGGATTGCTGCTTGCGTCACGTTCACCGTGAAATGGGTTGCCGCTATTGTTGGTGTTTTGATTCTGGTTATTCATGTTATTGCCAGGACGCTGGTCGTTCGTGTTAGTGCCATTGTTGTTGTCGGGGCGTTGGCTGTTCATGTTATTGCCATTGTTGCTACCGGGGCGCTGGCTGTTCATGGTATTGCCGTTATTGCTACCGGGACGCTGGCTGTTCATGCTATTGCCATTGTTACTACCGGGACGCTGGCTGTTCATGCTATTGCCATTGTTGCTACCGGGACGCTGGCTGTTCATGTTATTGCCATTGTTGCTACCGGGACGCTGGCTGTTCATGCTATTGCCATTGTTGCTACCGGGACGCTGGCTGTTCATGTTATTGCCATTGTTGCCACCGGGACGTTGACCATTCATGTCGTTACCATGATGCCCGCCAGACTGCTGACCGCCCATGTGATTGCCATTATTAGCACCGGGACGCTGACCATTCATGCCGTTGTCGTGATGCCCGCCAGGCTGCTGACCACCCATGTGATTGCCATTGTTAGCGCCGGGGCGTTGACCATCCATGCTGTTGCCATGATGCCCGCCGGAGTGCTGACCGTTCATATTATTGCCGCCATGGTTACCCGGACGCTGCGCGCCCGCGTGGCCTTTATTGCCTGTGCTCTGGTGTCCCTTTTGAGACTGATGTTGCCCCGGTTTTTTTTCCATCGGCTGGGACGGGGTTTTTGCTATCACCGTTGCGTTCGCCAGTAAGGCTGTCACGGCCAGGGCAATCAGGGAAACACGTTTCATATATCCATTCCTTTTATGGGAGTAACTCGCGCACTATAGGCCAGGCACGGGTTCACGAAATCAGATTCATCTGTCCTGATAAACAAAGCGCACTATTCAACAAAAAAACGTCAACAGCAGCTAAATTTGCCGCAGGAAAATGAAGAAGTTATGAAGATGCCTTCTTAAAAATGCGCTGTGCTGCCGGAAATGTGCGCCGTGCCGTATCCGGCTGCGGTGAATTATGTAATTGTGATGTTTATTAACATAAATGAAACAAATCAGGAGTGCACAATGTCAGCTATCAGCCCATTGCCGGCAGTGCAGGCCGCCGCTTGCCCCATGCTCAATACCAGTGACGCTAACGAACAGCACATCGCCTATGAAGTGTTGCTGCTTGCCATTATGAAGGAAATTGCGGCGTTGCCAGATGGGGCGCAGCATCTGGCAAATATTGAACAATGCTGTACCAGGCTGCTGGGCGATAGTGTGCACGGCGAATCGTCGCGTATTGTTGCGGCACTGGTTTGTGCCGCGCAACCGCCTCAATAACCTGAGTTGTTATTGCAAGCCGACCATCCCTTTGGCACGCTGAAGAAATCATGCCCCTTAACGAGAAACGGCTATGCATAAAACGTGGATAGTTGTCTGCCTGCTGATGATTCTGCCTGCACTGTTTATCCAGCAGCAGGGCGGCTTCAGTGCTAACAAGACCTCCCGCGCCCAGGTTCAGGACGGCGGTTCTAACGACAAGGAGGACAAGCGTAGTATGACGGTCGAACAGGCAAAAATGTTGGATGACGGTGCGTCGCTGGTGCTCAGTGGGCATTTGATTAAGCAAACCGGGCATGACAGCTATCAGTTTCGCGATAAGAGCGGCACGCTGGATGTCGTCATCCCGCCTGCAGTGTTTGAAGCACGTGAACTCAGCCCGGATAATTTGCTCACTATCAGCGGCAGTTGGGATAAAAGCCACCTGCCACCGATGATGCAGGTCGACACGATAGAGACAGCGCGCTAAAAAAGACCCCGCCGTAAGGCGGGGCAGCAATATTCACAACACTCGAAGACGCGCCCGTCGGGCGGGCGCTGTAAAACGTTAGTTGACCTACCTTTATCCTGCCATGTTACCAACGGCGTTTTTTCTCTCTGCTGCAAGATTCGTGATTCAGATCGCGTTACATGCTGTATCCGTAACATGATGATTTCACGAAATCTGTTTGTGCTATGATTCATTATATTTTTAAACATCATCAGGGATGTATCGCATGAGTAAGGTGGAACAGTTTATCCGCCAGGCGGTAAATGCTGTGCCGGTGAGCGGCACTTCTTTGATTATTTCGCTGTATGGGGACGCGCTGTTGCACCGCGGCGGCGAAGTCTGGCTGGGCAGCCTGGCGTCCATGCTTGAAGGGCTGGGTTTTGGTGAACGCTTTGTACGCACGGCGCTGTTTCGGCTTAACAAAGAAGGCTGGCTTGAGGTGTCGCGTGTGGGCAGGCGCAGCTATTACCGCCTTACAGAGTTCGGTCTGCGCCAGGCGCGGCGAGCAGAGAGCAAAATTTATCGTGAAGGGCAGCCCAGCTGGGATGGCAAGTGGCTATTGCTGCTGTCTGAAGGGCTTGAGAAAAACACGTTGCAACAGGTTAAAAAAGAGTTGATGTGGCAGGGCTTTGGCGCACTGGCACCCAGCCTGATGGCCTCGCCTTCGCAGCGCCTGACGGAAGTACAAAGCCTGCTGCACGATTATGGCGTGGCAGAAAACGTGATTTGTTTTGAAGCCAGTGCGCCGCTACAGCTGTCGCGCACTGCGCTGCGTGCACGCGTAGAAAGCTGCTGGCAGCTTAGTGATAAAAACGCGCGCTATGAAGAGTTCATTACATCGTTTCGCCCGCTGCTACCGCTGTTACGCGACGCAGGGGATGAGTTGACGCCGGAACACTGTTTTCATATTCAGTTGTTACTGATTCATTTTTACCGGCGCGTGGTGCTTAAAGACCCGCTGTTGCCGGACGAGTTGCTGCCGCCACACTGGCTGGGACAGAGTGCTCGCCAGCTCTGTATCAACATTTACCAGCGTGTGGCGCCAGGTGCGCAAGTGTTTGTCAGTGAAAAAAGCGAAACGTCGGTCGGGGCATTACCTGCACCTGGTGGCGGATATTTTCAACGTTTTGGCGGCCTGGTGTTGCCATAATAAGGAGCGCTTATGCCGGTTTACCAGATTGACGGCCTTACTCCAGTGGTGCCGCAAGACAGCTTTGTCCATCCAACAGCCGTGCTTATAGGTGATGTGATTATCGGCCACCGGGTGTGGATTGGCCCTAATGCCAGCCTGCGTGGTGATTTTGGGCGCATTATTGTTAAAGATGGCGCCAATATTCAGGATAATTGTGTCATGCACGGCTTTCCTGAAAACGATACGGTAGTGGAAGAAGACGGTCATATCGGCCACGGTGCCATTCTGCACGGCTGCCATATTGCCAGAAATGCGCTGGTGGGCATGAATGCCGTGGTGATGGACGGAGCACGTATTGGCGAGAACTGTATTATTGGCGCTGCGGCGTTTGTAAAAGCACAGGCTGTATTTGAGCGCAATACTCTGATTATTGGCAGCCCAGCAAAGGTGGTGCGCCCACTGCGTGACGAAGAGATTGACTGGAAGCGACAGGGCACTGCGGAATATCAGGCGCTGGTACTTCGCTGTCAACACAGCATGCATCAGGTAGAGCCGCTGCGCGAGGTCGAAGCAAACCGCCCGACGCTGGTTTTTGAAAACGGGTTAGTAACGAAGAAGAACATTTAAAATAATACCGGTCACAATATATTCAGCGTATTTATATATTAAGCCCGGTAAAATCAATTAAAATGAACAGATAGGGTCGCATTTTATTAATATTGCGGCCTTGTTTTTTTTATGTATTAATGGCGAGGTCTTAAGTTAAGGACAGATGAATCTCAGGACAGAGAACAATGACACTTTATGACATAAAACCCCGGTTTCAGGCCTGCCTGCGCCCGTTGTTAGTCTGGCTGCACAGGCGCAACGTTAGCGCAAACCAAATAACGCTCGCGGCATTATTTCTTTCCCTGCTCACTGGTTTGTGTCTTACGTATTTCTCTGAACCACATCTTTTTATTTTACTGCCGATCATTCTTTTTATCCGCATGGCGCTGAACGCCCTTGACGGCATGATGGCGCGCGAATACCAGCAGCAGTCCCGGCTGGGTGCATTGCTTAATGAACTGGGTGACGTTATTTCAGATGCGGCACTCTATTTACCGTTGGCATTGTTGCCAGGTAGCAACGCTGCACTGGTTGTGCTGATGGTGCTGGCCGCGGCGCTGACGGAGTTTTGCGGCGTGCTGGCACAAACCCTGGGGCAGCCGCGCGGTTACGCCGGGCCGATGGGCAAGAGTGACCGTGCGCTGGTCGTCGGCACCTGCGGGCTGCTGGTGGCACTGTGGCCTGCGCTGTGTAGCTGGCTTAACGTGGTCTGGCTGGTGATGCTGGCTCTGCTGGTGCTGACGGTAGTTAACCGCTGTCGCCAGGCGCTGAAAGCGGGGGAGCAATAGGCATGTCATTACTGTATATGTCACTGGTTGTTATTTACGCCATCCTCGCCGTAGCGACCCTTATCAACGGGCTTCTTGTTGTCTTTGTCAAAAGCCGTAACTGGCATGAACTGACGTTACGCATTCGCTCCTGGTGGGTGATTATCACGGTATTCGCGCTGGCAATGATAAGTCCGCTGTGGCTGGGGCTGACTATTTTCGGTTTTATCAGTTTTCTTGCGCTTAAAGAGTACCTGACGCTCATTCCCACGCGGTTTTCCGATCATATGCCGCTGTTGTGGATGTTCATTGCCATCCCGCTTAACTATCTGTGGATTGGCATGGACTGGTACAACATGTTCATCATCTTTATTCCCGTCTACGCCTTTTTGTTTTTGCCGGTGCGTATGGTGCTGTCGGGTGACACTCAGGGATTTTTGCGCTCGGCGGCACAGCTTCACTGGGGGCTGATGACAACCGTATTTGCGCTAAGTCACGTCGCCTGCCTGCTGGCGCTCACGCGCAGTGACCCAACGCACGGTGGTGCGCTACTGGTTATCTTCCTGGTTGGACTGACCGAGTTTAACGACGTGGCACAGTACCTGTGGGGTAAGTCGCTGGGTCATATTCGCGTAACGCCTAAGGTCAGTCCAAATAAAACCCTGGCCGGGCTATTGGGTGGCGTACTCAGCACGGTTGTTGCGGCAGTTATACTGGGGCCAATAATGACGCCGATGTCGGTGGGTATGTCGGCGCTGGCAGGGCTTCTCATTGGGCTTAGTGGGTTTTGTGGCGATATTGTCATGTCGGCAGTTAAACGTGATATCGGCGTGAAAGACAGCGGCTCTATGCTGCCGGGGCACGGCGGCATTCTCGACCGCATCGACTCGTTGATATTCACCGCGCCGCTGTTTTTCCACTTTGTCTGGTATTTCTACTTCTGATGAACATGATTAATCGCTTTGCGCACCGGTTGTTCAGCCTGTGCATTGTCTGGCCGGTGTTGCGTATCTGGCTGGGACTGCGGGTTCACAACCGCGAGCGCCTGCCCCTGCAGGGACCCGCTATTATCGTGGCAAATCACAACAGCCATCTGGATATTTTTACCCTGCTGTCGCTGTTCCCGCTGCGCCAACACGCCATGATTCGCCCGGTCGCCGCCGCCGACTACTTCCTGCGTAACCGCCTGCTTGCCTGGTTTACGCAAAATATTCTCAATATTATTCCGGTCGTGCGCGGTGGCGATAATGCCTGCGATCCACTTGCCGCCTGCGCAGACGCACTGCGCCAGAACCAGATACTGATTCTGTTCCCGGAAGGGACGCGCGGCGAGCCTGAGAAAATATCCGGGTTTAAATCCGGTCTGTGGTATCTGGCGCAGTCATTTCCCGAGACGCCGATTGTGCCCGTCTACCTGAAAGGTCTGGGGCGCTCAATGGGCAAAGGGCGTCACATTCCTCTGCCGTTATTCATAGATATTCATATCGACGAGCCGTGTTACTGGCTGGACGATAAACAGCAATTTAAGGATGCGCTGCAAACACGGTTTACCGTGCTACAGCAGCAGACACAAGGACAGCATCATGGATAATCAGCAACGTACTCCTGAAGAATTCATTTTCAGCACCAGTGACGGCCAGGCTTTGTTTTATCGCTACTGGCCTGCGCTGAATACCAACAGCAGCGCGCGTAAAGTCATCGTACTGTTTCACCGTGGCCATGAGCACTCCGGGCGGTTGCAACATATCGTGGATGAGTTGGGTATGGCTGACGCTGACTTTTACGCCTGGGATGCGCGCGGCCACGGTAAAACGCAAGGTGACCGGGGCTATAGTCCGAGTCTGGGGCGTTCGGTGCGTGATGTTGAAGAATTTATGCGTCATGTGGTGCACCACAGCGGCGTGGCAATGCGCGATATTATCGTTGTTGGGCAGAGCGTGGGGGCGGTACTGGTTGCAACATGGGTGCATGATTATGCCCCACCGATTCGCGGAATGGTACTGGCGTCCCCGGCATTTAAAGTCAAACTTTACGTGCCGTTTGCCCGCACCGGACTGAAGCTGATGCAACGCCTGCGCGGACTGTTTTACGTCAACTCTTACGTTAAGGGTAAATTCCTGACTCACGATCCAGCGCGCGTGGCGTCGTTTGACAGCGATCCGCTGGTCACGCGCCCGATTGCGGTGAATATCCTGCTTGAGTTGTATAAAACGGCCGAGCGTGTGGTGAGCGATGCTGCTGCCATTACCACGCCGACACAGCTGCTGATTTCCGGTGATGATTACGTGGTACACCGTAGGCCGCAGCTAGACTTCTACCAAAAGCTTCGCAGTCGCGTTAAAGAACTGCATATTCTGCCTGGCTTCTATCACGATACGCTGGGTGAACAGAACCGCGAGATGGCATTCAGCCGGATGCGTGAGTTTATCGATACGCTCTATGCTATGGCGCCTCAACAGTTTGACTATGCGCAGGAGTCGCGCTGGAGTCCGGGTGCCGATGTCTGGCGCAGCCTACAGGCACCGCCGGCACGTTACAGCGCAGAAGGACTGTGGTACGCCGGACTGAGAGCCGGCATGAAGACGTTGGGGATACAGTCCGAAGGCGTACGTCTTGGTATGAAAACCGGCTTTGACTCTGGCAGCACGCTGGATTACGTCTATCGCAATACGCCGCAGGGCAAAAATGCGCTCGGGCGCATGATTGATAGGGGCTACCTTGAGAGCATTGGCTGGAAAGGCATACGCCAGCGTAAGGTACATCTCGAAGCCCTGATTCGCGAGGCCATTACCCGCCTTGGTGCAGAAGGTAAACCTGCGCGCATTGTAGATGTGGCGGCAGGGCATGGCCGCTATGTGCTGGACGCGCTGGCGCAAGAGCAGGGCGTTGAGTCTATTTTGTTGCGCGACTATAGCGAACTCAATGTGCAAAAGGGCCAGGCGTTGATTGCCGAACGTTCAATGACCAATATTGCACGTTTTGAACGCGGTGATGCGTTTAATACCGCAGAACTGGCAGCGCTGTCGCCAAAGCCAACCCTCGCAATTGTGTCCGGTTTGTATGAGTTGTTCCCGGATAACGCGCAGGTTCGCGCCTCGCTCGCCGGGCTGGCGCAAGCCATTGAACCCGGCGGGATCCTGCTTTATACCGGTCAGCCGTGGCACCCACAGCTTAAAACCATCGCCTGGTCGCTGACCAGCCACCGGGACAATCAGCCCTGGATAATGCGCGTGCGTAGTCAGGGTGAAATGGATGCGCTGGTCCATGAAGCCGGTTTTGACAAATGTGAACAGCTCATTGATGAATGGGGTATTTTCACGGTTTCCATGGCTGTGCGTCGGGCATGAAACTAACCGCTGAGGCGCGCAACATTTACCGGCGGGCATTCGTCTGGCTGTTATTTCTGGCACCGTTCTTTTTTATTACCTATGGTCAGGTAAACAGCTGGACGGCAAGCCGCGAGGGTGTTGAGAGCCTGGTTTTCGGCTGGGAGCGGCATATTCCGTTCATACCGTGGACGATTGTGCCTTACTGGAGCCTCGACCTGCTTTATGGCATCTCGCTGTTTGTCTGCACCAGCGTCCATGAGCAAACCCGGCTTGCGTTACGCCTTATTGCAGCCTCGCTGGTGGCCTGTGCCGGTTTTCTCCTTTTCCCGTTGCGTTTTTCTTTTACCCGCCCGGAACTGGATCCGGGGCTGGCTTCGCAGTTGTTCCAGCAGCTTGAGCAATTTGACCTGCCTTATAACCAGGCACCGTCGCTGCACATTATGCTGAGTTGGCTTTTGTGGCTGCATTTTCGCCGCCATTTGCCCCGGATTGGACGTGTGCTGTCGGGGCTGTGGTTTGCGCTTATCGCGTTGTCGGTGCTGACAACCTGGCAGCACCATTTCATTGATGTCATTAGCGGGTTCGCCGCAGGTGTGCTGGTAAGCTATCTCATTTCATATCAGGGGGGCTGGCGTATCACCGTCCCTGACAGGCGTCGCGTCACGCTTGGGTTGCGCTATCTCGTGCTTGCAGCACTGCTGGCGGTGCTGGGGCGTATAGTGTGCCCGCTGTTATGGTGGCCTGGTGCAGGTGCACTGTGTATTGCCCTCGGCTATCTGTGCCTGGGAACCGATGTGTTCAAGAAAAATGTCCGCGGCGCACAGTCTCTGTCAGCCCGGCTACTGTTGTGGCCGTGTCGCGCAGCAGCGCAACTTTCGGCGTATCTGTGGGGCCGACACTTGCCGCGGGTATCGCCTGTGGTTCAGGGGCTAACCCTCAGCGGATGGCCGCGCTCGGCGCTTGGCGAAACAGCCGTGCTGGATCTGTGCGCTGAGTTACCGCGTTCGCACTATACGCTGGGCAAAGAGTATGTCTGCGTGCCACTGCTGGATCTGGTGACGCCCGATATTCGGGCGCTACAGCAGGCGGTGGAAGCGCTGGAAAGGCTCACACAGCGGCACTCAGCCGTGCGGGTGCACTGTGCACTTGGCCTTTCACGCAGTGCACTGGTCAGTGCGGCATGGTTATTAAAGCAGGGTAAGGCAGCAACGCCAGTCGCCACTTAGCACTGTGCGAGACTGCCGTACGCAAGTGATGATCCGTATTGAAGATGAGGTATTGCTGGAACAATGGTTTCAACAGAACATACGCGCCTGATGCAACCAGGAGCGCGTGCCGCACTGGTCGCGTCGCTTGAAAGCTGGCGCTATTTTGCGTTAATGCTCTGCCCGCCGTTGTACTGGGCGCTGGTTAACGCACAAGGCATGGTGCACATTGTGGTACTGGCAATGATAGCGCTGGCCAGCGTGCTGGTGTGGCGTTTATGGCTGGATGCGCGCCTGTTCCGCCAGATTAACTGGAGTGACGCAGAAGCCGGACAGACGCTGGGAGAAGCGCTGGCGATTATCTGGCAGCGACCTGCGTTACGTACAATGGCGTTTGAGGCTCGCTGGCGGGGCGCATCACGTCTGTTGCACCAGGCTGGTTATGCCACAGTGATGGTCTGGATTGTCTGGTTGGGCGCCATGTTGTGGGTTTGGTGGGGCATTTTCCCATAATCTTATTCAAATAAGAGAAGTACGTTTTTGACAAGAAAGAAATAGTCAGGAATGAAAAATAATAAATATTAACGAAGTGAGCCGAAACGTATAAAAACGCATTCAGTGAACGTGTTTTTTAACAATAAACAGGAGTGCCGGTAGCGCCTCTTAACTTATCATTTTGCATGGCAATTTGTGCTATCTTTAATTTTACGCTTGATAACACCGGTTAGGTTAGATAGCGTTTGCGCAGGGATGGCGCTTTCAATTCTCCTCGTAATTATATTGTTTTTGTGGGTGTATTTATTAATTTCTGTTGCATGGATGGCCTTGTATTGCCAAATAACGGCAGTAAACCATGGCTTTTTATTTTTACCCGCAAATACTGGAACAGAATAAGAATCGCCATTATTACCCAAGGCAAGGTATTGCTGGCTGAGGTTTACAGTCGGATGGCTGTAGTAATGAGAAATAGCACAGGGAATAGTTGCAGTACAGTATATGGATATCATAAAAAAACGAGTGCAGGTCGCTTTATTTGGGGCTTGCCTGATTTGCCCGCAGGTATTATGGGCCGGTGAATATAAAGCCGTGTGGGTAGATAACGAAGGCAAGCATGATGTGAAAATCGCGACCTCCACAGCAGCGAATATGCTTAGGCTGACAGGTTCGGGGTTACTCAATGGTACAGCGCGCTGGAGCGTAGAAGACAAACTGGAACAGTGCGGCTTCGATAGTGAAGTGAAACTCTTTCCTGACGCATTTGACGTGGTGGATGTGCTCGGCGACAAGATTAGCGTTTTTCTCTTTTCTTATCGCATTTCCTGTCTGGGCGAGCTTGAACCCGGCATGGTGAAATATGTGGCGTTCTACAAGGGCGCCCAATATACGCTCAAGGGTGAAGAGACGCTGAAAATTGGTGATGATGCCTGGGGTGGGACGACGGCACCGCAAGCCAGCAGCACGCTAAAGCAAAATAAGGCGCTGTATAACTATATGATGACGAAATGGAAGATGGCTTCCACGACGGTTATCCGATAACGCCTGCGTAAGAAAAGAAAAAGGGATGACCAGCGTCATCCCTTTTTTACATCAGGCTGCGACGAGAGCGTCGAGAGCCACTTTAGCGTCGGTCTGGGCTTTGCCTGCCACTTCCGGGCCCATCGCCACACCTTCAGCGAAGACGAAGTTCACATCGGTGATGCCAATAAAGCCCAGGAACAGCTTCACATACGGCGTCAGCAGGTCACTCGGGCCATCTTTATGAATGCCACCACGGCTGGAAACCACCAGCACACGTTTACCGGTTACCAGACCTTCCGGACCTTTCTCGGTATAGCGGAACGTCACGCCTGCACGCGCTATCAGGTCGAAATAGTTTTTCAACTGAGTCGGGATGTTGAAGTTATACATCGGTGCGTTAATAACGATAACGTCATGAGCGTTAAGTTCAGCAATCAGCTCATCTGACAATGCCAGGGCTTCCTGCTGGCGCGGTGACAGCGGTGCGTCAGAAGGACGTAGCGCACCTACCAGTTCACCATCCAACACCGGAATAGGGTTAGCCGCGAGATCGCGAACGGTAATTTCGTCGGTGCTGTGCTTTTCACGCCATTGTTCAATAAAATAGTCAGAAAGCTGATTGGACTGAGAGTAGCCTGCCAGGATGCTGGATTTGAGAACGAGTACTTTACTCATGACGTATTCCTTATTCGGTTTAGCGAGTATGTGTCGGTTGCATGCCAGTGATGCTAGGGGGAAATCTGCTACAGTGAAAGCGCAATATATCGAAGTCCCTGTTCGAATTTATTGAACAAGGCGCGCTGAGGCCCATTATGGTAAGCTACAGCGAATGATGTTAATTCGGTTTATCCGGCAGTGTGATTGCCTTACAAAACAGCCTCATGGAAAATAACTCTCCCTCTTTCGCAAGCCTTATGCAGCGCCTTGATGCGCTGATGCTGAGCGACAAAACGCGCTTCTCTCGCCGTCTGCACGGCGCGAAAAAAGTAAAAAACACGGATGCCCGCCAGGCGATTTTTGCTGAACTGGCGCAGGCCATTGACGCGGCAGCACAGAAAGTTGCGCTGCGTGAAGCCGCCCGTCCGGCCATCATTTATCCGGAAAACCTGCCGGTCAGCCAGAAAAAGCAAATGATTCTGGAGGCGGTACGGGATAACCAGGTGACGATAGTGGCGGGTGAAACCGGCTCTGGCAAAACCACGCAGTTGCCGAAAATCTGCATGGAGTTGGGGCGTGGCGTGAAAGGGCTGATTGGGCATACTCAGCCGCGCCGCCTTGCTGCACGCACGGTGGCTAGCCGCATTGCCGAGGAACTGCAAACGGAGCCTGGCGGCTGCGTAGGCTACAAGGTGCGTTTTAACGACCATGTCAGCGATAACACCATGGTTAAGCTGATGACTGACGGTATCCTGCTGGCTGAAATTCAGCAGGACCGACTGCTGATGCAGTACGACACCATCATCATCGACGAAGCACATGAGCGCAGTCTTAATATCGATTTTCTGCTCGGTTACCTCAAAGAGCTACTGCCGCGTCGCCCGGACCTGAAGGTGATTATCACCTCAGCGACCATCGATCCACAGCGTTTCTCACGCCACTTCAGTAACGCGCCAGTGATTGAGGTTTCAGGCCGCACGTATCCGGTAGAAGTACGCTATCGCCCGGTGGTGGAAGACGTGCACGACAGCGAGCGCGACCAGCTGCAGGCAATTTTTGACGCGGTAGATGAACTCGGGCGTGAAGGGCCGGGCGATATCCTCATCTTTATGAGTGGCGAGCGCGAAATCCGCGACACCGCTGATGGCCTGATGAAGCTTGATCTGCCGCATACGGAAGTGCTGCCGCTGTATGCACGCCTTTCCAACAGCGAGCAAAACCGCGTGTTTCAGTCCCACTCCGGTCGGCGCATTGTGCTTGCCACTAACGTTGCAGAAACCTCCCTTACCGTGCCGGGCATTAAATATGTCATTGACCCCGGCACTGCGCGCATCAGCCGCTACAGCTTTCGTACTAAGGTGCAGCGCCTGCCGATAGAACCGATTTCCCAGGCTTCGGCCAACCAGCGTAAAGGGCGTTGCGGTCGCGTATCGGAAGGTATTTGTATTCGTCTTTATTCTGAAGATGACTTCCTCTCGCGCCCGGAGTTTACCGACCCGGAAATCCTGCGTACCAACCTGGCGTCAGTTATTTTGCAGATGACGGCACTGGGTCTGGGCGATATCAGCGCCTTCCCGTTTGTCGAAGCGCCGGACCAGCGCAACATCCAGGACGGTGTGCGCCTGCTGGAAGAGTTGGGTGCCATTCGCCAGGCCGACGAGCGTGAGGGCTATCGTCTGACCGAACAAGGGCGCAGCCTGTCGCGCCTGCCGGTTGACCCACGCCTGGCGCGCATGGTGCTGCAGGCACAGTCCCACGGCTGCGTGCGTGAAGTCATGATTATCGCAGCAGCGCTGTCGATTCAGGACCCGCGCGAGCGCCCGCAGGATAAACAGCAGGCGTCTGATGAAAAGCATCGCCGTTTTCACGATAAAGACTCGGACTTCCTTGCCTGGGTTAATCTGTGGAATTACCTTCAGGAGCAGCAAAAAGCGCTGTCCGGTAACCAGTTTCGCCGCCAGTGCCGCACCGAGTTTCTCAACTGGCTGCGGGTGCGCGAGTGGCAGGACATTTATACCCAGCTGCGTCAGGTCGTAAAAGAGCTGGGCATCCCGGTTAACAGCGAGCCTGCGGACTACCGTGAGGTGCACTGCGCGCTGCTTACCGGGCTGTTGTCGCATATCGGTATGAAAGATGCCGACAAGCAGGAATACACTGGTGCTCGCAACGCACGCTTTTCCATCTTTCCCGGCTCCGGATTGTTTAAAAAGCCCCCAAAATGGACGATGGTCGCTGAACTTGTTGAAACCAGCCGTCTGTGGGGGCGTATTGCCGCACGCATTGAGCCTGAGTGGATTGAACCGCTGGCGCAGCATCTGATTAAGCATTCCTGGAGTGAACCACACTGGGAGCGCGGGCAGGGTGCGGTCATTGCCAGCGAGAAGGTGACGCTGTACGGGTTGCCGATTGTGGCGGCGCGCAAGGTTAATTACAGCCACATCGACCCGGCATTGTGCCGTGAGCTGTTTATTCGCCACGCGCTGGTAGAGGGCGACTGGCAAACCCGGCACGCGTTCTTTAAAGACAACCAGAAACTGCGTGCTGAAGTAGAAGAACTGGAACACCGCTCGCGTCGTCGTGACATCCTGGTTGACGATGAATCGCTGTTTGAGTTTTATGACCAGCGTATTGCGCATGACGTCGTTTCTGCGCGCCACTTCGACAGCTGGTGGAAGAAAGCCAGCCGTGAAGCGCCGGACCTGCTCAATTTTGAAAAGAGCATGCTGATTAAAGAAGGGGCGGAGAAGGTCAGTCGACTGGATTATCCGAACTTCTGGCACCAGGGCAACCTGAAGCTGCGATTGAGTTATCAGTTTGAGCCTGGCACCGATGCCGACGGTGTGACGCTGCACATTCCGCTTCCTCTGCTCAATCAGGTGGAAGACAGTGGTTTTGAGTGGCAGGTGCCTGGCATGCGTCGCGAGTTGATAATCGCGCTGATTAAATCGCTGCCTAAACCTGTGCGCCGTAACTTCGTGCCTGCACCCAACTACGCCGAGGCATTTTTAGGGCGCGCAACGCCGCTGGAACTGCCGCTGCTGGAAAGCCTTGAGCGTGAGTTGCGGCGCATGACGGGCGTGAGCGTTGACCGTGATGCCTGGCAATGGGATGCGGTGCCCGATCATCTGAAAATGACATTTCGGGTTGTAGATGAGCGCAATAAGCCTTTGCGTGAGGGCAAGAGCCTTGAGGCACTGAAAGGCAGCCTGAAAGATAAAGTGCAGGAGACGCTGTCTGCGGTGGCAGACGATGGTATTGAACAGAGCGGTCTGCACATCTGGAGCTTTGGCGCATTGCCAGAAAGTTATGAGCAAAAGCGCGGTGGTTACAAGGTGAAGGCATGGCCTGCGCTGGTGGACGAGAAAGACAGCGTCGCCATTAAGCTTTTTGATAACCCGCAGGAGCAACAGCACGCCATGTGGCGTGGTCTGCGCCGCCTGCTGTTGCTGAATATTCCGTCACCTATTAAATATCTGCACGAGAAGTTGCCGAACAAAGCCAAGCTGGGGCTGTATTTTAATCCGTACGGCAAGGTGCTGGACTTGATTGATGATTGCATCTCCTGCGCCGTGGACAAGCTTATTAATGAGTCCGGCGGCGCGGTGCGCGATGAAGCCGGTTTTGCTCGCCTGCATGAGAAAGTGCGTGCCGAACTTAACGACACCGTGGTGGACATTGCTAAACAAGTTGAACGCATTCTGAGTACGGTATTTAGCATCAACAAGCGTCTGAAAGGGCGCGTGGATATGACAATGGCGCTGGGGCTGGCAGACGTGAAAGCGCAAATGGCAGGGCTGGTGTACCGTGGTTTTGTTACCGGCAACGGCTGGCAGCGGCTAGCAGATACCCAGCGCTATTTGCAGGCGATTGAAAAGCGGCTGGAGAAAATGGCTGTGGATCCCCATCGCGACCGTGCGCAGATGCTGAAAGTAGAGCAGGTACAGCAGGCCTGGCGTCAGTGGCTGAACAAACTGCCGCAGGCGCGCCAGGATGATGACGAAGTGCAGGCTATACGCTGGATGATCGAGGAGTTGCGGGTCAGTTACTTTGCCCAGCAGCTTGGAACACCGTATCCCATTTCCGACAAGCGTGTGCTGCAGGCGATGGAGCAAATTAGCAGCTAATACACGTTGAGCAGGGAGGCTGGGATGAAGGTTAGGTATCCGGTACTGGCGGGCATGCTGGGGCTGGCAGCGCCCGCGTTTGCATCTGTATGTGATGAGCAACAGATGATGGCAAGCAACCTGCTTATCCTCAGTAACCTGCCGCCGCTGCAAGGCCGCGTTACGGCGTTTGAGGTTTCAGAAAAAGGCACCGATAGCGACGGATACCATACCCTTCGCTACCAGTTTGACCGCTGTGGTGCACTGAGCGGCGGGAGTTCGGTGTTTTATCGTGACTATGGTGCCACGCAAATGCGGGCGCGCGCAGTGCTGGAGCGTTCTAATAACGGCTGGCAGGCTGGGGAGTCGATGGCCGTGAAGGTGCAGGGCGCGCGGTTAACCCACGGTAGCAGCGATATTCGCTACGAGCGCGATGAACACGGGCGTATCGTCCACAGGTTTGAGCAATTCGTGATTGAAGACAGCCCCGGAGAAAGTCACACGGCATATCATTTTGACAGCCGGAACCGGCTCACTCGCGCGCAAACAACCAGCACACATTCCTTTTTTGACGAAACGCGCGAGTTTGCTTACGGCAAGGGCGGCAGGCTGGTACAGGTTAGCAGCGCAAAAGGTAGCTGGCAGTTAACGTGGCATGAAGATGGACGCTGGCTTAGCGGTGAGCGCAAGGTCAACCACCCTTACAGTGTGCAGGTAACGGTGCACGTTTGTGAAAAGTGGGATGAGCGTAATAACTGCGTTCAGGGAACCGTTTCAGAAACTGAGCAATACCCGCGTCAGTCGTTGCAAACCCACTATGTGTTTACCCAAAACGTTCAGTATGACTAAAAAAGGCTCCGCTAGTGCGGAGCCTTTTTGCTATCAGGCGCTGTGAGATTCGGTGCGGATGTCCTGCCCTTGTGAAGCCTGCCTGCGGGTGGCAAAGAAAATCGCTATCAGGGAAATCAGCACCGTCGCGCTCATATACCAGGCAACCGGCGCCCAGTCGCCACCAGAACTGGCCAGCAGACCGGTTGCAATGAGCGGCGCAGTGCCACCTGCGAGCGCGGCACCTATCTGATAACCAAGCGTTATGCCCGTATAGCGCACATTGGCGTGGAAAATCTCCGAGCACAGCGTACCGAGCACGGCAGTTACGGGCGCCCACAGGACACCAAAAGCAATGACCGTTGCCAGCATGATGCCCCATGTACTGCCGGTATCGAGCAGTTTAAACCACGGCACGATAAAGAGACCCATCAGTACCACGCCCGTTGCGTACAGGCGCTTGCGGCCCACTTTATCGGACAGCAGTCCCATCAGCGGGATCATCAGCGTTGCTACCAGCGCGCCGAGCGTGACCGACTCCAGCGCCTGAGCGCGTTCATAGTTCAATGTATTCGTGGCATAGCTCACGACAAACGTTGAGAAGATATAAAACGGTGCGGTTTCAACCACCTTCAGCCCGGCGGCAATCAGCACTTCGCGCCAGTGGTACTTAAGCGTATCGCGCAGCGGAGCTTTACTTTCCTGACCGCTGCGTTTCACTTCCTTAAAGTCTGGGGTTTCGTCGATATCGCGGCGGATCCAAAGCCCTAACAGCACCAGCACAGAACTGAGCAGGAAGGGGATACGCCAGCCCCATGACAGAAACTGATCTTCATTAAAGAGCGTCATCATGGAAACCATGAATGTGGCCATCAGCATACCGATAGTCACACCCGCCTGCGGGATACTGCCAAAAAATCCTTTGCGGTTTTTCGGGGCATATTCATAGGCCAGTAGCAGCGCGCCACCCCATTCGCCGCCGATGCCAAGCCCCTGAATGACGCGCATAAGGATAAGCAGTGCGGGTGCCCACATGCCAATGCTCTCATAATCAGGCAGCAGACCAATCATCACCGTAGCGCCGCCCATGAGCGACAGAGTCAAGACCAGAGTCTTTTTACGCCCGATGCGGTCACCAATATGCGCAAACAACATGCCACCAATAGGGCGGATGAAAAAGGTAAGTGAAAAGGAAAGCCAGGAGAGCATCAGGCCAATTACCGGATCAACCATCGGAAAGAAGATTTTGTTAAACACCAGCGCGGCGGCGGTGCCATAGAGAAAGTAGTCAAACCATTCAATTGCGCTGCCGGTCAGGCTGGCAATCAGGACTTTTTTATTCTTTCGCAGGATAGCGATACTCGACTCTTGCGTTGACATAAGGGATACCCTCGCCAGGTTGTCATGCCGCCGGGTATAACCACCTGGTCCTTCAGGTGCAACCCGGCGTGGTTGTGGTTGTTTTATTGTTAATCAATTTTGGTTTATATGTTATTGGCAAAGAAAAGTACAAGCCGTGTACTGCTGAAGTAGCGACTTCTGGCTGGTCGGATCGTCTGCAAAATTAACTACATCCTGTTGTTAGTTCTGGTTTTCATGAGCGAGCTAATACAATATTCAGGTGCAACCTGCATAGTGCTGCCTGTTTCTGGTTATTTCATTTGGGCAAAGAATTTGCGTCCTGGTCACACTAATTCCCGTTTCCTTTCGGACACTTCCGCACCGCGCTTGCCTGGGGAAGCGCTACCATGAGGGCAGGTTTTTTAAAGGAGTGATAATGATGATGATGAATTTTCCCAGGCTTTCCGGGGAGACACAGCAGGCAATTAACACTCTTGGACCCTGGCTGGCGCAGGATGCGTTCAGCGCAGACTCACACTGTGGCGCTGATGACGTTATCATCCTGGCAGGCAATGCGGTTATCCCATCTATTGACGCTGCATGCAGGCTCGCGGCCAACAGAGAAATGCCGCTGGTGCTTAGTGGGGGCATTGGGCATTCCACCACGTTTCTCTATGCTGCTATTGCGCAGCATCCCACCTACAATACGCTACCTACTACCGGACGCCCGGAAGCGGCCATTCTTGCAGATATCGCCCGTCGCTTCTGGAATGTCCCGCAGGAGCGCATTCATATTGAAAGCCGCTCGACAAACTGTGGTGAAAATGCCGCGTTTAGTCGCGACCTGCTGGTAGCAAAAGGGCTACATCCACAGCGTGTGATTGTTGCGCAAGACCCAACCATGCAGCGCAGAACGCTTGCCACCTTTGCCCGTGTCTATCAGGACCAGCCATTCACGCCGGAATGGGTGAGCTACCCAGGCGTGGTGCCAGAGGTATATGCCGGTGACCGTTCACTGCACTTTATGGGGGGGGATAAGGGGCTGTGGCCAATGGAGCGCTACCTGTCTTTAATACTGGGTGAGATCCCGCGACTGCGTGATGATGAAAAAGGTTATGGTCCGACCGGGAAAGGGTTCATTGTGCATGTTGATATCCCGCAGCACATCGAGCAGGCGTGGCAGGTACTGCGTGCTGATCCCTTACTCACCGGCGCGTTACAGCAGCGCGACATGTTGTAGCGCCTGTGTAGACCGTTTGCGTCGTCAGCTTCGTAAACGGTCATTCAACCTGTTAGCTTTTGCCGTTCTGGCTTGTTTGTATGGATTTTCTCTCGACTGGATTCAGATACTTTCCCCACAGACGTTAGCGTAGCGCGGTAAACGGTGGCCGGAAATTAATACTAACTCTGGTTAGCATTGAGGGCAGGGCGAGAAATTTATGGCCTTTGCGGTCTGGCACAAATTCGCTATTGGTGGGGATGTGGGTAAATACGGCCTGAAGAGGTACAGATGAAACCGGAGGTGTATTTCCGTCATGATAATGCTTTTAGTGGCTCATATAGCGACGTACCAGGGAAACCCGGTGTTATCTCTTCATTTTATTCAGAGGGTAATACATCAGAAAATATTCATTGTTTTGAAACGTGATTTTTTCGAACGTAGCTGATATTGCCTGATGGCTGTTAAGGCATTCATATTATGAATATAGTCGCAGAAGCCAGTGAGTTCAGGATGACAAGCGGTTCGTCTTGCTCTGCGTACCAGAAGCGTGGCTGCGTAATTGCCAGGGAAATGGCGTTTAGCAGGACGATGGCAAGGTGCACAATGTCTTGCCTGTACAAACTGCGTGCTGAGTTACCCTATTGTGAGTTGCCTTTGACGCCAGGCCAGCGGAACAGTTTTGAGAAATCACAGTGCGATTTTCAGTGATTAGAAGTGTAACCATTGTTATTTTATATGGCAATAAAAAAATTTAACAAAAGTTAAGGTTGGGGGTGGGGGATTATCCTTCAAAAGTGTTGTTTTTAGCCTTACTTGCGCTGGGACTGCTTTTTTCTCACCGTCAGAAGCTCTTCGAACAGCCGGTTAAAGTTCTCAACGCGCGCCTCAAGCTCGATAATCTGATTCTCTTTTTCTGATTCCGGAAGAGAGTCAAACAGTTCAAGCAGACGTTTTTGCCGATCGTCAAGCTCAATGGGAAGCTGGTCTGCGGCCAGTGGCGACTGGTCCTCATCACCGAACAACAACCATGTTGGCGAACATTTCAGCGCCTGGGAAAGGGCGAACAGCGTTTTACCCTTCGGCTCAGCTTGCCCATTCTCCCATTTGAACACGCTGACGCTGGATTTACTGACCTTATCTGCAACCTGTTGCTGCGTCAGGCCCAGTGTCTTGCGTCTTGCAGTGAGACGATCGCTCAGAGTTTCATTTTTCATGAGTATAATATAAGTTAACTTAACATAACTTTTATTATAATTTAGCTTAATAACTCAAGTTATGAAAGGATAAGTCTGTTGATTTAGTGTGCGCCACTGAACGGCATTTGTCACATGTGACGTGGATAAGGGTAGATTGAGCTGGCAACATTAACTTACGACTCTCATTGCTTTTCGGTCTGCAGGGCTCATCCTGCATGGGGTTCAGCGGCCGAGTTCTTAAGGAAAGATGATAACGTCACTCTACAAACTTCTATTGAGGTTAATATGTCACCTGGCTGGATAAGAATTGATGCCATTACTCCTGACAAGCCTGAGGTTTATCTCATTTCTGAAATTCTCAATATCGACCCGGACGCCGTGCTGGGCAAACTGGTACGGCTATGGTTATGGGCGGATATGCAAACGATAAAAGGCAATGCAAGCTGTATTACACACCATCTTGTTGACCGGGTAGTTTTAATGCCCGGTTTTGCTGATGCGTTAATACAGGCAGGTTGGTTGCATGAGAATCATTGTTGCCTGTCATTACCTAATTTTGAGCGTTACAACCCGACATCCAGCAAAGAGCGAGCGCTGAGAAAATACCTCTCAACGAGTCCTCGGTATGGTGACGCTACCGTGTGCACCAGATCGGATGTGCCGGACCCCAAAGCATTGCGTTTTATCGAATAGGTATTGTCTTGCAGGGGGGCTACTGAGGTCTGCATGCCGATAATGCATTCATAGTGGTTATTGTTTGTCGATAATTCACCCAATCTTTAAGATTGATTTTATGGAAAATAGAGCCATTTTTTTTGTAAAAAAACATTCCCTGCTATTTTCTGAGCAAAAAAATAAACACAGCGCATAGAACATAAAAATTATCAATGGAGATGATTGATTAGGTTAACTAACCTGGGTATTTTTTGGCTTACAGTGTCCACTATATTGATTGCTGGCGCTTTTAGTTAAAAATCTACCGTACGCGGCAATGCATTAGCCAGCAGAAGGCCGGAGTAAATCGTGATAATACCTGACCATTCAATTCGAGGTTTCGAGGAAAGTAGCCGTCCTGTCATTATTTTTCGTAACGAAGATGGAACCTTCGCCAGCGGATTTGTATTACGAGATGATGAATATGTTACCAGCGAACGCATGACTCGCGAAGCAATCAAGGCTGCCGGTTTGCCAATGGTGGAAATAACTGAAAGTAGCTTTTAAATAGTAATGGGTCTGAACAACCCAGAGAAATCGCCGTGCCAGTGGAGATAATATGGCACTAAAATTATATTTGATAACAACATTGTCATTTATATTTGACAAGAGTAATGCTGGAGAGCCTTTTATTTATTTTGTGGTTTTTGTCATGCTGTGTGTAAGAGAAAACATGGCGGTGAGTTATTTCTCGCGTACAGTGAAATACATGTGTATTTGATTCGGTTAATATTAGCGGAGATAGCGTCGCATTATCTGGCTTTAAGAGGCTTTACCTCAACGAGTAACTGTCATCAGGATCAAAGATAAAGATACAGGTTTTTAAAGAGCGTTACGGAAATAAATTTTTTTTGAGAAATGAGAAACTCATCATGGATTTTTGTGTTGCTAATTAATGAGCAACTATAAGTATTACCTGGGGCAGGCATGAAGGCTAATGAAGGTGATGACTCATGATGCTTTGGATTTGATATGAAAAATAATCTGATCGCCATAAAAAGAACTAAGAACACAGGAGCTATGATGAAAACACATTGCATTGGGTGTAAATGATTTCTTAAAACTTAAAAAAGGGTTTAGTTCAATCAACATACTTCATACTGCAAAGGGGGCAAGACTCCCTTTGTTCTTTTATCTTTAGTTATAAGCACAAACCAATCTTAGTTAACCAGTAGGAACGGTATCCCAAAATAGAGGTTTTCAGTCGACGTCAAATCAATGTACCATACCCCCCTATAGTATCATAAAGAGCCTAAACTATGCCGCACTCCCCGGAAGACAAAAAACGAATCCTTACTCGCGTACGGCGCATCCGTGGCCAGGTTGAAGCGCTGGAGCGTGCGCTAGAAGGCGACACCTCATGCGCGGCTATACTGCAACAAATCGCTGCGGTGCGCGGCGCGGCAAACGGGCTGATGGGAGAGATGGTGGAAATCCATCTTCAGGATGAGCTGGTCACTGGCGATACCACGCCGGAACTGCGGGCTGCGCGGATGGCGGAAATCGGCCATCTGCTGCGCGCCTATCTGAAATAATTATTACCAACGGAAGAAGACAATATGAAATCACGTGCTGCTGTTGCATTCGGGCCAGGCAAACCGCTGGAAATTGTTGAAATCGACGTTGCGCCGCCGAAAAAGGGTGAGGTGCTGGTGAAAATCACCCATACCGGCGTGTGTCATACTGACGCCTTTACGCTTTCAGGCGACGATCCGGAAGGGGTGTTCCCGGCTGTGCTGGGTCACGAAGGTGGCGGCGTGGTAGTAGAAGTGGGTGAGGGGGTAACGAGCCTCAAGCCGGGCGACCACGTTATTCCTTTGTATACTGCCGAATGTGGAGAGTGCAAATTCTGTAAATCCGGCAAAACCAACCTTTGCCAGGCGGTACGTGCTACCCAGGGTAAAGGCCTGATGCCAGACGGTACCACGCGTTTTTCCTATAATGGTGAGCCGATTTATCACTACATGGGTACCAGTACTTTCAGCGAATACACCGTGGTGGCGGAAATTTCACTGGCGAAGGTCAACCCGAAGGCACCACTTGATAAAGTGTGTCTGCTGGGCTGCGGTGTGACCACCGGCATTGGTGCTGTACACAACACGGCCAAAGTGAAGCCGGGTGACAATGTGGCGATATTCGGTTTGGGCGGGATCGGTCTTGCGGCAATCCAGGGCGCGGTGCAGGCGAAGGCAGGACGCATTATCGCTATTGACACCAACCCGGAGAAATTCGCACTGGCACGTGAAATGGGCGCGACCGACTGTGTTAATCCCAAAGATCACAGCAAGCCGATTCAGGATGTTATTGTTGAAATGACCGACGGCGGCGTGGAATTCAGCTTCGAGTGCATCGGCAATGTTGACGTGATGCGCAGCGCGCTGGAGTGCTGCCATAAAGGCTGGGGCGAGAGTGTGATTATCGGCGTGGCGGGTGCAGGCCAGGAAATCCGTACCCGTCCATTCCAGTTGGTGACCGGACGCGTGTGGCGCGGCTCGGCTTTTGGTGGTGTTAAAGGCCGCTCCCAGCTGCCAGGTATGGTCGAAGACGCGATGGCGGGCAAAATTCGCCTCGATCCGTTTATCACCCATCGTTTGCCGCTGGAGCAAATTAACGATGCGTTTGATCTGATGCATGAAGGCAAGTCCATCCGTACCGTAATTCACTTCGGTAAGGAATAATCCCAGGGCCGGTACAAGCGTACCGGCCCTCTCTTTATTCACTGCATTGCAGGCAGCTAAGACGCTGCGGTGGTCTCACTACCGTACAGGCAGCTAAGAAGTCGCAGATTTCGCGTGCGCGCTCGCACATATCGTTTACTGCCGTACAGGCAGCTAAGAAGTAAAAGACTATGAAGAAGCCCGGTCGAAAATAGTTCACTGCCGTACAGGCAGCTAAGAAGCAGCAAAAACGGCATCTGGCCGTTCGTAATGCGTTCACTGCCGTACAGGTAGTTAATAAGCTCTCTGCCCCCAGCCACAGCTGGCGAACCGTGCCCGCGAAGCCCGTAGCCTGCCACTCTCCTTGAGCACCTGCCAGTTACCCTAAGCAACGGACGTCAGTAGATTTACCCTCCCAATACATCCTCAAACCCTCAACAACCCTTTCATTAATGGCGATAATTCCGTCATTGCATTCTTTACAACGCCAGCGTATAACGTTTCTCTTACCTGGATGTTTAGACGTCTGTACGTATGGAAGGCACTATGCAGCAACCTGATTCTGAAGGTCAGTTTCACCGCACCATGAAGACACGTCACCTGGTGATGTTGTCACTGGGTGGCGTTATCGGCACGGGTCTGTTTTTTAACACGGGCTACATTATTTCTACGACCGGTGCGGCAGGCACGCTGCTCGCCTATCTGATTGGTGCACTGGTAGTCTGGCTTGTAATGCAGTGCCTGGGTGAACTTGCTGTGGCAATGCCGGAAACTGGCGCGTTTCACGTGTATGCAGCACGCTACCTTAGTCCGGCAACCGGCTACACCGTCGCCTGGCTGTACTGGCTCACCTGGACTGTGGCACTCGGCTCCAGCTTCACCGCCGCCGGGTTTTGCATGCAGTACTGGTTCCCAACGGTGCCTGTCTGGGTCTGGTGCCTGATTTTCTGCGTGGCGATTTTCTTCCTTAATATCATTTCATCGCGTTTTTTTGCCGAGGGTGAGTTCTGGTTTTCTCTGGTAAAAGTGGTCACCATTGTGGCGTTTATCCTGCTGGGAGGCGCTGCGATGTTTGGTTTTATTCCCCTTGCCGACGGCACGCCTGCACCGTACTTCTCTAACCTGACGTCCAGCGGTTGGCTGCCGCATGGCGTGATGCCGATTATTATGACAATGGTGGCGGTGAATTTTGCTTTCTCCGGCACTGAGCTTATCGGTATTGCGGCAGGCGAAACGGAAAACCCGCGCAAGGTCCTTCCGGTTGCTATTCGCACCACCATTGCGCGCCTGATCGTGTTCTTTATTGGTACGGTACTGGTACTGGCAGCGCTTATCCCGATGGAAGAGGCCGGTGTGGCAAAAAGTCCGTTCGTGGTGGTGTTTGAAAAAATCGGCATTCCTTATGCTGCGGACATCATCAACTTTGTGATCCTGACGGCCATCCTGTCGGCGGCCAACTCCGGTCTGTACGCCTCCGGGCGTATGCTGTGGTCACTCTCTAACGAGCGCACGCTGCCACGCTGCTTTGCGCGGCTCACGCGTCGCGGTATTCCACTTACTGCACTTTCAGTCAGCATGTTAGGCGGGGTACTGGCGTTATTTTCAAGTGTGGTTGCGCCAGATACTGTGTTCGTCGCGCTATCGGCTATTTCCGGTTTTGCGGTAGTGGCGGTGTGGCTGGCGATATGTGCCTCTCACTTTATGTTCCGCCGCCATCACCTGCGCAGCGGCAACAGCGTGGATTCATTGCACTACCGCGCGCCGTGGTACCCACTAACGCCGGTACTTGGTTTTGTACTGTGCCTTGTGGCCTGTGTTGGACTGGCGTTCGACCCTGAGCAGCGCATTGCGTTGTGGTGCGGCATTCCGTTTGTGGCATTCTGCTACGGCGCTTATTTCATCACGCAGAAATTTTCATCCCGACAGCAACAGAAGGTGTCCAATGCCGCTGATTAATCCCCTTGCCACTATCCTCCAGCGTGACCGTTTCATGGTGCTTGATGGCGCACTCGCCACCGAACTGGAAGCCCGTGGTTGCAATCTGCTCGACAGCCTGTGGTCGGCCAAAGTGTTGCTGGAACAGCCAGAAATCATTACTGAGGTTCATCTGGACTACTTTCGCGCGGGCGCACAGGTTGCCACTACAGCCAGCTATCAGGCATCGGCAGAGGGTTTTGCCACACGGGGTATTGGCCCTCAGCAGGCGCATGCGCTGATAGTGAAAAGTGTGGAGCTGGCATCACTGGCGCGTAGCACTTATCTCAAAGAGGCGCCCGATGCCGGGCCGCTGTTGGTGGCCGGGTCGGTCGGTCCGTACGGCGCGTTTCTGGCCGACGGCTCCGAATATCGTGGCGATTACCAGCGTTCCGCAACGCAGTTTCAGGACTTTCATCGCCCACGTATTGCAGCGTTGGTTGACGCTGGCGCTGATTTACTGGCCTGCGAGACGCTGCCGTCCTTTGCTGAACTTCAGGCGTTGACGGCGCTGTTGCACAACGAGTTTCCCACTATCGGCGCGTGGTTCTCCTTTACGCTGCGCGATGAACAGCACATCAGCGATGGAACACCGCTGGCAGAGGTTGCTGACTGGCTTAATGCGTGTCCGCAGGCGCTGTCCGTTGGTATTAACTGCGTACCGCTGGAGACAGCGAGCGCCGCGCTGCGCCAACTGAGCGAACTGACGCCGCTGCCGCTGGTGGTATACCCCAATTCCGGGGAGGAGTACGACGCACAGCGTAAAGAGTGGCACCGCGACGGGCACAGTTGCCACAGCCTGGAGACATACCTGGATGAATGGTTGAACGCAGGCGCGCGTCTTATTGGCGGCTGTTGCCGCACATCGCCAGCAGACATTGCTTCACTGGCTGCGCGCTCCAGGCATTAGCACAAGGCAAGACGCAGGTGTGCATGGGGCTGCATCAATAACGTAAACAGGCTTTGCACATTAAGCGCCTGCACGTTGACAGGGTGGGTATCGTGCCAGATGCACATCCTGCAAAGCCGCAGCCAGGTGATAATTGCGGCGGCCAGCAGCGAGCACGCCTCCTGCGTCTGGCTACATGCTATGGTTGTCTCCGGCTGCCCGGACAGGGTGTTCAGCAGCACGCTGAAGTCGGTGGGGGCAAGCAGGGCCTCAATATCAGGGAGTAGCCTTTGGGTGACAGGCTCGGAAAGGTTCAGTGTCAGCGTTGATGTTGTCATAGCGCTATTCTCTCTCGGAATAACACGCATTTGAAATGGTTTTTTACGATTTTGCGCGAGACCAGCATAGCAGGTGGCATTGATAGCGCCCGGCAGGGGGATCCTTAACTACCCTAAACGGAAGCTTCAGCTCGTTCAGCATAATTACCATAAGGCAAAGCCAAAACCTGTTGCTGACTACCTCCACAGAAGGTGGTGTTCATGCAGCGATAAAAAAGCCACCCGCAGGTGGCTTGTTGCAAAGCGCAGGACGTTACTTGTCTGCTTTTTTGTACACTTCAGCAACGGCTTCGAAGTTCGGGCCGTGCTCGCGTGCAGCGATGATTCTGTAGTACTCCCCGCCTTTATCATCGGCAAGTTTAGACAGTTTTTCGTGCAGATCGCTTGGCGAAGAGATAGTACCGCCAGAAGCAGACACGTTCACATTACCCAAAGAGGTCAGTTTGAAGTGGTCGGCTTCGTCTTTTGAGATTTGAGTGGCAGCTACCGCGCCAAAAGAAACGGCAGACATTAAAATTGATGCAATTAAGGCTGTTTTTTTCATCACTGAAGCATCCTTGTGAGTTCTTGAACGAATAGGGTCACGCGGACCGTCACCAAAAGTGTAGTCGGCGTAGTACAAAATGCTATGCAATAACGTAGAGATTTTAATCCTTTGATTTGTTGGGTGTAACAAGAAATTAAAGGAAAGTTTATTTTTTTCTAACGCGCGGGTATTCATTGCAATTTTATGACTAAAAACGTGCAGGTCTTGAGCGTATACACCTCACGCAGGCATCGATTTGCGGATACAGGCCAGTAGCGACAGCGCACCATGAGACAGCGGGCTGTCCACGCGAGTGAGAACACCGATAGGCTCGCCGGCGCCCTGAGTTTCGACCGGGAGCGCACACAGCGTACCCTGACGTAAATCTTCTTTTACCGCACCCGATGGCACAAACCATACATAGTGATAATCCACCGTTAACTGGCGCGACAGCGAAGCTGACAGCGTTTCAATACAGGTTGTCGGTAATTTACAGCCCTGGCTTGCCAGCAACGTTTCAGCGTTCTGGCGCGGTACGGTGCCTTTCGGTGAGACCACAACCGGCCATTCCATGATCTGGCTTAGGGTGACGGTACCTGCCAGCAGCGGGTGGTCAGGGCGCACCACCAGTTTTAGCGATTCCAGAAACAGCAATTCATAGTTAAGCCCGGTCATCAGCTCCGGATCGGACATGCGGCCAATGCCAAGGTCAATCTCTCCTGATTTTAATCCAGCCAGCAGCATGGTGTTATTCATGGTGGCGACCTGTAACGTCACGCCGCTCTGGCTGGCGTGAAACTGACCGATAGCCAGCGGCAGAATACCCAGCGCCGCGGTAGGCAGTGCACCTACGCGCACCACATCAGCCGTCTGACCGTCGCGGTGGCTTAAAGACAGTGCGGCGTGGTTCAGGGCATCCAAAACCCTGACCGCGTGGATAAGAAACTGCTCGCCGGTGAGCGTGAGTTGTGCACCAAGCCGTCCGCGTTCAAACAGGCGCGTGCCGGTAAGCTGTTCCAGCTCATTGAGCGTTTTGGAGAGCGCAGGCTGGCTCAGGTTAAGCGTTTCAGCCGCGCGCCCCAGGGTTCCCTGCTGAGCGACGGCGACAAACGTGTGGAGGTGGCGTAAACGAATACGCTGGCTGAAGAGAGTATTTTTTTCCATAACTGATGGTAAAAACAGCAGGCACGATGAGACAAGCTAACTTATTCAAATTTGATAACCTTGTTGCAAAATAAAATTAACATTGCCAACCGTTCGTTATGGATCCTGCCCGCATCCCGCAGGCAGGCGGTGTTACATCAGAGGTCGAAAAATACGGTTTCGTCGGTGCCCTGAAGGATAATGTCAAAGGTATAAACCACATCGGCACCGCGGATTGAACGTTTGCCAATCAGTGTCTTACGTCGCACTTCCCATTCAATCAGGTTAAGGACCGGATCTTTCGCGTTAGCCTGTGCCTCATCATCAAAATACATACGCGTATTCAGACCGAGGTTGATGCCGCGCGCCACCACCCACAAATTAACGTGTGGTGCCATCAGGCGGCCGTCACGCCCTGTTACTGGACCAGGCTTGATGGTATCGAAGCGCCATAACCCGCTTTCAAAATCCGAGCAGGCTCTTCCCCAGCCGCGAAAATCCGGGTCGTATGGTTTGTCAGCCTGTCTGTCGTCCGGGTGGTTATAGCGCCCGGCGGCGTTGGCTTGCCAGATCTCCAGAAGGACATCACGCACCGGTGTACCGGAGCCATCAAGCACCCGGCCTTCAATAATGATGCGTTCACCTCGGGTGTGTTCGTTGGTCAGCACATGCCCAAAGTTGTTCTCAAAAATCTGAAACCCGGCAGCATGGGGGGCAAGCCCGATATGCACATACGGACCGGCAGTTTGCGAGGCCGTTTCGGGTAAGTAATCTTTCATCATGCGCCTCCCTGTGTACGGTTTTCAAACAGCGTTGCCCGGTGGCCACGCAGCACCAGATCGAAGCGATAAGCAAGGCAGTCCAGCGGTACAGCGGCACGCATATCCAGTTCGGCAATCAGTGTGCGCACGGCATCATCACTGCCAAGCGTCTTCACAATCGGGCACAGCTTGATAAGCGGATCGCCTTCGAAGTACATCTGGGTAATAAGGCGCTGGGCAAAAGCCTCACCGAACAGTGAAAAATGGATGTGCGCCGGGCGCCAGTCGCTGACCTGGTTGCGCCAGGGGTAGGGACCGGGCTTGATGGTGCGAAAGAAGTAGTAGCCATTTTCGTCCGTCAGCACGCGCCCACAGCCGCCAAAATTTGGGTCGATGGGGGCCAGATACTGGTCTTTTTTATGGCGATAGCGTCCTCCTGCATTAGCCTGCCACACTTCCACCAGCGCGTTTTTCAGCGGGCGGCCAAAGCCGTCACGCACGTATCCGTGCACAATAATGCGCTCGCCAATCGGCAGACCGTCTTTGGCGTAATTCATTATCAAATCGTTATCGAGCGCGCCGAGATCTTTCTCACCAAAGACCGGCCCGGTTATCTCAGACAGCGAGTTCTGCAAAGAAATGAGCGCATTGCGCGGCGAACGCAGCACGCTGGTTTTGTAACCTGGGGCATAGGCAGGCGGGTGCTCGCTGTAGTTGCGATGTACCACCTCGCGGGCAGACCATTTCTCATTCATAACTGACTCCAGTGTAGGTTGCAGGGGCATGGTTGTTCTCATAATGCGCCAGGATCAGTCTCGGTAAATAAATTGTTAATTTAAAGTGAAATTAAACGTACTTTTTCATAACGCTTTGTTATGAAAGTAGGATGTAAAGAAGATCACAAAATGCAAATTCTTCTCCTGCGCGCCTGGCGTCGAACTACGCTTTTCAGTGACATATCCGGCAAAAAAACGGACAAACTTCACAAAATACTGAGGGCGCGGCGGGATGAAGAATAACGTTGTGGCAGATGACATTCGGGAGCTATTTTCGCAGGCGATGTCGCAGATGTATCAGCAGGAGGTCCCTCAGTACGGCACGTTGCTGGAGTTAGTGGCAGATGTGAACCTGAGCGTGCTGGAAAAATCTCCCAAGCTGCATGAGCAGTTGGCAAATGCGGGTGAACTGGCGCGGTTAAACGTTGAGCGCCACGGCGCGATTCGCGTGGGTACGGCTGAGGAACTGTCAACGCTGCGGCGCATTTTTGCCATTATGGGGATGCACCCGGTGGGTTATTACGATCTATCGCAGGCCGGTGTGCCGGTGCATTCCACCGCGTTTCGCCCAATTGACGATGCGGCACTGGCGCGTAATCCGTTTCGGCTGTTTACCTCGCTGCTGCGCCCTGAACTGATTGAAGACGCGGTACTGCGCCAGCAGGCGCTGGAGATTCTGGCGCAACGCGATATTTTTACAGCACGTTGTCGCGAGCTGCTTGCGCTGCATGAGCAGCAACAGGGATTTAGTGCACAACAGGCGCAGGAGTTTGTGAATGAGGTACTGGAGACATTCCGCTGGCACAGTCACGCGACGGTTGACGCTGCTACCTATGGTGCGCTGCACCAGGCGCACAGGCTGGTGGCCGATGTAGTGTGTTTTCGCGGTTGCCACATCAACCATCTCACCCCGCGCACGCTGGATATTGACCGCGTGCAGGCGATGATGCCGGAATGCGGCATCATCCCTAAAGCGGTTATCGAAGGGCCGCCGCGACGCGAGCATCCTATCCTGTTGCGCCAGACCAGTTTCCGGGCGCTGGAGGAGCATATTGTTTTCAGTGGCGACAGCCCCGGCACCCATACAGCACGCTTCGGGGAGATTGAACAGCGGGGTATGGCGCTCACGCCCAAAGGCCGTGCGCTGTATGACAGGTTGCTGTTTGAAGCTGGCAGCGGTGAGGATAACCTGACCCATCAGCTGCATCTGCAGGACGTTTTTCAGCCATTCCCGGATGATGAATGCGAATTGATGCGCCATCAACTTGGCTACTTCCGCTATCGTCTCACGCCTGCGGGTGAGGGGCATCGCCATGCTATTCACCCAGGCGACGATGCCTGGCATCTGATTGAGCGCGGCTGGCTGGAGGCGCATCCCATTACCTATGAAGATTTTCTACCGGTCAGTGCCGCCGGCATTTTTCAGTCCAATCTGGGCGACCAGACGAAGACGCTCAGTGCCGGGCATGCCAGCCGTGAAAGCTTTATTGCGGCGTTGGGTTGCCCGCCGCTTGATGAGTTTGCGCTTTATCAGGAAGCGGAGAATCGTAGCAAACGACGTTGCGGTCTTCTGTAAACGCGGTAATCTGCGCGGATGCATAAAATAAAGGACAGTAGTATGGAAAGCCCGCGCACCCCGATTGTTACGCTTCCTCAGGGCCAGCTGATTGGCACGCTTGAAAACGGTATCGCCGCCTGGCGCGGCATACCTTATGCGGCACCGCCAACAGGCGATGGGCGCTGGCGTGCTCCTCGCCCGGCGCAGGCGTGGCAGGGTGTACGAGTGGCAGACAGCGCCGGACCGTCTTCCTGGCAGGATGCGGAGTCTTGCCGCGAAGTGGGAGGCGGCGACCCAGGGCAATTCTCTGAAGACTGCTTGTATCTCAACGTGTGGGCACCTCAGCAGCATGATGCACCGCTACCGGTAATGGTGTGGCTGCACGGTGGCGGTTTCACGATTGGCGCGGGCAGCCTGCCGCCTTACGACGGTAGCGCACTGGCCGCACGCGGCGCGGTGCTGGTGACGGTGAACTATCGCCTTGGTCACCTCGGCTTTTTCGCTCATCCGGCACTTGAGGGTGAAGACCCGCTGGGCCAGACCTGCAACTTTGGGCTGCTGGACCAGATTGCCGCGCTGGAATGGGTGCGGGACAACATTGCCCACTTTGGTGGCGACCCGGAAAACGTGACGCTGTTTGGTGAATCGGCAGGTGCGCGCAGCGTACTGTCATTGTTGGCCTCGCCCCTGGCGGGAGGGCTGTTTCACAAAGCGGTGGTGCAAAGCGCTTACACGCTTGCCGATGTGAGTCTTGATAAAGCGCTCACTCAGGGCGTGGCGGTGGCCCGGCATTTTGGCCTGGAGGACGCAAGCGCCGACCAACTGCGCGCACTACCGGCGCAAGACTTCTCGCGTTTGACCTCGCCGCTCAGCATTGGCCCGGCACCCATCTGCGGCGACAGGGTATTGCCAGAACCGATGCTCGACGTTTTCTTTGCCGCGCGCCAGCATCCCATGCCGGTACTGATTGGCAGCAACAGCGATGAAGCGAGCGTGATGTCGGTGTTTGGCGTCGACCTTGAGCAGCAAATCCAGCGAATGCGCCGTGAGAGCAAAATGGGGCTGGGGCTAATTAAAATGCTCTATCCGGGCGTGCGCGGAGACCTGGAACTGGGCCGCCAGGTGTGCCGCGATATGGCGTTTACCACAATGGGTTATGTGGTGATGCAGGCGCAGCAGCGGCTGGGGCTGCCATGCTGGCGCTACTGGTTTGATTATGTTTGTGAAGCTGAACACGCGACCTATCCCGACGGTGCCTGGCACGGTAACGAAGTGGTGTACGTGTTCGATAACCTGCAACGCACACCGCCTGCGGATGAGTATGCCAACGAGCAGGATATCACTTTTGCCGGACAGGTTGCCGATTACTGGGCGGCGTTTGCCCGCTACCGCGCAGGTGATGAACCGCTGCTGCATGGCGCCATTCCCTGGCCTGCCAGCGTGCGCGGTGCCGACAGGCTACTGCGTCTGGGGATTAACCGCAGCGCCGGATTCAAAATAGAAAAGCGTTTTATGCGCACGCGAATGGCACTGTTTAAACGAGTGATGAAGCACCATGTCAGTCTGGATTGAGACAGAGGAGAAAACCCTTTTTTTGAGGCGTGCTGTAACTCGTTGATTTTTTAGAACATAAGACGAGGGCCAGAAAAAAAGGTTTTTGCGCGAGTTGGGCGATTTATTTTTGTGGAGCAATGGGTTAAGTTGTTTTCGCTCTAGTTCACTGCCGTACAGGCAGCTTAGAAAGACGTTTGATAAAACTCTGTCTGACGTCTCACCCGGTGTAACGCGTACCAACTCCCGTTCAAGCCTGTATCTCCGTACAGCCGTTTAATCAGGCTGTTTATAGTGATGGTCTTGAGACAGCAGGCTGAGGAAAATTATCAATCCTGCTGTCCACAACACCAAACGGGTGTTGAATCGGGGGGCGAAGAGGTGCCAGCGATAAGCCTGTATCAAGGCTGAATCAGCGTTACTCCAGCGTTTTGCATTGCCGTTAGAGCAACCTCTGTCTTGAGAACCTGTTCCGGGAAAATAAATCCCTGCAACGGGCTTTCAAATAGCGCTTCAATAACCGTAGCAATACCCAGCGCCGTAAAATGTGCCTGGCCCTGGGGATCGGAGGCGATAATTCGCCGGGACTCTGTAACGCCTGAAAGGTTAACTCCCTGCACATCGACATACAGTTCTATCGATGCTTTGTCCGATGTTCTCTTCCCTTCAGATGTCCCCATCGCAACATCGAGTCTGATATTGTCGGCGCAAGTCATGGCGGCAACAGCGCTGACATCCAGAATACCAAAGGGCGTCGTTTCCACGCATTCACCGCTGGCAAGGCTTATGTCACTTTGCTGCGTGCTGTAACGCCAGAAACCTGCTTCCCGGACAAATGCAGGAGGCAGTTCCTGATAAAGCTCCAGTGCCGTTATGGCACCAATAGGATCTTCCGGGTCGTGTAGTGCAGTCAGTCGCACAGTATTAATGCTGGAAAAATGGCGGCTAATCTTATCTACCAGTGGCAAGAACATTCCTGCCTCGTAATAGCCCAGGGGCACAACGGGTGACGTTGGCTGATAGCGCATAGCCATATTAAGAAGGGGGGCATAGCCATCGGCGGTGCCTACGGTAATATCGATAAAAGCAATATTGTGACGAATAGCAAACTCACCCAACGCATGTTTGGGGTCCGGTACGGCACTGACAATCAGTTGAGACATCGCGGCAAGTTGCGGGATCTCTGCATGTACCAGATCAAGAGAGGCCGTGAAGGCATTTCCCAGCTTTTGAGCCAGCGCTTCGCCTTTCTCAGGAGAACGGCCCGCCAGAATTAATGCCACGTGAGGGAAAAGCGCCCGCAATTGAGTGGCGAGATTACTGCCAATCATTCCGTAACCACCGGCAATAAAAATCTGCTTCACTGTGTTGATAGCCATCATACTTCCTCATTCAAATGTGATTGAAGAGCAGACAGTAGCGTACAAATACGATTTAATTAATCTCATTAATGTTCATGAGTTAGTGAGTTTAAATCAGCAATGAATATCAAAATTTCCGACTTTGAGTCTTTTATTACCGTCGCGACGCATTGTAGTTTCCGCCTGGCGGCGCAGGCTGCGGGTGTGACACCCTCAGCAATGAGTCATTCCATTCGCCAGCTTGAGGAACGGCTAAAGGTCAGACTGTTTAATCGCACGACTCGCAGCGTTTCACTGACAGATGCCGGGCGCACATTATTTGAGACGCTTTCACCCTTATTCAGTAGCGCAACGGATGCCATTGAAGCCATTAATGGTTACCGCACAACCCCAATGGGCACGCTCCGTATCAACACGGTCAGACTGGGCGGGCGTTATCGGCTTGCACCTTTGGTGGCGGGGTTTAACAAGCGCTATCCCGATGTGAGAGTCGAAATAAGCGGCGACGACAATCTGGTTGATATAGTCAGCAGTCAATACGATGCCGGAGTCAGACTTAGTGACGTCATTGAAAAAGATATGATTTCAATTCCGCTCGGCAATCCCGTTCGTTATGTGGTTGTCGCCAGCCCTGACTATCTAAAAACGCATCTGAGACCTGAGCGCCCGCAGGATCTTCTTGAACATGAATGCATTCAGTTCCGTTATCCCGGTGGCCGCAGTTATCAGTGGCAATTTGGCCGGGATCTGGAGCGTCTGGATATTGATGTAAAAGGTAAGCTTGAAGTGAACGACCTCGATATGGCACTGATGCTGGCAATCAATGGTGCGGGAATCAGCTATGTGCTTTATGAAATGGCTGAACCTCATTTACAGAGCGGCAAACTCATTGCTTTACTCGAAGACTGGTTGACGGAGCGCCCGGGGTTTTATCTTTATTACTCCAATCGAAAATACGCCTCAGCGGCATTCCAGGCGTTTGTCGAGTATGTCAAAGCCCATCGCTAATTTCAGTGTCGTGCCTGTGAAGTCCAGTAGCGAAGGAGTGACACGTATATCCACCTGCCTGTTGCTTGCGTCAATGCGATCCTTCGCGGGCGCCATCAAAAAGCCGCTTCCCGCCTCGCAACAGGAAACAGTGCACACAAACCAGCCACAGCCGCGACCAGGAGCGCTCTGAAAGTGGTCATCAGGACTAAAGCTGCTCAACCTCTGCACAGCGCTGAGGTGGCGTGGCGAGGGCGCCAAACATATGGGGTAAGCGTTTTATAAGAATGAGGAATTTTGACTGGCGCGCGCGGGCGTACCTGGTGCATCATCTTGTTGCTGCTTCGCCTGTGCGGGAAGTGATATTCATCGACACAGAAGGATGATTTCTCAGGCATGAACCGTAGACGTTTTATCAAAGCCTCGATGGCGCTTGCCGCAGCCTGCGGCACACCGGGCCTGGCTGGCCTGTTCGCGCAAAACGCATGGGCGCAGGATGCCGCTATCGCTGATGGCAGTTCGCGTCCGTTTGATTTCGCGAGCCTCAAAGAGATGGCCGGTACGCTTGCGAAGTCACCGTGGGGTGGTGCGCCCGGTCCGCTGCCGGACACGCTGGCAAAACTCACCCCGCAAGCCTACAACAGCATTCAGTACGACGCTGCACACTCTCTGTGGAACAACCTCAACGGCCGCCAGCTTGACGTGCAGTTTTTCCACGTCGGCATGGGCTTTCGCCGCCGTGTGCGCATGTATTCCGTTGATCCGGCGAGTCGCGAAGCGCGTGAAATTCATTTCCGTCTGGAACTGTTTAAGTATAACAATGCCGGCGTGGACACGCGCCAGCTGGAAGGGCAGTCGGATCTCGGTTTCGCCGGGTTCCGTGCCTTTAAAGCGCCGGAGCTGGCCCGCCGCGATGTGGTCTCTTTCCTGGGCGCGAGCTACTTCCGTGCAGTGGACGATACCTTCCAGTACGGACTCTCTGCGCGTGGCCTGGCGGTAGATACCTATACCGACGGCATCGAAGAGTTCCCGGACTTCACTGCGTTCTGGTTCGAAACCCCCAAAGCCAGCGACACCACCTTTGTGGTGTATGCACTGCTCGACAGCCCCAGCGTGACGGGCGCCTACAAGTTCATCATCAGCTGCGAAACAAAGCAGGTGATGATGGAAGTGGAAAACCACCTGTTTGTCCGCAAGGCGGTCAAACAGCTTGGTATTGCGCCTATGACCAGTATGTTTAGCTGTGGCACCAACGAACGCCGCATGTGCGACACCATTCACCCGCAAATTCACGACTCGGACCGCCTGGCAATGTGGCGCGGCAACGGCGAGTGGGTGTGCCGCCCGCTGAACAACCCGCAAAAGTTGCAGTTCAACGCCTATATGGACGAAAACCCAAAGGGCTTTGGCCTGTTGCAAATGGATCATGACTTTGCGAGCTACCAGGATGTGATGGGCTGGTACGATAAGCGCCCAAGCTTGTGGGTTGAGCCGCGCAATAACTGGGGTAAAGGTTCCGTCAACCTGATGGAAATCCCAACTACCGGCGAGACGCTGGATAATATCGTCTGCTTCTGGCAGCCAGAAAAACCGGTGCAGGCGGGCGATGAACTGACCTTCCAGTACCGTCTGTACTGGAGCGCTGAACCGCCTGTGCGCACGAACCTGGCGCGTATTTACGCCACCCGCACCGGCATGGGCAGCTTCCCGGAAGGCTGGGCGCCGGGCGAGCATTTCCCGGAGCAATGGTCGCGCCGTTTTGCCATTGATTTTGTGGGCGGTGACCTGAAGGCGGCAGCGCCTAAGGGCATTGAGCCGGTGATTACGCTTTCAAGCGGCACAGCGAAGCAGGTGGAAATCCTCTATGTCGCACCGTTCGACGGCTACCGTATTCTGTTTGACTGGTATCCCACCTCAGACAGCACGGAGCCGGTAGATATGCGCCTGTTCCTGCGCACAAAGGACGATACGCTGAGCGAAACCTGGCTGTATCAGTACTTCCCGCCGCCGCCGGACAAACGCAAATATATTGACGATCGCCAAATGCGATAAACGAAAAGCGGAGCCTCAGGCTCCGCTTTTTTCATCCCTGCATAAATACCATCTCTTGTGGCGCTGGTCAGCAACAGGTTTTGGCGGCCTTATTGTCTTTGGATGTAATCGTTCAGAACCGGCAGAGAGGTCTGTTCCCGGGAGTTAAGTACGTCCCTGGGAGGCGCTGTCAATGCTACCTGTTATTCAGTGTCTTACACGCAGTGCAAGGGGGGCTTGCGCCCAGCAAGCCGCCTGTGCAGGCGGCTTTTGGCATTACGCTAGGCCAGTGGGCCGCCCAGTACGGTTTCGCGGATCCCGGCCATGATCCTGTCGCCGGTTTCACTGCGTAGCTCGTTGTACCAGTCGTGCGTTACCGACATCTCTTTACCGTGCGTTACATCGCAGCGCCTGCGCGCTTTCAACACCAGGTCTTTCACTCGCCAGGCGCGCTTTTGCTGGTAGCGCAGCAGGGCATCTTCCACGCCCAGTGAATTGGTTTGCAGTGCCATTGCCAGCACTACCGCGTCTTCCATCGCCGCACAGCCGCCCTGGCCAATATCCGGCGTTGTGCTGTGCGCGGCATCGCCCAAAAGCGCTACACGCCCGCGTACCAGTTGCTCAAACGGATCGATATCATGAATTTCCACGCGGTTAATGGTTGTCGGGTCGAGTTGCCTAATCAGTTTCTGTACCGGTGCCGCCCAGCCGCTGAAATAACGTTGTAAATCGGCGCGTGCGCTGGCCCGGTCCTGCGTCAGCCCTTTAGGCAGCGGTACGTCAAAGAAAAAGTAAAAGCGGTTACCCGCCACCGGCATCAGCGACACGCGCTTGCCTTCGCCCACGTATGTGGTCCACTGCCTGGCAGGGGCGATGGCTTCATCAATCTCCACCAGCCCGTTCCAGTTAACGTAGCCTGCATAGCGGCGCTCGGTGGTAAAGCCCAGCACCTGCGGGCGCACCACAGAATGGGTGCCATCGGCGGCAATCAGTACATCACCGTGGGCGACGTGACCGCTGTCAAACCACGCGGTCACGCCGTGTGCATCCTGCTCCACGCGCACTACGCGCTGGCCAAAGTGCACTTCGCTTCGGCCATAAGTTTGCAGCAGCATATCCTGCAACGCCGCCCGTGCAACCGGGAAAGGGCGCTCGCCCACGCTTTTAACCAGCGGCTCCAGGCTGAACTCGGTGAGCGTTTGTCCGCGCAGATGTTCGCGATAGGCCATGCTCTCCATGCGCCCGCCGTGGGCGTGAAGTTGCTCTTTCATACCCAGCCAGTTCAGGCATTTCACGCCGTTTGGCCAGATGGAAATCGCCGCGCCGACCGGTTTTATCTCTTTTACCGCCTCAAAGACCTCGGTTTCAATGCCGCAACGCTTAAGCGCAATAGCCGCGCTCAGCCCGCCAATGCCGCCGCCGGTAATAATCGCTTTCATCTATGTCTCCTCTGGTTATACAGAGGTTAAGCAAGCGGCGTGCCAGCTCTGAAACGGCATTTTTTGGGTATTTTTCACCACAATGGGGAGCGGCGATGGTGCAGAACTACGCTGGTGCACCGTAATACATCCCTTCAAGCTTCATGCCGTCCGGGTCAAGGAAGAACACGGTGTAATAGTCCTCATAATATTCGCCCGCCGGGTCAACAATAGTGACGTTATGCTGCGTAAGCCACGCCTGTAACGCATCCACATCAGCGCGGTTGCGCAGGCTCCAGGCATAGTGATGAAAGCCCGGGTCGCCTTTGCGGTAAGGGTGTCCCTGCGCATCGGCAGCGGCAATCCAGAGCCGGGTTTTGCCATTGGTCCAGCCCGTCATTTGCGGGTAGTCGCCCAGTACCTCAAACCCGAGAAATTCCAGCAACTGTGAGTAAAACTGCCGCGAGCGGGCAAAATCGCTCACCGACAGCACCAGATGATCAACACCAGTAACTTCAGGCATACGCGTCTCCTGTTGTGGGGGATAGCATTAAGTATGGACCCGCACGCCGCTGGCAACAGGCGCAGCGTGGCGTTACCCTTAAAACAAATGGCATATGGTTACGCGGAGAAGACGTTGCAACCCAAACATAACTGGCAGGATGAAACAATTGAAGCCGACGCCCACCTGAGCCTGCATTCCGTTAGCGAGCGTTTTCTGCAACCGCTGTTTGCGCTGATTCAGCGCAACAAGGTCTGGCTCCAGCAGGCAATGGACTGGCCGCAATACGTCAATAAACCTGAGGACACGCTCAAAACGCTGCGTGCCAACTACCTGCTGCACCACCGAGGGTTCAGCAAAATGTTTATGCTTGTGCTCGATGGCGAACTGGTAGGCGTGTTTTCATTCAACCAGATGGAGGCGGCCAATCGCGCCGCGTATATCGGCTACTGGATTGATGAAGGCGCACAAGGGCGGGGCATTATTGCGCGGGCGCTGGAGGCGGTCATCGCAAAGTACGCGCGCGAAGGTAGCGTGCGGCGCTTTGTTATTCGCTGCATTGTCACCAATGAGGCCAGCAACCGTGTGGCGCTGCGTAACGGCTTTACGCTCGAAGGTTGCCTGCGCCAGGCTGAATACCTGAACGGCGCGTTTCACGATCAGAATATTTATGCGCGCATTGTCGAGAGTGCTCAGACAATGCCGTAAAACGGCATGCGTGTGATGTGCTGCTCACCGTTGAGTACCTTGTCGCCCTGAATCTGAATAGCTTCGCCAGCGCGGGCTTCAATGCAGGCGCGCTCGCACACGCTGACATGGTCCTGCAACAACACGTTCCCGCAGATGCGCGCCTGGCCACCAATATCAACGTGATTATCCAGTTGTAATGGCCCACCAATCAGCACCGCGTCGTCGCAGACGGTAACGTGATGTTTGAACAGGCAGTTACCCTCAACGCGGGCATTGCCCGAAATGCGGGTGCTATAGCGCAATGTGGGCGTCTCATCCAGCCCGCGCCCGGCGATGACGCGGGCGTGGCCGTAAACCTGCGCGCAGTCGCAAAGCCAGACATCGTTTTCTTCATTACCTTCAATAATGGCGTGGCCGTGGACTTCGGCGCGGTGCTCAATAAAGGCGTAGCTCACCAGCGCGCTACCGTATATCTGTGACTGGTGCACTACGCGTGAGGCATGCACGCTGGCGCGGTCGGCAATGCGCAGGCGCTGTTCGCTGTCGGCGGTCAGCCCTTGTAGGGCAAGAATGTCACAATCGCTGACGTGGGCCACATCGCCAATAAAGCAGCGCCCGCTGATGCGGCTGGCGCGCACGGTGGCGTGGCCGGTGATATGGGCGCGGTGGCTAATGCGTGAGGCATCCACCGTCGCGTTGCCGTCCACCCGTGCACCGTGATTGAGAACGCACTCGCCGGTGAGGATGGCGTCTTCGGCAACGCTCGCGTCGTCGTAAAGCAGGCTGTTGTCATCATAAATCCAGCAGCGACCATGCTGGCTTAGCTGCGACTCATCTTCCAGCCAGCCACCGGTAGCACCGGCCTTAACATCGGCAAAATCGTGCAGTGCCTCAATCTGGCGCAGCCATAGCGTGCGCCGGGTGTCGCCATCTTCTATCTGGAACGGACGCGGTTCGGGCCGTAGCCGGAATTTGTGCATGGTTGCTCTCTCATTATCTGCTCCTGTTAACAGTAGCAAATTTTACGACTGGCCCGATGCTGGCAATCATCCTGGAAATTCCATAAAATGCATTTTAAATATTATTTTAAAAGTTAAACAAAATGCATAATACGGCCCCGACGCCTGTGCGGGTGACGCTGAATCTGCCGGCCGGGTATTTCGGTATGGTGCTTGGGATTATTGGCCTTGGGCTGGCATGGCGCTATGCCGCGAGCGTTCTGCCGCTGCCGCACTGGCCTGGCGAAACGCTGGTGAGCGCGGCTATTGTGGTCTGGGCGCTGTTAGCGATGGCTTTTGTCTGGCGCACGTTGCGCTTGCCGCAAACGGTGGTGCGTGAGGCGACGGACCCGCTTAAAAGTAGCTTTGTGAGTCTGTTCCCGGCCACCACCATGCTGGTCGCTATCGGTATCACGCCCTGGCTGCGCCCGCTGGCAATCGGGCTGTTTGCAGCAGGCGCAACAGGGCAGTTGGCTTATGCCGCCTGGCAGAGCGCCGGGTTGTGGCGCGGCAACCATCCAACGCAGGCCACTACGCCTGGGTTGTATTTGCCAACCGTTGCCAGCAATTTCATCAGTACCATGGCCTGCGGCGCGCTGGGCTGGAACGACCTCGGCCTGCTGTTTCTGGGCGCGGGCGTGTTTTCCTGGCTGAGTCTTGAAGGCGTGATTTTACAGCGTATGCGCAGCGGTGGCGAAATGCCGCTGCCTGTGCGGACTTCACTTGGCATTCAGCTTGCTCCGGCGCTGGTGGCATGCAGCGCCTGGCTGAGCGTGAACGGCGCACAGGCAGACGTTTTCGCCTGCATGCTGTTTGGGTTTGGTTACGGCTTATTGCAACTGCTGTTTATGCTGCGCCTGCTGCCGTGGTATCTGAACCAGCCTTTTAATGCGTCTTTCTGGAGCTTTTCGTTTGGACTCTGCGCGCTGGCAACTACCGCGCTGCACCTGGGGCACGCCAGGCCGGATGGCATTTTCCACTGGCTGGCGCTGCCCTTGTTCGTTTTCTCAAATCTGATTATTGGGCTACTTATCGTGCGCACGATTATTCTGCTGGGGCAGGGTAAACTGTTGAGCTACGAACCGTATCCCGCGAATGCACCACAAAAGGAAACCCTATGACCGCGCGCGATGAAAACTACTTTACCGATAAATATGGCCTGACCCGCACGCACTCTGAAGTGCTGAACGCCGCCGGGATCGTGGCCCCAGGCCGTGCGCTGGATTTAGGCTGTGGCAATGGCCGCAACAGCCTGTATCTGGCGGCCAACGGCTTTGACGTTACCGCCTGGGACCGCAACAGCATGAGCATCGACAACCTGCGTCGCATTGTTGCCGCCGAAGGGCTGGAGAGCGTGCTGCACAGCGAGATTGTCGATCTTGATACGGTAAAATTTGACGGCGAGTACGACTTTATACTTTCCACCGTGGTGATGATGTTTTTGCAACCGCAAACCATTCCGGGGCTGATTGCCAACATGCAGCGCACAACCCGCAGCGGTGGCTATAACCTGATTGTTGCGGCGATGGACACCGAGGATTTCCCGTGCACGGTGGGTTTCCCGTTTGCCTTTCGCACCGGTGAACTGAAGCACTACTACGAAGGCTGGGAGCTTTTAAAATACAACGAAGAGGTAGGTGAACTGCACCGTACCGATGCCGACGGCAACCGCATCAAACTGCGTTTTGCGACCCTGCTGGCGCGCAAGGCGTAAAACCGGAGGGACCCGCAAGCCGTGCGGGTCCGTTATGCTGCAAGCTCTCAGAAAACCCTGAAAATCCCCGTCATATCCAGGCATTTGCTTCTCAATATCGCCCTCAGCAAAACCTCCACGCGATCCCATCTATACTGAAACGTTTTGCGCCAGTGTGGAGGAAGCCCGATGGAGTACTTTGAGAAAATCAACGTCCTGCCGCTCGTGATGTCGGTCCCGTTCTGGACCCGCATCGCCACCGTTATCATCATCACGCTGGTGGTGTACTGGCTTATCAATAAACTGCTTAAGCTGGTGCATAAAACCATTCTTTCCTGGAATGAAGAGGCGAAGGGGATTAGCCGCTATCGCTTCATCCTGTTCGACATGCTTAACCGCACCAATCGGTTTTTGATATTTATTGCCGCGTTTTTATTCAGCCTGCGCTTTGTTGACCTGCCGGAAAATCTCGCCAGTACGATATCGCACGCCTGGTTTCTGGTGCTGGCAATACAGGTCGCTATCTGGCTCGATCAGGCCGTGCTCTCCTGGATGCACCGCTTACTGTATACGCCTGGCATCAATCGCAACCCGGTGACGCTGGTGATCCTTGGGGTGATGCTGCGTGCACTGGTGTGGTCGGTGATGCTGCTGTCGATTCTCGCTAACGCCGGGGTGGATATCACCGCGCTGATTGCAAGTCTCGGGGTAGGTGGTATTGCTATCGCGCTGGCGGTACAGACGGTGCTAAGTGATGTCTTCGCCTCGCTCTCTATCGGCTTTGATAAGCCGTTTGAAGTCGGGGATTTCATCGTTTTTAACGATGTCTCTGGCACCATTGAGCATATTGGCCTCAAGACCACGCGCATTCGCAGCCTGAGCGGGGAGCAAATTGTCTGTGCAAACGCAATATTGCTGCAACAGACCATTCATAACTACAAGCGTATGCAGACCCGGCGCATCGTCTTTACCTTTGGCGTATCGCCAGCCACACCGCCACAAAAACTGCGCCTCATTGGCGATATCGTGAAAAAGATAATCGTCGATTTGGGAGAAACGCAGTTCGATCGCGCGCATTTCATGGCGTTCGACCAGGACAGATTGACGTTTGAAGTGGTGCACATCGTCAACACCGCTGATTACAACAAGTACATGGACTTACAGCAGGAAATTAATATTCGCCTGATGGAACAACTGGAGGCTAACGGTATTCAACTGGCGCTGCCGAGTATGATTCTGATGCCACAAAAGGCGAAAACACCACACTCACACAGTGAGGCTGTTAGTGTCTAGTGAGCCAGCGGGTAGTCTGCCGGTCCAGCCTGAACCCTTACCTGTCGCCGGCAGGTTTAAGGCTTTTTAAGACATGAACATGCGGCAAAATAGAATAAAATTCGCGAAAGATACGTCGTTATCTCCGACGTTTTTTCGACTTTTAACAACCCGCGCAGGGACAAAATAGCAGCCAGAGGGCAACGTCCTCACAGGCTTGCGCATAAGACGCGCTTATCAGGGGAGACTGGCAAGATGAAAGGAATACGTGCGCAGCAGGAGAAGAATGTTATCGCTCTGCGCCAGGCGGTAACAGCCCTGATGAACAGCGGCAAATACCAGGAAGCGCTAAAGAAAATACAAAGCCGTCTGCTGTTTGGGCCAAAAGATGAATGGCTGGCTGTGGAAGCGGCGCGCTGCTGTCGCAGGCTCGGTAAACCGGATGAGGCACAGCGTTATTACACTCAGGCACTGAGCATTGCGCCCCACAACGCTGGGGCGCTAAACGGCCTTGGGTTGATTCACTATGAGCGCGGTCATTATGACGAGGCCGAAAACTGCTATCGCAAGGCGCTTGGCATCATCAGTGACTATCCCGCCTGTCGTAATAATTACGCTGTGCTGCTGCATAAAATGGACCGGTTTGAAGAGGCGGCAGTACAGTACGAAGCCGCGCTGGCAAGTTCGCCGGATTATGACGATGCACGTTATGGTGTGGCGTCGGTTTATGGGCAAATCCAGCGCCTGGATGAGGCGGAAACACATTTGCGCTATGTTTTGGCCCGCAATCCGCAGGACACGCGCAGCAGCACGGTGTTGGGGATGGTGTTAATGCAGCGCGGTCAGCATCAGGAAGGCTGGGCCTTATATCGTGGGCGCTACAGCGAGAACAACCCTTATCGGTTTGTGAAACGCCCGGCATTCAAGGCGCCGTACTGGCAGGGCGTAGACCTGCACGGTAAAACGATCATGGTGCACCGCGAACAGGGGCTGGGGGATGAAATCCAGTTCAGCCGCTACGTCAGCCGCCTTAAGGCAGAAAAAGGTGCAAAAGCGGTGTACCTCGTGTGCGCGAAAAGCGCATTACCGCTGCTACGCCAGCTGCCGGATGTGGATGCGGTTATTGCACAGGAAGCCGGTAACGACATTCCGCTTTTTGACTACTGGGTCATGCTGTTGGATTTGCCAGAGCACTTCTGTGAAACACCTGCGCCGTTTGCGCTAATGCCGCCGTACTTCCATGCCAGCGAAGATGCGATTCAGCGCTGGCGGCTGCCTGTAGATAAACTGCGTGTGGGCGTGGTGTGGAAAGGGTCAACCGCACACGATAAAGACCGCTTTCGCTCTTTGCCGGGGCTTGAGACGCTGCGCCCGCTGTTCAGCGTACCGGGGATTGCGTGGATAAGTCTGCAAAAAGGCGCAGGTGAAGAAGAGGCGTTGAACCCACCGCCGGGAATAGCGTTGCTGGCGCTGGGACATCAGGTACAGGATTACACCGACACCGCGGCCATCATCGCCCAGCTTGATCTGCTCATTACCGTAGATACGTCGGTAGCCCATCTCGCGGGGGCGATGGGCAAACCTTGCTGGACGCTGATTTCTGCGTTTTGTACTGACTGGCGCTGGCGCGAGGGGCAGGACACCACGCCTTGGTATCCTTCGATGTGCCTGCAACGCGGCGATGCCCAGGGGAGTTGGGAGCCAGCTATTGCGCGAATGCGTGACGCGTTACTGACGATGGTGAAATAGACGCGGGTGGCCTTGTGGCTGGCTGAGGTGCCAGCCGACTCACTTACCGGCGACGCACGCGCGTGAGCAGCGCGTAGCACACTCCACCGCCAACAAGCCCCCAGAATGCTGAACTCACGCCCAACAGCGTCAACCCGGATGCGGTTATCAAAAAGGTGATAACCGCGGCGTCACGCTCGGCGTCGTGGGCCAGCGCCTGATACAGGCTGCCACCGAGTGTGCCAAGCAGCGCCAGCCCGGCCAGTGTGTGAATAAACGCTACGGGCAGTGCTGCCAGCAAAATGGCGATACCACCGCCAAATATCCCCGCCAGCAGATAAAACACGCCTGCGGCCGCCGCAGCCTGCCAGCGGCGCGCCGGGTCCGGGTGCGTTTCTTCACTCTGACAGATAGCAGCGGTAATGGCGGCTATCCCCACCGAGTACACACCAAACGGTGCCAGCACCAGCGTGGTCAGGCCGGTCGTGGTCATTAAAGGCGAAACCGGGACGTTATAGCCAGCGGCCTTCAGGGCCGCCACGCCGGGTGCGTTTTGCGAGGCCATCGTTACCAGAAAGAAGGGCAGTCCAATGCCAATCAGTGTGGCGAGGCTGAAGGTTGGCGTGGTCCATACCGGCGCGGCAAACAGGCTAATGCCGGGTTGCATACTGACGTTGCCGCTCATAAAGGCCACCATCAGCCCGACGAGCAGTGCGACCGCCACCGCGTAGCGCGGTGCGAACACTTTGGCAATAAGCCAGCCTGCCAGCATCACTGCGCACATCAGCGTCTGGTCGCGCAGGCCGCTGAAGGTATCAAGTCCAAAGCGCAGCAAAATCCCCGCCAGCATGGCAGCCGCGAGAGTGTGTGGAATAATACGCATTAGCCGGGCGAACAGGCCGGTCACGCCACACAGCACAATCAGCGCAGCGGCAAAAATAAACACACCGACTGCCTCACCGAGCGTTACGCCATGCAGGCTGGTCGCGAGCAACGCAGCACCTGGCGTGGACCATGCCGTTAACACCGGCGCGTGTGAGCGTAGCGTCAGAAAAAGCGTACTGACACCCATCGCCAGGCCAAGCATAGTCATCCAGCCCGCAATTTGCCCAGGCGTGGCACCCGCTGCGGCCGCGGCTTGCCAGATAATGGCCGCTGAACTGGCGTAACCAACCAGCACGGCAATAAAGCCGGAAAACAGTGTGGGCAGAGGAACGGCAGATAAACGCATGGCAGGCTCCAGACGGGGGCATCAGGCGACTATAGCACCGTGCGTTATAACGCACAAGGCGCTATAATAGGCAAAAAACAGGAGTATTTTTATGGACATAACCAGCAGAATGGCCGGTATTCTTCGACAGTTACGCCAGGCCCGAGGCTGGAGCCTGACACACGCGGCAGAGCACACCGGCGTGTCGAAAGCGATGCTCGGTCAAATTGAACGCGGTGAATCCAGCCCAACGGTGGCAACGCTGTGGAAGATTGCCACCGGCTTTAACGTGCCGTTTTCGGCGTTTTTCAGTACCCAGCTTCCGGCGGCGGTTGCCGCCTCAGGCGACATGACCGCTGTACCTGTTTTCCCTTACGATGAAGCCCTGCGTTTTGATTTGCTGGCGGTGACGCTGCCTGCAGGTGTTCTGAGTGAATCATCACCCCATGAACAAGGCGTTATTGAACATGTGGTGGTGATTGAGGGCGCGCTGGAGATTGGCCTGAGCGGTAGCTGGCAAACGCTGCAAGCCGGTGAGGGACTGCGTTTTGCTGGCGACATTGCCCACGCCTACCGTAACCTCAGCGCTGCGCCGTGTTACTTTCACTCACTGATTCACTACCCACAGCGCTAGTGGTACCGCACAGTGGCACCAGGCTGCCGTGCGCGTTGCGGGTAAAAAACTCGGCATAGTCGCGGGTGAGCTGGTTAGCGTCGGCAATGGCTTTGGCTGTGGCATACAGGGCATCTGCCCGGTTGTAATCACGCCAGCCGTCTTTATCCGTACAGTCCGGCAGGCGCCTGAGGCTGGCACCGGTAGCAGCGAATTGCGTCATGAGTGTTTCAAGCTGCGCGCGGGCCTCCTGCTGGCGCTGCGTGGCGCTGTCTTCTGCCATCTGAGCACTGCTGCGTTCGAGCGCCAGTGCACCGTCGGCCAGCTCTTTTTCCTGCGCCTGATGTTGGGCAATCAGCGCCTGCTCACGCTGTTCCAGCACCGCCTCCCACTGCGACAGCTTTTCCTTTTCATCCAGGCGCGCTTTGTAAAAGGCCATTTGCTCACTTTTTAGCGCGATGGCCTGTGCCGTCAGCGCTTTGTATTCTTCCCATATCTTCCAGCCTGCCCAGGCAAAACACATCAGTACCACAAGCGTCGGGACAATAAATCTGCGCGTAAACAGCACAAGCGAGGTGTTAAGTTCCATTTTTACAAAGCCATCCGTGTTGGTGATTCTCCATAAGGTGAATAAGATAGCCGCTAACGCGCTGATAATATTGCTAAGTTGTGCTGATAACGCCCGGTTTTTGCATCAGAAATTAAAATGGCAAACAGGTTTTGCTCGTCGGGCATTCTGTCTACAATAGCCGCCTTTCAGTACATAACGGATAAGCTTAAATGCGCCTGCACTCTGACGCTCTCGAACTGCTCAGCCCGGCCCGCGACACCGCCATCGCCCGTGAGGCGATTCTCCACGGTGCCGATGCGGTGTATATCGGCGGCCCCGGCTTTGGCGCTCGCCACAATGCCGGTAACAGCCTGCAAGATATTGCCGAACTGGTTCCTTTTGCCCATCGCTTTGGGGCGAAAGTGTTCGTGACGCTCAACACCATTCTTCACGACGACGAGCTGGAACCGGCGCGTCGGCTTATCCATGATATCTACAACGTCGGCGTGGATGCGTTGATTGTCCAGGATATGGGCATTCTGGAGCTGGATATCCCGCCTATCGATCTGCATGCCAGCACCCAGTGCGACATTCGCAGCGTGGAGAAGGCGCAGTTTTTGTCGCAGGCAGGTTTCTCGCAAATCGTACTGGCGCGCGAGCTGGATTTGCAGCAGATTCGCGCCATTCACGACACGACCGATGCAACGATAGAGTTCTTTATTCACGGCGCGCTGTGCGTGGCGTATTCCGGCCAGTGCTATATCTCCCATGCCCAGACCGGGCGCAGCGCCAACCGTGGCGACTGCTCGCAAGCCTGCCGCCTGCCGTTCACGCTTAAGGACGATCAGGGGCGCGTGGTCGCGTTTGAAAAACACCTGCTGTCGATGAAAGACAACAACCAGACCGCTAACCTGGCCGCGCTGGTGGATGCCGGTGTGCGCTCTTTCAAAATTGAAGGGCGCTACAAAGACATGAGCTACGTGAAAAACATCACGGCCTGGTATCGCCAGCAGCTTGACGCGCTGCTTGAAGATCGCAGCGATTTGCACCCCGCGTCGCACGGGCGCACTCAGCATTTCTTTGCGCCGTCGCCGGATAAAACCTTCCACCGTGGCAGCACCGACTATTTCGTGAACGGTCGCCAGGGGGATATCGGCGCGTTTGATTCACCTACGTTTGTCGGCCTGCCGGTAGGCGAGTTGGTGAAAGTGGGACCGGACTGGATTGACGTGCAGAGCAACGAAGAGATGGCGAACGGCGATGGCCTGAACGCCATGGTGAAGCGCGACGTGGTGGGGTTTCGCGTCAACGTGGCAGAAAAAACCGGCAATGGGCGCTGGCGTTTGTGGCCTAACGAACTGCCGGAAGGGCTGCGCAAGCTGCGTTTGCCACATCCGCTTAGCCGTAACCTCGACCACCGCTGGCAGCAGGCGCTGCTCAAGCACTCCAGCGAGCGACGTATTGACGTTAAACTTGAGTTGGGCGGCTGGGAAGAGCAGTTGATTTTAACCGCCACCAGCGAAGACGGCGTGAGCGTCACCCATACGCTCGACGGCCAGTTCAATGCCGCGAACGACGCGCAAAAAGGCCGCGAGGCGCTGGAAACAGGGCTTGCGAAGCTCGGGCAGACGATTTATCGCGCAAGCCACGTCCAGCTTACGCTGCCAGAAATGTACTTCGTGCCAAACGGCCAGCTTAACCAACTGCGCCGCGAGACCATCGACATGCTCGATGCAGCGCGCGTTGCGGCATACTCGCGCGTTACCCGCAAGGCAGAAAGCACACCGCCGCCAGTGTGGCCGGAGAGCCATCTGACGTTTCTTGCCAACGTGTATAACGACAAGGCGCGCCAGTTCTGGCAGCGCCACGGCGTGGAACTGATTGACGCGGCCTATGAGGCACATGAAGAAAAAGACGACGTGCCGGTGATGATTACCAAGCACTGTCTGCGCTTTGCCTTCAACCTGTGCCCGAAGCAGGCAAAAGGCAATATCAAAAGCTGGCGTGCCACGCCAATGCAACTGGTGCACCAGGATGAAGTGCTGACGCTGAAATTCGACTGCCGTCCTTGTGAAATGCATGTCATCGGTAAGATGAAAAACCACGTGCTGAAAATGCCGCTGCCGGGCAGCGTGGTGGGTTCGGTATCGCCAGAAGAGTTGCTCAAAACCCTGCCGTCGCGGCGCGAGAAAAGTTAATGGCTTCAGCCTGTAAGCCGGTCAGTCACTGACCGGCTTTTTTATTGTGACAATAAAAAAGCGCCGCTGTGCGGCGCTTAAAACTCGGAAAACGGCGTAAAATCAACGCGAACCAGGCTTACCGGCGTTGTTTGGCACCATCACGATAATCGCAATAAGCGATGCCAGACAAAACGCGACGTTAACCAGCAGGCCTACGGTCGCTGCATATGCCGCACCGCTCGGTGCCAGCGCTGCATAAACGGAGGCCGAAATTGCCACGCCGAATGCACCGCCAAGCGAACTTGCCATTTTATAGATGCCGGACGCGACGCCGATTTTATCGGCAGGTGCGTTAGAAATAGCGGTATCGGTTGACGGTGTGGCATAGAAGCCAAGACCCAGACCAAACAGAATGTAGCCCACGAACACCGCAATCAGATACGGCGTATTACCAAGGAAGGTCAGGGACATCAGTGCCACACCCACACCGGTCATAGAAGTGCCCCACATCATCGGTTTTTTTCGCGCCAACTTTCTGCAACAGACGCTCACCCACGCGGATCATTGCCAGTACCGCAACCAGGTAACCAATAGTCAGCATACCAGACTGGAAGGCGTTGAAGCCGCGCCCGCTTTGTACATAAAGGCTTGCCACAATCATGGTGCCAGCAACGGCGTTCAGCATGAAGTTAGAGAACGTGGCAGCACTGTACGGACGGTTTTTAAAGAGCGCGAAATCAATGAAGCCTAACTGTTTTTTGCGCAGCATAAGGGTGAAGAAAATCACCGCAGCGGCCAGGAACAGCGCACCGAGACCCAATGTCCAGCCACTGGTCCAGCCCATAGCGCTACCTTTGGTAATGACCAGGTTCAGTGAAACCAGTCCTACGACAAAGAAGAACAGGCCTGCATAGTCAAACGGCGTATTACCGGCCGATTCAGCTTTGCTCTCCGGCGTGCCACGAATCAGCAGCATACCCAGCACGGCGCAGATGATGGAGAAGATAAAAATCCATTTCCAGCCAAGCGTGGTGGCAATTGCACCGCCTGCCAGCAGACAGATACCGGAACCGCCCCAGGAGCCAATAGACCAGAAGCTCAGGGCGCGTTGGCGCTCTTTGCCTTCATAATAGGTTTTCATCAGCGCAAGCGTTGACGGCATGATGCAGGCACCAGACAGCCCCTGGGTGATGCGCCCGGCGGTGAACATCGTTGCATCCTGCGCGAAAATAATCAGCAGGCAGCCAATGATGCTCAGTACAAAGCCGATGTTGGTCATACGCACACGACCAATCTTATCGGCAAGCCCGCCAGCCACCACAATAAAGCAGCCCGAGAACAGGGCGGTGAGGCTGATGGCGAGGTTCAGTGATTCAATTGCAATGGCAGTGTCGCCCTGAATGGCAGGTACAACGCTCACTATCGATTGTGCAAACAACCAGAACGTCAGCACGCCCAGTACAATCCCGAATGTCAGGCGGTCGTTGCCCTTAAAGGCTGTTGTTGCCTGACTGTTTTTAACGTCCAAGGTAGCCATAAATTACATTCCCAGATTTTATAAAAAGCCCCTGATCCCGGGGCGAAAGAGGTCGTCAGGCCTTATTTCAGCCAGGTTTCGGCAAGGGCGCTCCAGAAGGTGGCCGCCGGTACAATAATGTCGTCGTTAAAGTCGTAGCCTGGGTTGTGCACCATGCAGCGCCCCGGTTCGTCGCCTGCGCCTACGAAGAAGTAAGTGCCGTTCGGGTTAGCTTCTAGCATGAAAGCGAAATCTTCACTGCTCATCATGGGAGGCGTGTGTGGGCAAATCATTGATTCATCAACCAGCTCGCGCGCCACGCTCAATGCGAAATCGGTCATTTCCGGGCTGTTAACCAGTACCGGGCTGCCGTTGAGGTGATTGACGCTGGCGCTTGCGCCGAAACTCTCAGCCTGGGAGCAGGCGATACGGGTGATATTATCCAGCACCATGGTGCGCACCTGCGGGTTAAGCGTGCGTACGCTTAACAGCAGCTTCGCGCTGGCGTTGATGATGTTTGGCGCCACGCCGGACTGAATACTGCCGACCGTCACCACCGCAGGCTCAAACGGCGTTACGTTACGGGAGACGATGCTTTGTAGCGCAACCACGACGTGACAGGCAACGAGGCCCGCGTCAATTGTGCGCTCAGGGATAGCGCCGTGGCCGCCTTTACCGGTGATTTCAATTTCCAGCGTGTCGGAGGAGGCCATCATCGGCCCTTTGCGAAAATGCAGGCTGCCTTTCTTCAGACCTGGCATATTGTGCATCGCGAAAATGGCGTCGCACGGGAACTGACTGAACAGGCCGTCTTCCAGCATCAGTCGGCCGCCGTAGAGCAGCTCTTCACCTGGCTGGAAAATCAGGTTCAGGGTGCCGTTAAAATTGCGCGTCTTCGCCAGATAATCCGCGGCAAGCAGCAGGGTAGCGGTGTGGCCATCATGGCCGCAACCATGGAATTTTCCTTCGACTTTGCTGCTCCAGGCTTTGCCAGAATGCTCGGCCATCGGCAGGGCATCCATGTCGGCACGCAGACCAATAGATTTGTTGCCGTTGCCTGCTTTAAGTGTGCCTACCACGCCGGTGCCAGCCAGACCACGCGTAACCTGATAACCCATTTTGCTCAGGCAGTCTGCCACGATATCGCTGGTGCGCTTCTCTTCAAGCCCAATTTCCGGATGCTGGTGCAGTTCTCTTCTCAGCTCCACATAGCGCCCGGCGTTCTGGGCCATAAAATCCTGTCGCGTCATAAGGATATCCCTTCTTGATTTGTGGTTATGTGCTGAATAATACGAAGGGGGTAGCAAAGAAAACAGGCGGCATTTTGGACAAAAAACACCACTTAATGACTTCCTTGCTGTGTTAAAAATAAGCAATGTCAAAAAAACACCGGGTGATATTTGCTATTTTGCCGGCATTATCATTGTGCAAGGAGGCCGGGGTGATGCAGCAACACTATGAGCGGGAATTTAATCTCGACATTATTAACATCGTGAACCTCGTGGGCAGCCGGGAGAACGCATTAACGATCATTTCCGTGCTGAAGGGCGATGTGACGCTGGTGCTCGACGAGCAGGCCGCCCGTTACAGCGCAGGTGAACTGGCGGTGGTTAACCGCAACAGCACATGGCGGCTCAGTGGTAAGGGCGACAACCTGATCATTGTGCTGACGTTGCCGTCTTTATATTTGTCGCGCTTTACCAGCAATCTTGCCAGTTGGTATTTCAAGCCTGAGCGTGGCAGAGAGGCCAGCAGCAGCGTGCGCTTGCGCCAGCACATCGCGGAAGTGGCTATCTCTCATTTACAGGGCAACCCTGAACTGGGGCTCATGGAGATCCACAGCCGCCTGCCGCTTATCCTGCGTATTCTCACGCAGTACTGCAAAATCCCTGCGCCAGTTAAGCGTGCCGGGGGATACAGCCAGCGTATTGAGCGGGTGCTGGAATGGATGGAAACCCATTACGCCGAAAACGTCACGCTGCGCGAGGCAGCGCAAACCCAGCACGTCACGGAGGCTTATCTTTCCCGCCTGTTCAGTCAGGAAGTGGGTGACAGCTTCCGTAGCCGACTGGCCGATATTCGCCTGCGTCGGGTGGTGAGTGAAATGGCGACCTCCAACCGGGCGCTGTACCAGATTGCTCATTCCTGCGGGTTTCCTGATATTCGCACGTTCACGGTATTGTTTAAAAAACGTTACGGTGTCACGCCGCGCCAGTTTCGCCAGACATTGCGCGAGGGCGGCAGCAATCCGGCCAGTGACGCGCTTGCCGAAGATAAAACGCTGCCGTTTAGCTACGCTGAGTTGTTTGCGCTGCTCACCGGGCAGGCACGTGACGGCGAAAATTTGTGGCAGGAGAGCGGTGCGACGGAAAAACTGCTTATCAACGCCAGACAGCTTCCGGATAAACCGGTAACGCTGGCAAAACGACGCTACGTGCTGGCGGTGGGTAAACTCGATGAGATCCTCAAAAGCCACATTCAGCAGCAGATAATGCTAGCCCGCCGCCAGTTACCCCTGGGCTGGATTGAAGTTCACCAGTTGATTTCTGGCGATACCATCATGCCAGACTTTCATACCGACGAGCAGTTTCCCACATGGTCACGCTACAGCAATGCCGATCTGGCTATCAGTTTTCTACACCGTGCCGGCATTGGTCTGCTGGTGCGCATTCGAGATGAAAACCTGTTAAGTGATGAAGCGGGTTACCAGGATAAGCTGCTGGCTTTTATTCATCACTGCGTGCTGATGTTTGGCGAGGAGTATGTGCATAACTGGCGGTTTATTGTGATGGCGGGAGCCGAAGCGCAAAGCGATCCTCAGGCTTTCAGTGCACGCTTTTACGTGCTGCGCGAGCGCCTGCCGCCGTGCCGTATTGGCCTTGCCTGGCCGTTTTCCGGGCATAACGCGCGGATCGGGGAGTGCCCGCTGTTTGCTATGCCGCTTCTGCACGATGTCGATTTTCTGGGGATTTGCGCTAACCCTAACGAGCACATTGATTACCGCAATGCCGGAGAAACCGACTTTGCTGCCAGCACCCGCTACGTGGAACAACGGCTGCAAGCGGTGGTCGCGCAATTGCGCGCGCGTGGACTTCAGTTGCCGCTGTTTCTTCAAAACTGGAACACCCTTACTGGCGACACGTTGTACAGTAACGGCAGCTTCTTTCGCGGCGCGCTGCTCATGAAAACATTGCTGCAACTGCCCGAACAGGCAGAAACGCTAGGTTTCTGGATAAACTCTCAGGCGCAGAATGAAGTGCTCGGACACACCCACATTGATACCAGTAGCCTGGCGTTATTTTACGATACCGTGTCGCGCCGCCCCATCTTCCACGTACTCGCACTGCGCGAACGCCTGCGCGGACGGCTGATTGCCTGGGGCGAGGATCATCTCATTGCGCGCGATGGCGATAAATACATCGTGCTGCTCACCCACAGCGTGACCATTAACCCCTGGCTGTCGATTCAACAACATTTGCTGCATGGCTACCGTCGCCATCTGCGTTTTACGCTCGACGGGCTGGAAGCGGGCATCTGGCAGGTAAAAAAGCACCTGTTTGACCAGCAAAACGGTACACTATATTACGAATATGAACGACAGCACACGCGCTACGGGCGAGATGACGAAACCATGGCGTTTATCAGCAGCCGCGCAGAGCCGACGCTCGCGCTCAGTGATGAAACCGTGACAGATAGCTGGACGGTAGAGTTGCAGATGGACATTAACGCCATCTGCCTGTTTGAGCTAAGACGGGTTGGGTGAACCTCAGTGTACAACGCTGCGCGAAAACAGGTTGATGACCAGCACGCCAGCGATAATCAGGCCCATGCCGAGCACGGCGGGCCAGTCAAGTTTCTGGTCGAGCAGCAGCCAGCCGATAAGCGCAATCAGCACAATACCGGCACCTGACCAGATGGCGTAAATCACTCCGGTGGGAAGGGTTCGCATCGGAATTGTGAGGCACCAGAAGGCAAGGCCGTAGAGCAAAACAGTGGTAACGCTCGGCCACAGGCGCGTGAAGCTGTCGGAGAGTTTGAGTGCGGTGGTGGCAATCACTTCACTCACAATCGCAATGCTTAAAAAAATCCAGGTCATTCGGCGCGCTCCGCGAGAACAAGCAGGTGATTGATAATATCCAGACGTTGCTCTGGCGTTTGCTGGTGATAGCCGCACAGCGTGGCAAACCAGAGCCCGTCAGCGGCAAGGCGGCACAGCAGCCGTTGACGGTTTTGTTGCGCGTTGCCGTCATCCTGCGGCAGGCGGTGGTTGATAAAATTGGCCCAGCAGGCGCGAAGCGCCGGTTCTGCAAGCATGGATGCCATCAGCACCCGGTTGATTTCCTGCTCTTCATCCGACATGCGGCGCGCACAGACGCGAATATAGGCGCGCGTGGCACGCCCGTTATGCTCTGGCTCTTGCGCTATTTCGTGATTAATCTCGTCCAGAAAACGTTGTTGCAACTCGGCGAATACGCCGTCGACCAGCGCCTGCTTGCTGGCAAAATGGTGTTGCAGGCCGCCTTTACTGACTCCGCTATGACGAACCACTTTATCAAGGGTTAAGCCGGTTAAACCTGCTGCGGCGATGATTTGTGCGGCGCTATGTAACAGGCGCAGACGTAATGCCTGCGGATCTTTAGGGCGGTGATGAGCATGACGCATAAAAGCAATCCGTCTGGATGGATTGTTTATTTTGCCGTAAAAACATCGCGCTCTGCAAGCCGGGTGACAGTGCATTGACTGCACAAAATGGCAAAACCAAAGCCGTGTTGTCTGCAAGGGTTTGCTATAATCCGCCGCCTTATTCATCACTCAGAAACAGGCAGTCTCTGATGCAACACCCAGACCAGCAAACCATCGACGAAAAAATCCGTATCTCGCGCACCAGCGTGGCGAAGGTCGTTTTCCCGACCACCATTAATCACCATTCCACTCTGTTTGGCGGCACGGCGCTGGCGTGGATGGATGAAGTGTCGTTTGTTACCGCCACGCGCTTTTGCCGCAAGCGGCTGGTCACGGTGTCGACGGAGAAAATCAATTTCCAGCACCCGATTCCTTCAGGCACTATCGTTGAACTGGTGGGTAGCGTTACGCGCGTAGGCAATACCAGCCTCACGGTCACTGTCACCGTCTGGCTTGAAGACATGTATGCCGATGACCGCAAAGAGGTCATTAATGGGCAGTTCAATTTTGTGGCCGTCGATGATGACGGGAAACCCACGCCGTTGTTTAGCTGAGCATAGCAATGAAGAAGTACCAGCTTCTGGCAGGGCAAATTCTGGCACAGATTGAGCAGGGCGTATGGCGCGCTGGCGATCGTTTGCCTTCGCTGCGCGAGCAGGTGGCGCACAGCGGGATGAGTTTTATGACCGTAAGTCATGCCTATCAGACGCTGGAAAGCCAGGGAGTGATAGTCGCGCGCCCGCAGTCCGGGTACTTCGTTGCCTCGCGTCCACAGTCAGAGCGCTCGCCAGCGCAGGCTATTCATTCCGGCACGGTAGATATCAATACCTATATCTTCGACGTATTGCAGGCCAGTCGCGACCCGGCGATTGTGCCGTTTGGCTCGGCGTTTCCTGACCCTCGTTTGTTTCCACTCCAGCAGCTTAATCGTTCGCTCACGCGCGTGGGGCGCAATGCCAGCGCCGTGAGTCTCACCAGCAACCTGCCGCCAGGTAACGAGGGCTTGCGTCAGGCTATCGCCCGGCGCTATGCCGCCCAGGGTATGAACATCTCCCCTGATGAAATTGTGATTACCGCAGGCGCGCTTGAGGCACTGAACCTGAGCTTACAGGCTGTGACCAACCCGGGCGACTGGGTGATTGTGGAAGACCCCTGTTTCTATGGAGCGCTGCAGGCGCTGGAACGCTTGCGGCTGCGTGCACTGGCTATACCGAGCGATCTTCGTGATGGGATAAACCTTGAGGCGCTGGAGCAGGCGTTACAAACCAGCCCGGTACGGGCCTGCTGGTTAATGACCAACTGTCAGAACCCGGTGGGCTTTACGCTCGACGCACAGAAAAAACAACAGTTACTGGCACTACTCAAACGTTACAATGTCACGTTAATTGAAGACGATGTGTATACCGACTTATGGTTTGGGCGCGAAAAGCCTCAGCCCGTGCGTGCGTGGGATGATGGCAGCAGCGTGATGCACTGTTCGTCATTTTCCAAATGTCTGGTGGCGGGGTTTCGTATTGGTTGGGTGGCAGCAGGCGTAAACGCAAGGCGCATTCAGCAATTACAGCTTATGAGTACATTATCGACCAGTTCACCCATGCAGATGGCGGTGGTCGACTACCTTACCACCCGTAGCTACGACGCCCACCTGCGGCGGTTGCGTCGTGAACTGATGGAACGCAAGCAGCAGGCTATCGAAGCGCTGCGCCGCCATTTTCCACCGCAGGTACAGATACACAGTCATGACGGGGGCTATTTCCTGTGGATTGAGCTTCCACCGCCGCTTGATGCCAGTGCGTTGTCAGATGCGGCAATTGCCTGCGGCATCAGCATTGCGCCGGGAAAAATGTTCACGACCTCTCAGGCCTGGCATAACTTTTTTCGCCTTAACGTTTCATGGGCGTGGAGCGAGCGAGAAGAGCAGGCCGCACAGCGGCTGGGCAGGCTTATTTCAGAAAAACTGGAGCGCAGATGTTGAACACCGAACGTTTGATCTTGCGTGCGTGGCGCGATGCTGATTGTACCGCGTTTGCAGCAATGAATGCCGACCCGGTCGTGATGCGTTTTTTTCCTGCGCCGCTTGCGCGTGAGCAGAGTGATGCACTTTTAGCGCACATTCGTAGCCGCATGGCAGAGCAGGGCTTTGGCCTGTGGGCAGTAGAAGAAAAGCACAGCGGAGAATGCTGCGGTTTTGTGGGGTTAAATTGTGTTGGCGCTGAGTTGCCGTTTGCGCCGGCGGTGGAAATTAGCTGGCGGTTGGCGCAACGCTTTCAGGGCCAGTGCTACGCCACTGAAGCGGCACAGTGTGCGCTGGAGGCAGGGTTTCACCACTATAAGCTTGCTGAAATCGTCTCGTTTACCACGTTGCAAAATCTGCCGTCACAGCGAGTAATGGAAAAGCTCGGTATGACGCGCTGCGGCGAGTTTGATCATCCACTCTTGCCCGCCGGGCACCCACTTATGCGCCATGTTCTGTACCGTAAGGCCAGCGGTTAAGCTTCTGTCAGGCAGACGTGCGGGTGACTGGTTCAGCTTGAGGGTACAGGAAGAGCGCTTTCACTGGCCGTGAAGAGCGCCCCGAACCGCATTGAGCAAAGGTGCGAGTAAGGGATGGTTTTTGTTTTTATCGTAAGCAACCGCAATGCCCATCGCCAAAGTATGTTTGCCGTCCGCTAACTTACGGAAAATGACGCCGTGCCGACTGATTTTGGTTAACGATTCAGGAATTAAGGCAATGCCTTCTCCTGCGGCAATCATACTCAGCATAATATGATGTTCGGCAGGTTCGCTGAGAGTATTAAACCTGAGTCCGGACAAATCAAACACACGCTGGCAGTAATCATAAAAACCCGGATTAGCCTTACGCTCAAACCAGAATAGCTTTTCATTGACGAGGTCTGAAAGTTCTATTTCCTGTTTCTCGCAAAGACAGTGCTTTTCAGGTAATGCCACCACAAAACGTTCTTCCCTGACCGGTTCGACAACTAATCCTTCAGCGTGGGTGTGCAGGCCAATAAATGCTGCATCTAACGCACCGTTTTTTAAGTCCTTGACCAGGTCAATAGAGTGTTTCCCTGTGGTTTTTATATCCCACTCTGGAAAGGTGTTTTTAAGTAATTCAAGGGCATCGGGAATAGCACTGCGCTCAAATACGGTGGTATAGCCTACGTAAAACGTGCGACTTACCGGTGTGTCTGCGGTTCTGGCAACCACAATGGCATTGTCCACCTGTTGTAATACCCGTTTGGCTTCTGCAAGAAATGCTTCACCCGCGTGCGTTAGCGTAACGCGTGTCTTGCTTCGGTGAAACAGTTCTACACGCAAGAGGGATTCCAGCTCTTTGATTTGCCGGCTCAGGGGAGGTTGAGAGATGTGTAATAGCCTGGCGGCTTGGGTGAAATTAAGCGTTTCACTCAACGTGACAAAGTAGCGAAAGTGCCGCAGTTCTATACGTTTGCTCATACCTGTAGGGTATCACATAAAGAGTATTGGTCATGGTCAGCAATAAAAAATAGTCTCTCGAGGTCTGCTAACGGGAGAAACCAACATGAAAAGTGAACGGTATTTTAAGGGCTGGGAAAAGCTTAAAGAAATTGACGGTAATGCGGGTGAACATGTTATTGCCAGCGTACGTGACATTGCACCAGACTTCGCCGACTTACTGATTGAATTCCCTTTTGGCGATATTTACTCACGTCCTGGGCTGGATTTACGCACCAGAGAACTTGCCACTGTGGCTGCCCTTACCGCGATGGCAAACGCCACGCCCCAGCTTAAGGTACATATTGCGGCTGCGCTAAACGTTGGCTGTTCTGAACAGGAGGTCATCGAAGTCATTATGCAAATGGCCGTGTATGCGGGTTTTCCGTCAGCGCTGAACGGCCTTTTTGCCGCGAAGGACGTGTTTAATAATCTCACTGTCCACAAAGACGGTGCGGTTAATCCAGCGCCTGATTTTTAAATAACTCTTTACTTCGAGCCTGTTATCAGCGCCGGATAGGGGTAACGCCGTACCCGGCGCTTTTTCAGTTCCTGTCTTTTTGAAACAGCTACACGTCAAAAATGCTATTATCAGCGCATATTTTATTTTCACATCCGTGACTTGCGCGTAATGCCACATCTTTATGGCAAACAACCCAGGGCGATGTGATTTCTGCCTGGAGCATTAATTTTGATGAAAGCCACATTGTCTCTTGTCGCACTTACCCTGACTGCCTTACTCAGCCCTCAGGCGGCATTAGCGTCTCCTGCGCCCGATGCGCTTCGTCGCATTGTTAACGACAACATTACACCGCTGATGAAAGAACAGGCTATTGCGGGTATGGCGGTTGCGGTGATTTATCAGGGCAAACCGTATTATTTCACCTTTGGTGAGGCTGATGTCTCCCGACATCGCCCGGTAACCACCCGCACGTTATTTGAGCTTGGCTCTGTCAGCAAAACCTTTACTGGCGTGCTTGGCGGCGACAGCGTTGCGCGCGGTGATATTCGCCTGAGTGATGCTGCCAGCCAGTACTGGCCTGCGCTCAGCGGCAAACAGTGGCAGGGAATTACGCTACTGGAGCTTGCGACCTACACCGCAGGTGGGCTGCCGCTCCAGGTACCAGACAACGTGAAGGACAACGCCGGATTACTGGCGTTTTATCAAAACTGGCAGCCGCAATGGGCACCGGGCGAAAGGCGTCAGTACGCTAACAGCAGCATTGGCCTGTTTGGTGCACTGGCGGTTAAGCCGTCAGGGTTGAGTTTTGAGCAGGCGATGACGCAACGGGTATTTAAACCGCTGGGGCTGACACAGACCTGGATTTCGGTTCCCGCGTCTGAAGAAAAAGATTACGCGTGGGGTTATCGTGATAATCAGCCGATGCGCGTCAATCCAGGCATGCTGGATGCTGAATCTTACGGTGTGAAATCGAGCGTGCAGGACATGGCGACCTGGCTTGTGGCCAATATGGCACCGCAGACTATTACCGCGCCGACGTTGAAGCAGGGCGTTGAAATGGCCCAGACGCGCTACTGGCATGTCGATGAAATGTATCAGGGGCTGGGATGGGAAATGTTCAACTGGCCAGTAAACCTTGATGCCATGCTAAACGGCGCTGAAAACGCGCTGGCGGCACGCCCGGCACAGGCAATCAACCCACCTGAGCCTGGATTATCTGCCTCATGGATCCATAAAACCGGCTCCACCAACGGTTTTGGTGCCTATGTGGCGTTTATCCCGCAAAAACAGCTTGGCATCGTGATGTTAGCCAACAAAAACTACCCAAATCCGGCTCGCATTAAGGCGGGCTACGCCATTTTACAGGCGCTAAAGTGAGGTCGCTTTTAAGCCTTAAGTCAGGGAGCACGGTGAGGAAGCGACAGCCCGACAAGAGATCGATCGGTAACGCACGATTTTGGCAGGCGAATTACGTCATTTTGCAGTCTGACAGCGTTCTCACTTGCTTTTAAAGTGAACAGGCTTACAGCGTGGGGTTGCTGACTTCGGCAAGCCCAAGGCCGGAAGACAATACAGAAATGCCTGCTTTATTTTTGCAGGCTGACAGCGTCATGCTCCGTTGTTGAGAAGCACAGGCTTACAGTGTGGGGTTGCTGACCCCCGCTGAAATCAGCAAGCCCAAGGCCGCGAGACAAACAGAAACGCCTGCTTTATTTTTGCAGGCTAACAGCGTCATGCTCCGCTATTGAGAAGCCCAGGTTTACAGTGTGGGGTTGTTGCCCCCGCTGAGATCGGCAAGCCCAAGGCCGGAAGACAAGACAGAAACGCCTGCTTTATTTTTGCAGGCTAACTTTTGCAGGCTGACAGCGTCATTCTTCGTTATTGAGAAGCACAGGCTTACAGTGTGGGTTTGCTGACCCCCGCTGAAATCGGCGAACCGGAGGCGTGAAGACAAGGTCAGCCCGCCAGGGATGGCGGGCTGAGGCGAAACGAGACAGGATGTCGAGTCGAGCCGGCCGCAGGCGCAGCGCCGGGAGGTGAGCGCACCGCGAAGCGGCGATTTCCTTGCGGGGCCGCGAGGATTGTTAAGGAGCGCGCGGGAGCGCTCCTTAACCCGTTCACCGCAAATGAAGCTCCGTTTTATGTCGAGCTTCAAGTGAACGGAACTTCCCACCCAACCCCAAATATCTTACCCACAACCCACAACCCACAACCCACAACCCACAACCCACAACCCCCATACTCCGCGAATCCCATTCGCCACTCACAACTTCATCGACAACTCCATCGCCGCCCGACGCAGCGGCGGCAAAATCGCCTCTCGCAATTGCACCACCGACATCCTGGAGGCATGCACCCCCACGTTCATTGCCGCCACCACTTTCTCATCGCGTGCCAGCATTGGCACCGCTACCGAACGCAGGCCCACTTCCAGCTGCTGATCGTTAATCGCGTAGCCCTGGCGGCGCACGCGGCCAATCTCTTCGCGCAACTCCTCAAGCGAAACCAGCGTGTATTGGGTATAGCGTATTCGCTTTGCGCGCGTGAGATAGTCTTCAAGCTCGTCTTCCGGCAGGGCGCTTAGTAGCACGCGGCCCATTGATGTCACCCAGGCGGGCAGGCGGCTACCGCGCCCGATGTCCATGCTGAGGATGTTGTCCACTGCGGTACGGGCGATATACAGCACGTTGTCGCCGTCGAGTGTGGCCACGGAACAAGACTCATTAAGGGTTTTACTGAGCGCATCAAGACTGGTTTGCGCCACTTTCGCCAGCGGCGTACCGGCAAGGTAAGCATGGCCCACCGTCAGTACGCGTGGCAAAAGCTCATAGTTGCGCCCGTCCGGGCTGTGAACCATGCCAAGGCTTGCCAGCGTATACAGACAGCGGCGCACGGCAGCACGAGAAATGCGAGTTTTCTGGCTGAGTTGTGAAATGGTAAGACGCTGGCGTTGGGGCGTAAAAGCGTTAAGCACCTCCAGCCCGCGGGCCAGCGACAGCATAAAATTAGGGTCGCGCCTTGCGGCAAGACAATCTTCGCCCGTCAGCGGGTCAAGAAACTGTTCCCCGGTCGTTTTTTGATTCATCAATTGCTCTCTCCCGGCGTCGGAATCGTAGCGATAGCACCACTATACCCAGCTCTCGGCTGCCGCGGCGGGAATCTGCTTATTTTCCCACGAAGATCACATTTACAACCTGAATGTAACAAATGAGCCGATAATCGCACAACTTTTCGATTACCGCCGTTGACGCTTTCTGCACCACAGCCCTATTGTCATATCAGCGCTGAAAGAAGGTGAATTTTCACGTATTTCAGCTAACCCCATGATTATAAGAACGAGATGATGACATCATCAGGTGGAAGACAATGAGTGCAACAATCGAACGGCTTGAAACCTGGCTGGTGGACCTGCCCACCATCCGGCCCCACAAACTGTCCATGACCACAATGGGCTGCCAGACGCTGGTTATTTTTCGCCTTACCCGTTCTGACGGGATCTGTGGGCTAGGTGAGGCCACCACCATCGGCGGTTTGAGCTACGGTGTGGAAAGCCCGGAAGGCATTAAATCCGCGCTGGACAACTACCTCGCACCGCTGCTCATCGGGCAGCCTGCCGACGACATCAACCCGCTGCTTGCGCGTATCAACAGCGCCGTGAAGGGCAACACTTTCGCCAAATCCGCAATTGAAACCGCGCTGCTTGATGCTAAAGGCAAAGCACTGGGCTTGCCGGTAAGTGCGCTGTTGGGCGGCGCGCTCAGTGAGAGACTGCCGGTGCTGTGGACGCTGGCAAGTGGTGACACCGCAAAAGACATCGCTGAAGGCGAGAAACTGCTGGCCGAAGGCCGCCACCGTGCCTTTAAACTTAAAATTGGCGCACGCGATCTTGAGACAGATCTGGCACATACCTGCGCCATTGTTGAGGCGCTGGGTGACCGCGCCAGCATTCGTGTGGACGTAAACCAGGCCTGGGACGCCAGCACGGCAGCGCGCGGCTGCGCCGAACTGTCAGTGATGGGCGTGGATTTGATTGAGCAGCCGGTCAGCGCACATGACCGCGACGCGCTGGTGCGCCTTAGCCATCGCGGGCGAGCCGCCATTCTCGCTGATGAAGCCGTCGCGAGCGCAGAAGATGGTTTTGATATTGCGCGGCGCGGCTTTAGCGGCGCGTATGCGCTCAAAATTGCCAAGTCCGGCGGCCCGGCAAGCGTACTACGCCTGGCGCATGTCGCCCAGGCGGCAGGCATTGGCCTGTACGGTGGCACCATGCTGGAAGGCACCATCGGTACGGTGGCGTCTCTGCATGCCTGGTCAACGTTACCCATGCAATGGGGCACCGAGATGTTCGGGCCGCTATTGCTCAAAGACGATATTGTGGCGCGCCCGCTGGCCTTTGCCGACGCCTGCGTCACGCTGCCACAAACGCCGGGGCTGGGCGTTGCGCTGGATGAAGACAAACTGCGCCATTATTCCCGTAAGTGACCAGCCTGCGCCTGATAATAAAGGAGATAAGCGATGTTATTTAAAGTTGAAATGACGGTAAATATTCCACTCGACATGCCAGAGGAGCGTGCGGCGCAAATTAAAGCCAAAGAAAAGGCCTATTCTCAGCAGCTTCAGCGTGAAGGCAAATGGCGCCATATCTGGCGCGTCGCCGGACTTTATGCCAACGTCAGTATTTTTGATGTCAAAGACGCGCAGGAACTGCACGATATTTTAATGGAACTGCCGTTGTACCCGTATATGGATATTCAGGTTGATGCACTGTGTCGCCATCCTTCATCCATTCACGACGACCAATAAATTATTCAATCTCTTACCCGGCGCGCTGAAATAACGACGCGCGCAAACCTGCAAATATAAAAAAGAGAGTCGACATATGAAGAGCAATTTCACCCGCACACCTGAAGTAGAACAACTGCTGCGCGCCGGTGCTGGCCTTAACGGCAGCGCTGGCGATGAGCGATTTAAAAACATTACCCATCGTCTGCTGGAAAACATCTGTACGTTAATTGACGACTATAACGTGACGCAGGAGGAGTTCTGGCAAGCCATTAACTACCTGCATGAACTGGGCGAGCGCAAAGAAGCCGCGCTGTTGGCCGCAGGTCTGGGCCTGGAGCACTATCTGGACCTGCGCCAGGACGCCATTGAGGCCGCAGACAACCAGCCGCACGGCACGCCGCGCACCATTGAAGGACCGCTGTATGTGGCTAACGCGCCGCTGGCTGACGGCCACGCGCGTATGGATGACGGCAAGGACAATGGCCGCGAAATGTGGCTGCACGGTGAAGTGAAAGACACCAATGGTAAGCCGCTGGCCAACGCCATTGTTGATATCTGGCATGCCAATACGCTTGGTAACTATTCATTTTTTGACAAGAGCCAGAGCGACTATAACCTGCGTCGGCGTATCCGCACCGGCAGCGACGGGCGCTACGGCGTGCGCAGCATTGTGCCGTCAGGCTATGGCTGCCCGCCAGACGGCCCGACCCAGAAGCTGCTTAACCGTTTAGGTCGCCACGGCAACCGCCCGGCGCACATTCACTTCTTTGTTGCAGCACCTGGGCATAAGCACCTCACCAGCCAGATTAACCTCAACGGTGACAAATACCTGTGGGACGACTTTGCTTTCGCCACCCGCGACGGACTGGTGGCCGACCCGGTGGAAATTACCGACCCGGCCGTGGCCAAAGCGCGTGGTCTGTCTGGCCCGCACATTGAAATACGCTTTGACTTTGCGCTGCCCGCAGCACAAAAACCGCAGGATGAGCAGCGTATTACACGTGCGCGTGCGCTGGAAGAATAAGCATTATCAACCGGACTGATTAATTCACCGCGCCAGCACACGCTGGCGCCGATGATGACCACTACATTTTTCAGCCTTATTTATCCCTGTCGCCATTGGCGGGAGATTTCGCTATGCAACAAAAACTCGATGTACTGAAAAATAAAATTAACGACGCATTAATTGTCGATCGTGAAAAAGAAATTTATCGCTGTAACCGTAATATTTTTATTGACCAGGATCTGTTTGAACTGGAAATGAAATATATCTTTGAAGGCAACTGGGTATATCTGGCCCACGAGAGTCAGATCCCAGAGCCGGGTGATTATTATACGCTAACGCTGGGCCGCCAGCCGGTGATTATCACCCGCGATAAAAATAATGAACTGCACGCCATGATTAATAGCTGTGCCCACCGTGGCGCCATGCTGTGCCGACGCAAGTCGGGCAATAAAGGGTCGTTTACCTGTCCGTTCCACGGCTGGACCTTCAGTAATAACGGTAAACTGCTTAAGGCAAAAGATGAAAAAACTGGCGGTTACCCGGACAGCTTTAAAAAAGACGGTTCGCACGACCTGAAAATGCTGCCGCGCTTTGCCTCCTACCGTGGCTTTTTATTTGGCAGCCTGAATGCCGACGTACAACCGCTGGAAGACTACCTCGGCGAAACCCGCAAAATCATTGACCTGATTGTTGACCCGGCAGAAGAGGGGCTGGAAGTACTGCAAGGCTCCTCAAGCTATGTCTACGAAGGCAATTGGAAGCTTGGCGCTGAAAACGGCGCTGACGGTTATCACGTCAGCGTGGTGCACTGGAACTACGCGTCAACTATGTCGCGGCGCAACTACGAGGCCGAAGGCACGCACGCGGTTGACCCTAACGGCTGGTCAAAAAGCCAGGGCGGCGGTTATGGCTTTGAAAACGGCCATATGTTGCTGTGGACGCGGGTCATGAACCCGGAAGTGCGCCCGATTTACCAGCAGCGCGAACGTATTATGCAGACCTTTGGTGAGCAGCGCGGTGATCTGATGGTTAACGAAACCCGCAACCTGTGCCTGTATCCCAACGTTTACCTGATGGACCAGTTTTCAACCCAGATTCGCGTGGTGCGCCCGATCTCGGTAGATAAAACCGAAGTCACTATCTGGTGTTTTGCGCCTAAGGGCGAAACGGCTGAAACGCGCGCGCTACGCATTCGCCAATATGAAGATTTCTTTAACGTCAGCGGCATGGGCACGCCGGATGACCTTGAAGAGTTCCGTGCCTGCCAGAGCGGCTACCACGGTCAGCAACTGCCGTGGAGCGATCTCAGCCGTGGGGCGAAACACTGGGTTGACGGTCCGGACGAGCACGCGCGCGACGCGGGGCTCAACCCAACGTTAAGCGGTGTGAAACCAGAAGATGAGGCACTGTACATAGCCCATCACCATCACTGGCAGACGCTCATGCAGTTGGCTCTGGCTGAGGAGCAGTGCCGTTTTGATGCCAGCGTTACTCAACGTGTGGAGGTGGCATGATGAGGCTCAGTGAAATTCGCCAGTTTCTCTATTACGAAGCAAGCCTGCTTGACGACCGCCAGTGGGACGAGTGGCTGAGTTGCTACAGTCCGAAAGTGGTGTACTGGATGCCTGCGTGGGGTGATGACGATGCATTAACCACCGACCCACAGCGCCAAATCTCGCTGATTTACTATCCCAACCGTGAAGGCCTGGAAGACCGGGTGTACCGCATTAAAACCGAGCGCTCCGGTGCCAGCACGCCGGAGCCGCGAACCACCCACATGATAAGCAACGTCGCGATTGTCGCTGACGGCGGCGAGAGCGTGGATGTGCGCTACAACTGGGTGACTTACAGCCACCGCTACAAAGAAACTGACGTGTACTTTGGCACCACGTACTGCACGCTGGAGATGGCGGACGGGCGGCCACGCATTGCGCGTAAAACCATTCAGTTAAACAACGATTATATCCGTCAGGTTATTGACGTTTACCACGTCTGAGCGAGGTGAATGATGAGCTTTTCTATTGCGCTTAATTTTGAAGACGGGGTAACACGGTTTATTCGCTGTAACCCTGGAGAGAAGGTGCTTGATGCCGCCTACCGCCAGAAGGTGAACCTGCCGATGGACTGCTCCGACGGCGTGTGCGGCACCTGTAAATGCCGGTGTGCCAGCGGTGAGTACGACCTGGGAGAGGATTTTCTTGACGATGCGCTATCTGACGATGAAGTGCAGGAGAGGCTGGTGCTCACCTGCCAGATGGTGCCAGAGAGCGACTGTGTGATTGATGTACCGGTCGCCGCGGCGATGTGCAAAACCGGCATCGGCAGTGTGGATGCTACGGTGACGCGCTGTGAGTCGCGCACGCCGGGAACCATTGAGCTTGAGGTGGCCCTTGCGCAGGGTATGGATTTTCTGCCGGGTCAGTACGTCAATATCCAGATACCGGGCGGGCAACACGTGCGCGCCTATTCCTTCAGCTCGCTACCGGGCGAAACCCAGGCGAGCTTTATGATTCGTAACGTGCCGGGCGGCATGATGAGTACCTGGCTTATCCAGCGCGCACAGCCCGGCGACGCGATGTCGCTGACTGGTCCAATGGGCAGTTTCTATCTGCGCCCGCTCACGCGCCCGACGCTGATGCTGGCAGGCGGCACGGGCCTTGCGCCGTTTCTCTCTATGCTACGCCAGCTTGCGAGCGCCATTGTCACTCAACCCATCACGCTGCTGTGGGGCGTGAACGTGGATGACGACCTGATAATGGCCGACACACTGGATGCACTGACAACGCAAATCCCTGGTTTTAGCTGGCTGCCGATAGTGGCCGACGGTGAAGGGCGCTGTGAGCGTAGAGGCTATGTCACCGATCACTTCAGCGATGGCATGCTAAACGGCGGTGATGTGGATGTGTACCTGTGCGGGCCACCGCCGATGGTGGACGCCGTCCTGAAAACCTTCCGCGAACGCGGTATTGAGCCTGCGAGCTTCCATTATGAAAAATTTGCCGCCAGCCAGAGCGCGGCGGCGTAAGGAGAAAACCATGCGTTTTCAGGACAAAGTGATGGTTATTACCGGCGCGGCACAGGGGATCGGTCGCCAGGTTGCAGAGCAGGCTGCGCGCGAGGGCGCGCGCCTGGCGTTGATTGACCGTGCGCGCTATGTGCATGAACTGGCGGCGGCACTGTGTGAACAGGGCAATGAAGCCATTGCCATTGAGGCTGACCTGGAGCAGTGGGAAAGTACTCAGCAGGCGCTGGCGAGCGCACAGGCGCATTTTGGCCGCGTGGATATTCTGGTGAACAACGTCGGCGGTACCATCTGGGCGCGGCCTTACGCCGAGTACCAGCCTGAACAAATCGAGGCGGAAATTCGCCGCTCGCTGTTCCCGACGCTATGGGGCTGTCGCGCTGCGCTGCCATTTATGCTGCTCCAGGGCAAGGGCGTCATTGTGAACGTCTCTTCGGTGGCGACACGTGGCGTTAACCGTGTGCCGTATTCGGCGGCCAAGGGCGGTGTGAATGCCATTACCCAGTCGCTGGCGCTGGAGTACAGCGAGTCTGGCATTCGCATTAACGCCACCGCACCCGGCGGCACCGACGCACCGCAGCGCCTGACGCCGCGCAACAACGAAACGCCGGGCGAACTGGAGAAATTGTGGTATCAGCAGGTGGTAGACCAGACGACCGATAGCAGCCTGATGCACCGCTACGGCACGCTGGTCGAGCAGGCTAACGCGATTTTGTTTCTGGCAAGCGATGAGGCGAGCTATATCACAGGGACCATTTTGCCGGTAGCAGGCGGGGATTTGGGGTAAGAAAGGGGGCTTTCCAGGCTGGATGAGTCTGGAAAGCCTTGTTATCAAATATCGTCATGTTAGTGTGGGGCAGGAAGTCTCAGCACTTCCAGAAACTCCAGTGCTGAGTTATCTCGTTGTTGAAAATATTCTGGTGCTTTTTGTGGAAGCCAGATGTCATGAAAATGATTACGAAAGTCTTCATAAAATTTAATAGGATAAAGCTTAGCTGGAACTTTACGCCCATCGGTATACTCATGTTCGTAGGTCGGAAAATCATTCGGTTCGATTTCGCGATATTTCCTTAACCAGGCACAGAACATTCGCCCTTCAGAAATATCAGGAACCATATTTTCTGGAAGGATATAACCCGCCGTTTCAAGCGGAGCTATCAGGCTCAGAGTTATCTCGTTTAGCATCGAAAAATGGGTGTGAGGGATCTTATGCCTATTTTGCATGTAACGCTTTATGTGAACCGGGGTGGCAAACTTTACTTGCCCCTGAGACCACTCGTAGACCCACTGTGATACCTTTACAGAAAATTTTGGTGAGAGCCATTGTGCGAGGTTAATAGCCAGTTGTGGATGAACCCACGTCCCCTGTAACTTTGCATTACCACCCGTTATAGAATGGATTAGCTGTGTTTCAGTTAAACCACTTTGTTTCGTGAGTTCCTCTATAAACTCAATTGCCTGTCTTGAGGCTTTATAATGGGAGAATGTCTTGCCAACAGATTGGCAAAGAGCGGTTGCATTAATGTAGCCATCACTCAATCGCTGCGGGATGATTGCTCCCTCTTCGACTCGTGGAATCAACTCAAATTGTTCAGCCATTTTGATTCTTCTTATTCAGTAAGGGGATAACTCCATGCTCTTATAAGGGTTATAGTTAAGTATTTCAAGAGTGAATGTTCAGTTTTGCTTATCAAACCATATAAAGAAGATGGTCCATGAGATTCGGCATCTCTGTAAAACACTAGTGTCGCAATTTGACACTTCCTCTGGTGCCACCTAATCTCCGCTGTTAATCGTTTCCATCGCCTTAAGTAACGTGGCGATATAGAGCGTATCGTGGGTGCGAGATTTGACCACACCTGGAAACTGGTTGCGGGCTGAGAAGCGCCAGCCCCAGTGTCTGGCAGCTGCTGTGGGTGACAATCGCCATCAGTTTGCCACCGTCTTTAAGCGTAAGCTCTACTTCGTCGTTACTGCGCCGTTGTCATATGGCTTGCGGTATCCAAAAGCTGATTACGTGCAGAAATTGTCATGTTGACTTCTGTCTGCTGTCAGAATAACGCCCCGAATAAAGACTTCTCCGGGGCGTGTTTTCACGAGCGGTTAAATACAACGTTAATTACCGCAGTTGTGGCTTTACGCTAGGCGGAAAACCGCCACGCACTGCTTGAGTTCGTGGGATTTCTGGCTCAGTACCAGCGCAGAGGCTGAGGCCTCTTCAACCAGTGAGGCGTTTTGCTGCGTCACCACGTCCATCTGGCTCACGGCGGTGTTTATCTGGTCGATACCGCGGCTTTGTTCGCTGGTGGACATGGCGATTTCGTCCATCAGATCGCTGACCTGCTTCACTGAGGTCAGAATACGCTCCATGCTTTCACCTGCGCGGTTAACCTGACCACTGCCGCTGCGAATCTGCTCGCCGGATTGCTCAATCAGGTCTTTGATCTCTTTTGCCGCAACCGAAGAGCGCTGAGCGAGGTTGCGGACCTCGCTTGCCACCACCGCAAAGCCACGGCCCTGTTCACCGGCGCGCGCTGCTTCTACTGCGGCGTTGAGCGCGAGTATGTTGGTCTGGAAGGCAATGTCTTCAATAATGTTGATGATGTTATTGATTTTCGCCGAACTGGATTCGATATTTTTCATCGATACCACCACTTCACACATGATGTCATCGCCGCTGTTGGCGGTATCGCGCATGGCTTCAGCCAGTTTACTGGCCTGGCGGGCATTATCAGAAGTCTGGCGCACGGTTGCGGTCAGTTCTTCCATACTTGATGCCGTCTGGCCGAGCGAGGCGGCCTGTTGCTCGGTGCGTGCTGAAAGATCGGTATTACCATCGGAGATATCGTCTGCGGCGCTGGCTACCGATTCGCCGGTGGCGCGCACCTGGCCAATTATCTGCGTCAGCGACTGGCGCATACGCTCAAGTGAATGCAACATATCGCCAATTTCATCGTGAGTATGGAATTCCACCGGCACATTCAGCTCACCTTCAGCGATTTTGTCGCAGTGCTCACGAGCCTGTACCAGCGGGATAAGCACACGGCGATTAAGCTGCATGAACAGTACACCCAACACAATACAGAACAGAACGGCAACCAGCACTATTGCTGTCAGGCTACCATTGATGCGCGCTTCCGATTCTTCGTTGAGCGTTTGTGCGTAGTGCTCGCGAAAGGCCAGCAGGTTGTCCAGTACCACTTCGAACTCACGTTCCAGCTGAGGCATAACAGAAGAAGACAGTTCATCAAAACGTTCCTGATCCTGGTTCTGAACCGCATCAAGTAAAAGCTGGAGTCCCTGGTTGCGGTAGTTTTGCCAGCCGTCGTTATACGCGTTAGCTAATATTTGTTCACCGGGTTGTTTGTTGTGAGACATGTAGTTCTCAAAAGCACTATCTGCTTTTTCGAGCGCTTCTCTGGCTTGGTCAAGCGATGTGGATGCGGCTTGTTCGCGACTGTGAAGGTGATTGACCAGTGATTCGTCAAGTCGCACGCGCAGGGTACGGCTATGGTTAATGGGATCTATCACAGAGAGCACAACACGTATTTCGCTATTTACATCATGCAGCGCGTCGTTATTACGCACCAGCGACCAGGTCGCCAGCAGGGTACTTGCAAGAAACAGAATGAACAGTAGAGCAAAGGTAAACAGAGAAAGGCGTCTTACAGACATAATGTCTTCCTTATACTTATAGAGGATAAGAGGATAAAGAATGCTCAGCCAGACGAAAAACTTCCCGCCATAGGTTTTTATCGGCCATAAGAGGTGTATCTTTATATGCCTTTTATATTTTCTTTATAAAATTCAATTGATTGATTATGTTTTGATCGTTCTTTAGATTCTTCTGATCACTATCGAGCGCAGAGTCAGTCTTATTTATCACAGCAGCCGAGGAGAATTTCATGAAACATATTTACGCGCTTGCAGCACTGTTAGCCGGTAGCATTTGTTTGTCGGTTCAGGCCGCAGATAATCACCACAGCACCACTTCCACAAGTCCAATGAAGCAGGACTATCAGCGTCAAATGGATGAGATGCACGAAGGAATGATGGCCGGGATGAAAGAAAGCAACCCGGACCGCGCGTTTGCGGTCGGGATGTTAGCGCACCACAAAGGTGCGGTTGACATGGCGCAGTCTGAACTTAAATACGGCACAGACCCGAAAATGCGCGCGCTGGCAGAAGAGATAATCAAGGCCCAGCAGGCTGAAATCGAGTTGATGGAAACCTGGCTTAAAGAACATCCTGCCAAATAAAACGCCTGAGGCGTTGATCAAAACGGCAGCGGGCGTGGCGCGGTCTGAAGCGTTATCCAGCGCAGGTCGGTAAACTCCTGTACACCGGCCTGGCCGCCAAAGCGCCCGTAACCGGAGGCTTTTACGCCGCCAAACGGCATCTGTGGCTCATCATGTACCGTGGGGCCATTGATATGGCAAATACCGCTTTGCAGCCGCTGAGCCACCCGCCAGGCGCGCGCGGTATCGCGGCTAAATACCGCTGAAGACAGTCCAAACGCGTTATCGTTAGCGCAGGCAATCGCCGCCGCTTCACCACGTACTCGCACAATGCCTTTCACCGGTCCAAATGCTTCCTCATGATAAATCTTCATGTCTGGCGTAATGCCGTCCAGCACCGTGGCTGCCATCAGCGCGCTGTGGCTTTTACCACCCACTGCCAGCCGGGCGCCTTTTTCCAGCGCGTCGTCAATGAGCGCATTGCAGCGCTCCACGCAGCGTGAATCAGCTACAGCACCCAGTACCGTTGGGCCTTCACGCGGGTCACGGCAGGGCAGTTCGCTCGCGCGTCTGGCAAAGCGTTCTACAAAGTCGTCGGCAATGGCTTCATCGACAATAATGCGCTCGGTGGACATGCAGATTTGCCCGGAGTTGGCAAAGGCACCGAAGATGGCGCAGTTGACGGCGGTGTCGAGGTCGGCATCGTCAAGTACCAGCAGCGGCGCTTTGCCGCCAAGCTCCAGTACCGCCGGTTTCAGATGGCGAGCACAGGTTTGCGCAATGATTTTCCCCACGCTGGTTGAGCCGGTGAAATTCACCCGGCGCACCGCAGGATGGGCGATCGCAGCCTCAACAATCTGTGCGGCATCTTCTGGGGCATTCGTGACAAAATTCACGACGCCGGGAGCAAAACCGGCCTCGTTTAACGCAGCAATAATCAGACCGTGGGTGGCGGGTGACAGCTCTGAACCTTTGAGCACCACGCAGTTGCCGCAGGCAAGTGGAGTTGCAATGGCACGTACACCAAGGATAACCGGCGCATTCCATGGCGCAATGCCTAACACCACGCCTGCGGGCTGGCGTACCGCCAGCGCAAGATTGCCCGGCACATCAGAAGGGATGACTTCGCCGCTAACCTGGGTGGTCAGCGCTGCCGCCTCACGCAAAAGCTCCGCGCCAAGGTGCACATTAAATTCTGCCCACTGGGCGCTGGCGCCGGTTTCGCTCGCCATCGCGCTGACAAAATCCGCACACCGCGCCTCCAGCCGCTCAGCGGCATGGAGTAACAGCGCGCGCCGTGCGCCAGGGCCAGCATCGCGCCAGCTCTCGAACGCGGCGGCGGCGCAGGTTATTGCACGCTGCATATCCGCAACGCTTGCCGCCGGGGCGCGAGATGCAATGTCGCCGTCGAGCGGGTTACGGCGCTCAAACGTAGCGTTGTTTTCAGCCGCACAAAGCTGGCCGTTGATGAACAGGGCGGGTGTCAGTGCAGGCGTCATCGGGCGGTCTCATTATGTTATTAAAATGTTGCCTTGAGTGTAATCCCCGGCGGCACGCTTGCCCAGTGGCCATCAGCCAGAAAAGTGATACCGACGTGGTTATCCAGTCGTTTTTACGATGGCAGGGTGACAAACGTGCCGTGGGGAACAATGCTAAAACGTGGCGCATAACAATAAGGAGACGACGATGGCTGTGCGACCGCTGGTAATTGTGCATATGGGCTACCCGCCTGCGGATATCCGCGCCCGGGTGGGCGATCAGCCGCAATGGTTCAGGCAGGCACTGGGTCAGGAAGAAGCACTGCACATCGTGCGCCCGTTTTTGGGGGAGGCGCTGCCGGATGTCAGAACGATTCGTGGCGCGATAATTAGCGGTTCGTGGTCGATGGTGACTGAACGTGAAGGCTGGAGCGAACGTACCGCCGACTGGGCGCTGGCGTTAATGGCGCAGGACACACCGCTGCTGGGCGTGTGCTACGGGCATCAGTTGATGGCCGATGCGTTAGGCGGCACGGTGGACTATAACCCGCGCGGCAGTGAAACCGGGCGCCAGACCGTGGTGCTTAATGCGAGTGCTCAGTCAGACCCACTGCTTGAAGGGTTGCCGACGCGCTTTAATGCTTTTCTCAGCCATGCGCAGAGTGTACTGACGCTACCGGCAGGCGCAACAGCGCTCGGCGCAAGCGAGCTTGATGCGATGCAGATAATCCGCTATTCACCGCAGGCCTTTTCGGTGCAGTTTCACCCGGAATTTACGCCACAGATTATGCGAGCGATTATTGAGAGCCGCAGCGAGCGACTGGCAGAACACGCGGATGTGGCGCAGTTGCTGGCAGACTGTGAGCCGACACCGCAGTCGTTGGGTATTTTGCAGCGGTTCGGGGCGATTTGCCGTCAGACAGAGGGGCTGTGTGAGCCTTTAAAATAGCGCTATATCCTGCTGCCTTTTGTTATTTGTCAGACTTTCATCCCTGTGCTGTGATGAAAGGACACTAACAAGAAAGGCGAACGCTGATGATCTTTGCAAGGAAAAACCTGCCCGGCCTGGTGGCCGGCGCGCTGCTGTGCTCAGGAGCCGCGCAGGCGGCGGGTAACGACACTCTCATTTACTGCACCGTGGCTTCCCCGGAGTCCTTCAACCCCCAACTGGCAACCAGTGGGCCGACGTTTATCGCCAGTTCGCAAATGCTCTACAACCGCCTGGTGACGCTGCGTGACAGCGACAAAACCCCGGCACCGTCGCTTGCCACGCAATGGGAGGTGAGCCCTGACGGCAAAACGGTGACGTTCACGCTGCGCAAAGGTGTGAAGTTTAACGCTAACAAATTTTTTACGCCCACACGCGACTTTAACGCCGATGACGTGGTGTTTACCGTGATGCGCCAGCTCGACACAACGAACCCTTATCATAAGCTCGGTCAGGGCAGCTATGAATACTTCCAGGATTTGGGGTTGGATAAGCTCATCACAAAAGTGGAGAAGGTGGATGACCATCGCGTACGCTTTCAGTTAAGCCGTCCAAACGCCGCGTTTGTTGCCGACCAGGCAATGGATTTTGCCTCAATACTTTCAGCGGAATATGCGGATGCCATGCTCAAAAAGGGCACGCCGGAAAACGTTGATAACTGGCCCATCGGCACCGGGCCGTATGCACTACAGCAGTACAAGGTCGATTCGCTGATTCGCTACGTCGCCAATCCGCATTACTGGCAGAACCCGGTGGCGACAAAACACGTTATTTTCTCCATTGTGCCTGACCCGCAGACCCGACTTGCCAAACTCAAAACTAACGAATGCCAGATAGTGCCAGCCCCCACGCCGGTGCAGTTTGCGCAGATTGAAAGTGATAAAAACCTCAAGCTGCACAGCCTCGATGGTCTGAACGTCGGCTATCTGGCGCTCAACACGCAGAAAAAACCGTTTGATAATCTGCTGGTGCGCCAGGCGCTGAATTACGCGGTGGATAAAAAAGCCATCGTTAGCGCGATATTTATGGACAGTGGCACGGTCGCAAAATCACCCATTCCTCCCGCCATGCTCGGCTACGACAAGGATTTACCAGACTACGACTACAACCCGGAGAAAGCCAAAGCGCTGCTTAAGCAGGCGGGGTTTGAAAAGGGTTTTAGCACCGATATCTGGTCCATGCCGGTACAGCGGCCCTATAACCCCAACTCCAGGCGTATTGCAGAAATGATCCAGAGCGACTGGGCGAAAGTGGGTGTGCAGGCAAAAATTGTCACTTTTGAGTGGGGGGAATATCTGGCCGGTATGCGTAAAGGTGAACATGGTAGCGCGCTGTATGGCTGGATTTCTGATAATGGCGACCCGGATAACTTTGCCGGCACGCTCCTGACCTGTAGTGCGGTTGAGGGCGGGGCTAACGCCGCCCGATGGTGTGACAGCCGCTACGATAAACTGGTGACAAAAGCGCTGGAAATCAGCGACCCGACACAGCGTGCCGCGCTCTACCGGCAGGCCCAGGCTATTTTCTATCAGCAGGCACCGTGGATCCCACTGGCAAATGGCAAGATTTACTATGCAACACGGAGTAACCTGAGTGGATATCGCGTTGATGTTAATGGCAGCGATTTTTCTCAGGCGAAGCTCAACTGAGCGGCCCAACACGAAGGAGGCGATATGTCCCATCTGGATGACGTGCACAGCCGCGTCGACGAAGCGTTGAAGACCGGTGTGATTGCGCAAATGAATGCGTTGTTAATTACGCTCAGTAATGATGAGGTCCTCGGGCGCGAGGAGCGTTATGCCGAACAGCAGCGCCTGCGGGCGGCGATTTCCCATCATGGTCGTCAGCACAAAGAAGATTTAATGCAGCAAAGCGACGAGCGCCGCGAGCGTTTGAACCGCGGTGGAACCATTCTCTGACAGCGAGGAAATGATGCAGATTGCATTTATAGGACTGGGCGGCATGGGGCTGCCAATGGCGGAGAAACTGCTTAAAGCCGGACATGAGTTGGCAGTATGGAACCGCTCGCCGGAACCCGCGCTGGCGCTGGCCGAAAAGGGCGCTCGCGTGTGTAAAACGCCTGCGGATGTGGGCGACGTACAGGTACTTATCTCGATGCTGCTTGACGATGCCGTCACCCGCGAAGTGGTGGTGCGCAACGGCGCGCTGGATTCGTTAATGCCTGGCACTGTCTGGATAAACATGGCGACCGTGTCGGTTGCGTTTACCGAGGCGATGACCGTTGAGACAGAAAACCGTGAGTTGCGCTATGTGGCAGCACCCGTGCTGGGCCGTGTGGACGTCGCCGCAACCAGTGCGCTGAATATCCTGACGGCAGGTGACGAACAACTGTTAAACGACATACAGCCGCTGTTTGATGTGTTGGGTGAGAAAACCTGGCGCTTTGGTGAGGTACCGGCGCAGGCCGCCGCAGTGAAGCTTGCCGCTAACTTTATGTTGGCAAGCGCCATTGAGGCGATGGGCGAATCCTCCGCACTGGTTGAGGCCTTCGGCGTGGGCAAAGGGGATTTCCTGACTATGCTCACCAGCACGCTATTCTCGGCACCTGCCTATAAAAGCTACGGCGCGATGATTGCCGAAGACCGCTACTCTCCGGCCTCGTTTACCATGAAGCTTGGCTTCAAAGATGCGCGCCTGACGCAGCAGGCAGCAGAGAGCCGCCATGTGCCGATGGGTTTTGCCGGGGTGCTGCGTGATAACTACCTGGATGCACTGGCAAACGGTGATGAGGCGCTGGACTGGGCGGCACTGGCGACCGTTAGCGCGAGGCGTGCCGGGCTGCGCTAGTCAGAACTGGCGTCTGGCCACCAGCCAGGCGCCAATCACCAGCAATATAGCGCCCGCAACCGGGCCTATTAATGCACGCAGTGGCACACCACTGCTGCGTGCAATATCCATCAGTAATCCACCAATCAGTTGGCTTGCCACCAGTACCGCAATGGTGGTGGCCGCCCCCAGATGTTGATAACCGTTAATGCTGGCAAAGACGAAAAACGAGCCTAACAGCCCTGGGATAAGGGTCCACCAGCGGATAGTGGAAACCAGCTCCATCACGCCTGCGCTGCCATTGCGCAGCAGCAAAATACCGGTAAACAGTACAATGCCCACCAGCGAATTAAGCAGCATGGCAATAAGAATGGTTGATGATGATTGCGTGATGCGTACCATCAGCGTGTTCTGAACCACAAGGCCGATGCCCGCAGCGCTCAGGCAGAACAGGGCGAGCGGGGAGTTCATAGCAGCGTGTCCGGCTGCTGGCGGTTATCAAGTTGCAGCTGCATAAAGGTCAGATCCAGCCAGCGCCCAAATTTGGTGCCCACCTGCGGCATCTGTGCGGTGATGGTAAAACCCAGTTTCTGGTGCAGGTGAATGGAGCCGTGGTTCTGCGCCTCAATGCCCGCCACCATCACATGCTTACCGATGCGCTTTGCCTCATTGATAAGCGCAATCATCAGCGCTTTGCCTGTGCCTTTGCCGTGCCAGTCGGGATGAACGTATACCGAGTGCTCCACCGTATGGCGAAACCCTTCAAAAGCACGCCAGTCACCAAAGGAGGCATAGCCTGTGACCTCAGCGTTTTCCTCAGCAACCAGCACCGGATAACCAGCCGCCTGACGGTGGCCCAGCCAGACTCGGCGGTTTTCATCATCAACCGTGGTGTCATTCCAGATAGCTGCGGTATTTACCACCGCGTGGTTATAAATGGTGGCAATAGCGGCGCAGTCTTCCACCGTGGCATGGCGAATGTGCATGGTTGCTTCCCCGAAAGTGTTCACTATAATTGACGATATGAATACTATAGAAGACGACCTAAATCAACGGATCGGCACGCGTATTAAAATTGAACGTGAAGGGCGCGGCTGGTCGCTGGGCGAGCTTGCTGAGCGGGCGGCCGTGTCTAAGGCGATGATCCACAAAATTGAGCGCGGTGGCAGTAGCCCAACGGCAACGTTGCTCGCCAGGCTGTGCGGTGCGTTTGGCATCAGCATGTCGACACTTATCGCCCGCGCAGAACTCCAGGAAGGTAGCCTGTTGCGGCGCGGCAACCAACCGGTGTGGCGAGATCCCCAGAGCGGTTACCTGCGCCGCCACGTCTCGCCACGCACCGACCTGCCGCTGGATTTGGTACAGATTGAGTTGCCTCCGGGCAGCCATGTGCCCATGCCAGCGGCCTCTTACTTCGCTGCACGTCAGCTTATCTGGGTACAAGAAGGTGAGCTTGTTTTCATGGAGGGAAACACGCGCCATGTCATGCAGGCTGGAGACTGCCTGGCGCTGGGGCCACCGCAGGATTGCGCGTTCATTAATGAAAGTGCGCAACCCTGTGTGTATCTGGTCGTGCGACTCGCTCAGCAACCGGCCGCAATATAGTCGCCGTTGGCGCTCACCGGGATGACGGTTAAAAACAGCACCAGCGCAAACAGCACCAGCAGCGCGCCGCCCAGCACCCGAACGCCGATGCCCAACAGGCGCAGGCGCTCAGGGGAGGCTATGTGCCAACCAGACGTGACGCTGTCACGTATATGGCGCACCGCCAGCGACAGGCCCATGATCGACAGCGCCGTACCCAGCGCCATACCCATCACCGCTGCGATCCCCCAGCTGACAATACCCAGCGCATTCGCAAACAGCAGAATCATAATCGCGCCACTGCACGGGCGCGCGCCAATGGCGAGAATGACGCCGAGCGCATCCTTCCAGCCGCCTTCCACGGCCTGCGCCTGGTGATGATGACCACAGCCGCAATCGTGGGCGTGGTCATGATTACGCTTAAGTCCACGCAGCGCGCGCCAGATAATCCAGCCACCAAAACCGCCAATCAGTACCGCGCTGATTTTCTCTACATACCAGCGGCTCTGGCTCAGATCCCCCGCCGCAAGGTTAAAACCCACAGCCAGAATAAAGACAAACGCGATGGCGCTTACGCCCTGCATCAGGCTGCCAAAAAACGGCACCAGACGGGCGGCGGCTATGCTGCGCTCAGCGGTGCTGCTCCAGGTCGCGACCACAAATTTACCGTGGCCTGGCCCAATGGCATGCAGCACGCCGTAGATAAACGCGCCGCTGATGAGCCAGACGCCGCCGCGGTATTGGCCGTCGTTAAGCTGTAACAGGTACAGCACCAGGTAGCGATGCAGGGCAATTTGCATCTCAAGGCACCACTGAATAAAAGAGCCCCAGTTGCTGTAAAGCAAGGCGGAGGCGGCAAGCGCCAGGGCGGCAAAAAACAGCGCGCTGGACAGGCCCCAGCCGCGTGAAAGGGTGCGAGCAGTCATCATCAGTTCCAAATTGCGGCATTCGGATGAGTATAAACGCTGGTTTATTGAGGGTAAGCGTTTTCTCTATACCGAAGGTCAACGCCATTCAGCTATGCTGAGTAATTAACCGACCAGAAAGGAGATCAAGGTGACACAGAAAGAAAACCGACGTTGGGTGCTGGCGTCGCGCCCGCATGGCGCACCGCAGACCGACAATTTGCGCCTCGAAACCTCAGCCATCCCACAGCCCGCCGAAGGGCAACTGCTGCTGCGCACGGTATATCTCTCGCTCGACCCATACATGCGCGGGCGCATGAGCGATGCGCCTTCTTATGCACCGCCGGTAGAATTGGGCGATACCATGCCAGGCGGCACGGTGTGCAGGGTGGCGGCGTCGCGCCACCACGATTTCAACGAAGGCGACTGGGTGCTGGCGTATACCGGCTGGCAGGATTATGCGTTGTCTGATGGTAGTGGGTTAGTGAAACTTGGCGATAACCCACAGCATCCGTCATGGGCGCTGGGCGTGCTGGGTATGCCGGGATTTACCGCTTACATGGGGCTTCTGGATATTGGTCAACCAAAAGCTGGGGAAACGCTGGTGGTGGCTGCGGCAACCGGGCCGGTAGGCGCGACCGTCGGACAAATTGGTAAAATCAAAGGTTGCCGGGTCGTGGGTATTGCCGGTGGTGAAGAGAAATGTCGTCACGCAGTGGATAAACTGGGTTTTGATCTCTGCCTTGACCGGCGGGCGCCAGACTTTGCCGCGCAACTCGCCACCGCCTGTCCACAGGGCATTGATGTTTATTATGAAAACGTCGGCGGTGCGGTGTTTGACGCAGTGTTGCCGCTGCTGAATACCAGCGCACGCGTACCCATCTGCGGGCTGGTTTCCGGCTACAGCGCCACGCAACTGCCACCAGGACCGGACAGGCTGCCACTGTTGATGGGAACATTGCTAAAAAAACGCATCCGCATGCAGGGTTTTATTATCGGCCTTGACTATGGGCACCGTATTGGCGAGTTCCAGCAGGAAATGCTGTCCTGGATCGCGCAAGGAAAAGTCCACTATCGCGAGGAGATAACCGACGGGCTGGAGAACGCACCACAGGCGTTTTTTGGTCTGCTGGAGGGTAAGAACTTCGGCAAAGTCGTGATTCGCGTAGGGGCGGACGCATAAATTTTTTGCTGCCGCTTTGCGTTCTGTGAAGCGGCTTTATGTCATTCTCTTTCTCTTCTCACTCTAAAAACACGAAAGCGTTACTGATGTTTTTATTCTGAAGTTAAGCCAATAGTCGCGATTTTGTGGTGATTGTTAAACTCTTGCTTCCTGTTCAATCCAGAAAATACTTTAGCAAAACTAATGACATGAGCGTCATTTACTGCTAATAAAAGCTAGTTTCGATTGATTAGGAAAGATTATGCTAACTCTTGAAAAAGCGCAGCGCGTCAGTCTCACGACTCAGGTTGAGATGCGGCTGAAGGGGGCGTTGATTGTGGGGGCACTCAAACCCGGCGCGCGTCTGGTCACCAAAGAGATTGCAGCCCAGCTTGGCACCAGCATTACGCCAGTCCGGGAGGCGCTGCTGCGGCTGGTATCATCGGGTGCGCTGGACGCTACCCCAGCACAGGCATTTCAGGTGCCGCGAATGGCGCAGGCCCGCTTTCAGGAAATTACGGCAATTCGTAAAAACCTTGAAGGTATGGCGGTCCGTGAGGCGTGCCGGAGCATTAACGGCGAGCAGATTGACGTGCTGCGCCAGCTGGTTGAAGCGTACCGACATGCGCGCCAGAGCGGTGTCGTGGAGTCGGTATTACAGGCCAACCGGGCGCTACGCTTTCGTCTGTATGGTTTTGCTCACTTACCCACACTCACGGAGATGATTGAACAACTGTGGGTACGTGTCGGGCCGAATTTTCATTTTCTGTACCCTGCTGCGCGTGAAATGGTGGGGCATTACGAATCATACGGTTCACTCATGGAGATGCTGGCAGCACGCAATGAGCTGGAAGCCGAGCGCATTATTCACCGTATGATTGATATTGGCGCGGAAATGATTACCCGTCAGCATTATTAAAGGCAAGCAGCCGCAATGCACAACATTATATTCTGATTCTGCTGTTGTTATTTCACTGGCAAAACAGCCGTGAATAAACACCTTATCCTGAGATTATAACGGGTGCGGTGTGCCATCGAGGGATGATTAACAAGACAGGTTTAACTGCTGACACTATTTTGCAGCGGGCGAATGTCGCGTGCGTAAAACAGGCTGGCGTAATGCCAGCCTGATATTGTGGTATTTAGTGACTCAGCACATTACCCAGTAAAATACTGGTTATTACACCTGTTGCGGCGGCGATCAGAACATAATTGCCATCAATGCGTGTCCAGTAATGTCCTGACGGCGGTTGGTAAAGACCGCGATCTCGCCAGTCGTTGACGCGATAGCGTTCGCCGCGAAAACGCTCTGGTGCGGGCTGGCCTTTACGGTAGTCGCGACCTTGCCAGGAAAAATGCTCTTGTGCACCACCGGGTTTGCCGTATCTGTCATTGTTAGCGTGTCCGTTGCCATTAGGGCGGTTCTCACGCTGCTGCTGCGGTGCGCGACGCTCATCGTGATTTGATCCGGACTTATACCATCTTTGTTGGTTCTGCCTGTCCGGGCCGCCGTCGCCTGGGCCTGCGGCATTAACAATCGGCGCGAAGGCGCAGGTCATCATAACTATCAAAGCAATGTGTTTTTTCATAAGCACCTCCAGTTGGTTGTTACGTTTTATCGAATAACCGTGGAGAAATTGTGAATCACTGGCAATGTCAGAGCATTCCTGGCGAGCTTATCAGGACTCATTTTTTTGTTGCTGCGGGATTTACACCAAATGGAAACAAAGCTGTACGTGATATTGTGATTTTTTGTCACAAAATTGCAGCTATTTATTTGCAATGAGTACCAAATGGTACAAATCTTGTGCCATCTTCCCCTGCAAAGCGAGAAAATCATGCAGCGTTCGATTGCCACCGTTTCCGTCTCCGGCACACTGCCGGAAAAGCTGCACGCCATTGCCGCCGCTGGCTTTGACGGTATAGAACTCTTTGAAAACGATCTGCTTTATTATCCGGGTACCCCTGCCGACGTGCGCCGCTTGTGCGCCGATCTTGGCCTGCAAATCCTGCTGTTTCAGCCATTTCGCGACTTTGAAGGCGAGTCGCGTGAGCGATTTGCGGCCAATATGGAGCGGGCGCGGCGCAAATTTGCGCTGATGCACGAACTTGGCTGCGACAACATGCTGCTGTGCAGTAACGTCTCATCGACCTGTTCAGACAATATCGACCTGCAAATTAGTGACCTTGGCGCGCTGGCAGAACTGGCTCAGCGCGAGGGGATTACTGTGGGCTACGAGGCGCTGGCGTGGGGCAGACATGTGAGCCGCTTTCGTGAGGCCTGGCAGCGCGTCGCGGCCGTAGACAACCCGGCGCTGGGGCTGGTACTCGACAGCTTCCACATTCTGGCGCGTGGCGACAGGCTCGGCGGTCTTGAGGATATTCCGGTGGAAAAAATCAGCTTTTTACAGCTGGCTGACGCACCGTTGATGAAAATGGATGTGCTGGAGTGGAGCCGTCATTACCGCTGCTTTCCAGGCCAGGGTGAGCTACCGGTGGTGGAGTTTGCCCGCGAGCTTACCGCCCATGGTTACCGCGGCCCGTGGTCGCTGGAAGTTTTTAATGATGGTTTTCGTGCTGTACCGGGTGTGCCTACGGCGAAAGACGGCTGGCGCTCACTGCTGTGGCTTGAAGAGCAGACCCGGAGCACTGGGACACCCGTTGATGCTGAACTGTTCCATTCCGCGCCACTGCCGGTTTACCAGGGCGTAGAGTTTATCGAATTTGCCACCGACGAAACGGGGGGCGACGCGCTGGGCAAGGCACTGCGCCCACTTGGTTTTACCCATGCAGGTGAACACCGTAGTAAGCAGGTGGACTGGTGGCGCAACGGCGGGGCCAACATCATCATCAATCATCAGCCGCACAGTTGGGCAGATGACTTCCATCGCCGCCACGGCATTTCCCTGTGCGCCATGGCCTGGCGCGTGAAAGGCGCTGCGCAGCTATTACAGCGGGCGCAGGATTATGGTTATCCACTCTGGCAGGAAAAACATGGCCCGGATGAACGGGCGTTACCTGCCATCTGCGCACCTGACGGTAGCCTGATTTATCTGATTGAAGCCAATGAGCAATGGCATACCGATTTTCATCGGCGCAACGAGCAGGACAGTGCGCAGTTCAGCGGTATTGACCATCTGGCGCTTGGGCTGGTGCCAGGCAGTCGCCAGAACTGGGTGATGTTTTTTCGTGCCGTATTTGGTTTTGAGCTACAGGGAGCCTGGAGTCTGGCCGATCCTTACGGTCTGGTGCGCAGCCAGGTGGTACACAGTCCCTGTAACCGTATTCGCCTGCCGCTGAATATCTCGCGCAGTCTCGATACGCAACTTGCTCGCTCGGTCGCCTGCTATCACGGTAGTGGTTTGCAGCACGCGGCGTTTGCCTGCGACGATATTCTGAGCATTGCCGATGACCTTGGCGCTCGTGGTATGGCAAGGCTGCCCATACCGGAAAACTATTACGACGATTTGCAGGCGCGCTACAGCGACAGCGAAGCGCTGCTGGCAACGCTGCGTCCGCGTCAAATCCTCTATGAGCGCGATGAGCTGGGCGGCGAGTTCCTGCATCTGTATACGCTGGCGTTCGAGGAGGGGCGCTTTAGCTTTGAACTGGTGGAGCGGCGTGCGAATTATCAACAATATGGAGCAACAAATGCCGCAGTACGCCTTGCCGCGATGCGGCGCACGGAGTAGCATCACCCGTTAACAATCAACGGGTTCAGGGCAGGATGCCACGCTGTATCAATAATAATAATCACCTGTAACCTACATCCGGCGTCTTCAGTGGGCTATGTGAGCATGCGGCCTGAAAGGCGACCGGATATGTATAAAAAAGGACACACCGACATGACATCCCCACAGAGCGGCACTGCCGCTTCGCATGCGCGTGCCGAAAAACGCACGCGCGCCCGGTTCGTTATCCTGGCGCTGCTGGCTATCGGCACAATGATCAATTATCTCGACCGCACAGTGCTCGGCATTGCGGCAACCGAAGTGAATCGCGACCTCGGTATTGGTGCTGCAATGATGGGTATTGTATTTTCAGCGTTTGCCTGGACTTATGCTGTGATGCAGATCCCCGGCGGTATCTTCCTTGACCGCTTTGGCAACAAAATTACCTATGCTATCTCGCTGGTGTGCTGGTCGGCGTTTACGCTGCTGCATGGCGCCACCGTGGGCATTAAATCGCTGTTGCTGTGCCGCCTCGGGCTGGGGCTGAGTGAAGCACCGTGTTTTCCGGTCAACAGTCGGGTGGTGGGCAAATGGTTTCCCCAGCATGAACGCGCACGCGCTACGGCGGTGTATACCGTGGGCGAATACGTGGGGCTGGCGGCGTTTGCGCCGCTGCTGTTCTTTATTATGGAAACCTTCGGCTGGCGCTGGCTTTTTATTGTAGTCGGTGCCGCCGGATTGTTGTTTGCGCTGGTGTGGTGGCGCTATTACCACGAGCCGCACGAATCAACCAGCGCCAATAGCGCTGAGCTGGAACATATTGGTCTTGATGCGGCCACGCCGCAGGCCGAGCCAAAGATGAACTTCAGCTGGCATAACGTCAAACTGCTGCTGAAGTGCCGCCAGATTATCGGCGCGGGCATCGGCCAGTTTGCCGGTAACACTACGCTGGTGTTCTTCCTGACCTGGTTTCCGACTTATCTTGCCACCGAGCGCCAGATGCCATGGCTTAAAATTGGCTTTTTCGCCATCATGCCGTTTCTGGCGGCAGCCATTGGCGTCATGGCGGGCGGCTGGGTGTCTGACGTATTACTTAAGCGTACGGGGTCGGCCAATATTGCCCGCAAGCTGCCGATTATCGCCGGGTTGTTGATGGCAAGCAGCATTATCGCCGCTAACTGGATGCCAAACGATCATGCAGTCATTGCCGTATTGTCGCTGGCTTTCTTCGGTCAGGGCATGGTGGGACTGGGCTGGACGCTGATTTCCGACATGGCACCGAAATCACTGGCCGGGCTGACCGGTGGGTTGTTTAACTTCTGCTCTAATATGGCCTCCATTCTGACACCGCTGGTGATTGGTTTTATCGTCGCCGCTACCGGCAATTTCTTCTACGCCCTTATTTATATTGGCGGCGCAGCACTGCTGGGCGTTTTTGCTTATGTGTTTATCCTGGGCGATGTGAAGCGCATCGAACTGCCTGGTGTGGAGTAAAACATGGTCATTGATGGAAAGACGCGCATTATCGCGCACCTTGGTTGGCCAACGGAGAGCTTTAAAGCGCCGATGATTTACAACCCGTGGTTTGAATCACAGGGTGAGAATGTCAAAGTGGTGCCGTTGGGCGTCAAGGTGCAGGCTTACCCGGCGCTGCTGTCGGCGTTGTTTAGCACCACTAACGTTATTGGTGCACTGATTACCATGCCGCACAAAGTCAGCACCTGTGATTTAGTGGCAACCATGAGCCCAACCGCGCGCATTGCCGGTGCCTGCAATGCCGTGCGCATGGGCGAAGACGGCCAACTGCATGGCGACATGTTTGACGGCGAAGGCTTCGTGCGCGGCATGTTGCAGCGCGGCCAGCCGGCGCAGGCGCGGCGGGCGCTGGTGGTCGGCAGCGGTGGCGTCGGTAGTGCCATCGCCGCGTCGCTTGCAGCGGCAGGCGTTGCCAGCCTGACGTTGTTTGATAGCCGCCAGGCCGTCAGTGATGCGCTGGCGTCACGGCTACGCGCCCATTATCCGGCGCTGGAAGTGCGCACCGGTGAGCGTCATCCCGCCGATCATGACATTGTGGTGAATGCCACGCCACTTGGCATGCACGCGGGGGATGAACTGCCGCTGGCGGTTGAGCACCTGGCGCCGGGCACGTTTGTTGGGGAAGTGGTGATGAAGCAGGCGATAACGCCGTTTCTGAGTGCTGCCCGCGAGCGCGGGTGCGTGACCCAGCAGGGAATAGATATGCTGTTTGAAATGATCCCGGCTTATCTGGAGTTTTTTGGTCTGGCGAGCGCGACGGCAGAAAACCTGCGTCAGGTGGCTCAAATCCGTTACTGATGCTGTATGCCGGGAGCATGCTCCCGGCGTTCACAGTGCGCTTAAGCGTTAAGCGCCCATTTAATCTGAAACTCTAACTCTTCTTCCTCGCTGCCGCGCTCATGCTCTACGCTAAATTCGGCGCGCACTGGCACATAAATACGCTCACCGGCGACCTGAATTTCGAATTTTTCGCCGGACTCAATGGCATCGGCCAGGCGGCGCAGCTTGGCAACAAATTCCTTGTTCGAATACACCTTCTCAATATCACGTTCTGGTTTCATATTGTGCTCCTTGATGTGTGCAGGAGGAGTCCTGCGCCAGGTGCTCACGCGTTGGCAAAACAACATTCATCATTGCACCAAACAAAGTGAGCTAACAGAAACCTGACGCGCTTTGCCGCGAAGAGCAAGGTAAGCGACTCATTCTTTGCGGTTTTTTACACAATGCTGCGATCGCACACGTCACCGGTATAAGAATATCCTGATAAACTGCGTGAATAATGTTTAATGTACTGAGTTAAAAGATTTTTTGCGTTGTACGCGAGGAGGAAATATGGCGAAATTTGCGAGTTCGGGTCGAGGTTCTCTGATAGGGCGTTGGCTGAACACTCCCCAGAGCCAGGATTTACGTGATGCGTGCGCCACCCGCTGGGCGGGTGTGAAAAGTGGGCAAGGCGTCAAAAAACTCGCCTCGCGGGTAAAGGACGTACTGCGCAAGCAAGCCTGATAGCATCTGACAAAAAACACCCCGATAAATCGGGGTGTTTTTTTTAGTATGTAGCAAAAGATAACGTTTAACCCATTTGCGGAAACGTAATATTGTTACCCGGCGCTTCACGATGCAGGTGAATAAAGTTCAGGTGGCGTTCATAGCTGTCCAGAATATCCAGAATCACCTGTTCTTTACTGTAATCCATCAGGTCGTTGCCCTGGCTGCCTTCAAGCAGGAAAGTTTCAAGGCGGTAGTAGCTGGATTTACCGCTGCGGGCGCGATAGGTAAAGCCCGGAATAGCATACTGCTGCGGCCAGATTTGATAGATAAAGTTCTGCTCCTCACCCAACATCACCAAAAGCTCCAGGTGACCCAACGCGTCGCCATCTTCCGGTGGCAGACTTTGCAACTGAACCTGCGCGCCGCGCAGTTCCAGCTCGTGTGCCACTTCTTCCATTGCCGGGAAACACACGCGCTCCATCATCTCTTTGGTGTGGCGCGTGCCAGGGTAATTCATCAGGCGCGACAAACGCTTCTTCCAGCTTAACCTGTCCTGACCTGCTGCCAGCCACTGCGGCGTTTCGCGGTTGGCGCTCTGGCGACGGTAATCTTCCACCTTCAGCGACTTATACAGCCCGGCCATAATAAAGAAAATCACAAAACTGAACGGCAGACCCATGATGACGGTGGCGTTCTGCAATGCCGAAATACCGTTAGTCATCAACATCCCCAGCGTCAGCACGCCGATAGCCACCGACCAGAAGATGCGCAGCCAGTTGGGCGCATCGCTGTTGATGTCCTTGAGCTTTGAGGTGAAGTTGCCGAGCACCAGCGCGCCGGAGTCTGCCGACGTCACGTAAAACAACAGCCCGGTAATGGTGGCGACCGAGGCGCTGAAGGTAAATGCCGGGTACTGCGCCAGCAGACTGTAGAAGCCACGCTCAGGATGGGCGATAGTCTCGGCGGCAAAATCAGCGTTACCGTGGATGATTTCATACAGCGCGCTGTTGCCGAAAACAGACAGCCACAGCAGGGTGAAAGTAAACGGAATAATCAGCGTGCCGAGCACAAACTCGCGAATGGTGCGCCCGCGAGAAATGCGCGCCAGAAACAGGCCAACAAACGGCGACCACGCTACCCACCAGGCCCAAAAGAACAGCGTCCAGTTATTCATCCATTCCACCGGGCGGTCAAAGGCAAAGCTGTTGAGTGTCATCCCCATAAAGCGGTTAACGTAATCACCGATGTTGAGCACCAGCGCGTTAAGCAAAAAGGTGGTTTTACCGACAAACAGCACAAACAGAATCAGGCCCAGCGCCAGCGCAACATTAAGCAGCGACAGCACGCGGATGCCTTTATCCACGCCAGAGGTCACCGAGATAGTGGCAATCACCACAGACAGCACGATCAGCGCTGCCCTGGTGCTCATGCTGTCCGGCACGTCGAACAGCACGTTCAGTCCATAGTTAAGCTGCACCACACCAATGCCGAGCGTGGTCGCGATACCGAAAATGGTACCGATCACTGCCGCAATATCCACCGTGTGGCCGATTGGGCCGTTAATACGCTTGCCAAAAATGGGGTACAGCGCAGAGCGGATGGTCAGCGGCAGGTTATAGCGGTAGCTGAAGTAGCCGAGCGCAATCCCCATCAGTGCATACATTGACCAGCCGGTAAGACCATAGTGAAACAGCGTCCAGACCATGGCCTGGCGCGCTGCCTCCATCGTTTGTCCTGCACCTTCGGGCGGCTGCATATACTGCGTGACCGGTTCAGCAACGGAGAAGAACATCAGATCAATGCCGATCCCGGCGGCAAACAACATTGAGGCCCAACTGGTGACGCTGAATTCCGGGCGTGAGTGTTCTGGCCCCAGCTTAATGGAGCCAAAGCGTGAGCAGGCGATAAACACCACAAACACAATATAGAGCGTGGCCGCCAGCAGGTAATACCAGCCGAAGGTGGCGGACACCCAGTTAAGTGCATGGCCAATCCAGGCGGCGGAAAGGGAACTGTAAAAAATGGTCATCAGGGAAAATAACAAAATCAGCCCTGCGGAGGTGTAAAACACGACCGGATTGATTTTGTCTTTTTCACTGGCAGATGCAGCAGACTGCGTCATCTATTACCTCTGGTTAAGTAACGGTGACTACTCAGGTGAGCAGACAAGGATTTCTTATCAGAAATTTTTGCGAAATTTTTTATGGTCGCTGTCGCCTGTGGGCGACGAAAACGACTTGCCAGGGTTTATTTATTGATTTTAATCAAAAATAGCGGGTGGTTTCATCAGAATATTCATGCTGAAACGCACATTCAGCACCCTAATTCGCAACAATTAAGACACATTTTTTATTGAACGTCCAATCAAAAAAAGATTAAATAGATAACAATAATTGATAGATAAGGCTGCCGCTATGCCGAAAGTAGGGATGCAACCGATACGTCGACGTCAGCTGATTGACGCCACGCTGAACGCCATTAACGAAGTAGGGATGCACGATGCCACCATTGCACAAATCGCCCGTCGGGCGGGGGTATCGGCCGGGATCATCAGCCACTACTTTCGCGATAAAAACGGGCTGCTGGAGGCGACGATGCGCGATGTGACCGCCCAGTTGCGTCATGCCATTCTCCATCGCCTGCAACAGTTAGCGGATGCCAGCCCTGAAGCGCGGCTACGGGCGATTGTCGATGGCAACTTTGACGACAGCCAGATTCACAGTGCAGCCACTAAGGCCTGGCTGGCCTTCTGGGCCAGCAGCATGCACCAGCCAGTACTTGGGCGGTTACAGCAAATCAGCCACCGGCGTTTGCTTTCCACGCTGGTGTTTGAATTTCGCCGCACGTTACCGCATGCACAAGCGCGCCTTGCGGGCTATGGCCTGGTCGCCATGATTGACGGCCTGTGGCTGCGCGCCGCCTTAAGCGGCGAACCTTTTAACCTTGAGGCCGCACGAACGCTGACGACGCAGTTCATTCGCCAGCAACTCTCTCAGGCCCACAGCAACTGACAGGAGAACCTATGTCCCGCCCTGAACAACGACAACTCTGGATTGACGGTCGCTATGTAGCAAGCCGCAGCGGCGCTACCTTCGACACCATCAACCCGGCAAACGGCCAGGTTCTGGCACAGGTTCATGAAGCCGGTGAGGCCGAAGTGGAACAGGCGGTGCAGGCCGCCCAGCGTGCACAAAAAGTCTGGGCCGCGATGCCCGCCATGGCGCGCTCGCGCATTCTGCGCCGCGCGGTGGATATCCTGCGCGAACGCAACGACGAACTGGCGGCGCTGGAAACGCTGGATACCGGCAAACCGTTCAGCGAAACCGCGAGCGTGGATATCGCCACTGGTGCCGATGTGCTGGAGTACTACGCGGGGCTGATTCCGGCGCTGGAAGGCCAGCAGATCCCGCTGCGTGACACCTCCTTCATTTACACTCGCCGCGAGCCGCTGGGCGTGGTGGCAGGAATCGGTGCCTGGAACTACCCGATTCAGATAGCGCTGTGGAAGTCTGCGCCTGCGCTGGCGGCCGGAAACGCCATGATCTTCAAGCCAAGTGAAGTGACACCGCTCACCGCTCTCAAGCTTGGTGAGATTTATCAGCAGGCGGGGCTGCCGGACGGGCTGTTTAACGTGCTGCCAGGGCGTGGTGCAGTGACCGGTCAGTTACTGACCGAGCACCCTGGTATTGCCAAAGTCTCATTTACCGGTGGCGTGGCCAGCGGTAAGAAAGTGATGGCTAATGCGGCAGGCTCCACGCTCAAAGAAGTGACGATGGAACTGGGCGGCAAATCACCGCTGGTGATTTTCGATGATGCCGACCTCGATATGGCGGCCGATATTGCCATGATGGCCAACTTCTATAGCTCCGGCCAGGTCTGCACCAACGGCACCCGCGTGTTTATCCCGGCGGCGCTGAAAACCACTTTTGAAGAAAAAGTGCTGGCGCGTGTGGCGCGCATTCGGGCGGGTGACCTGATGGCGTCTGAGACCAACTTTGGTCCGCTGGTGAGCTTCCCGCACCGCGATAACGTGCTGCGCTATATCGAGCGCGGACGCGACGAAGGCGCACGCCTGCTGTGTGGTGGTGACGTGCTCAAAGGTGAAGGTTTTGACCAGGGAGCCTGGGTGGCACCCACCGTGTTCACCGACTGCCGCGACGAGATGACCATTGTGCGCGAAGAGATTTTCGGGCCGGTGATGTCAATTCTGAGCTACGAGAGCGAAGAGGAGGCTATCCGTCGCGCCAACGCCACCGACTACGGCCTGGCCGCAGGCGTGGTCACACGCGATCTCAACCGCGCGCACCGCGCCATTCACCAACTTGAAGCCGGGATCTGTTGGATAAATACCTGGGGCGAGTCCCCGGCAGAAATGCCGGTTGGCGGTTACAAGCACTCCGGCATTGGCCGCGAGAACGGCATCATGACCCTGCAAAATTACACCCGCGTTAAATCCATCCAGGTTGAGATGGATAAATTTCAGTCTGTATTTTGATAATTGAACCTGAGGAACGACGAATGGAATTTGATTACATCATCATTGGAGCCGGCTCCGCAGGTAATGTCCTGGCAACACGCTTAACGGAAGACCGCGACACCACCGTGCTGCTGCTTGAGGCCGGTGGTCCCGATTACCGTATGGATTTTCGCACCCAGATGCCCGCCGCGCTGGCATTTCCGCTACAGGGTAAACGCTATAACTGGGCGTATGAAACCGACCCGGAGCCGTTTATGAATAACCGGCGCATGGAGTGCGGGCGCGGCAAGGGGCTGGGTGGGTCCTCGTTGATTAACGGCATGTGCTACATCCGTGGTAACGCGATGGATCTCGATAACTGGGCAACGGCACCAGGGCTTGAGGACTGGCGCTACGCTGACTGCCTGCCGTATTACCGCAAGGCAGAAACCCGCGACATTGGCGAGAACGACTACCACGGCGGCGACGGCCCGGTATCGGTTACCACGCCGAAAGCGGGGAACAACCCGCTGTTTGAGGCAATGATTGAGGCTGGCGTTCAGGCGGGTTATCCGCGCACTGACGACTTGAACGGCTACCAGCAGGAAGGGTTTGGCCCGATGGACCGCACCGTGACGCCGTCCGGGCGACGAGCCAGCACCGCGCGTGGCTATCTGGACCAGGCAAAAACGCGCCCGAACCTGACCATTGTCACGCATGCCACCACCGATCGCATTGTGTTTGACGGCAAGCGCGCCGTGGGCGTGGAATACCTTGAGGGCGACAGCACGATTCCTTCTTCTGCAAAGGCTAAGCGTGAGGTGCTGTTGTGCGCAGGCGCGATTGCGTCACCGCAGATTTTGCAGCGCTCCGGCGTTGGCCCGGCAGCGTTGCTGGGCAGTTTTGACATTCCGGTGGTGCACGACCTGGCAGGCGTTGGCCAGAACTTGCAGGATCATCTGGAGATGTACCTGCAGTATGAATGCAAAGAGCCGGTGTCGCTCTATCCGGCGTTGCAGTGGTGGAACCAGCCGAAGATTGGTGCCGAGTGGTTGTTTGGCGGCACGGGCGTTGGGGCCAGTAACCAGTTCGAAGCTGGCGGTTTTATTCGCAGCCGTGAAGCGTTTAGCTGGCCGAATATTCAGTACCACTTCCTGCCGGTGGCGATTAACTACAACGGCTCCAATGCGGTGAAAGAGCACGGCTTTCAGTGCCACGTAGGCTCCATGCGCTCCCCAAGTCGTGGCCGGGTGCAGATAACCTCACGTGACCCACATCAGCATCCGAGTATTTTGTTTAACTACATGTCCAGTGAACAGGACTGGCAGGAGTTTCGTGATGCCATCCGCATCACGCGCGACATCATGAAGCAGCCGGCGCTGGATAAATACCGTGGTCGTGAAATCAGTCCAGGTGAAGACTGCCGTACCGATGAGCAGCTTGATGAGTTTGTGCGTAACCACGCCGAAACCGCCTTCCACCCGTGCGGCACCTGCAAAATGGGCAGCGACGACATGGCGGTGGTGGACGGGCAGGGACGCGTGCACGGTCTTGAAGGGCTGCGCGTGGTGGATGCTTCCATCATGCCGCAAATCATCACCGGCAACCTGAACGCCACGACGATTATGATTGGCGAAAAGATTGCTGACCGTATTCGTGGGCGTGAGCCGCTGGCACCGAGCAAGGCGACATATTACGTAGCAGGGGATACCCCGGTGCGTAAAACGCCAAAGCGGATGTTTGCGTAAGACAAAAATGAGCACGCCGGGCGTCAGCCCGGCGCGTTGTTGTGGCGGGAATAAACGCAGATGCTAAAAACGAATCTTTGCATCAAGCTCACCACAGTCCAGTACATAATTATTGGTATAGTCGTAGTCATAAATGACTTCATCCAGCGTCATTGTGGCAAACCCATTCTGCCAGTTACCCTTGAGGATAATTTCAATCGTCCCGACAAAATCCACGTGACCATTACGTTTCACTGTGTCGAGCAATGTGAGGTCGGCGTCATACATCCAGGATTTATTATTTGGGTAGATATCGAGCAGTACCTCAACCAGCAGGTCGGCCTGAACGGGTACTGAAAATGTACAACCCGCTTCATTGATATCAATAATATTGATGGTGCTTTCAGGGATGTTCAGGGCGTTCAGGGCAACAGACGCAATTTTTTCCTCGTAATAAAATACGGTTGAGGCTTTAATATCGGGGCTGTAGTCGGTAATGGCTATGGCAAACAGGCGTTGGACGTTTTGATAAAATGATGAGCGTGTATCGAAGAGTTGTGCCGTTATCTGGCTGATAAAATTCTCGTACTCACCAGACTGGCGCTGAATATGGCCGATAAGCTCCCTCAGATTCATACATTTCATATACCGGGCGTTAGCGCAAAACTTTTCCCAACCTGAATCAGCCGATGCGATGTAAATCGTATTCTCGCGGTCGTTTGAAAACGCTTCCAGTGTTTTGAGTGCAATAGCATCTTTGAATTCATAACGCTTTTTGATGTTGGCTTCAAAAGGCGGTTTGATAGCAAAATAGAGGTCCAGTACCTCGCCGGTTTGCATCCAGTCGTCTGCTTTGAGCACCACGCCCTTGCAGCGATGTAAGTACTCATCGATTCGTTTTTGAGCCAACGCCTTAAAATCGCTGACGCTTTTCACCCATGTCTTTATCTGTTGCGCGGTGTGTTCATCATGAGCAAAATAATAGGCTGCCAGCGGCAGTTCACCGCTCAGAGAGCTATAAAGGGTCTCCATGTCTTTGGCCATATGTTCAATTATTTCCCCGTAGACCACATCGGTCAGCACCAGCTTCATGCCGCGAGACGATAATTCAGCCAGACTCTGATAGAGATGATTACCCAAATTAAACTTATGGTTTTTCAGGGTGGAAGTATCCAGGGATACTAGAGTGGGGTTGTTATCAAAAATATCCACATCCATTACAGATCACTCCTGATATATACGTTGGCCTCGGCCGTTATAGTTACGCGATGGGATTGAGAATAATGCCAGTTATTCTACGACTTACTGATGTTAAACAGGCATTTGTTCAGAAGAAATTGCGCTGATGCTGAAATACGATAGCGTTCAGGCTTTTGTGACAGCGGGCTTTACCTTTCGCCGGTATTTCAGGTAGCATGCCCGCGTTATCTATTTTCTCCCCATGAGGTCCTACGCCAGTGAAGTAACCCCCGCACCTTTCAACTCTCTGTAACGCCCGGTATAGCGGCGTTGGTGTTTGATTGCGGGCTGGTGGCGTAGACCTGACTCTTTTTTTATGCGGTTTCTGGCTTTCAGCCCCTGTTTATCAGGAGGCACAACTATGCCTGTAACCTGTCATTTCTCCCGTCTTAGCGCGGTTTTTAACGCCACAACCCTGTTTTCTGATATCAGCGGGACGCTGTTTACTCAACCGCAGGGACTGGTGGGGCCTAACGGTCAGGGTAAATCTGTGCTGTTTTCACTGCTTGCGCAGCGTCAAAAACCCGCCGAAGGCTATGTACGTTGGGCGCGTCCCTTTTACTACCTGCCACAGCGCGGACCGGCACCGGCAGCCACTCTTGCCGATGTGCTCGGCATCAGCGATATCCTCAATGCCCAGCAGCGGCTGGAGGCGGGTGATACTGCCCCGGAGCTGTTTGAGTTAGTGGCTGACAGCTGGGAGCAAAGTGCGCGGGCGCAGCACATCCTCAGTGATGCCGGACTGGGCCATCTGGCGCTTAAAAGCGATTGTCGCAGCTTCAGCGGTGGCGAGCAGGCGCGGCTCGCGCTGTGTCTGGCCTTTATGCAGCGCGACACCTTTTTATTGCTCGATGAACCCGACAGCCACCTCGACAGCGCCGGGCGGCGTTGGCTTGGCAAACACCTGCGTGAGCACCGCGCGGGCAGCCTGGTTATCAGCCATGACCGCACTTTACTGGGCCAGATGAACACTATTTTCGAACTGACCGCGCATGGGCTCAACGAATACGGCGGTAATTATGAGGTTTACGCCACTGAGCAGATGAGAAAACAGCAGGCGTTGCTGGCACACGAAGCGCGCCTGACCTCGCAGCTACGCCAGGAAAAGCTGGAGCAGCAAAAACGTGAGGTAAAACGCACAAAGCGCCAGCAACAGGGTGAAAAACTGCGTCGAGACGGCTCACAGGCCACGATATTGCTGGACGGTAAAAAGGAGTGGGCCGAAGGCAGAATGGCGGGTGTGATGCAGCGCAATGCGCGCGTCATTAACCAACTGAGTGCCGAACGCCGCGACGTGAGCGAACAACGCCAGATAAAGGATGCGCAAACGCTGAAAATGCCGGTAGTGGCGCCGTCAGGTCGGTTGATGGTTCATGTGAATCGTCTGCAACTCCCCAGGGGCAATCGACAGGCGCAATCGTTTGATATCCATGGCGGCGAGCACTGGCACATTGCCGGACGTAACGGCTGCGGAAAATCGACGCTGCTGCGCGTGTTGATGGGCGAGGTGCTGCCGGCAGCAGGCGAGTTTTCACTTCATGGACGTGTGTGTTATCTCGACCAGAAATTACAGCTGCTGGACCCAACGCTGAGTGCCACCGAGGCGCTGTGTCGCTATGCGCCAGCGGTGAGCGCACAGACATGGCGCACGCACTTAGGCGCGCTGCGCATTCGTGGCGAACGCGGGCTTTTGCCGCTTGGCAGCCTCAGCGGTGGCGAGCGGTTAAAAGTAACCTTACTGGCGCTGACGCTTGCTGAACCGCTGCCGGATATTCTGATTCTTGATGAGCCGGATAACGCACTCGACCTGGATTCAAAGCAACTGCTGGAACAGGCGCTGCGCGACTATCGCGGCACGTTGCTGTTGGTGAGTCACGACGAAGAATTGGTGGCGCGCTGCGGTATTACGCATACGCTTCGGCTTGAGTAAAGCCAGTGTCGGAAAGCCTGAACCGTTGCGCAGCTCAGGCGCCAACGACGTGTTTTTTTACATCTGTATCAAACATGTTTTTATCGAAGCGGCTACGATTAGGGCATAGTTAATCGCTGTGTGATGAATTTATCTGGAGAATGATAATGCGTAAAACAATGGCGGCTCTGTTTTGTCTGCTTCCTCTGACCATCAGTACGGCCTGGGCTGGCAACACGCAAAGCGAAACGATCAATAAACAAAACGTGCTGGCGTTTTACGACAGCGCGCTAAATAAGAAGGATTTTGCGCAGGCGAAGCAGTACCTGGGCGCAACCTACAAACAGCATAATCCGGTGGCGCAGGATGGCGTGGCTGGCTTTGAGAAGTTTATTGCCTTTCTCAAACAAAAATATCCGCAGTCACGCAGTGAAATCACGCAGAGTTTTGTTGATGGTAATTATGTGATTCTGCATGTTAAAAACACCGGGCGCGAGCCGGGCGAAACCAAAGCGATTATTGATATTTTTAAACTCGACGATAACCATAAAATTATTGAGCACTGGGATGTGACGCAGGTCGTGCCAGAGAAAACCGCGAGCGGCAACAGTATGTTCTAAACCCGCCGTAGCGGGTTTTAACAGACCCGGAGCCAGCACCTGCTGGCACTTTCATATGTCATGAACATCCCACGGCGCTGAAAAATCCTCGTGCCGTGGGTGTCAGTTTTAAATCGCCCATCAAAGGCTAAACATTCCTTCCATCGTAATCACGCTTTTACCACCCACGCAGGTACACGGCTTGCCTGAAGACGTATCGACGTGCGTATGCAATGAGCTTGCTCGCCCCATATCAACGCCCTGGCGTATATGAAGCGATAAGGCCGTTTCACCGCGAAGCGATGCCAGTAGCGCGGTAAGCGCTGCGGCGGCACTGCCGGTTGCGGGATCTTCCGTCATGCGGGCGGTAAACATGCGTGCCGCCAGGTCACCTGGCTCGTCAGGTTCACTCTCCCGGGTGTAGGCATAAATAGAAACCGCGCCATCAAGGGGGAGTGTGGTTTTAAACCCCTGCAAATTGGGTGCACACTGGCGCAGCGCTTCACGCGAAACCAGTTCCACAATCAGAAAAGGCAGCCCGACCGAGGCGACAAGCGGCATATGCAGTGTGGTACGAATGTGCTCTGCCTCCAGCGACAAACAGGCGGCCACTTTTTCAGGACTCACTTGCGAATGGCGGGATAAGGGCTCAGGTGCCTGTAGCTCTGCACCTACAACGACGCCATTGTCTTTTAACAGTCTGACCGGGACCAACCCGGCTATTTCTTCAAATAACAGCGTTTCAGGAAGCGTCTTGCGGTTCAATTCTGCCTGGTTAGCTAATACGTAGGCGGTTCCAACATTGGGGTGGCCTGCGAAAGGGACCTCTCGCGATGGCGTGAATATTCTCACTTTAGCCGTGTTGGCAACATCATCGGGAGGAAGCACAAACGTTGTTTCACTGTAGCCAAACTCAATGGCAAGTTGCTGCATGGATTGCGTGCTCATCCCTTGTGCATCTAACACGACGGCGACGGGGTTACCCAGAAATGGTTTGTCAGTAAAAACATCTGCAACAACATAGCGCCTGTTCATAATCAGTCCTGAAATAAAGAGGGATAAGGATGCCAGAAACGGTAAGAACAGCAGTGTGTAATCAGAGAGCTTATTGCAGCATAACGTTGATTGAATTCACAGGCTAGCAGAGGGGCATGCCGCATGTGCAATATGCCACGAGGCATGACGAAGTTGTTAAGCCGGCTCGATGAAATCACCTCGCGCTTCTCAGTTGACGAATTACGATAAGCAATTTGCTTTACCCAACTCGCCGCCAGACTTTTTTTCTACGGATACCACGGTGCCCATCCTGTTTTTCACGATTACCGCCATGACTAATGAGCGCCCGATGACGGGCATGACGTGGAGCAGGAATGCATGCGCGTCTTGTAGTTACAGAGATGAGGGGACCTGATGCCACATCCTAAGGTATCTGATGGGTCTGATAATGAAACGCCCCAGCAAGGGGCGATGTTATAAACCGCTCTGGAACAGCGCTACGCTTAGAGGAGCGATGTTTTCAGAAGCAACAGGATGACTTCAGCGGACTACCGTTTTCAGCAATGGATGACTTTCGGTTGACCTCGTTTAATGTGATGTCGGGCCTGATGATGCTGTTGATGGCACAGTGGGTGGCACTTTGTAGAATAATCGCCCCCTTATGTTGGATCACGCTCCCTGCCAGTTGGTGGTCCAGACGGGCGCACTCTTCGATCGCACGCCCTTGCAGATAGCCAGCCAGAAGTGCGACATTGAAAGCGTTACCAGCCGAGGTGGTATCCTCCACCTTACTGACAGCCTGAGTGGGGATGGTGATGGGGGGGACACCGGCTTGCAGTGCCTGGTAACAGCCACCCGCGGCACTCTGCTTGACCACAGCCTGTTGCACAGCAGGGTTTGAGCTACAACTTCATCCCCCCCACTGGACCATCGTCATCGGTGACCAGGGCAAGCTCGGTCATGACCAGCAGTTGCTGGTAACAGGCACGAACCTCGGTCGGACTTTGCCACAAGGCGGGACGATAGTTGCTTTTCCAGTCCCACCTGTAGTTCGCCCGGCCAGTGCAGCAATGCCTGTCTGTCTGCGGCGGGCAGAATCGGCAGGGAAATCCCGCTCAGATAGAGTGCAAACACTCCACTTACGGCCTGCTTGAGCTGCATCAGATAACGGGCAGCAGAATCACTGCGCCAGTAAAGAAAGGTGCACTCGCCACGATTATCTGGGTGAATAAGATAGAGGCCGGGATGACGCCGCTCGTCGATGAGCACCGCTGAGGTGTCGATCCCGGCTTGCTGCCAGCGAGCGATCATTTGCTGGCTGAGAAGATCCTGGCCCATAGCAGCCAGATAGCTCACCTGAATAGCGGTGCGTGGGGAGGCCCGAGCGAGATAGATAGCGGTGTTGAGGGTATCAACCTCCAAATGCGTGCTGCATCTTGCCAAAGGCTTGCCATTGAGCTCAATTATGCACTCGTCGAGCAGGGCAATGCGTTTTATGCCTGTATTCCTGACCGTTGAAAGTAGCGGGCTGCATTGTGATAACAGATGTTCTGAATCATTTTCCCCGACATCTGTAGATCATTGGGGATTTCACCCTGTTCAATCCAGCGTCCAACCATGTCGCATAAAATGCGGCGGAAATACTCGTGGCGAGTATAAGAGAGGAAGCTGCGGGAGTCGGTCAACATACCCACAAACTGGCTAAGCAAACCGAGTTGAGAGAGCTGTTCCAGCTGGCGCTGCATGCCATCTTTCTGATCGTTGAACCACCAGCCTGAACCAAACTGGATCTTGCCTGCAACACCTCCCCCCTGAAAGTTACCTGCCATAGTTGCCAGTACCTCGTTATCTCGAGGGTTGAGGCAATAGAGGATGGTTTTGGGCAGTTCATCGGTTTTATCCATCTCATCAAGTAGATGAGCAAGCTCCCAGGCAAACGGTTTGTCGCCGATAGAATCAAAGCCACTGTCTGCGCCAAGCAGGGCGAACATGCGGCTGTTGTTATTACGTTGTGCCCCCAGATGCAACTGCATCACCCAGCCTCGCCTGGCGTATTGACGGCCCAGCCAAACCTGAACGGCGGTGGAAAAGGCCGCAATCTGCGATTCGTCCAACACTTCTCCTGTCAGTCGACGTTGGAGCAGTTGAGTCAGCGTCGCTTCACAAGGGACAGGAGCATAACGGACAATTTCGATACCGTGATCCGCTGCCCGGCAGCCATGCTGGGCAAAATGTTCAAGGCGGCGTTCAAGAGCGGTCAGCAAGTCGGCAAAGGTCGTAATGTCAACATCCGCTGCGCTACCCAATGCCTCTATGTAGTCCGCAAAACCGGCTTGCTCTATCTTGAAGACCTTGTCGGGGCGCCAGCTGGGGAGCACCTCAATAGCAAAGCTGGGGTCCTCGGCAATCTGGCGATGATAGATAAGAGAATCCACCGGATCATCGGTGGTACCGACCATGCGCACATTCATCTGTTCCATCAAACCACGCGCGGAAAAGGCCGGGGTTGCAAGCAGTGCGTTGCAGTGCTCCCAGACCTGGTCGGCGGTGTTTGGTGCCAGGGTGATACCATTCAGACCGAAGGGGCGGCGCAGTTCGAGATGAGTCCAGTGATAGAGAGGATTAGCCAGTGTTTGCGGGACTGTCTGAGCCCATGCCTTAAACTTGTCATGACTGCTGGTATTTTTCCCGGTAATCAGTGCCTCTGGTATACCGGCGCTGCGCATTGCTCGCCACTTATAATGGTCACCTTCCAGCCAGATTTGGCCAAGATCATCGAACCTGCGATCTTCGGCAATCTCGCGTGGGTTGAGATGGCAGTGGTAGTCGTAGATAGGCATATCGGCGGCATAGCCGTTATACAGATGGCGTGCCGCGTCGCTGTTCAACAGAAAGTCCTTGCACAAGAAAGGCTTCATTTATTCGTTTCTCCTTAGGCCCGGTTGTTGCCAGATATCGTTATCTGAGTGCTGCAACGCAGTGGCGGGCACCGTGGTCAAGCAGTTCTTGATATGCCTGAGTGACGGTATCAACAAAAGTCCCATGCTGTTGCAGTTCAGGGCCAAAGATGGCTTCAATGGCTAGCAGTGGCTTGACCACGCTGTAGTTAAGACCGTGTTCTGCGTAGATAGTCTGGAAGCGTTTAAGCAGGGGGTCCCGCACATCAATCGCCTCGCCATTTTCTCCTCTACCGCTGATATAACGCATCCATCCTGCGATGCCTAATGCCAGGTGCCGGTAATCGCTACCGTTCTTTAGATGAAAGAGGACGGAATCGACCATTCGCTGTGGCAGTTTTTGACTGCCATCCATAGCGATTTGCCAGGTCTGGTGTTTGAGCGAGGGGGGGCTGAAGCGTGCGATCAGTTGTCGGGCATATTCATGCAGATCCGTACCAGCAGGCATGTTCAGGGTCGGCGCCTGTTCGTAGAGCATCAGGTCAAGCGCCGCCTGGCGGTAGGCCGGATTGGTCATGGTATCTGCTATATGTGTATATCCTCCAAGATAGCCGAGATACGCCAGAAATGAATGGCTGCCGTTCAGCATGCGCAGTTTCATCTCTTCAAAAGGCACGACATTACTAACAAATTCGGCACCAGCCAGATCCCAGTTGGGACGGCCGTTAACAAAATTATCTTCAATCACCCATTGCCGGAAGGGCTCGCAGGCAATACCACAGGGGTCATAGGTTCCTGTGGCTTGCTCGATCTCCGCCAATGTATCCAGGGTTGCCGCAGGTACGATGCGGTCGACCATGGTACAAGGAAAGCTCACCTGTTCACGGATCCAGGATGCCAGCTCCCCATCAAGCAGTTCAGCGACCCCCAGGATGGATTGGCGAGCAACATGGCCATTTTCCTGCACGTTGTCGCAAGTGTAGTGGTCAGCTAAAACTGGCCACGGCTTTAGAGTTTTTCCAGTATCGGTTTTCCGATTCGTTTGGGGGTAACCCACCGTTATAGTCATGCGGCCTTAACGAGCTGTAATACCCGACGATATAGTCTGTAATCGCATGAGCAGCTTCGCTAAAGTTTGTATAACCAGTCACTGGCACCCACTCGTTTTTCAGACTTCTGAAGAAGCGTTCCATCGGGCTGTTGTCCCAACAGTTGCCTCGTCGGCTCATACTCTGCCTGATCCGGCAACGCCACAGTAACTGCCGGAACTGCCTGCTTGCATAGTGGCTACCCTGGTCACTGTGGAACATCACTTCGGCTGGTTTACCGCGAGCTTCCCACGCCATTTCCAGCGCTTTGATGGTCAGCCTGCTGTCCGGCGAGAATGACATTGCCCAGCCCACCGGTTTCCTTGCGAACAGATCGAGAACAACTGCCAGGTAAGCCCAACGCTTGCCTGTCCAGATATATGTCACATCACCGCACCACACCTGGTTAGGTTCTGTCACTGTAAACTGTCGCTCAAGGCGATTCGGGATAACGATGTGTTCATGACCACCACGTTTATACCGGTGGGTAGGCTGCTGACAACTCACCAGCCCCAGTTCTTTCATGAGCCTGCCGGCAAGCCAGCGTCCCATTCTGAAGCCTCGCATGGTTGCCATAATCGCGATGCTTCTTGCGCCAGCAGAGCCATGGCTGATCTTATGCAGTTCCAGAACCTGACTACGTAACACAGCTCGCCTGCCGTCTGGCTTTTTGGGGCTTTTTTCCCAGTATTTGTAGCTGCTTCGATGAACCCCGAACACGTGGCAGAGTGTGACCACAGGATACTGCGCTCTGAGTTTCCCGATTAACGAGAACTGTTCAGGGAGTCTGACATCAAGAGCGCGGTAGCCTTTTTTAATATGTCGTTTTCCATTTCAATGCGTTGTAGCTTTTTCTTAAGCTCACGTATTTCAATTTGTTCCGGGGTTATAGGGGAGGCTTTAGGTATTTTGCCCTGTCGTTCATCCCGCAACTGCTTTACCCATCGCGTCATGGTAGAAAGACCAACATCCATAGCACTGGCCGCAGCTGCAACGGTGTAGTTCTGATCAAGGACCCGTTGAGCGGACTCGCGTTTAAACTCTGCACTGAAACTTCTTCTTTTCATTGGGACACCTGCTTTGTTCTGAGGTGAGCATATCACCTCTGTTCAGGTGGCCAAATTCAGTAAACCACTACAATGTGGTATCGACACGATTTGCTATAACTTCATGCCGGTGCTGGATTGGACCCGCACAGACCTTGAGTATGAGATGCCGGATGGTTCTCGGGCACTGCGTTTTGACCATGTTGCATTTGCCGCCTTTGAGCTTCATATCCTCAAGCGTCCTGGTGCGACGGATGAATATACTCAGGAAGAGCAGCTACAGGCACTACGCTATTTTCAAGAGATGAGCGCGGAGCAAATAGAGACGCTCACGCGCAACATTATTGCGGGTTTACCGGGTGCAGAAGAGGGGTATACCCTGGATGCATTTCAGGCGCAGTTAGATAAATACAAGAATATCGACAAAGACCGTTTGCGCGAGCACATGGCCTATTTTCTTGAGGAAATTGTCCCTGTGTGTGAAGAGTCAGGTGTCCGTTTAGCCGTTCATCCTGATGATCCTCCGCGCCCGATTCTGGGGTTGCCGCGTATTGTCTCCACCAGTGAGGATATCGCGTGGCTTGTTAACCGCATCCCCAGTCAGGCCAATGGTATTACCATGTGCACGGGCTCTTATGGTGTGCGTGGGGATAATGATCTGGTTGATATGATCAAACGTTACGGGGATCGTATTTATTTCACGCATCTACGTTCTACCAGGCGTGAAGACAATCCTAAGACATTCCACGAGGCGGCTCATCTTGATGGTGATGTAGACATGTACAATGTGGTACTGGAGATTGTGCGTGAAGAGCAACGTCGGTTGAAAAATGGCGATTGTCGGTTGATTCCCATGCGGCCAGATCACGGTCATCAGATGATTGATGATTTAAATAAGAAAACAAACCCAGGCTATTCTTGTATCGGCAGACTAAAAGGGTTGGCTGAAGTGCGTGGGCTGGAGTTGGGTATCCGACGCGCATTTTTTTAATAAAAGCAGAATGTTGCTGCGAAGAGAGTGACAATACGTCACTCTCTTTTGCATCGTCAGTGCTTAGGGTGGGGGTTAAGACTGAGGTGGCTGGAATGCCTGCGACACTCGCCTGAACATGCGGTATAAACGCCTCAAATCGTCATTTAGGAGCCTGTAAATAATTCTGTGTAACTGCCACCGTATTAAAGGTGAACGCTCAGGCGGTCACCGAACTCGATAATAAAGCGGCTCATTGCCAGCCGCCAGTTCCGGATCGGCATACTCCATTTTTTTGACGCATCCTTGATCGCCAGATAAATAACTTTTCGCACAGAGTCGTCTGTCGGGAACACCTTTCGCTTTTTGATGGCTGTACGGATAACGCTGTTCAGCGACTCGATGGCATTCGTCGTGTAGATTGCCTTGCGGATATCTGGCGGGTAACCGAAGAACGTATTGAGATTTTCCCAGTGTGCACGCCAGCTTTTGCTGATTTGCGGATATTTATCGTCCCAGACTCCCGCGAACGTATCCAGCGCCATCAGCGCGGCTTCTTCCGTCGAAGCCTGATACACTGTTTTCAACCCACTGATCACGGCTTTGTAGTCCTTCCACGACACGTATTTCAGGCTGTTGCGCATCATATGGATGATACACAGCTGGATATGTGTCTGCGGGTACACGCTGTTTATCGCATCCGGGAAGCCCTTCAGGCCGTCAACGCAGGCAATCAGGATGTCCTGAAGGCCACGATTTTTCAGCTCCGTCAGCACATTCAGCCAGAACTTTGCGCCTTCATTTTCGGCCAGCCACATGCCCAGTAATTCTTTCTGGCCTTCGGTGTTGATACCCAGTGCGAGGAAGACGGCTTTGTTTATTACGCTGCCATTCTGACGGACTTTTACGACGATGCAGTCCATATAAACAATGGGATACAGCGTATCCAGAGGGCGGTTTTGCCACTCCGCCACCTGTTCTTTCACCGCATCTGTGACTTTGGATATCAGGGTGGGCGACACATCCGCGTCGTACATCTCTTTGAAGGTGGCGACAATCTCCCGGGTCGTCATACCTTTGGCGTACAGGGATAAAATCTGGCTGTCCATCTGCGTGATACGGGTCTGATTTTTCTTTATCAGCTGAGGCTCGAAGGTGTTTTCACGGTCACGGGGTGTGCTGAGTTCAATCTCACCCTCGTCGCACAGCAGCGTTTTGGACGAATAGCCGTTGCGGGTATTCGAGCCTGATTTTGGCGCATTTTTCTCGTGTCCGAGGTGGTCTGTCAGCTCAGCATTGAGCGCCGTTTCGACGGTAAGTTTCGTCAACATGCGGGAAAACTGATTGAGATCGGCTTCGGTTTTAAGGCCTTTAGCCAGTTCAGCCGCAAGGGCTTTAAGTTTCTTTTCGTCCATAATTTGCCTGTCTCCGTTGTTGGAGTGAACATATCAAAAACAGGCAATTACACAATTTTAATTACAGTCTCTCATTTAGGGCCTCTGCAGTCCGGCACTAAATTATCTCTTTTACACCTGAACTGGCCATGGGATGCAAACCCATTCTGTACGGACAGTCATCACGAGTATCTTTCGTATATTCGCATTTATCGTCCAGACTTAATCCAAAGGCATAGTTTGTGCGGGCATTGTGCTTTACACTGCGCGCTGCAAAAATTGAGTAAATGATGATTAAGTAGGCGGTAATGGCGATGAAAGGCACGATCACAACCTGGTTTAAAGACAAAGGCTTTGGATTTATCAAAGATGAGAACGGTGATAACCGTTATTTTCATGTGATTAAGGTCGCCAACCCTGAGCTTATCAAGAAAGATGCGGCGGTCACGTTTGAACCCACCACCAATAACAAGGGCTTGTCCGCGTATGCGGTGAAAGTCGCGCCGCAAAGCAAACATCTCTATATCGCGGGTGAGCGCATTAAGATCACCTCTATCAAATCCTGGCTGGTTTACAGTGAAGAAGTGCCCGCCGATGCGCGCATTGATAAAGAGAATGCGGTGCTGTCTGTGGGGCTACTGATGGGCAATATCAGGCCAAAATCTGCTGCGAAACCGGGCGAAATGCGCTCGGTGAAAAAACTGGCGATCACCACCTTTCAGGGCACCACGCTCATCTTCTCTGAAGATGAGATAGATATTGATGCTACGGTGAAAATGCTCAAGACCCGATAGCATAAGCCTGGCGGCGCGGCGCGCCATCTCCAGCGCGCCAGTACGTATCTTCACCCATTCAACCGGCTCAGAAACGAAAATGACAAAACTCACCTTACAAGAACAGATGCTAAAAGCTGGCTTAGTGACCAGCAAAAAAATGGCCAAGGTTCAGAGAACCGCGAAAAAATCACGTGTTCAGGCGCGCGAGGCCAGAGAAGCCGTAGAAGAAAATAAAAAATTACAGCTTGAGCGCGACAAGCAGCTTAACGAGCAGCAGAAGCAAGCGGCTCTGGCTAAAGAATACAAAGCCCAGGTTAAGCAGCTTATTGAGATGAACCGCATCAGCATTACCAAAGGCGATATTGATTTTAACTTCACGGATAATAACCTGATTAAAAAAATCGCCGTGGACAAGCTCACCCAAAGCCAGCTGGTGAGTGGGCGTCTTGCGATTGCGCGACTGGTCGCTGAGAACGGGAGTGACAGCCACTATGCCATCATCCCTGCCAGCGTGGCTGACAAAATTGCCCAGCGTGATGCGAGCAGCATTGTGCTAAAAAGCGCCCTGAGTCAGGAAGCGCAGGATGAAGACGATCCGTATGCTGACTTTAAAGTCCCTGACGATCTGATGTGGTAATACCCGTTTGCCGCGCGTTCAGAACGGGCTGTCATGGCGGGCATGAATCGGCTCGTGACTGACGGGGTGCACAAAATGCAATTCGCTGGCGTGTAGCATCAACCGTGGCGTCTGTTCTGTGCCTGGCAACAGTCGCCCGCCATACAAATCACATCCCCAGATAGGGTGACCCAGGTACTGGCAGTGAATACGCAGCTGGTGGGTGCGCCCGGTCTGCGGCATCAACCGTACCTGTGTCAGCGCGAGCCGCTCGGCGTCTCGCGGCTCATGATAAAAACGTTCAATGACCTCATAGCGCGAGCGAGCAGGTTTGCCCTGGACGGCGCAAATTGACATCAGCGGGAACAGGGCCGGGTCGCTGGCAATCGCCGCCTCTATCACACCTTCATTTTCCTTCAGATGCCCACAGAGCAGGGCGCTGTATACCTTCGTCACGCTGCGCTGGCTGAACTGCTGGCACAGCGCGGCATTGATTGCCTTATTGCGGGCAATTACCATCAACCCGGACGTGCCAAAATCAAGACGGTGAACCAGGGTACAGCCGGGAAAGATCTGCACCAGCCGGTGATGCACCGAATCAATATTTTGCGGATTTTTGCCCGACAAACTCAGCAGCCCACTGGGTTTGTTGATAAGCGCCAGGTGCGGATCCTGATAGAGAATCTCAATCTGCTCATAGCACGGCGGGGCAATGAAGGTATCAATAATTGTCGACATCGGGCTGCCAGCGGTGAAGGGGGAGCGGATAATAACCAATTTTGGGCCTGCTGACGAATCTGGCGCTGTTGAGTGCGAGACCGGGATGACAGGACCGCGAGTAAGAATGCTATTATTCGGGCAAAATGATGCTGGCTGTGACCGGCATTGACCAACATTGCCAGAGGACGACCTATGAACAACGAGATAGCGCTTAAATATTACGACATTGCCGATGAGTACTCGACCGAAGCAGCAAAACCGGTCAGCGAGTCAGAGCGCGACGCTGTGGCGCACTATTTTCAGCTGCTGCTGGCGCGTTTGATGAATAACGAAGAAATCAGCGAAGAAGCGCAAGGCGAGATGGCGGTTGTAGCCGGACTCGATGAAAGCCGGATTGATGAGATAGCCAACTTCCTCAATCAATGGGGAAATGAGTAACGGGTATTAGCCTGTGATTTCCCCGTTGCCGCAAAACGCTGTCTGCGCAGGCAGCGGGTGCCATAGGCTAAATGGAAACCGACTCGCGGCAGCGTTGAGCATAAATGATGATGCATGAGCTATGGACAAATGAAGATGGGCTGGATTTATTTTGCCTGGCTGGCCCACAAGGAGATGCAGCCCGTCAGTTGCTGGAGCCAGGTTATCGATTAATTTGGACCTGTGAGTCAGACTCTCATTTTAATGCAATGACGCAGTACTACGCGTTTCGTCACTGGGGCGAGTATCAAACAGACTTTCCAGAGCAGGATAAAAAATCATATCAGAAACTGGGCTGGGAATAATTAACACGGCCAGGCAGTGCGTTGTGACAATGCATCCCGCAGGGCGTGAGCCTACTCAGTCACCAGCACGTTGCACCAGGCCTGTCATGACCAGCCCCTCATCGCTGTCATTAAAAAGGGGACGCTAAGGTCCCCTTTATTCATTGCGGTTCGCCGTAGAGCGCAATCAAGCGCCTGACCACGCCGTTAGTCCAGCCAAAGCCGTCCTGAAGCGGGTATTCGCCGCCGCCGCCTTCATCGGCCGTATTGCCCGCAATATGGTATTTCTCGACCAGTTTATGCTGCTTCTGGTAGACCTGATTGACAGTATTGAGCCAGCGGTGGGCAATGTCATCGCCCAGTTCATCCATGCCGTAGCGCTTAAGCCCCTGAATCGCCATCCACTGTAGCGGCGCCCAGCCATTGGGTTTATCCCACTGCTCACCGGTTTCATACTCGGTTGCCAGAATGCCACCGGGGCTTAGCAGACGCGTGCGCGCTGCCTCTGCCACCTGGGCTGCCTGCTCGTGAGTGGTGAGTTCCACATACAGCGGGACAAGGCTGGCAGCAGAAAACAGTCCCATTTCCTCGCGCCGCCAGTCATAGTCGCGATAGCAGCCGTTTTCGGCGTCCCACAGGTAGCGCGTCATGGCATCGCGGCGTGCGCGAGCTTTATGGCGAAACAACTCTTGTCCGTATTTATCGCCTTTGAGTGCCGAAATGTTGGAGATGGTGCTCTCAAGCTTGTACAAAAAGGCGTTGAGATCCACCGGAATAAACTGCGTGGTGCGAATGCTCGCAAGGCGCGAAGTATCACGCAGCCAGCGTGAAGAGTAGTCCCAGCCAGAGGCCGCCCCGGCGCGCAAATCGCGATACACTTCGTTCGGCGGTCGCCCGGAGTGGCGTGCGGTTTCCACATCCTCGCGCCAGGCTTCATCACGCGGCGTGTCGCGATCGTCCCAGTAGCGGTTAAGCAGGGAGCCATCTGGCATACGCACCGTGTGGCGATAGGCCTGATTGAGCAGCAGCGACTCCGCACCATCCATCCAGTAGGCGTACTCCTGGCGCAGATGGTCGAGATAGCGCCGTGCGCCACGCACACCGTCTTCTTCAAACAGTTCCACCATCAGCGCAAACACCGGCGGCTGCGAGCGGCCCAGATAATAGGTGCGGTTACCGTTCGGGATATGGCCGTATTTCTCAATCATCCAGGCAAAGTTGTCGGCCATGCAGCGCATTAAATCTTCGCGCCCGCTTTCTGCCAGCCCCAGCATGGTGAAATATGAATCCCAGTAGTAGGTTTCGCTAAAGCGCCCGCCCGGCACAATATAGGCTTGTGGCAGCGCCAGTAGCGACGACCAGGGAATGTGATCCTGGGGTTCGCGGGTCAGCACCGGCCACAAACTGTCGATGTGATCTTTAAGCGAACTGTCAGGATCGGAAATATAGTCGTTGTCGTGGGTTTCCGGCATCCAGAAGTTATCTTCAACAAACTGGCGTAGCTCAAAACCCGGCTGACGGCGGGTGCGGCGGTAGCTAATCAGAATATCCAGCGGATCGGTTTTGGGTGCACAGTCAGGAAAGGTTTTGCTGTCGGCAAAAATATGGGCTGACTGCACGTGCTCAAAAAGTTCGAGATACCGGTCTGCGGGCGTTAGTGCGTCAGAAGCAGGCAGCCCTTCGATCATCTCCGGCTCTGGCTCCGCCTCGATCATTTCATCCAGTTTTAACTCGCAGGGATCGCGCTCATACAAAAGTTCTTCAACTATCCCGAACTCTGGCTCACTGGCGATATTGAGTTTCTGGTTGAGCATAGCGATAAAAACCTCCGGATTGCGTTTATCTCAGTACGGGCTGTGCCCGTCCCTGTCTATAAGGGTAGACATTCGCTTCGATTTCCGAAGCACAAAGTGTGCGATAAATCACATTTTAACGCGTTTTTGAGCGAAAGATTATTCTCAAAACACCGTGCCGCTAATGCGCTGACCTATCTGTGCGGCGACCCGTTGCAGTGCACTCAGGTGGCGGGCCGCTGCCTGTTCTACGCTCATCGCGCTGGCAATCCACACCAGGTTCAGGCAGCCGACGATGCGTGTGTCGTTCGTCAGCGGTACGGCAATAGAGGCAATCCGGGCCTCCTGGCCCCAGCCGCGATAGTTTTCCCCATAGCCGTTTTGTCGCACCCGGCGCAGCAGTGCGGCCAGCTGCGCTGGCTCGCGGGCGAGTTGATAGTCGCTACCTTCGCGCTGCGCCAGCATGTCCACAATTTGTGTGCGCTCGTTATCAGGGCAGTGGGCAAGCCAGGTGCGCCCGGAGGCCGTTTGCAACATAGGCAGGCGGCGGCCCACCATGGAGCGGTGAAACGACAGGCGGCTGAAGCGGTGGGTGGTTTCGCGCACCACCATGGCATCCACATCCATAGTGGTGATATCGGTCGGCCATACCACTTCACGCATCAACTCACCCAGCAGCGGGGCGGCCAGCGCCGATACCCACTGCTCGTCGCGAAAGCCTTCACTCAGTTCACGTACTTTCAGCGCCAGGCGAAAGCTGTCGTCAGAGGGGCTGCGTGAGACGTAGCCTTCGTGGGCCAGCGTTTCCAGCAGGCGGCGCACCGTGGTGCGGTGCAGCCCGGACAGCTGTGCCAGTTCACCCACGCTGGCGCCGCCATCAAGCCGGTTGAGTATATTGAGCAACAGCAGGCCGCGCGTCAGACCGCGTACATGCTTGTAATCAGAACTGTGATCCATGTCACTTAACCTTATGAAAGTACTGATAAATCAACCCTGTGCACCTGGTGCACGTCGCGGTAGTTTTTCATTGCCCTGATGCAACGCTGGCGCTAAAAATAATTAACATAAAACCAACAAATATGAAAACTCTGACCCTGCACCGCATTGCATCGCGCTCACCGCGAATTCCCGCCATACGGTGCTGCCATCGTTAACCACGTAGCGTCACGCTGACGCGCGTAATCGCAATTGCTTATTTCTTCCTGTTCGGGAGAGGGGCGCCCTTTGCCGAAAAACGGCGGGCATAAAAAGGAGACGGCGAGATGACAAGCACAGTGTTGCCCACAGCGGCAGCAGAAGAGTACGACACCGAAGTTGCCATACTGGGCGCAGGTCCGGTTGGGCTAATGATGGCCAACCAGCTCGGTCAGGCAGGCATACGCACGTTGTTAATTGAAAAAGGCGAGCAGCTGATTGATTACCCGCGTGCTATTGGCATTGACGATGAATCACTGCGCGCCATTCAGTCGGTCGGGTTGATTGACAAAGTGCTACCGCATACCACGCCCTGGCACGCGATGCGCTTTTTAACCCCGAAAGGGCGCTGTTTTGCCGATATTCAGCCGATGACGGACGAATTCGGCTGGTCGCGACGCAACGCGTTTATTCAACCGCAGGTGGATGCGGTGCTGTGCGACGGGCTGGCGCGCTTTGCCTGCGTGCGCCCCCTGTTTTCGCGCGAGGTAACCGCTGTTTCACAAAACGCGAACGGCGCGGAACTTACGCTTAATGCGCCAGGCAACCGCACGGAGCGGGTGCGCGCCCGCTGGCTGGTTGCCTGCGACGGCGGCAACAGCTTTGTGCGCCGCACGCTCGGCATCTCCTTTGAGGGCAAAACGGCGCCCAATAAGTGGATAGTGATTGATATCGCCAACGATCCGCTTAGTACGCCACACGTTTATATGTGCTGCGACCCGGTGCGTCCGTGGGTGTCGGCTGCGCTGCCGCACGCGGTGCGTCGCTTTGAATTTATGGTGATGCCCGGTGAAACCGAAGAAGAACTGAGCCGCCCGGAGAACCTGCACCGACTGCTGGCGAAGGCGCTGCCGGACCCTGAGCGCGTCGAACTGGTGCGCCAGCGGGTTTATACCCATAACGCCCGCATTGCCGGACGTTTTCGTGAAGGTCGAATTTTGCTGGCGGGTGATGCCGCGCACATCATGCCGGTGTGGCAGGGGCAGGGTTACAACAGCGGCATGCGTGATGCCGCCAACCTGGCCTGGAAACTGGCGTTGGTTGTCAAAGGTCAGGCGGGTGAGGCGCTGCTGGACAGCTACGAGCAGGAGCGGCGCGCCCATGCTAAAGCCATGATTGACCTGTCCGTGACGGCAGGCAACGTGCTGGCACCGCGTTACCGCTGGCAGGGTGCGCTGCGAGACGCCCTAAGCTGGACGCTGAACGCGCTGCCGCCCGTGAAGCGCTATCTGCTGGAAATGCGTTTTAAACCTATGCCGCAGTATCGCCGTGGCGCGCTGCTGGCGGGTGGAACGCCTGCGGTGGGGCGCATGTTTATCCAGCCGCCGGTAAAAGACGCTACCGGGCGCTGCGGACTGCTTGACGACTGGATCGGTGCGAATTTTGCCATTATCGCCTGGGGCAGCAACCCGCAGTGGGGGCTGAGTGAGGTTCAGCGTGAGCGCTGGCGTGCGCTGGGCGCCGTGTTTATCCGCGTGGTGCCGGAGGTACAACTGCCGCAAAACACGCCTGCTGGCGACGTTATCTGGCTTAGTGATAGCCAGAACCGGCTGCGCACCTGGTTTGCCGGGCAGCCGCATTCCATTGTGGTGCTGCGCCCGGACCGCTTTGTTGGCGCAACCGCTATTCCCCAGACGCTGGGCGCCACGCTTGATGCACTCGAACAGGCGCTGACGCTTATCCCCTGCACCACAGCCGATATCGAAAAGGTGGCCTGATGAACGCGTATCTACACTGCCTTTCACACACGCCGTTGATTGGCTTTAACGACCCGGCGCCAGCGGTACTGGCTGAGGTTAACGCGGCCATCGCGGCCGCACGCGAGCGTATTCGCGCCTTCGCGCCGGAGCTTGTGGTGCTGTTTGCGCCCGATCATTACAACGGTTTCTTTTGCGATGTGATGCCGCCGTTTTGCCTGGGGGTGGGTGCACATGCCATTGGTGATTTCGCCAGCGCCGCAGGCGAGCTGCCGGTGCCTGAAGCGTTAGCTGAGACCTGTGCAGCGGCGGTGATGGAGCAGGGCATCGATCTGGCGGTGTCGTGGTGCATGCAGGTCGATCACGGTTTTGCCCAGCCGCTGGAGTTTCTGTTGGGTGGGCTTGACCGCTGCCCGGTGCTGCCAGTGTTTATTAACGCCGTAGCGCCGCCGCTGCCGGGCTTTCAGCGCACGCGCTTGTTGGGTGAAGCCGTAGGGCGTTTTACCCGTGGGCTGAATAAACGCGTGCTGTTTCTCGGCTCCGGCGGCCTTTCACATCAGCCGCCAGTACCGGAGCTTGCCAGCGCAGATGCTCACCTGCGCGAGCGTCTGCTGGGCAGTGGTAAAACGCTGCCACCGGACGAGCGCGAGCTACGTACCCGCCGGGTTATCAACGCCGCAAAACGCTTTGTTGAAGACCAGAGCAGCCTGCATCCGCTCAATCCAGAGTGGGATAACTACTTTCTCGATGTGTTGAGCGACGGGAAGCTGAGTGCGCTTGACGCTATGCCCAATGCCGAACTGTCACAGCGTGCCGGGAAATCCACGCACGAAATTAAAACCTGGGTCGCTGCGTTCGCCGCGCTGTCGGCCTTTGGTGACTATCACACTCAGGGGCGCTACTACCGGGAAATTCCCGAATGGATTGCCGGTTTCGGCTCCATCAGCGCCGCCCCCGTTTCATCTTCATCTGCAAGGAGCCATTTATGAGCACAACTCACACTGAAGCGGCAACCAGCCGTTTTTTCCACGCCGAAGAAGGCGGCCAGCGACTGCGTATTCACTACAACGACTGCGGTAGCGGCACGCAAACGGTCATCATGCTGCATGGCTCCGGACCTGGGGCGACGGGCTGGGCAAACTTTAGCCGCAATATCGACCCGCTGGTGGCCGCAGGCTATCGCGTTATCCTGCTGGACTGTCCGGGTTGGGGCAAAAGCGATTCCATCGTCTGCGACAGCTCGCGTTCCGACCTCAACGCACGGATTTTAAAACAGCTGGTCGATACGCTGGCGCTTGACCGCGTGCACCTGTTAGGTAACTCCATGGGCGGCCACAGTGCGGTGGCTTTTACGCTGTGTTTCCCGGAGCGCGTGGGATGCCTGGTGCTGATGGGCGGCGGTACCGGCGGCATGAGTACCTTCACACCGATGCCTTCCGAGGGCATAAAGCGCCTGCAAAAGCTCTACCGCGAGCCGACGCTCGAAAACCTTCAGCAAATGATGGAGATTTTTGTCGCCGATACTTCCGCACTCAGCGAGGCGCTGTTTCGTACGCGTCTTGAGAACATGCTGGAGCGTCGTGACCATCTGGCTAACTTCGTCAAAAGCAGTGAACTGAATCCGAAGCAATTCCCGGACTACGGCGCACGACTGGGTGAAATCCGCGCGCCAACGCTTATTGTCTGGGGGCGTAACGACCGTTTTGTGCCCATGGACACCGGGCTGCGCCTGCTGGCAGGAATTACTGGCTCAGAGCTTCACATTTACCGCGACTGCGGCCACTGGGCGCAGTGGGAGCACGCCGAGAGTTTCAACCGCCTGGTGCTGGAATTCCTCGCCCGTTAATGGAGACCGAAAAGTGACAGAGAAACTGCAACAGCTGGCCGCACAGCTGCGCCTGGCGCAAAGCCAGCGTAAAACCATTGAACCGCTGCGCGAGGCGGGCATCAGCGCTGATGATGCTTATGCAATACAGCGTATTAACGTGCAGTACGGCGTTGAGCACGGGCGGCGGGTAGTGGGCCGCAAAGTGGGGCTGACGCACCCGAAAGTGCAGCAGCAGCTTGGCGTTGACCAGCCGGACTTCGGCACGCTGTTTGCCGACATGTGTTATGGCGATAACGCCACGCTACCGTTTAGCGCGGTTCTACAGCCGCGAATTGAGGCCGAAATTGCGCTGGTGCTGGGGCGCGATTTGCCTTCGCCGGACACCACCTTTGCCGATATGTGTGCCGCCGTGCAGTGGGTGCTGCCGTCGCTTGAAATCGTGGGTAGCCGTATTCGCGACTGGTCAATTGGCTTTGTGGACACGGTCGCAGACAACGCCTCCTGTGGGCTGTATGTGCTTGGCGGCCCGGCGCAACCGCTGGCAGGGCTTGATCTGCGCAATTGTGAGATGCGCATGACGCGTAACGGTGAAGAGGTTTCTGCCGGGCGCGGGAGCGAGTGCCTGGGCCATCCGCTTAATGCCGCCGTGTGGTTGGCACGCACCATGGCGCAACTGGGTGAGCCATTACGTGCCGGTGATACGGTTCTGACCGGCGCGCTGGGACCGATGGTGAATGTACAGCCCGGCGACCACTTTGAAGCGACGATCGCCGGGGTAGGCACCGTGAGCGCACAGTTCTCACAGGAGGATGCATGAGCAAAAAACGGGTCGCGATTATCGGCTCTGGCAACATCGGCACCGATCTGATGATAAAAATTCTGCGCCGTTCCGGCGCGCTGGAAATGGGCGTGATGGTGGGTATCGACCCTCACTCTGACGGCCTGGCCCGAGCGCAACGAATGGGGGTAGCCACCACTCACCAGGGCGTGGAAGGGCTGATTGCCATGCCGGAGTTCGCCAGTATCGATATTGTTTTTGACGCCACCAGCGCGGGCGCGCACGTGCACAATGACCGGCTGCTGCGTGCAGCAAAGCCACAGATTCGGGTGGTGGATCTGACGCCTGCGGCCATCGGCCCGTATTGTGTGCCGGTGGTTAACCTGGAATCCCATCTGGATAAAGGCAATGTCAACATGGTGACCTGCGGCGGTCAGGCCACTATTCCGGTAGTGGCCGCCGTCTCTCGCGTGGCGAAAGTGCAGTACGCCGAAATTGTGGCCTCCATTGCCAGCCTTTCTGCTGGCCCTGGCACGCGCGCCAACATTGATGAGTTCACCGAAACCACCAGCCGGGCGCTGGAAACGGTGGGGGGAGCCGCCAAAGGCAAGGCAATTATTGTTCTCAACCCTGCAGAGCCGCCGCTAATGATGCGCGATACCGTGTATGTACTGAGCGAGCACGCCGACCAGGGGCAGATTGCTGCCGCCATTGAGGAAATGGTTGCTGCCGTGCGCGTCTGGGTGCCGGGATATCGGCTTAAACAGCAGGTACAGTTTGACGTGATCCCGGACAATGCACCGCTGACTATTCCGGGTGTGGGGCGCTTCAGCGGTCTGAAAACCTCGGTGTTTCTGGAGGTGGAGGGCGCGGCACACTATCTGCCCGCGTATGCAGGCAATCTCGATATTATGACGTCCGCAGCGCTGGCAACTGGCGAGCGTATTGCGCAGGCGCTGGGAGGTCTGGCATGAAAAAATTGTTTATTTCTGATGTGACGCTGCGCGACGGCATGCACGCCATTCGCCATCAATATTCGCTCGACGACGTGCAGCGCATTGCCGTAGCACTGGATAGCGCAGGGGTGGACTCCATCGAAGTAGCCCACGGTGACGGGCTGCAAGGCTCCAGCTTTAACTACGGTTTTGGCGCACACAGCGACCTGGAGTGGATTGCGGCGGCGGCGGATGTGGTCAAGCAGGCGCAAATCGCCACGCTGCTGCTGCCAGGTATCGGTACGATTCACGACCTGAAAAACGCGTATGCCGCAGGGGCGCGTATTGTGCGTGTGGCAACTCACTGCACCGAAGCCGACGTAGCACAGCAGCATATTGCCTGCGCGCGCGAGCTGGGCATGGACACGGTAGGCTTTTTGATGATGAGCCACATGACGACACCGGACAACCTGGCGCAGCAGGCTAAAAAGATGGAGAGTTACGGTGCAACCTGCATTTACGTGGTGGACTCCGGCGGTGCCATGAACATGGACGACGTGCGCGCGCGTTTTCGGGCGCTGAAAGCGGTGCTCAAGCAAGAAACCCTGACCGGTATTCACGCGCACCACAATCTTAGCCTCGGCGTGGCGAACTCCATAGCCGCTGTGGAAGAGGGGGCCGATCGCGTAGATGCGAGCCTGGCGGGCATGGGCGCCGGGGCAGGCAATGCGCCGCTGGAGGCGTTTATCGCCGTAGCAGATAAGCAGGGCTGGCAGCATGGCACAGATTTGATAGCGCTGATGGATGCCGCCGATGACCTTGTGCGCCCGCTACAGGACCGCCCGGTGCGCGTTGACCGTGAAACGCTGGCGCTGGGTTATGCCGGAGTGTATTCAAGCTTCCTTCGCCACAGCGAAGCGGCGGCGCAGAAGTACGGGCTGAAAACCGTAGACATCCTGGTTGAACTGGGTAAGCGACGCATGGTGGGCGGTCAGGAAGATATGATTGTGGATGTGGCGTTAGATCTGAAAAACAGACGTTAGCTGTCATCAAAAAAACCGCCTTACTCAAGGCGGTTTTTGTTATCTGATGCGGCAGGTTTTTACCACTCACCCCAGCCATTAGCATCAATGGTTAACATAATGGGGAAATAATCCTCCTGAAGGTTGTAGGGGTAATCAGGATTGAAGAGGGTCATTTCCAGCGCTATTTGTGGTTCCCTGATGCCCGGCACATTGAAGCGCACGGTATTGGTGGCCGGATCGCCCACGGTTTTCATACGCTGGACAAATTCTGCCACCGTTTCAGGAAGTGAGGGGTCAGCATAATTAGGCAGCAACATTTTCCCCGTATTATTGAGATTTCGCTTTGGGCTTGGCCACATATAATTGGGTGAATCTGGAGTAGCGAAGCCAATTTTATACCGTGAGTGGAGCCCATATTGTACTTCTATTGGGTTGAGCTCAAAGTGTAAATAAAAATAGCCGCCGCCATCCTCCTCTTTGAACGAGATATTGGTGAAAATTCTTCGAATAATATTAATATCCATTTCAAACTCCATTTCAATGTAGGGATGATTTTTACCGAAGGCCCTCAGCACCAAAATGATATATAACCTCAAACCTTTTAAGAAGAGTAAATCCTGTTAATTTACAATTATAAATTAATTAAAAACAATAAGTTATGTGTTGGTGTGCGGTCCGCACTTTGTAAGGCTGCGGACCGCAGGTATTTTTTCTGCCGTAAAGGGTCGCGTATGCTTCTTTGGCTCATTTAAGCGCCATTACGTGGTGAGAACTATTTTGGTTGCTATTTCATAGCATGCCATGTTTTCATATTTCAAAGAACGATAAAAAGAAATGAGAGCGCCCGGAGCAAAAAAGTAATGATGGAGAGCTTACGAGGAAATAAATCCGGCGGTTGAACGTCCGCCGGTTACACGAAGAGATGTGAGAACACGTATCTGTATTAATTGTTGCTTATCTATAGGTATAGGCAACCGATCAGCGAAGCCAGTACGAGACGTTAATCTTCGCCCAGCAGCGTCAGTTTGGTGGACTGCGCCAGCCATGCCAGTTCAGTGTGGCAGTCCTCATCCTCATTTTTCTTCACCGCAATATCAAATTTACGCAGGATCTCATCTTTTTTTTGCTCAGAACTGCCGGCGATACAGGAGGCCAGCACCGCCACCGCCGCGCTAAGGGCATAAGAAAGATTTTCCGCATCAGGCTCGACGTCCTCCGTATTGATTTCATCGAACCGGTATTTCGCCTTTGCCATATTGCCTCCTTATCTTGTTGATGGTAAACGGGGAGTCGGTCGTATGACCGCCTCTGTAACCATAGCCAGGAATACGCGCCCTGTACGCGCTACCGTGGTAATTAAGATAAAAACGCAATTCACGGAGAAGAAAAATGACGAAACCGCTGCTGACGTCCCTTTGTATGGCCCTTATGTTTAGCGCCAGCGTTCAGGCGCGCCCGATGGCAGATATCCAGAACAGTGGCACGCTGAAAGTGGGTGTGCCGGGCGATTACGCGCCGCTGGCCTGGCAGGATAGCGATGGCATGCTCAAGGGGTATGATATCGATATGGCCAACGCACTCGGCCAGTCGCTGGCGCTGAAGGTAGAATTTATACGCACCAGCTGGCCGGATTTATCGCGCGATCTCGCCGCCGATAAGTTTGATGTAGCAATGGGTGGGGTAACCGCCACACCGCAGCGCGCCGCGCAGTTTGGTTTAACCGCCCCCATCGTCCCTAATGGCAAAATCGCCATTGCCAACTGCCGCATGAGCGGCAAACTGGGTGACCTTGCGCAAATCGACCGCCCAGAAGTGAAACTGGTGGTAAATCCAGGCGGCACTAACCAGAGCTTTGTGGACAGCAACATCAAACAAGCGCACATCATGCGCGTGAAAAACAATGTCGATAACCTACAGGCGCTGCGCGACAGCCGGGCCGATGTGATGATAACTGACCTTATCGAGGGCGATTATTACCACAACCAGGAGCCGGGCGTGTTGTGTATGGCAACACAAACCCCGTTTACCGGCACCGCCAGCAGTAAGGTGTATATGGTGCAAAAGGAAAATGAAGCACTGCTGGCGCGCATTAACGCCTGGCTTGCGGGAGAGACCAAAACGAAACTGGCACAAAAGTGGAAAATTCGTCTGCCGCAGTAGACCGTTCACGCAGTAAAAAGGGGAATACTGCTGTATTCCCCCTTAAGTCATCTCAATACCGTTAACACGAATTACCAGGTGTAAGACAGGCCTGTGTTGAGCGTGTATTTATCCACTCCTGGCGTATTTTCACCCAGACGGTTGCTGGCGTGGCCCCACAGTTTCAGGCTATCGCTAATATCGCCTTTAAAACCGAGTTTGGTTTCAACTACATCGCGAGAGCGTTTATCCGCTAAGGTTTCATTATTAAAGGCCAGTTGGTTTTTCACGCCGTCAGACACCCAGTTCGCTTCCAGGTAAGGATGGAACGTCCGGGCGTTTTTCGCGGCCGTGTTTTGCGCCATATCCAGGCGCACACCAACGCGGGTGATAACCCCCTGAGTATTACCACTGTCCACGGTTAACATATTACCGTCCTGATGACGGTCAGTTTTCAACTGATGATGAGTAATCTGCGCCTGTGGCGTCAGCATCCATCCGTTCGCCTCATCGCTCAACGTCATGGCATAGCCCGTTTCAACCGACGAACTGAAAATGCTGCTTCGATAGCTTTCTTCCCGGTTATTCTGGACTGCACCGCTGATGGTATTTTTGAAGTGACCAAACTGCATCCAGCTGTCCACGTACAGTCCCTGGCCGCTGCGCTCATTTTTATACCAGGTTCCGGCAAACCCCACGGCATGACCTTCCATGCTGCCTTTCGCCGTGGTGCCGGTATAGCTATTCACGGCACTGTTGCTGCTGGTTCCTGTTGAGCCAAACCAGCCTACGTGTAAATCACCACTGAATTTTTTCATGCTGGAGATATCGCCACCCATACGCAATAACTGGGCGTTATTCTTCATATTCAGTGAACTGGCCATGGAGCTGGTACTGGTGCCGTTGGTTTTTTGCATCCAGAAGGCCGGGCGTACCGCGCCAGTGGTCATGTTGTATTGCAGGCTGCTGCCGTACTCATTTTTACTGGTTGGGCTGTCGCTTGCGAGACCGTTACGATCGGCCAACGACAGGCTGGTCATATCAATCATGGCGGCCTGATTTGCCAGATAGGAGCCTACCGATGGGTTGTAGAGTTGGGCAGAAGCCGCGTTGGTGCCTGCTACAGCACTGGTGAGAAACCAGTCTTTATTTCCCGACTGTTGCAGCACGTACTGCTTCGTGCCCACCGCAACCGGGGCTGCCAGGGCAAATGCATCGTTAGTTGAGGTTTGTTTGACTTCCACCACTTTGAAGCCTGTACCGGTCGTAAGCTGTGCACCGGTGAGGCTGTTTTTGGTGGGTACGATTTTTATCCAGGTTGGCGCCGCGCTGGTGGAAATCTTCATCGCGTTATCCACAATCAGACGGTCGCTGATTCTGTTATCCTCCAGCGCCTGGTTGGCTGTGGTGAAGTTAGTATTTAACTGCACCGTGCCGCCATCGGAGTAGAACACCGAGGTTTTACTGTCGTTGGTGATAGTCAGGCGGTCACCGGCATAGTTATTGGCACCGATGCCGGTGCTTTTGTTCGGTTTGTTATTACTGGCCATATCAATCACCCCGCCGGACTGAAGGTGAAAGGTATTGAGACCGTTGAGCACCGCGATAACGGGTTGCAGGTTACTCATGTTGTCACTGAAATTGATGGTGCCAGCGTTAATAAACTTGCCGGTGTTGTTATTACTAAAGCGTGACGTCACCACGCCGGGCTCACCATTTACGAAGTTTTCCAGGCTAAAAATCCCGACGCCCAGGTTATTGACTGTGGTCACAGGAGCGGCTATTTCCTGGAAACCGAAAATCGTACCGGTGTTATTGATT